>JBEPUT010000040.1:0-40606 GCA_041691395.1 Chitinophagaceae bacterium
CAGGTGGAACGTATAGTTCGATTGCAGGATTAAATATTACTGCTGCCACCGGCGCCATAAACTTGGTAACCAGCACTCCCGGAACTTATACAGTCACTTATTCATTCAGCAATGGAAGCTGTAGCAACAGTACCACGGCTTCGGTAACGATAACCCCTGCACCGCAGGTGATGGTTACAAACCCATCGGCTGTCTGTTCGCCCGCAACCATAGACATCACTGCGGTAGCGGTTACCGCAGGAAGTACGCCAGGACTCACCTACGCCTATTATCAGGATGCCGCTGCAACAATTCCGCTTGCCGGTCCGAATGCGATCGCGGTGAGTGGTACTTATTATATCCGGGGAGCCACTGCCTCAGGCTGCGCTGATATTCAACCGGTGCTGGTGACGATTAATCCCAAGCCATCCATGATCATTACCAATCCTGCGGCCATGTGCTTTGGCAGTACGGTGGATATTACTTCAGCCGCAATTACTGCGGGAAGTACAACAGGGTTGGTTTATACTTATTTTAAAGATGCTGCAGCAACGACCACTCTTCCCAATGCGAATACGGTTGCCCTAAGCGGAACTTATTATATTCAGGGAAATGACGCCTCAGGATGTTCGGACATACAACCTGTGCAGGTGATCATCAATCCATTACCGGTCGCTTCAATTTCGTATAATGGTTCACCATATTGTTCACAGGGAGTTGCTTATGCGAGCCTCACAGGACAAGCCGGAGGAACCTTTGTCTCTACCCCGGGATTGAGTATTAATTCCAACACCGGGGACATTGACCTGGCAACTAGCACGGAAGGCACCTACCCGGTTGTTTACACTTTCACCAACGGCACCTGCGGCAATAGTGTCATCACTTCTGTAACCATTAAGAATCCGGTGGTTCAGGTGAATGATCCGGCGGGCGTTTGTTTTCCCGGAACCATAAACCTCAATGATCCCGCAGTAACCGCAGGAAGCGAAGGCGGTTTGAATTTTAATTTTTACCAGGACGCTGCCGGACTTGTAGTTCTTGCAGATCCTTCTGCGGTGAGCACCAATGGAACGTATTATGTGATAGGAACTAACGGCAGCACGGGTTGTGTATCCGATATCAGTCCGGTTAATGTAACTATTTTTACGAAACCGTCCATATCGGCAAGCAGCAGCGAAACAGATATTTGTAAAGGGAGTACAGCTACACTAACGGCATCTTCACCCGGCAACAGTATTGACTGGCCCGGCTTAGGATCGGGAAATAGCTTCACGGTAACGCCCACGGACAGCACCCGTTATCTGGCCATTGCCACAACAACAGATGGCTGTAAGGATACGGCTATCGTGGATATTGCCGTGAATCCATTTATCATAAACCTGAAGGCGAATCCGGATCCGGTGCTTGCAGGAACCAGCACGACCCTGACTACCGATGGAAATTTCACATATAGTGTGCTTTCCTGGTCACCCGGTATTTTCTTTGAAGATCAGACCGCACTGACACAAACGATCGTGGTGAAGGATACTTCGAAATCCTTTACGGTGATTGCAAAATCCGATGACGGATGTCTGGATACCGCTACCCTGTATGTTGTGGTTGATCCCAATCTGAAGGACTTCTTCATACCCAATTCATTCTCGCCGAACAACGACGGAAACAATGATATTTTCAAAGTGTATGGCTCGTCGGTGAAGGAAGTGATCCTGCGGATTTACAATCAATGGGGAGAAGTGATCTCAGAAACGCATGATGCGCAGGGAGGCTGGGATGGAAACTGGAAAGGTCGTCCGCAACCGGTAGGTGTGTATGTGTATGAGGCAAAAGTAACTTTCTATAATAATGTAATCATAAAGCGAAAAGGAACCGTGAACCTTATCAGATAAAAAAAATAATCCTGGTTTTATAAAAACTGCCAGGTTGAAAATTCAACGATCCACCATGAACCATTTTTTAAAACATAGATTAATTTGGATGGCCCTGCTGGCCGGCGGATTGAATAACGCTGCCCAGGCGCAGGTTGATCCCCATTTTTCGCAATATTTTATTCAGCCGATGAACCTGAATCCAGCGCTCACGGGCGCGATCGAAGGCGATTACCGCGTATCGGCCATCTGGAGAAGCCAGTACAACAATACCTTATCCACCAAAGGGATTTCTGCTGAAAAAACGACTAACAAGAATACCAATTTTGGCTTTAACCTGGTAAATCAAACCACGAACGATAAGTCTTACAGTTTCACCAATGGTTACCTCAGCATGGCCTATACCGGCGTGCGATTTGGAAAAAACGCGGATCACTATCTAGTGATGGCCATGCAATGCGGATTTATTACCCGTCGGTTCGACATCACGAAAATGCAGTTTGGTTCGCAATGGATTTCCGGGACTGGTTTTGATCCATCGAACAATTCCAATGAAATATTTACGCAACCTACTACTACCAGTTTTGATGCAGGTGCAGGGATTGCCTATTATGATGCTTCTCCAAACAAGAATATCAATGTATTCGGTGGGGTAGCTGCTTATCACATCACCAGGCCAACGGATCCTTATCTGTCGGACGGCCAGAGAGCAAGACTCGATGTGCGGTACAGCGTGCATGCCGGGGCGAGAATCATAGCATCCGATCTGCTCAGTGTTGTTCCTTCCGTGATTTATATGAAAGAAGGGGATGCCGAGGAAAAAATGGCGGGCGCTTATTTTCAATTATATGCCAGCGAAACCACGGATCTCATGTTCGGCGCTTATTACCGGCTGAACGATGCTGTGTCTCCATTTGCGGGCGTTTATTATAAAGGGCTTACGTTTGGATTGAGTTATGATGTGAATGCATCCGGCCAGGGCGCCGGCGCAACCAAAGGAAACAGCCTGGAGCTTTCGATTTCTTTTGTGGGCAAAGGAAGATCGGGTATGTCAACCCGCAAATTTTATTGTCCCCGTTTTTAAAAACACACCGGTTCCTGTTAAAACCAAAGCCAAGTGAAAAACAAAAAAATCCTGCAACAGGCCATAGCAACGGTTTCGGCCCTGGTGCTCTTCTGTGTGTCCGTTCCTGCCCAGCGGTATACTGGTTATTATAACCAGGCAGAAAAATTATTCAGCACCCGGAACTACTATGAAGCGGCCCAGGTTTATGAAAAATACCTCGCGACGGAAAAAAATTCCCGACCCAGGTCGCAGCCTTTTGCAATTGAGAAGAAAGTAAAGGGAAAAGCCAATCTGGATCCGCATGAGGAGGCGGTGTATCATCTGGCAGAAAGTTACCGGATGATCCATGATTACCCCAAAGCAGAAAAATATTATAAGGAGGCGACCGGTTTCTCTCCGAAGGCCTATCCGGCGTCGGTATACTGGTATGCGGTAACCCTACGCGCCAACCGGAAATATCCGGAGGCCAGCCAACAACTCTCTCTTTTTCTCGAAAAGCATACCCAGCTGGATGATCTGCTGATGGGTGCGGACCGGGAAATGGAAAATCTGAAATTCATTCAGTCGCAATCCGAAAACGTCATCAACCGGTTTACCCTGGTGCCTTATGCAGGTGCCGGAAATAAATCAGCGTATGCCCTTACATTGAAAAATAACGATTCGGTGGCTTTTACCATGGTATCAGAAGAAGCGAACGGTAAAGGGCAGCCGCAGTACGTCACGGCTTTATATGAGTCGGGTCCGGGCAACGATCCCATGGGCCGTCCGGTGAAGATCCCAATGGATGTGCAACCAGGAGAAAATAATGGCATGGCCACCTATTCGCGTGATGGCAAACACCTGTTTTTTACCCGTTGGTCCAGAATCAATGGCAAAACCCAATCGGCCATTTACGCGAGTCACCTCACGGATACCGGCTGGTCTCAACCCGTGAAGGGTCCGGCGGCATTGAATCCGGAAGGGAGCAACAATGCGCAGCCCGACCTGGCGGCCGATTCCCGGTATCTTATTTTTTCATCCGATCGTCCCGGCGGTTTTGGGGGTTATGACCTCTGGTATGCCATGCTGGACAGCAATCTGGATGTGATCCAGGTGAAAAACCTCGGCAACGTGATCAATACGCCCGGAGATGAGCAGGCCCCGTATTTTCATGACAAAAGCCGTACCCTGGTTTTCTCCACGAACGGACGAGTGGGCATGGGCGGCTTCGATCTTTTCTATGTTCGCGGAAATATTAATTTATCCGGCTGGGAAAAACCGGAAAATGCCGGGGCGCCCCTGAATTCTTCCAGGGACGACCTGTACTATGTGAGTACGGATGATGAAAACATCTGGAATACCGGGTGGATGAGTTCGGACCGCTCCTCCGAATGCTGCCTTGCTTTATTTCAGGTGAATGAGAACAATGCGCGATATGTACGGGGAAGGGTGACTGATTGTAAAAGCGGAAAGCCGCTGGCTGATGCTTTACTAACGGTAACGGATATTCGCCATCCGGACCGCCAGCTGGCGAGGTTGCAGTCGGATGCGGAAGGGAAATATACATTCGAGCTGCACAATACGGCACATATACGGATTCGGGCAGATAAAGGCGGATATGAACAGAAAAATACAGATTACGATTTGCAGGAGATAACCGGAAAGGACTCTCTGAATAACGAACCGATATGTATGAAAGGGCTGGGGGATCCGCAAAAAGAACTGGAGGAATTACTTCGTTCACTCACGAGATCATCCAGGGTTGGAAATTTTGGTTATAAGAAATCGGTGCTCAGTGATTCCGCGCACGACAACCTGGATTCTCTGGCCATCCTGATGGCAAAAAACCCACAACTGGTTATTCAGGTAGAAGGATACACCGATGGTATCGGTGGTAAAGCATATAATATCAGGCTGGCGCAGAAACGCGTGGATGCCTGCATACAATACCTGGTGAAGAGAGGCGTATCGCCAGACAGGCTGGTGGGCAAGCCAATGGGTGCATGTTGCCCGATTGTTCCCGAAACCATCAATGGGAAAGATAATGCTGCCGGACGGGCCATTAACAGACGGGTGGAGTATCGCGTGGCGCAATAGTCGGGTGGTGGATGGTATTACCCTATACCAATTCAACCTGCTGAATCACTTGTTCCTTCTTTTCTTCCAGCAGGCCGTTGGCTTTGATCCAGACGGTCAGGGAAATGATCCAGGTAATGGTGAGCAGGGCAGAAAAATTGTACTCCTGATTAAGATAAAGAACGGCACTCGTTGCGCAGATGGATACAATAACGAGCAGGTAAACAAGGGTAGAAATCGTTTTCATTTTGTACAGTTTAGGGTATGTAAAGAAATAAATTACGGATTGATCGGCGGTGATCAGGAATTGGGCACGTAATTCACAGGAATGGAAACGATTAAAAAAATAAAATTCCGGGGGATGATTGGAGGAATTTTCTAGAGGAGATTGGGTACGCTGTAACGACAAAACAAAGATTAAACACAAAATTCAATAATGCAAGTGATGTGGTATCTTTTTTATTTTTTGTAATGCATTGAATGGTGGATGTTTTTTAATGCCTGAAATATCCGGCATTTTCCCAATCGGGGAATTTTCACCAGCGTACGATAATCTTATCCTGTTACCTATAATTCCTAATTTCATGCCCGGGTGATAGACATTATATCTTGCATCGTCGTTGGGCTGGCCATCATCAGGGGGTGGCGAAAGGGACTGATACGGGCTCTTTTTTCCTTCATATGCTGCCTGCTGGGTCTTGCAGCAGCGGTCAAATTATCTGCGGTGGTGGCTGCGCACCTGGGATCCGGATTAAAGGCTTCCGGTCGCTGGTTACCCATAATTGCATTCATCCTGGTGTTTCTGGCCGTGGTGATCCTGGTCACTCTGCTTGGCCGACTGCTGGAAAAACTGATCACCATGGTTTTTTTAGGATGGCTTAACAAATTGTTTGGCATGGTACTTTTTCTGATGTTATATATTTCCGTTTACAGCGTAATCCTTTTTTACGGAACCCGGGTGAACATCATTTCACCGGAGGCAACGGCAGCTTCCCGCATATATCCCCTGATTGCTCCGTGGGGCCCGGGAGTCATCCATCTTATGGGCAGGTTCATCCCGTTTGGCCAGGATATGTTTGCTGTTCTGGAGTCGTTTTTTGATAAAGTCGGCCGCCGCATCCGTTGATAAATATTAGCCCGAACGCCATGCCCAAGAAGCCGGAGGAGATCCTCCGAGCGTTATAAATGAGTTATCGTACATTTGTAATGAAAACATTGTTAAGGTTTTAAAAGGGATGATTTTTGCAGTAAATCATTTATTTTAGCGAATAATTATCGGAATTATTAATTGTGTGATGCAGTACGAGATCAAACAGGCGGATAAATTCAGGTTCATTGAAGAAGGTGAAGGGCAACCCCTGGTATTGCTGCATGGTCTTTTTGGGGCACTCAGCAACTTTGTGGACCTGGTTGAGTATTTCAAGAAACACTATAAGGTAGTTGTGCCCATGCTGCCCTTATTTGAGCTCGACATCCTGCACACTTCTGTTGGGGGACTGGCTAAATTTGTGAACAGATTCATCGAGGCCAGGAATTACCGGAACGTTCACCTGCTGGGTAATTCGCTGGGCGGACATGTTGCCCTGATCTACGTATTAAAGAATCCGGAAAGGATAAAATCCATTATCCTGACGGGCAGTTCCGGACTTTTTGAAAGTGCTATGGGGGATACCTACCCGAAAAGGGGGGATTATGACTATATCAAAAAGAAAACGGAACTCACCTTTTATGATCCGAAAATTGCGAGCAAAGAACTGGTTGACGAAGTATACGAAATCATAAATAACCGGATCAAGGCCATTAAAATCATAGCCCTGGCCAAGAGCGCCATCAGAAATAATTTGGGGGAGGAACTCAATCAAATCAAACAGCCCACGTTATTGATATGGGGAAGCAACGACGGCATCACGCCTCCTTTTGTAGGCAGGGAGTTTCAGCGGCTGATTCCCCACAGTGAGCTGCATTTTATAGACCAATGCGGCCACGCGCCCATGATGGAGGTTCCGGCTGAATTCAATGACATATTACACCAGTTTCTGACCAAACTAAACGAACCTGCAGCAGTGGCCTGAGACAGATAAGATCTTATCACTAAAACCCTTGCTGTGTTAAATCAGGAAATTCTATCCATCGATATACTGCCGCTTCATCCGGACGACACCGTGCTGCTGGCCAAAGAAGCTATGGATGATCTTCATGTGGCCCATCTGCCCGTTATTCAGGAACAAAAGCTGCTGGGAACCGTTAGTGAAGACATTCTGCTGAATGCTTCCTCAGACAATATGCCGCTCAACCGGCTGCAATCTTCTTTTTCAGGCGCCGCGGTGCAGGGTGTCAATCACATCCTGGAAAGCATTCAGGTGATGAACGAATTTAACCTCACGCTCCTCCCGGTGATCAATAAGGAAAGTGACTACCTGGGATCCATCACGGCCATTGAATTGCTGAAGAGTGTGGGAAAATTAATCGGTACGGGAGATCCCGGAGCCATCGTGGTACTCGAAATGGATAAAATTAATTTCTCTTTTGCCGAAATCAGCAAGCTGGTGGAAACAAACGATGCACAGATAACCCAGCTGAATACTTATTTCGACGCCATCACGTCCGCTTTCTACATCACCCTCCGGATCAACAGGCTGGAAATTTCAGATATCATCGCCACCTTTCAGCGGTACGAATACAAAATCAAATATTATTTTGGGGAAGAGCAGTACGACAATGAATTGCGCAGTAATTACAATCACCTGATGAATTATCTGAGCATTTAAAAACTGATTCGTGGTATCCCTGTAAAGACCCGGACTAATACTATGATCCGAAAACCGGACAAATATCTTGCGCTGATCTTTGCATTGCTTATTCTTTACCACAGCAGGGCAATGGCTGTTAAGCCGGGTGAATTCGCTGCCGTGTGTACAAAGGACAGTGTTCCTTCCCCGGCCGCGGAGCAGCTTTTTGAAATCGGAAAAATTTTCATCAGCGGAAACCGGGTAACCCGTGGCTATATCATTGAGCGGGAAATGCCATTTAAACCGGGGGATTCGCTTACCCTGGAACAGATTACGCAATCCTTTACCCGGATGCGCGAACGACTCATCAATACCCATCTTTTTAATGCGGTACAGGTTTCCCTGAAAGCATTCCGCGGCTACACCATCGATATCCGGATCGAGGTCAAGGAACGCTGGTATATTTTCCCTTTGCCTTATGTGCGACCCGTTGACAGGAACCTCACTGCCTGGGCCGACCAGCATTACAGTTTAAAAAGGTTTGACTACGGACTGAAGTATTCCCACTATAATTTTACCGGACGGAATGATTTTTTGAGGATCTGGCTGATCACCGGATATACCAGAGAGGTGGAAGTGGCTTATGACCACCCGGATGCTGGGAAGGACCTGAAGCACGGATTCGGAGGCGGTTTCCTTTATGCGGGGCAGCAGGAGCTCAATGTGGGTACGGCTTTCAACAAACAGGTATTCGTGAATCGCGACAGCCTCAGTTATGCCGGTAAATATATGCGGGAACAAATGAGTTTTTCCCTCCGGTATTATTACCGCCCGCAACTGCTCACCCGTCATTTTCTGAAATTGAGTTTTAACCAGGTCAAGATTGACAGCGCGGTGCTCAATTACAACCCCAACTATTTTCTCCATAACCAGCGGTCTATTTTTTATCCCGAACTGTCGTATACCATCCGGTATAACAATGTAGATTATGTGCCTTATCCCACCCGGGGATTTTTTATTGAAGGCGGATTGCTGAAGCGCGGCATTACTGCGGACATGAACCTGTGGCAATTGAATGTAAAAACAAGCGAGGCTTTTTCTTTTGCCCCCCGGATGTATTTTGTTTCAGAAAACCTGGGGCTGCTCAGGGTTCCCTTTAAACAGCCTTTTTACAACGAACAGCTGCTGGGATATAATGATTTTTACATGCGGGGATTGGAAAGATATGTGGTGGATGGCGTAGCTTGCGTTGTGGCCCGCAATACTGTACTCCGGGAACTAAGTCGGTTCAGCATTCCGTTTCTGCGAGGCACTTCGCACGATCTGATCCCTTTCCGTATTTATGCCAAAGCGTATGTTGATCTGGGTTATGTGTACAATAAATACGATAACATCAATAGCCTGGTGAACAAGGCCCTGTATACCGGCGGAATAGGTTTTGATGTGGTTACTTTTTATGATTTTGTTTTCCGGGCGGAGTTCAGCGTGAATCAGTTAGGGGAAAAAGGATTATTCTTTCACATTAGAAATGATTTTTAAAAAAGTATAATATCCTGAAGCTTCAGGACGGGCCGGTAAAACGCCGGACATAAAAAATTTTATCAAGAATGAAAGTAGCGATATACAGCAGGATCATTGAAGAACATGAACGGGTTGAAGTTCAGCAGTTGCTGGATGAATTACAGCGTCAGCAGATCCAGGTGGCGTTGTACAAACCTTTTTATGACCAGATTGAAACGGTTTTTCGTTTTCCCCCGAAGATGTTGTTTTTCAGGGATTCCGGGGAACTGGATAATTCGGTGGATTTCCTCATCAGCCTCGGTGGCGATGGCACCCTTTTGGATACGATCTCCCTGGTTAGAGACAAAAACATTCCGGTGATCGGTATCAATTTCGGACGACTTGGATTTTTAGCCAGCATCGGCAAAGGGGATATGCTCGTGGCGGTAGAAGCGTTGGTGAACAGAACATTTGTGGCCGATAAGAGGTCGCTCATCCATCTGGATGCAAACAAACCCCTGTTTGGGGAAGTACCCTACGGGCTCAACGAATTTGCGATTCACAAAACCGATACGAGTCCGATGATCAGGATCCATACCTACCTGAACGGTGATTTTTTAAATACCTATTGGGCCGACGGATTGATTGTTTCCACACCAACAGGATCCACGGGGTACTCACTGAGTTGCGGGGGACCGATCGTTTTTCCCGAATCGGGAAGCTTTGTGATCAATCCGGTGGCCCCGCATAACCTGAATGTGAGACCCATCATTGTGCCGGACGACAACATCATTTCATTTGAAGTGGAGGGAAGGTCTGAAAATTTTATCTGCGCCCTTGATTCCAGAAAAGAAATTGTGGATAAGAATGTCCAACTGGCCGTGAGAAGGGAGGATTTCAATATTTCGCTGGTAAGATTGAACGAAAATAATTTCTTGCAAACCCTGAGAAACAAGCTTTCCTGGGGGCTGGACAGGCGGAATTAACATTTTCATTATCAGAAAAAAGGGCATCCAGCGTTATGCGAGGCTGGGAACATCTATTTTAAGCACGGATTAGTAATTATTTTTGCAGATATGAAGCGACTATTAATCACCGGAGTGGCTATTTTTTGTGTATTTTATTATGCCAGCGCACAAGAGGCTTTTGATCCGGAAGACAAGAGCCTGGTTCATGAGGGGGAATTTGGCATTTCGGGTGGCGCTGCCCATTATTTCGGAGATCTGAATCCGGACTATCACTTCAACAGGCCCAAACCGGCTTTTGGCTTATTTTTCAGAAAACAATTCGGAAATTATGTGGCCCTTCGGGTTGCAGGCCATTTTGCCCAGGTGGGATATTCCGACGTCTATAATACCCAGAATGCATTTGAACTCCGCCGCAACCTTAGTTTCAATAGCAATATCTGGGAAATGGGCATCCAGGGGGATTTCAATTTTTTTAAGTTCATTCCGGGCGACGGGAACCACCGCGCAACGCCCTACATTACGTTTGGGATTGGTCTTTTCAGCTTTGACCCGTATGCGTACTATCAGGGCCAGAAAGTATATCTGCGGGAACTGGGCACGGAAGGACAGGGAACCGCCGCTTACCCCAACCGGAAACCCTACGCCAATATAGCGGCCTTTATTCCGTTGGGCGTGGGTTATAAATATAACCTCAACCCCAATATGAATATCGGTTTTGAACTGGTATACCGGTTCACCAACACCGATTATCTGGATGACGTGAGTACCACCTATGCAGGCATTGAGAACTTCCCCAAAGGATCCACGGCGGCTGCCTTGCAGGATCGCTCTACAGAAACCGGTACCCCCATTGGCGTTGCGGGAAAACAACGGGGGTATTCAAACCAGAATGACAGTTATCTTTTCGCTGAAATCATGTTCTCCTTCAATATTACCTCCTACCGCTGTCCTACAGCCAAGTAACCCCCTGATCCTGAACTAATTTGACTTAGCATCGAATCCCGGAAATTGTATACCTTCGTGCCCTTCAAAAAGGGGCATGAAGTCTTTGAAAAGCAAGATTGATCAGGCACATTTGCCCAACCACATCGCCATCATCATGGATGGTAACGGGAGGTGGGCCAAGGTACAGGGTCAGAACAGGCTCTTCGGTCATTATCATGGCGTGGAAAGCGTGCGTGATGTGGTGGAAGGCTGCGCAGAATTGGGTGTGGGATACCTTACCCTATATGCATTTTCCACTGAAAACTGGGACAGGCCCCCGGGTGAAGTAAGCGGGTTAATGGAATTGCTGGTACAAACGATCCGCAAAGAAGTGCCTACCCTGAATAAAAATAACATCCGGCTTCATGTGATCGGAAATACCAGTATGCTTCCGCAAAATACCCTGGATGCGTTGGAAGAAGCCATCCAGGAAACAGCCGTTAATACGGGTCTGAACCTGATCATGGCCCTGAGCTACAGCAGCCGCTGGGAAATGGGGGAAGCTGCCAGGCAACTGGGCAGAGATGTGAAGGCGGGTAAGCTGGATCCGGAGACCATTAAAGAAGAAACATTTGAACAATACCTCTGTACCCGGAACTTTCCCGATCCTGAGCTGATGATCAGGACCAGCGGAGAATGCCGGATCAGTAATTTTCTACTTTACCAACTGGCTTATGCTGAATTATTTTTTACACCCGTACTGTGGCCCGACTTCCGGAAAGAGAACCTGTATGAGGCCATTCTCGATTTTCAAAGCCGGGAAAGACGCTTTGGAAAAACCAGCGAGCAACTCGGCCCGGGGCACGCCAACAAAGACGGAAATGCCTGAGAATAAATCCGCTGTAGCGCTGATGCAGCCTGTATTTTAACAAACACTTTTAATTAATCCCCTTAATTTGCCGCTCTAAAAAACCCGCCCGGATGCAACGACGCTTATTGACTGGTGTTTTTTTGTTCACTTTCTGCTTTCTGAGAATCACGGTTGTAAAGGCGCAGGATTCGGATACCACGCATCCGGTTTCCATTGATCCTGAACTCATGGCCCTGGATAATGCAAAAACGCCCAAAGAATATACGCTTGCCGGAATCAAAATTACCGGCAGCAAATTCCTGGATGAATCCTTATTGATTTCCGTATCGGGTTTAACCGTGGGCGATAAGATCATGATACCCGGCGGCGATAATTTTAGCAAGGCCATTACCAAACTGTGGGGCCAGAATCTCTTTTCCAACGTGGCCATTTATTATACCCGTGTTTCGGGCAATGATCTGTACATAGAGATCCACGTAACAGAAAGACCCCGACTGACTAATTTTACTTTCAGAAACGCCAGTAAAACGGAATCGGATGATTTGAAAATAAAGACCGGATTGATCAAGGGCCGTGTGATCACGGAAAACATGAAGCAGATCGCCGAAGAGAACATCCAAAGCTATTATGCGGATAAAGGCTTTCAGGGCGTGAAAGTGAAGATCGTTGAAACCGTAGATACAAAAACACCCAATTCCGAAAACCTCATCTTCGTTATTGATAAAGGGACCAAAATAAGGATAAACCAGATCAGTTTTTATGGTAACGAAGCCATCCTTTCCCCCAAACTCAAAAAGCAGTTGAAGGATACTAAGGAAATGACCCGGTTAACGCTTTTTCCTCCCAAAGATTCCACTTCCTACGGCGTCAATAAACCCGTTCCATTTAAAGATTATATCAACAACTGGGGCTTTCTTTCCTTTACCCGTTCAAAAGAATTCATCGATCCCTACTTCCGCTTTAAATTATTCAGCTCTGCAAAATTCAATCAGAAAAAGTATGATGCGGATAAGGATAAAATTCTGGAATACTACAACTCGATGGGTTACCGGGATGCGAATATTGTTTCGGACACCACTTACTACAACAGCAGGAATCAGTTGAATATCGGCATCAAGGTAGACGAAGGGAAAAAATACTATTTCGGTAACGTGGTCTGGAAGGGGAACACCAAATATTCCGATTCCGTTCTCTCGCTGATCCTGGGTATTCAGAAAGGAGATGTCTATAACCTGGACATCCTCAATAAAAAGCTGGGCAAGCAGGTTACCCAGGAAGGTGGCGGCATCAGTGATCTCTACCTCGATGACGGATACCTGTTTTTCAGGGTGGATCCGGTGGAAACCGCAGTTTATAACGATACGATCGATTTCGAGATCAGGATCACCGAAGGTCCCCAGGCAACCATCAAGAACGTGACCATTGCCGGCAACGAAAAAACAAAAGAGTATGTCATCCGCCGGGAACTCCGCACCATTCCGGGAGAAAAATTCAGTCGCCAGGATATCATCCGGTCCACCCGTGAAATCGTAAACCTCGGTTTTTTCAACCAGGAAAAAGTAACGCCGAATATTGTTCCGAATCAGGAGGATGGTACGGTGGACATCAACTGGTCAGTGGAAGAAAAATCGGCTGATCAGCTCGAACTTTCAGCAGGCTGGGGAGGCGGGATCGGGGTGACCGGTACCGTAGGTATTTCCTTTAATAACTTCTCCATAAACAATATCTGGAAGAAATCTGCCTGGGATCCGTTACCCACGGGCGACGGCCAGAAACTGAGTTTGCGCGTACAGGCAAACGGACGTGCCTATCAGTCCTATAACCTGTCCTTCACCGAACCCTGGCTTGGCGGAAAGAAAAGGAACTCCCTGACCGTGAGCTTATACCGGAGTGCCTTCCGCACCGGCGGTTATAACTATCAAACAGCGAAATACGCTTTCAGTGATACCAATTCCTTAAAGAATTTCGGCGTGGTAATTGCCCTGGGCAAACAATTGAAATGGCCGGATGATTATTTCACCCTCACTTATTCTCTTAATTACACCCGGTACGACCTGACCAATTATTCGCTGTTCTCACAGAATTTCAGAAATGGATTTTCAACCAATTTGAGTTTCAAGCTGCAGCTGGCGCGGTATTCCCTGGATCAGCCCATCTATCCGAGAACGGGATCCAATTTTATGGTCAGCGCTCAGGTTACACCACCTTATTCCCTGTTTAATAAGAATTTCTCCGACCAGCAGAACTTCCAGTTGCCGGAATACACAAAATGGCGGCTCAACAGCGAATGGTACATACCCATCGGGAAGGCCATGGGAGCGGACAAGAGCCGGCAATTTGTGCTGAAAGCTGCCGTGAAATATGGATTTATGGGTAAGTACACCAGCAAACTGGATTTCTCTCCGTTTGAAAGATTTCAGTTGGGAGATGCCGGGTTAACCAATAACTTCGGCCTGCTGGGTTATGATATCATTTCACAAAGAGGATATCCTGTGTATCAGAATTCGGATCCCCGCGTGAATCCGGATCAGCAGCAGGCATCGCAGTTCTTTGTCATGTTCAATAAATATACCCTTGAACTGCGTTACCCGTTCACCACAAATCCAAGCAGCACCATCTACGGGGAAGTGTTCTTTGAAGCCGCCAACGGCTGGTACGATTACAAAGATTATAATCCTTTCCGCCTGCGTCGCGATGCGGGTGTGGGTCTGCGTTTCTTCCTGCCCATGTTCGGATTACTGGGCTTCGATTATGGAATCGGGCTGGACCGGATACAGAATGGTTCGCTGAAAGGCGCATCCCGGTTTACCTTTATGCTGGGATTTGAACCGGAATAGAATCTGCTTAAAACAAACGATATGAAAAAAATACTTCTTTTCACGATTCTCTCTGCCGGGCTCTGCCTTGGCGCTTCCGCACAACGGTATGCCATTGTGGATACCAAATACATCCTGGATAAACTACCCGATTATAAACTGGCCCAGAAGCAGCTGGATCAGATCAGCGCCCAGTGGCAGAAAGAAATAGACGACAAACAGGGAGTACTGGATAAAATGTACAAGGACTATGAGGGTGAACAGGCGATGCTGAGTGAAGAGCTGAAGAAAAAAAGGGAGGATGAGCTCTTTAATAAGGAAAAGGAAGTCCGGGATCTCCAGCGAAAACGCTTTGGCTTTGAAGGGGATCTGTTTAAAAAACGTCAGGAACTGATCAAACCCGTACAGGATAAGGTTTATAACGCCATCCAGAAAATTGCGGTGAACAGAATGTATGACTTTATTTTGGATAAAAGTGAGGGAATAACTGTTATCTTTGCCGACCCCAAGCTGGATAAGAGCGACGATGTTTTGAAGGAACTGGGGATAAAATAACCCGTATTCATACAGCCACCATATTCAACTATTAATAAACACAAAGAAAACCGTTCACAATTATGAAAAAAATTGTTGCCATCATTCTAGTAGCAACCGCCTGCATGTCCGCGGGAAGCCCGTTGCATGCGCAATCTAAAATGGGTTATATCGATCTGAATGAACTGATCAGGGATATGCCCGAATATAAAAAAGCGGACACGTCCATGGGTGATTTTCAGAATGCCCTGAATTCGAATTACGATGATATGAAAAAGGAATTCAGCGAAAAGGACAGTCTGCTTTCTTCCAAAGACACGGTTAAATATACCAAGGCCCAGATCGAAATCAAAAGAAGACAACTGGGTGAACTCTACCTGAAATTACAGGGATATCAGCAACAGGCCAGCCAGCAGTATCAGCAGAAACAACAGGAACTTATGGCGCCCATTCAGAAAAAAGCGCAGGACGTGGTGCAGCAGGTTGCCAGGGACGGTGGCTTCACTTATGTATTCCTGAAAGATGCCTTACTGGTTTCACCACCCGCGGAGGATTTGCTTCCGATGGTGAAAAAGAAGCTGGGATTGAAATGATCCGGTAATAAATTACTTTATGAGCCATCCCGCCCCATTCCGGTTTTCACGGAGACAGGACGGGGTGGCTTTATTTTTTACTTTTTATCCTGCATGATGACATCTGCGTTTCCGATTGGGGTATTTGATTCCGGTTACGGCGGTCTCACCGTATTGCAATCGATCGTAAAAAAATTACCGGAATATGATTTCATGTATCTGGGGGATAACGCCCGGGCGCCTTATGGAAACCGATCATTTCAAACCGTATATCAATATACCCGGGAAAGTGTGCAATGGTTTTTTTTAAAGGGCTGTCCGCTGGTGGTCCTTGCCTGCAATACCGCATCCGCCAAGGCATTGCGCACCATTCAGCAGCACGATCTGGTGGAAAGCAAATCGCTAAACAGAGTGCTCGGTGTGATCAGACCGACCACAGAAATCGCGGGGCGGTATTCGAAATCAGGGAATGTGGGCATACTCGCAACTCAGGGTACCGTCAACTCAGGATCCTATCCGATAGAGATACTAAAATTCTTTCCGGGACTAAAAGTTTTTCAACAGGCATGCCCCCTGCTGGTGCCACTGATCGAGAATAATGAACATCAGGGTGCGGGTGCCGATTATTTTATCCGGAAATATGCAGATGCCCTGCTTGCCCAGTCTTCAGCCATTGATACGGTTATCCTGGGATGTACGCATTATCCCCTGGTGATGGACAAGCTGAGGTCCTGTTTCCCCGCCTCCATCCGGCTGGTTTCCCAGGGCGATATTGTAGCGGAAAGCCTGGCTGATTATCTGACCCGTCATCCGGAAATAGACAACCGCTGCAGTAAAAATGGAAAAACAACTTTTTTTACCACGGATTCTCCGGAAGATTTCGACCGGCATGCCGGAATTTTCTACGAAAAGGGAATTCATTCAGAAGAAGTATTTTTGTAGGCAGTCAATGGTCCTTTTTTAAAATAATCCCACCTGATTATGAAACTACATCCGGTTCTTTTCCTGTTTGCGCCCCTTGTTTTTTTGTGGGGATCCTGTACGAAGGAACTCAGCAGGGAAAATACACTTCCCGCCCAGGATTCCGTTAATTTTTATGCGGTCATTGATGGGATACCCTGGCAGGCGGACAGCCTCCAGCAGGTGAATATTTCGGATTCCGGAATCGTAAGCATTACGGGGATTGGCAAAAGTCAGGACGAGATTTCCATGGTATTGCCGGCGTTCCGGAAAGCTGTGTATGCCGTTAACAGCCAGACTCCGGGATATGCCCAGTATAATAGCCTGGAGGAAGGTTTTGCAGCTGAGATCTATCTGACCAATACCAGTTCCGATCAATCAAAAGCGGGAGGAACGGTCTCCATCACGGATATTGATACGGTAAACAAAACAATTTCCGGCACCTTTCAATTTAAGGCGTACCAGGAATCGAATACAACCACCAAAACGGTGACGGCCGGATTTTTTAATCAATTACCCTATTCCGGCGCTGGTTCAGTAGTCAATCCGGGAGGGCCCGGGGGCGGGATAAGTACTACCGACACCCTGAGTGCCATCATTAATGACACCGCCTGGGCGGCAGATCAGGTGATCGCTGCTTCCCAGAATGGCGTACTGATTGTTTCAGGAAGCAGTGCCGATGGTTCAAAGCTGGTGGCCATGTACATGCCGGCAGCTGTTACACCCGGCACCTATGCCCTGAATTACAGCTCAGGTACCTATTTTGCCGCTTATGATCCCGATCCGACTACCATCCTGGTAGCCCAGGCGAATGGCACCCTGAAGATTACGGAGAATGATACGGTAAACAAGCATGTTACAGGCACCTTTAGTTTTGTGGGCTCTTCCCTGACGAGTAGCGTAACCGCAAGTATTACCAGTGGGTATTTTTCGTGCAATTACTGATTAAACCCGCCGATTGTTGGCGATCCGTCCGGAATTATTTACCTTCGCCTCCCTTTCAGCAGGGCATCCGGGACTGCCTTGGCAGATGATGGAGAACTACCTGATCTTCAGGTCATTAGGAAGGTTAAAAATTTTAAACAATGAAACGTACATTTCAACCCCACACGCGCCGCCGTAAAACTGTTCATGGTTTCAGAAAACGCATGCAAACTGCCAACGGCAGAAAAGTACTGGCCAGCCGTCGTGCCAAGGGCCGGACCAAACTGACGGTTTCCGACGAGCATAAAGCGAAATAATGATCTTTAGGAAAGTTTCGAGATATCTTTAAGCCCCGGCAATCCGGGGCTATTTATTTTTGTATCCCGTATGACAAGCAACAGGATTCATTCGCTGGGAAAAGAGGAACGCCTCAAAAGCCGGAAGCAGATCGATTCACTTTTCGAATCAGGAAAAAAGATAACCGTTTTTCCATTCCGGCTAATGTATCAGCGGCAAGGCGATGGGTTTGATCTGAAGGCCGGGTTTACAGTCAGCTCCAGGAATTTTCCGAGGGCGGTGGACAGGAACCGGATCAAACGCCTGACCCGTGAGGCGTATCGCCTGCAAAAACTTCCGCTCCGGGAAGTGCTGCTGAAAAACAAGCAACGCGTTCAGTTGTTTTTTATCTATACGGGCAGGGACATTCCGGATTCAGTGCAGGTGAACAAAAGTATCCTGCTGCTGCTGGAAAAACTGATTAATCAGTTCAATGAAGGGAATTCTCCAAATACTTAGTATACCGCTGATCGGATTGATCAGGCTTTACCAATGGGTAATCTCGCCCTGGCTTGGTCCGAAATGCCGTTTTACACCCACCTGCTCGCAATATGCCATAGAAGCGTTCAGAAAGTATGGCTTGCTGAAGGGCGGGTGGATGGCCATCCGGAGGATTTCGAGGTGTCACCCCTGGGGCGGCAGCGGACACGATCCCGTGGTTTGATATTTTTATTGTTGACCGTCCGCTTCTTTATATTTACTCATCTCCGTTAGTTTAGCGATGATTTCCTGTACTTCAGAAAGGGTATAAAATTTATATATTTCCGGAACGGAACCGGCATCAAAAGATGACGGTATGGAGGTGAAGGGGCCGAAAACTTTAGCCTTGGTAAACTCAGTCAATCTCACCATTTTCCCGGGGGTAATAAAATAATTCTTATTTGCAACCGAAACATTCTCGTTCCGGATCAGCTTATTCAGGCTGTCCAGATTTGATTTCAGCTGATCCTGTGTCATCCGGGTCTGTGCCGTTTTACCCACGTGCTGTATGCTACCCACCACGGTGTCCGACTTGAGGTTGGCGATATACAATCCGTCTTCATTGGCAACCAGTGTATATTTCCCGGCAGCTGTCTGGATATTCAATTCAACCGGAGAAGATCCGCTGAAATCCAGTTCTTTTTCCACATGGGTTGTCCCGTCCGTGACAATGATGTTTTTCTGGGATTCATCAACCTGGATATTGCTGTCGGCATAAACCAATATTTTTTTATTGTGGGAGGTACAGGCAGCTAAAAACATAAAACCGGCCAGCAGGGGAGCCAATATTTTTTTCATTTTGCATTTTTATTTAAAAAAAGAATCCCGGTAAAAGAGGTACCGGGATAATATTGTAAAGAATGGGTATGTTAAAATTTACAGGGATGCTTCGTATTTCTTATTTACCTCTTTCCAGTTGACCACGTTCCAGAATGCCGCAAGATATTCCGCACGGCGGTTCTGATATTTCAGGTAGTAGGCATGTTCCCAAACGTCTACGCCTAAAATAGGGGTGCCTTTAACCTCGGCCACATCCATCAGGGGATTATCCTGGTTGGGTGTAGAGGAAACCACAAGTTTCCCGTCCTGCTCCACCAGCCATGCCCAGCCGCTTCCAAAACGGGTGGCCCCGGCCTGGGCGAACTTTTCTTTGAATGCATCAAAGGAGCCAAAATCCGCATCAATGGATTCCGCCAGTTTGCCACTGGGTTTGCCACCGGCCTGAGGTGCCAGGATTTCCCAGAAAAAACTATGATTCCAGTGACCGCCACCATTGTTACGGATCGCCGGAGAAAGCGTTCCGGCAATTTTTACCAGGTCCTCAAGCGTTTTTTGCTCATTGGGTGTTCCTGCAACGGCCTTATTCAGATTGTCTACGTAAGCCTGATGATGTTTGCCGTGATGAATCTGCATCGTCAATGCGTCTATATGCGGTTCCAGCGCAGCGGGAGCGTATGGTAATGCCGGTAATGTAAATGCCATAACTATTGTTTTTAGTGAATTTGAAGACAGTGTTCCTTAACGGGATAACAAAATTAGGGATCACAGGTTGATTACTCAAAACTAATGCCGGGGAATTGGGAAAAAGACGGAAATAGGTGAAAATGGGCCGATGTGTTTATGTGGAAATGGCTTTGAATAAGTTGCCCTTTTTTTATTTACACATCAGCGTTCTCTCCTTTCCTTAAAAAAGGCCTTCATTAAAATGCTGCATTCATTCGCGAGGATGCCCGGGATAACGATGGTTTTGGGATGAAAGGGCCGGGGAGCCACGCCCAGGTTTTCCAGGGAGGGGCAGGGAGAAATATATTTCCTATAACCATTCTTTTCATCATGACCGCCATACACCACTTTTTGGATTTTACTCCAGTACAGGGCTCCGGCGCACATCAGGCAGGGTTCTATGGTAATATAAATGGCCGCGTCACGCAAATATTTGGAGCCCAGAAAATTAAACGCGGAAGTCATTGCGATGATCTCCGCGTGTGCGGTGGGATCCTTTAATCGTTCCACCTGATTATGTCCACGTGAAATGATCCTGCTCTGCATGGTAATGACCGCTCCAATGGGAACTTCACCTTCATCGTAAGCTTTTTTCGCTTCTTTCAGCGCCTGCAGCATGAAATATTCGTCGGTCATGGTACAGTTAAATTATTATTAATTAGCGCCGCCGTACACGCTGATCAGTTTAAGCAATACTCCGTTGGTCCAGCCGAAGCCATCCTGTCCCGCATATTCCCCACCGCCCGCTTCTTTGGCAATATCCACCACATTGTATTTCTCCATCAGTTTTCCGGTTTGTTTATAGACCCGGGTATTCAACCGGATCCACCTTTTGGCTGCCGTAGAAGCCAGGTTTTTCTGTCCGCAGCGGTCCAGTCCCCAGATCATCATCCATTCCAGGGGTGCCCATCCGTTGGGCGCATCCCATTGTTCACCGGTTGTATACTCCGTGGTCACAAAACCGCCATCCTTCAATAATTTGGCCTTCAGTACAACGGCCACTTTCCTTCCCAGGAAACTGAGGTAGTCCGGATGCTCTTTAAGAAAACAAAATGGGTAAAGGCCGGCGGGAGTAATGTTATTTTTCTGTGCAGAAGTTTTGAAATCATAATCCGTGTAATAGGACATTTTTTTGTTCCAAAAATATTTATCGATCAGCTCACTGCGCTTTTTTGCCTTATCCCGGAATATCCTGGCGCCATCCTGGTCCCCGTTGATTATTTTAGCTTTTGCGATCGTCAGCTCGAGGTGATACAGGAGGCAATTCAGATCCACGGGCAGGATATCCGTTATTTGAATGCTGACGATGTTTTTGTTATCGGCAAACCACCGGCTACTGAAATCAATACCGCTTTCTGCACCGGCGCGCAGGTTTTGATACATCTCTATTTTATTCCTTCCGGATTTTTCGGCTGTAAGAAAATCTTCGCGGTAGCTTTCCTGCCGGGGAACCATGCTGTCGTCCCAGTATCTGTTGAGCACAGTGCCATCTTTTAATTTCACAACGCGCCGGTATGCCTGTCCCGGTTTCAGTTTGTCCGCCCCGTCCATCCAGAAAGCATATTCTTTTTCCATATCGGGAAGAAAGGTCTGGTAGATGCTGTCTCCCTTGATCCCGGCCAGCAGTTCAATCATACAGGAAAAGAAAGGTGGTTGCGATCTCCCGAGGTAGTAGGTCCTGTTGCCATTCGGTATACGGCCATAGTTTTCGATCAGGTAACTGAAATTGCGGATCATGTTTTCGATCATGTCCACATCCCCGCTTTCTTTTAAACCCAGCATGGTAAAATAGGAATCCCAGTAATATACCTCACGGAAACGGCCACCGGGAACGATATAAGGATAAGGAAGCGGAAGCAGGGAACTGCCTTCTATTTCCTTGTCCGGGTTCCTTTTGAGTACGCTCCAGAGATTTTTAATGTGGGTGACCACGTCCTGCGTGCTGTCTGTTTTGTAATTCGCTGCTACCGGTTGTGGCACCTCAAAATTATCTTCGACAAATTTTTTCAGGTTGAAATTCGGGCCCTTTTGCATTCCGTAATCATACATGATATCGGCGGGTTTCCGTTTTGGGATACAATCCACAAATGTTTTGCCATCCGCGAATATCCGTTGCATCTGAACTTCGATAAACAGGTCGCCGTAAATTTTATCTGGTGTCGGCGGTTGAAGTATCTGGCCAAAGCTGATCAGTACCGTGAAGAACAGCGGCAGGAAGAAAAGGCGTTTCATCGAAGGGGCATTTGTTTTAAAGGTAACATTTTACCGCGAAATAGTTGTCGGATGACAGTTGACGGTTGATGGACTGTATGCGTTGATTCGCATTTGATATCCGTCAACTGTTTTTAATTTTAAAAAAAATAACCCCCACGAAGAATCGCGGGGATTTATCTTGCTTATAACTATTGATTACAATTTAATTACGCTGAATGTGAAACGAAGAACGCAACGCGTTCAACAGGGAATGCCCCGTTTTTGATGAAAACGACGGGTCTGCGGCAAACCACAGGGCCAGCAGGGCGCCGTAGCTCCCACCCCGTTCCAGCCATTCAAAAAATTCAAAATGCGGATAAAAAAGTTCCGTCCCCATTTTCCAAATGAATAAAATAAAGATCAGCGACCTGAGCGGACGGATCAGTACAGAAACAGCAGCCGTGATTTCAAACAGTCCCACGGTCAGGGCCACCGGCGAAGGATTGGAGAAGCCAAGGGCCGTATACTGACTGAGTAATGCTTTTTTTTCGATCAGGTTCAGCCACCCATGACCGGTAAGCAGGAGGAAAACAATAATTTTAAGGCAAAGGAATACGCGTTGTCTGATTTTATCATCCACGGGTAATCCGGGATCTATCGGAGTGAACAGATTGTTGATTTTAAATCCGCCGGCAAGCACCAGTAAGGTGAAAG
Organism: Chitinophagaceae bacterium; assembly: GCA_041691395.1. GTDB lineage: Bacteria > Bacteroidota > Bacteroidia > Chitinophagales > Chitinophagaceae > Puia. The sequence continues at coordinate 22,990 of JBEPUT010000040.1, forward strand.
GCACGCCGAAATTTCCGGCCCTTTCAATGAATTCTGCAATGGGTTCCCCGGAAAGCGGGCGGCAAAGGGCCGTAGTCAAACCCCAAACGAAAAGCCACGCCGGAATCACCCGAAGCGGCAGGATGAGCATGATGAGGCCCAATAAAATATCGAAGGATCCCAGCCAGGGCATGAGCCTGTAGGCGAGGTCCGTTCCGATGCCGAATACGGCGAAATAATTACACCAGACGGCCTTGGTAATAATACCAAAACTGCCGTGCCCGATAAAACACAATGCCGTTGCCACGCGCAACGTATAGTAGATTTTTTGAGATGATGTGAATGTTGTCAATGTCTTTTTTTCAATTTTTACTTTTTAAAAAAGACCCCGCGAAGAATCGAGGCGTCTATATTGCTTATACCATTGAAAAATTTTAATTGGCGCCGTCGGCCTGCGCACGCTGTACGGCATAGTTTCCGACTTTATTGCCAACAGCCAATGCCGCATCACAGTCTACCCGGTAATGGATACCACCCAGGAGCCGGGACATTCCCGCTTCTTTAGCCATGGCCTGGTATTTTGCTGCATTTTCCGGAACAAGATAGGATAGCAGGGTTGCTGCTGCCCCACTGAAGCAGGCATGGCCGGATACATAAGATGGGAAATTGGGTATGCCGGTTAATGTTTTGATCGAAGGGTCTATCTGTGTCGGCCTGGGATTGAAATAAAAATATTTTATGTCCCAGCATACAATGCCTACGTCCATCTCGGCCATATTCAGTAAAGCCATATTGCGCGCCCAGCGGACTTCGCTCCAGTTCTTTTTTACGAAATCTTCCGCAGCGATGGCATCCCAGTGACCAGGAGGGGTATAGGTTCCCACACCATCGGCCCAGTATTCTACAATGCCGATGTTTTCCCGGCTGGGGTTTTTTACAAAGGAATATACTTCGTCCGCGTCTTTTTTAAATTCTGCACTGGAGGTGGAAGGAGGCGGACCCGGTCTGAAACTGGGTATGGATGCCGAATCAAACAGAAAGGGCAATACTTTATAGAACAAAGGCAGCATCGGAGGGCGTTTTGGAGTCTCCAGGCTGTACCATGGAATTTCTCCCAGGCCCAATGTTACAGTTTCAAAATTCGTCCAGACTGTTTGATTACCCCCCGCGGTACCGGCATGATCTCCCCGGGCGCGGGCAATAAAAAGTTGGGCAACCTGCCTGCCCAATGCCTCTCCGGCGGTCACATCAGAACGGGTAGCCGCACCGCTGGCAATGGCCGCCTGTTCCGCTTCCACCGCTTTCTGCCGGATGCTGGCAATTTCACCAGGGAAAAGTAATTTCATCATTTCAGCCGTTACGCCGGCTAGGACTGCCGCTTCAGATGGATAGGATGGCAGATCCGATCTGTTGACGAATCTGGCCGCCAAGGAAGAATCCACTGTATAAGGGGCGGCGCGGTTGAATTTGTTTTTATAGTACCAGCAGGCGATCAGCGCATCATACTGGGCGGCGCTCACATAACAGTAAGCCCTTGCCGCATAAGGCGGATTGGAAAAAGGAAACAAAGGATATGCGAGCGGATTGTTCGCACTGGGAGCGGGATAAGTGCCATCAGCTTTCTGATAAGGCGGCAGATTGTATTTGGCTACGAGGTTCCGCATGATTTCGTTCCACCTCAGCACACCACCGGCCGCCCAGTATTTAATGGAATTTTCCTGATCCTTCGACATATTCTGCTGCAAGGATTTTATCTCGTTCAGGTCAGCCAGATAAGCTGTGGAATTGGTTGCCGCGGGGACCGCCACCGCAAAACTATCTGCCCGGGAAAGATAAACGGATTTCCAGGTTCCCGCATGGAGATCAATGTTGTCCGTACTGATCGCGGGGACATTGGCCGTTCGGTTGCTGATGCTTTTATTGCACCCCGTGGTACAGGCAACCAGGATGGTCAGCGCCGCAAAAGAGTTTAATATATTTTTCATTCCGGTATTTTTATCGTTTTATAAACTGAGAATATAAAATAGTCCGACAGTATACATCTGTGACTGACCCACATTCCGGCTCTTCGGCAGGCCAATGCTTTTTCCGTCAATAACGAAATCCGCACCGCCAATGAATTCCAGGTTGGTGACAAATGGAATAAAATATTTGGCATGGGCACCGATGCTGGTGCTGTTCATCCGGTTGCTGACAAAGGGCATATCATTTCTGCGGATATCAAATCCACCGAGTGTGGTCATATTCATCAGCACGGCTTCCGCAATCAGATTTTTCTTCCGTATTCCAATGTTCAGGTTACTGTTGATCATATTCGGCATCTGCACTTCGTTGGTATTGTGAAGTTCAGTGGTGTAATAAGAGGTCCTGTCAATCTTCACGTTGCTTCTCCATACATAGGCGCTGGCCAATGTGATAAAGAAAATTCCTTTTTGATAGTCAGCCGTTATGCGCCCGGTAATATTGGTGCTGCCCATTCCGATGGACATAGGCAGAAAATCATTTTCGTAGTGACTTAGGGGAGTGCTGAAGCCGCCGACAGCAAAAATATTCAACATTCCTGCTTTACCGAGGCTCTTGCTGATGGCTTCCCATTTGAGATCCAGAGTGAAATCCTGAAATCCTTTCAGTCCGTGAAGCGTTCCGGCAGAGGCTTTCGTCCACATATAGGGAACTGTGGCCATCACGTTAAGTTTGTCACTGATCCCGAAAACACTCATGAACATCAGGGATTGGGTACTCATCTTTCCTATGTTCTGATTATCTCTTTTCAGGCTGCCTTCCCAATATTTGTCCCACTGGGAATGCATGTAGTTAAATCCACTGCACCATTGCTTTTTTCCCATCATGATGGCATCGTCCGGCATTTGGGCCATCGCCTGTGTTGCCATAAATCCCAGGAGCACCATGGCCACGAGCTTTTTAAAGATTGTCATTTGTTTCATTTCAGCTGGTTGGAAAGTTTTGGTTATACGCGTTTATTCTCACAGGTACAATTAAAAAGATAAGGTTAATGGTCCTAAAGTCATTATGCGGGAGATCGGCATACGCCGGCTCCGCACGGGAACAGCTATAAAGCATTTTAAGATCGGAAATGATTATGGAAAAAAACCTCTTACCCGGGAGGGTAAGCGTGTGCCATCAGGGGCACTAAGCGATATCGGGAGGCTGACCTGCGCGGGTGAGGGAAACAGAAGCAATCTGTAATAAATAATGGGCCGTTGCCTTCAGGGAAACCGAAGCGGGTACGGCTAATGTAAAAGCATCCTGATCGGCGTAATATTCCCCGTTAAAGCATTTAAAAGAAGCAGCATGCTGATCGGCCTTTTTTGACTGGCCGGGATGCTGAAGATCATTTACCAGTTTGAAAAAATCTTCCCTGGCAGTCTTTAATTCATTGGCCCTTTTATTGGGGATGCACATCAGTTCCAGGGAGTCGTTGATGTAACGGCGTTTTACATAGCTGTACTGTACGCCTGCTATTTCCACTTTTCCGTCAACGCGTTCAAATTCTTTTGTATTTACATAGTAGGAAAGATGAACGGCGGGAACTTTAATGGAAATGAGCTCGGATTCTGTATAATTATTTTCATCCAGGCTTGCGATCAGGGTATTATCTGCCCGCGTTTCCATAATGGCGGTATATAGCTGGTAACCGACCCAGTTAAACAGGAGTATGGAGATAAGCAGTATGGCAATAATTCTCTTCACAGTTGGGGCTAAATTAGTGATTTTTTTATTTAACCTGATAATTTTTCTTGTCCCTGCCCACGCCGGTTATGCTCAATTTTTTCCAGGCTGCGGGCAGTTTTGAAGGAACCTGAACGATTCCTTTCTCCGTAATATCCAGACCGCCAAAGCCCATCAGCACGCTTTGAAGTATCCCGCCGGCGCCGGTAGCAAAATAAGGGTTGGTTCCCCCTTTGGTTTCGGCAATCACCCGGAAAGGCGGATTCAGATTCGGATGATATGCTTCCTGGAAATAATGGAATGCCGTATCGCCTTCGCCCAGCCGGGCATATAACAAGGCAAAAATGGCTTGTGTCATAGCGGGCGTTCCGGCATTCGGAACACGGGATTGATAATAGGTCAGATCCTTTCTTATCTGGACGGGATCTGTGACCAGCTCAAGGGGATAGGCCAGCAGGTTTACATCGGCCTGCTTAATGCCTTCGCCCTGATAAGTAGCGTGTTCCCGGATCACGCCATTGGCCATCCGGAGTATGGGGATGTTGTCAGCAACCTTTATCCAGTCCGGATCCGCCGGGATACCCAGGATCCTGGCGGCTTCCGTTGCATGGCGCAGCAACATGGCGGCGGCACCATTGGTAAAGGCATCATTATCAACATTTTCCGCCCATTCATCTGCGGCAACCACATTTTTAATATCATAATGTCCCGGCCCGTTCCTTTCTACGCGGGAGGCCCAGAAATCCGCCGTGGCGGAAAGGATGGGCCAGCCTTTTTCCCTCAACCAGTCCTTGTTCTGCGAAACACAAAAGTATTGCCAGGCGGCAAGGCCCACGCAGGCCGTGATGTGGTGTTCAAAAGGCCCCGAGAGGGCCCAGACCGGGGTTTCTTCCACTCCGCTGGCGGCACTTTCCCAGGGGAACATGGCCCCCTGATAACCATGGGAAAAGGCATTTTTTTTCGCCGCATCCAATCTTTCATAGCGGTATTCAACCATGGACCGGGCGATTTCGGGATGGAGCACCAGTAGGGCCGGGAACATCCACAAGTCGGCATCCCAGAATACGTGTCCGTTATATCCGAGTCCGCTTAAACCCATCGGTGACGGGCTAAGTGCAGTTCCTTCGCGGGAAAAGGAATACAGGTGATAGAGCATACTGTGTACGTCCTGCTGGGACTGCTCATCACCCTCAATGCTGATATCGCTTTTCCAAAGCGCATCCCATGCCTGGTTATGGAATTGTATGAGTCGGTCGCGTCCCTGCAGTTTGGCAAAAATGGTGAGCCGTTCTGCTTCATTGAGCGGATCCTCGTCATGCGCGGAGGTAATGGAAGAACCGGCGATGGAGAAATGATAGGTTTCTCCGGCCCGGATCTTTTTATAAAATTTCATCAGGTGCAGATTGGTATCCCACATCTCATGAATAACACGCGGCTCTTCACCGTGGGGTTCGCTGAATAAAAAAGTATTGGAGGCACACATCAGTAATTTACCTGTGGGACTCCTGGCTGAAGAGGTCAGTAAGGAAATGAGCACATGGGGACGGTCGATTTCATTGTAATAATTCTGTACATCGCGGAGCGCATCCGGTGCTTCCATCACGCTGGCCGGGGTGATTTCGATGTCTTTTTTTGCCGTCACCGTAATGTCCATCAACACGGTAAAGGGAAGCTGGCGCAAAGCATAATAGGTGTAGCTGACGGTTGCTTTATCGAGGTAATTAAAGGAAGTGGTAAAGCTGGCATGGTGCATGTCGAGCGACTGTGTCATGTCCATTACATCTTTGGCGCCGAGGTCCTGTCCGTCTATACTGAACCGCATATTCAGCAGGTTGAAACTGCGCAGGAAATTGCTGACCCGTCCCCGGCCATATTCATCATAAGCGCCGGCCAGCACTACGTCTTTTACTTTAAACGGTTCGGGGGAGGAAACGATGCCGATCATGCCATTGGCCACCGTAACACCATAATAACCCGCAGGGTTAACCGGGGAAGCAGAAATGATCCAGGGGTTTATGTTTTGGGTAAATGCAGGAATGATGTCGCCGAGCAACAGCCAGAAAAGAAAAAGGAATTTTACGGGAAGTAATCGTTTTTTCATGTCATCGGTAAATAATAATGATATTCAGACCTGATAAAGGCGCCGGGTATTTTCTCCAAAAAAATTCTCTTTGTCTTCTGCAGACCATTTTTCGCAATATTTCCCGAGCAGGCTCTTCCATTGCACATAGGCTCCCGACAGCAGGAGAAAAGGCCAGTCGCTGGCATATAAAAGGCGATGAGGCCCAAAGGACTCAAGAAGGATGTCGAGGAACGGATAAAAATCAGCGGGCCGCCAGGATTTCCAGTTGCCCAGCGTGAAAAGTCCGGCGACCTTGCAATGCAGGTTTTGATTCTTTGCCAGTTCCTTAACCTGACTTATCCAGGCAGCATCGGGCGGTTTTTTTGTATCGGGGTTTCCGCCGTTTTCCAGAATAAAGGACTGGTCCCGGAAGGCACCGATCCATTTGCCGCAGGCATCGGTATCTGTATCAGCAGAAAGGCTGAGATCCAGCGTATACTGGTGTTGCGCCAGGGATTCCATAACCCGTGCAAGCGATGACAGGTTTCCGGATGCGGCGATCTTATATCCCCGGATGGATGAATAGGAAGAAAGATCATTGATTTTATCTGCTGCTTTTTTATCCTGCGGATCGATCCATCCGATAACGCCGCGGACCATGGGATGGGTCAGCGCCAGTTCCGAAAGAAAACGCGATTCCACTTCCGCCGGTTCTGCGGCTACGGCGAGGCAGGCATCCACTCCATTTCGCTCCAGGTTCTGGGCAATTTGGGAAGGCAGGTAATCTTCCCGTAATATTTTATTATTCCTGATTAGCGGTGAATGGGCGCTTTTGCCGTATTTCCAGAAGTGAACCTCCGCGTCAATGGTCATGGTCGATACATTTCTGTGCAAAGCTATGCAACAATTGGTTTTTCAAAAACGGGTATCTGGCAGGCGGGTGGTTTGATTTTAATCTTCCTGCTCTTTTGAATAAAAATAATAGGAGAATGCGCAGAAAACAGCTGCAACAATCACCCATACCATGGCATCCGGGTAATGGTACCCTAAATATCCTATCACGAACATGACAAACATGCTCAATATGGTCTTTAAAATGGCAATGATTAACCTGTTATTTTTCATGCTATACGTTTTAAAATATCATGATTTATCAATTTTCGTTATCCGGGCAAGTTTGTAACCCTATTTGCCGGCGCGTTTATTCATTGGTTTTGCCACGCCTACAAATTTACAGGTTTTCGCCCCTCTTTAAAAGGAAATCCACATAATACGGCGCGCGGGCCGCCGTGCCCAAAAACTAACGCCCATTAGTTATTTGCGCTAAATTTGTTGATTATCAGCTGGTTTTTGTATGGAGAGTACTACGCAACACATACGGATCGTTACGGCTACTGCGCTGTTCGACGGGCACGATGCGGCCATCAACATCATGCGCCGGATCTTACAGGGCAAAGGTGTGGAAGTGATTCACCTGGGGCATAACCGGAGTGCGCACGAAATCGCAGAGGCGGCCATAGAAGAAGATGTGCAGGCCATCGCCATTACTTCTTACCAGGGCGGTCATATCGAGTTCTTTAAGTACCTGAGGGACCTGCTGGATGAAAGTGGTTGCGGGCATATCCGCCTGTTTGGCGGAGGCGGGGGAACCATTACGCTTTCGGAAATAAAAGAATTGCAGGCATACGGTATCAGCCGCATTTATTCTCCAGACGACGGAAGAAAAATGGGTCTCGGGGGTATGATCGATGACCTTATCCGTCAAACCGAAAAAACATTTGAAGAACCTGAAGGAAATCAATTCTGGAAGGCTGATTTGCGCTGGAATGGCATTCCGCCACTGGGCGAATTCAAAGATATCCGCCGTATTGCCCGGAAGATCAGCATCGCAGAGAATGGTTCCGCGGGGGTGAAAGAAGAACGAAAGAAACCAGCCGGGAACTCTCCTCCGGTCATCGGCATTACCGGGACGGGAGGCGCCGGGAAAAGCAGCGTCACCGATGAGATCTTGCGCCGTTTCCTGCAGGGATTTTCAGAAAAGACCATTGCCGTTATTTCGGTGGATCCGTCCAGGAAAAAATCGGGAGGCGCTTTGCTGGGTGACAGGATCCGGATGAACAGCATTCATTCTCCCAGGGCTTATATGCGCTCCATGGCTACCCGCGAGGCCGATGTGGCCCTGAGCGCCTATGTACAGGATGCGCTGGATGTTTGCCGGGCAGCTGCTTTCGATCTGATCATTCTGGAGTCTGCGGGTACCGGTCAGAGTGATTCTTCTATAGTGGATTATTGCGATCTGAACCTCTATGTGATGACACCCGAATACGGAGCGGCCAGTCAGCTGGAAAAAATCAACATGCTCGATTTTGCCGATCTGATCGTGATCAATAAATCCGATAAGCCGGGCGCCGCCGATGCCCTGACCGAAGTGCGGAAACAATATAAACGGAACCACGGGTTATGGACCGCGAAAGACAATGAATTGCCCGTACATGCCACCACGGCGTCCCTGTTCAATGATGCGGGAATCCAGCTTTTGTTCAACCACCTGCTGCAAATGCTGGATGAACGTTCCGGAACGCGGCTGGCGGAGGAGATTCATTCGCCGGAAATAAAAACACATTCGGAAAAATCAATCATCCCTGCGGCCAGGGTCCGTTACCTGAGCGAGATCCACGAAGCGATCAGCGAATACAATGCGCTGGTAAAGGAACAATCACGCATCGCCACCACAATTTACCAGTTACAGGGTGCACGGAATGAAATGAACCATAGAATCTCCGATGAAAAACCAGCAGGAGATACCGGGGATGACAGTTTAATGAAGCTGCTGCAACAGCGGATAGCTTTTTATGAAACGCAGCTCACGCCGGTCAGCAGGAAATTAATCAGGAACTGGCCGGAGAAAATAAAATCCTACCGGCAGGATCAGTACAGTTATCAGGTGCGTAACCAGCAGATCACACAGTCCCTTTTTACGAACACCTTATCCGGAACGCGCATTCCCAAAGTGGTTCTTCCGAAATACAGCGACTGGGGCGATATCCTGCGCTGGCAGGCGCAGGAAAATGTTCCGGGATCCTTTCCATTTACAGCGGGCGTTTTTCCATTAAAACGAAACTCCGAAGATCCCACCCGGATGTTTGCGGGAGAAGGCGGACCGGAGAGGACCAACAAGAGATTTCATTATGTGTCCGCGGGTCAGCCTTATATCAGACTGAGTACGGCATTTGATTCCGTTACTTTATACGGGGAGGATCCGGATCCGCGACCGGATATTTTTGGCAAAGTTGGAAACAGCGGAGTGAGTATCTGCACGGTGGATGACGCCAAAAAATTGTACAGTGGATTTGACCTTTGTGATCCCGCAACCTCTGTCAGTATGACGATCAACGGACCCGCGCCCATGATCCTGGCCTTCTTTCTGCATGCCGCCATCGACCAGCAGTGCGAAAAATATATTTCAGAAAATGGTCTTTGGGATCAGGTGAACCGGCAGATCGATGAAAAATATGCCATGGGCAACCGCCCGGTCTATCGGGATCAGGGTTCCGAAAAACTGCCGGAGGGCCACAGCGGACTGGGATTGAAACTGCTGGGTGTATGCGGAGATGAGGTGTTGCCAGCTGATGTTTATAGTTCTTTAAAGGCAAAAGCCCTAAACGGGGTGCGCGGAACGGTTCAGGCGGACATTCTCAAAGAGGACCAGGCACAGAATACCTGCATTTTCTCCACCGAGTTCGCATTGAAACTGATGGGAGACGTGCAGGAATATTTTATGCTAAATCATGTCAGGAATTTTTACAGCGTTTCCATCAGCGGATATCATATTGCGGAAGCCGGCGCCAATCCCGTCACCCAGCTGGCTTTTACGCTGGCCAATGGATTTACCTATGTGGAATATTATAAAAGCAGGGGCATGGACATCGATGAGTTTGCACCAAACCTGTCGTTCTTTTTCAGCAACGGTATGGATGCTGAATACAGTGTGATCGGCCGGGTGGCCCGCCGCATCTGGTCAAAGGCCATGAAGTACAGGTACAAGGCAAACAAACGTAGCCAGATGCTGAAATATCATATTCAGACGAGCGGCCGGAGCCTCCATGCGCAGGAAATTGATTTCAACGATATACGCACTACCCTCCAGGCATTGTATGCTATTTATGATAACTGTAATTCACTTCATACCAATGCCTATGATGAAGCCGTGACTACACCTACGGAAGAAAGCGTACGCCGGGCAATGGCCATCCAGCTCATCATCAACCGGGAACTGGGTACCATAAAAACGGAAAATTTTATACAGGGTTCTTTCCTGATAGAGGAACTTACTGACCTGGTGGAAGAAGCCGTGCTGAAAGAATTTGACCGATTAACGGAAAGAGGTGGAGTCATGGGTGCAATGGAACGGATGTATCAGCGCAATAAAATCCAGGAAGAAAGTCTCCATTATGAAAGCCTGAAACATTCCGGAGAATTGCCGATCGTTGGTGTGAATACTTTTTTGCCCAAATCAGGATCCGCGGCGTCTTCGCCGAGGGAAATCATTCGAAGTACAAGCAGTGAAAGGGAAGATCAGATCAATAACCTGCAGCAATTCCGCAAGCGCAATGAATCCAAAGCTGCGAAACGACTACAGCATTTAAAACAAGCGGCAGTTGATAACGGGAATTTATTTGAAACGCTGATGGAAACGGTAAAATTTTGCAGCCTCGGCCAGATCACACATGCTTTGTATGCGGTGGGAGGGCAATATAGGAGGAATATGTAATTGAATTCTTGGTGATAGTATATGGTTGATGGCCTTTTGATTTTATTCGCGGTTAGTTAAATCGCGGGTACTGCGGATAAGACCAATACCGGCAAAGAAAAAGATCAGTCCCAGGATGCCATACATGGTCACGGCCCGGATACTGTGATTGGATGCTGTATTTCCCTGTACAAACTGGTAAGCGGCCATGATCAGACCGGCAATGCCCAATACGGTGAGAATTATCCCAAAAACGCGTTTTTCCATAATAAGGGTTTAACGTATTGCGGCAAAGAGTATGCCCCGTATTGTGGACTATTTTACCCCAACGGCATTTTGCCTTACTATTTTGCATTCACAGCCAGTCTATCCACCATCCACCATATACCATCAACAAACAAACAACGCTGACTCCATTACATATACAACACCTGGCATTCATCACAGAAGAACGTTCTTCTCTTCCCTGCTCCTAAATATTCCTTTTTTACCGGATGATGGTCACGTGGGCAGGTCCTTTTTGTATAGATCAGCCAGTGTTTCTTCAAATCATATTCCCGTTTCCACCGGAGGAAATCAAAGCTATAGTTACGCGCTTCCCGTATCAGGGCGGATCGCTGCCTTGGCGGCAGTTTACCCACGGTGGATTTCGGATGCACCCGGATGCGGAATAAAACTTCATTTTTAATAATGTTTCCGACTCCGGAAAAGATTTCCTGATCCAGGAGCACATCACAAACCGAACGGTCTGGATCTGCTTTTAGTTTTTGACCTGCCCTGCGGGGGTTCCATTGATCGTTCAGCACATCGGCACTGAAATCATACAGTTCCTCCAGCGGCCCGGTAATTACCCTGACCGAACAGGTGTAAAGATTTACTTCTTCTTTTTTGAATTTTAGCGAAAGCCGCAACGGTGTTTTTTTCCTTTCGTTGATCAGGTAGGTCCCGAACATTAAAAAGTGGATGCGCAGGCAGAAACCAGGAAAGCAGATCAGCAGTTGTTTTCCCCAGGTTTTGATATCGGTGATGGTTTGCTTATGCAGGATGGATTTGTCTATTTTAGCATTTCCATCTGTCCCCGTTACCTTTTTTCCGATAAAAGGCAGCAGGGCTTCTTTTGCAATCAGTATGGAAGGCCCTTCCGGCATAATTTACTTTAACCGGATCCATACAATTCACCTGCCAGGACCCTGGCCTGTTTTTTTATTTAGTCACTGGATGAAGTATTACCTCAAGCAGTTTCGGCCTGATTAGAATATGACGATCTGCAATCAGGGTCAACTGTGTTATTTTTGCAGCCTAAAGACTTTGCATGAACAGGAGAATGTTATTGCTTTTTACCATCCTGATTTTTGGATGCCGGTCCAATCCTTACCATTCCTCTAACCGGATATATAAAAAACAGGTAAAAGAACTCAATAAGCAACTCCGGGAACAACCCTTCAATGATTTTCCTTTAATGACGGATAGCGGCGTAGTTACCAATACTGAAAAAACAGACTGGATAGGAACCGTAAGCTTCGATTTGCGAAAACCCGATTTTATCATCATCCACCATACGGCGCAGAATGCCTGCGCGGAAACCCTGCACACATTTACCATTAAGCAGTCCAAAGTAAGCGCCCATTATGTGATCTGTAAAGATGGGACCGTTCATCACATGCTGAATGATTATCTGCGCGCCTGGCAGGCCGGAGCCAGCAAATGGGGTCATAATACGGACATCAATTCCTGCAGCATTGGTATTGAGCTGGACAATAACGGATTTGAAGATTTCACCGTTCCGCAGATCAGCAGCCTGATCACCGTGCTGGAGATGCTCAAAGACAAATTCAGAATCCCGCAGGAGAACATCATTGGTCATGGGGATATTGCTCCCGGAAGAAAAGTGGATCCCAACTGGCGTTTTCCCTGGAAACTGCTGGCAGATCACGGCTTCGGAGAATGGTACGATGATACCAGCCGTGTTGTGGTGCCTACCGGTTTCAATGAATACCAGGCCCTGCGTGAAATCGGTTATAACCTGAAAGATACCATGGCGGTGGTGAATGCCTTCCGGCGGCATTGGATGCAGGATACTGTATACCGGCCTTTGGACAGCGTTTCAGATAAGATCCTGTATAACCTGGCGGAGAAATATCAATAAAAAAAGCCAACGGAAGCTGGCTTTTTTTTACGATGAATACACATGTATCTGGAACGGGTCGGATCAGTAAATGGCAGACGGAGCACGTACGCCTTCCGCAAATTCTTCGATCATTTTTTTGTTGAATGCTTCCAGGTCAGCCGGGCTCCTGCTTGTCACGAGCCCACGATCCGTTACCACTTCCAGATCTGCCCAGCTTGCACCCGCATTCTCCAGGTCGGTCCTGATGGAAGGAAAAGAAGTCATATTTCTTCCGCTCAGCATGCCCGTTTCAATTAACAACTGCGGTCCGTGACAAATGGCAGCAACGGGTTTGCCATCTTCCATAAATTGTTGCGCAAAATCCACACAATCGGGATTGGCGCGCATCTGGTCGGGATTCATGACCCCGCCGGGAATCATCAGTGCGTCATAATCTTCCGAATCCGCATCTTTCAGATTTACATCAACCGGAAGCTGAATGGACCAGTGGTCGTGGTTCCAGGCTTTTACTTTGTCTTTCTGTGGAGAGATGATGCGCACCGTTGCGCCTGCATCCATCAGGGCTTTGCGGGGACTCGTTAATTCAACTTCCTCAAAACCATTTTCCGTAAGTATCGCGATTTTCTTACCACTTAACTTTCCCATATCGATTCATTTAAAAGATGAACAATTGTTTATTCATCCGGATGTGTTCAAAAACAATACCAATACGAAGCGTTCTGTGCCATGGTTAACTAACTAAATCGTAATTTTAAACCGGATGAATTCGAATATGTCAATTGAGCAGAAAAGACTGGTTGTAAATTCTTATAAAAAAATACCCCTGGAACAATGGGGTCCTTACCTGAGTGAACGGCAGTGGGGAACAGTCAGGGAAGATTATGGCCCTTATGGGGATGCCTGGAATTATTTTCCTTACGATCATGCCTATTGCCGGCAATACCAGTGGGGTGAGGACGGACTGGCCGGCATCTCTGATTTTTTTCAGAACCTTTGTTTTGCCATCGCCTTGTGGAACGGAAAGGATCCGGTTTTGAAAGAAAGGTTGTTTGGCCTGGGAAATAATCAGGGAAACCACGGCGAAGACGTTAAGGAATTGTATTATCACCTGGATAATATTCCCTCCCATTATTATATGGAATACCTGTATAAATATCCTCAGCAGGCATTTCCTTATGAAAAGATCAGAGAAGAGAATAAGATGCGGTCCAAAAACGATCCGGAATATGAAATTCTCGATACGGGCGTTTTTGATAAAAATGAATATTTTGATGTACAGGTCACTTATGCCAAGCAGCATGCCAGGGATATTTTTATCCGTATCGACGTCAGCAACCGGTATCATGAAGCAGCCGATATCACGGTACTGCCCACCCTCTGGTTTTACAACAGGTGGAAACAGAATCCCGAAAAAAAGCCGCAGATCAGCCAGCGAAATAAAAATTCGGTAAAGGCGGAACATGCCCGGCTGGGCAATTATTATTTATATTTTCAATCGCCGAAAGATAAATGGTATACCGAAAATGAAACCAATCACGAAAAAGTTTCCGGAATCCCCAATGAAAGCATTTTTGTAAAAGATGCTTTTCACGATGCGGTGATCCATGGAAAAAACATAGAGGCATTAAGGAAGATAAAAAAAGGGACCAAGTTCTCCCCGGTTTATCAGTATCGTGTAGAACCGGGAAAAACACAAACGGTTTTTCTCCGGCTCGCCGGTAAATCCATCGGCAATCCTTTCACTTTCGGGTTTGAAAAAATTTTCCAGCAACGCAAGGCAGAGGCGGATGCTTTTTATGATAACATTTTTGATCCCCAGGCCGATCCCCGTCTGAAGCTACTCCAGCGCCAGGCGATCTCCGGATTACTCTGGAGCAAACAGTATTATCACTTCGATGTGGAAAAATGGCTGGCTGGCAGCGATGGCATCACCCCGGTGAACCAGGGCAAGCTTTCAGGCAGGAACCACGATTGGAAACACCTGAAAAATCAGGATATCATTGCGATGCCGGATAAATGGGAATATCCCTGGTACGCCGCCTGGGATATGGCATTCCAAAGCATACCGATGGCCCTGGTGGATCCCGGGTTTGCCAAAAACCAGTTGCTGCTGATCATGCGAGAATGGTATATGAAACCCGATGGCCAGTTGCCTGCCTATGAGTGGAACTTCAGTGATGTAAACCCGCCGGTGCAGGCCTGGGCCGCGCTCCAGGTTTACCGCACAGAGGAACAAAAAACCGGCTATTCGGATATTCCTTTCCTGAAACGAATTTTTCAAAAACTGCTCATCAACTTCACCTGGTGGGTTAACCGGAAAGATCCGAGCGGCAACAACATGTTTGAAGGCGGATTTCTCGGGCTGGATAATATCGGCGTATTCAACCGGAGCATTGAACTGCCGGGGCAAATGCAGCTTGAACAGGCCGACGGAACCAGCTGGATGGGCATGTATGCACTGAACATGATGGATATGGCGCTGGAAATTGCCATGAAAGATGCCTCCTTTGAAGATACGGCCACTAAATTTTTTGAACAGTTTGTACTTATTGCGGAAGCGCTGAACGAACAGGGCATGTGGAATGAAGAGGACCGGTTTTTTTATGATACCCTGGCTGTTGCCGGATCCGCTCCCCTGCAGCTCCGCATACATTCCATCGTAGGTATTACCACCTTATTTGCCGTTTCCATTATTGAAAAGAAAAAGCTGGATAAGCTGGTGGACTTTAAAAAGCGGATCAGCTGGTTTGAACACTACCGGCTCAAGAACAAGAAATTCTGGCCCAACGAAGAAAAGACTGACGGCGACACCATACTCCTTTCGCTCGTGCCCCGGGAAAGGCTGGTTAGCCTGCTGGTGAGGTTGCTCAATGAAGAAGAGTTTTTATCGCCGGGCGGTATCCGCGCGCTTTCCAAATACCACGAGAAAAATCCTTATTCTGTAACGATAGACAACATTCAATATACCATCCAGTATGATCCGGGAGATTCTACGTCCAATCTGTTTGGCGGGAATTCGAACTGGCGCGGGCCGGTCTGGATGCCCATCAATTACCTGATCATCCAGTCCGTCCGGAAATACGGTCAGTTCTACGGCAATGCCTTGAAGGTGGAATGCCCGACGGGATCCGGCGATTTTATAAACCTGGAAGACGTGGCCGATTTCCTTACCCGTCGCGTGATCAGCTTGTTCCAGCCCGATGAAACCGGGGCCATACCACAATACGGGCAATACAACTGGTTCTATCAGCAACCGGGCAATGAGCATTTGAATCTCTTTTATGAATATTTTCATGGCGACAATGGACAGGGACTCGGTGCCTGTCAGCAGACCGGCTGGACGGCCCTGCTGGCTGAACTGATCAGTGAACAGCAGCGGCGCGCAAAAGAAAAAACGCCCGTGGAAACGCCTGAAATTACAGTAGTTACTTAAGCAATCGTTTCACGTATTATTATGGACAATATCCACGAAGAGATTACCCGGTTATTTGCAGCATGTAATAAAGGGCCGCTGGTGTCCATTAAAAAAATTCCGCAATCGGGAAGTATCCGGATCTATTACCGCATCCATACGGCGGCGCAAAGTTATATTGCCACCTACGGCATAAACATCAGGGAAAACCAGAGCTTCATCCGTTTCAGCCGTCATTTTAAAACCAGGGGATGCCCGGTGCCGGAAATTTATGCGGTGAATGAAGAGGGTACTTTGTACGTACAGGAAGATTTCGGGGATGTATCCCTGCTGAATAAACTGGAAGAGCACGGATTCACTGGCTATGTATATGATTTGTTTAAACAAAGCCTGCGGTCCCTGGCGCATTTGCAGATCCGCGGGAACGAAGGGCTGGACTATGAAAACTGGTGCCTGACCTCCAGTGAATTCGGAAAGCAGGCCATCCTCAGCGATCTGTTGTACTTCAAATATTATTTCCTCGACACCCTGCAGCTTCCTTACGATAAGGAAAAACTCATTGCCGATTTTGAAAATTTCGCCACGGATCTCAGCGAAGTGGATCACAAATACTTTATGTTCCGCGACTTTCAGAGCCGGAACATCATGATTGAAAATGAAAAGATTCATTTTATCGATTACCAGGGTGGCATGAAGGGCGCGCTGCAATACGATGTGGCTTCCATGCTCTGGCAGGCTAAAGCAGAGTTGCCGGACGATTGGAAAAAAAGCCTGCTGGAATATTATATGGATGTGGCGGAAGAGGAGCTGGAAAAAAAAATGGATCGCCCGCGTTTTACCAGGCAATACCGAGGATATGTACTGATCCGCCTGATGCAGGTGCTGGGCGCGTATGGATTCCGGGGATTGTTTGAACGCAAAGCACATTTTCTGATCAGCATTCCGCTGGGCTTAAATAACCTGCGGTCCTTCCTGCACCATCATTTCACCGGCAGGGAACTGCCGGAGTTTGAAAGGGTGCTTCACCTGATTGTGGAGGACCAAGTGATCCAGCGTTTTGTGCCGCTCCGTGCTGGTGCAGAAACACCTTTGGTGGTTCACATCAGCAGCTTTTCCTATAAGAAAGGAATTCCCAATGATTCCTCGGAAAATGGCGGTGGCTTCGTTTTCGATTGCCGTGGTATTTTGAATCCGGGACGCCAGGAAATTTTCAGGATCAAAACCGGCCGCGACAAGGAAGTAAAGGATTTTCTGGAGCAGGAAACCAAAATGCCGGAATACCTCAACAGTGTATTTGACCTGGTCGATATTTCCGTGGAAGATTATATCAAACGCAGTTTCAAAAGCCTGATGGTGAGTTTTGGTTGTACTGGCGGGCAGCACCGGAGTGTATATGCGGCAGATGCCTTGGCGCGGCATCTAAAAAATAAATTCGGCGTGCAGATTGAATTGCATCATGTGGAGCAGGAGAAGAAAAATTGGGTAAATGGAGGATAAGATTTATCAGCGCAGCTTAAAAATGATCCCTACCTGAATAATCGAAATATCGTACCCGGCTTCTACATTAAATCCGAAATGACGATTCAGGAAATAGGA
>JBEPUT010000041.1:0-38868 GCA_041691395.1 Chitinophagaceae bacterium
TTCTTTTAATCTTGATCAAAATTATTCTTTGACACAGTTCATTTTACAGACCCTAACGATTTCGGGAGATTGCGAGTCTAATCTCCATTATTTTGGCTTGATTATTCACATGTCTTTTTAGGACCTTGCGATAATTTCATTTTTTTCAGCGTCGAATCTGACATTTACAATTTCACCTGTAATTATTAATTTAATAGCCTCTTCAATTGTGCCTAATGGGGCAATGAACCACTCTCTTGGCATAAATCTATTACCTTTCACGTCAAAAACATCAATATTAAGACAGGAGGCCCCAAAAAAATTATGAAGTAATTGTTCAAATTTCTGAGGATTCATGTTATAACATTTATACACCATTACGATTCTCACATCCTCCATTAAATAAGTAGGTTCCTGTTTTGCATTTTTTATACGATCTTCTACTCGAATTTTTGAATAGCCGATTTTATATAGATTTTTAAGCGAGGCAATTTCCACCTTTTCGCTTTTTGACTTTAATATATATATATATCCGGCTTCTGTATCTTCCTCTCTGATATTACCGAATCTTTCAACAAACTCCTCATTAATTCGATCTTGATTTTCCGAGACAGCTTTGCCGTTATCCAAAAGCGCTTTATATAACGAGCGATAAAGCATATTTGATTCAGTGCCATTTTCAAATATTACTCTTGTTCTTCCATCCTTTCGAACTCTGCCGCCGCTTTTAAAATCTTGTACCCCTTCTTCAAAATCAACGTTTTCCAATAAAAGCAATACACCATTGTGAATATAAAAGTCCCCGGCTCTCAAATTATCTTGCCTGAAATTAATTACCCTCCTTTTTTGTGTTGAAAGCTCTTTTTGAACTTCTACAAATAATGATTCATATTTATCAAAATCTTTGCAAGGTTTTCGCCTTGCAACGAAGTCGGAAGTCGCTCTTTCTTCCTGTGACTTGATATGATTCAAATCAAATAGCCCTTCCGCGTTATCATTTAATAATCCAAAATCATCGTCATTGAAAATATCACTCAACGAATTAGCCTGTTTTATTTTATGGTTAAGCATTCCAAACTTATCGTACATTTTTAGCAATTCAATTTTTTCAAAATTCTGCCGTATTCCTTTTAATCGGGAATATAATTGATGTTCCAGAACGTCGCCACCTTGTTCTGGTTCTCTTTTGTTCTTATCATAAAAGTCGTTTATTTCATGAAAGGACGCTAATAGTCTCTCATCTGCATTACGAGCTGGCGCAGCGGCTGGTTTTACATTTAGTAATCCATATGGGTCATCTTCAAATATGTCTTGTAACTTCTTTTTAGGAAGCATTGGTCTGTTTTCGTTTTTGTTCTTTAATATAAATCAACACTTCTGCCATCCTTCTTTCTAATGGATCCGTTGAGTTTAATTCCGGTTCCCGATTGAAAGTTGCATAGAATTCTTTTATTTTAGGCCATAGCAAAACTGCTTCTTCTTCTACAACTTGTATTCTTGTTGCCTCAATGGCCTCCTGTATTACTTTCAAAACTTTTGTGGTTACAGACTTTGAAAGGATTTCAAATGCCTTCTGGAAAGGGTTTATTTTATCTATTAGGTCTATATGCAGTTCGTCAATATCTACGAACTGATTTGCCATCCTAATAAAACGTTTGTCGCCTACCTCTTTTATTTCTCCGCTTTTGATTACTGAATCAACTACCACATACTGTCGTATTTCTTCAACTTGCTCCTCTGTTAGTTCGGGGTATTTAATTTGAATGATTTTTGGAATTAATACTTTGTTGATGACTTCCGGGTCAAGATTGCCAGGCATAGCCTTCAACATAGTATCATCCTGTAAAATAGTTGCCTTCAAATCATTCAGGTCACTTTCAATAATTTCTCTTACACGTTTTGAACTCGGAGTTTTAAAGCCTCTTATTTTTATTTCACCTGGCTCGGGTTTATCATCATCCGAAAGCTTCAGCTTAAATTTAAAATTAGGAGCAAGTACTTGCTCCATCAGTAATGATGCAGTAATCGCTTTCAACATATTATTTACGGCTAATCTGACTTCATAGTTTGATGCATCGGGCTGTGCAATTAGGTTTGTAAATTGTGCATGAGATTTATTGCTGCTATCTCTTGTTGCTCGTCCAATTATTTGTATTATTTCGGTCAATGATCCTCTATACCCTACTGTTAATGCATGCTCGCAAAATGGCCAGTCAAATCCTTCTTTTGCCATCCCCAATGCTATTATTAAATCCATATCGTCAATACCCTTCATATTTCTTAGATAAGAAACTACTTTTTCCCTTTCTCTTGGATCGTCATTTACTAAATCTGCTACCTTTAAAATTTTACCATCGTTATGCCTTTTGAGTGAAATAATACCAGTCGTCCCGTCTACTTCTACGACGTCGCCAACGCTATCTAAAATTTTATCTACTTCCTGATGCTTGTCTTTTGTTGATTCGCCTGAATTTATATTTGGAATATGAAGTATTGTCTTTTTATCAGTATCCAATATTTCGTTAATAGCAGATGTGTATTTACCTTGATAAAAGTGATAACCTATGCCTAATGATTTTAAAAAAGAATAACCATTTAATTGTTCATAATAGTTATATGTCACTTTTGTAAATTTCGATTCATCTTCTGGCAACAGAACGGGCACACTATCCCCACGGAAATAGGAACCAGTCATGGCTAGAATGTGGGCATTAGTTTTTTGAATAATTGACCTCAATAGTTCCCCAAGTTTGCTATCGGCATCAGCAGAAACATGATGAAATTCATCAATGGCTAAAAGTGTATTGTTGAATTTTGATTCATCCACCTCTTCAAATGCAAAGCGAAGGGTAGCATGAGTACAAATCAGAATCTTTTCATCATTTTCTAAAAAGTTTTTGAAAGCTTGCACTTTACTTTTGCTCCCATCCATACCTGGGGTGCACAAATTATAAGCGTTATTTGGTTGCCAATCTGCAAAAAAACCAGTCGCAGTTAAATATGTTGGAGCGAAAGAGCCCCCAATTGATTTTTCGGGAACAGCTACAATAACCTTTTTTATACCCTGATTAATTAGCTTATCTAAAGCGATAAACATTAAAGCTCTTGATTTGCCTGAAGCCGGTGGTGCTTTTAACAGAATATATTGAGCATCCCTTATCTGATATGCTTTTTCTTGCATTTCTCGCATTCCCAACGGATTTGTTCTCGAGCTTTGACCTGTTTGGGCATAGGTTACATGTACGATATCTGGCATACTTATTTTCTTTTCCTTTTTTTCTGTTGCTCAAAAATTAATTCACCACTATTTCGTCTTTCTTCGACTATCATTTGTTCATACAATTTAAATAAATACTCGAGTCTTTCTTCATCACTTTCAAATGGTCTGCTTCGATAGCAACGCTCAATTGCGAGGTCTAACTGATAATGTGATTCTTTCAAACCTTTTGGCATTTTAACTGGATCATATAATTCTGCCAAAGTTTTTTCAGAATGTGCTTCCCTTTCTGAAAGTATATTAAACACATTTCTTTCTATTTCCCTCTTTTGAACGGTGTTTATAAAAGGAAAAGGAAATGAATTATATGAAAGAATAGGTGAATATCTAATGTCCTTTTTAAAATATCCAGATGTGCTTCTAACCCACAGATTATTCATTTTCGAACTCAAAACACCAAATAACCAAACTTCATTGGTATAAATAATTTGGCACAGATTCGTAACAATAGTATTCTCAGTGACAAATCCGAGTGGTATATATGCCCTTCTTTCAGCTGATAGACCCGGCACAACTATTCCATTGCTATTTTTATATCTAACCTCTCCATATCGATAAGAAACTTCAGCCAGTTTTCTTGTGGCTTCCCGATCGCTTTTCAATCTGTATTTCTTAACATCCTTAATTACCTTTTTGATTTCATCATACATCAGAGCTTCTGTAAGATTGCTATCTTCGATCCAAAGAGTGTATCGGTTTAAATTGTAAAAAAATTCCTTTGCACCTATAGCCTTCTTATAAAAACGTTTGACTTCCAGATTTTTTGAATTATACTCTGGTTCTTCTATGAAGAACAAACCGTCGTCATTCGCCATACTACCATTAAATATTTCAGGAAAATCTGAAAGTGGTTTATACCTTTTCCCAACAATTACATCGCTCCCTGTAGATAAATATGGGTTGATTTTTGAAGTTTTTCTACTATGCCATTGACCCCCTGAATTGGAAAAAAGCGTT
Source organism: Chitinophagaceae bacterium (assembly GCA_041691395.1). GTDB lineage: Bacteria > Bacteroidota > Bacteroidia > Chitinophagales > Chitinophagaceae > Puia. The sequence goes on from JBEPUT010000041.1 coordinate 4,214, forward strand.
TTTTCATTCTTCTTTGTTTTTTGTATTCCGATAACAACTACAGCTACTCCGGCATTCTTTTTAGCATTATTCCTCCACATGAATGATGTATAAGCAAAAAATATTTCTATATTATTTGCAAAGATCGAAGGCCAAATAATTCCGACTTGCTCACCCTGGCAAATAGAATTAGTAGAAACAAAAGCGCATTTAATTTTTTCCGTCGTAATATATCTGCTCGCCTTTACAAACCAGCAGGAAATAAAATCAAGATTCTTAAAATTCAATAAATGCACACATGTAAATTGCAAATCATTTTTTTGTTCAACCGTTTGTTCTTTTTTGCCTCTATAAGGAGGATTGCCTAACAAGTAGATTTCATATTCTTCTTCTTTAGCACAAACTCTTTCCCAATCAATTCTTGTAGCATTACCATGAATAATATTGCCACCGGATTGCAATGGTAAAGTAGGGTTAGCAGTACCAAATACTTCCTTAAATTTCATATTCATTTGATGCTGCGCCAGCCATAAAGAGAGTATCGCAATTTCATGAGCAAAATCGTCTAATTCTATACCATAAAACTGAGATAGCTCTATTCTTGAAAACATAGAATGCTGATATGAAGCTGCTAATGTTAACTGAGATTTTGGTATTAATTCCAATTGTTTCGGCTCAAAACCAGTAGCTGCCTTTCGCAGGTTTTGTAGTTGTTGCAGAATTTTCATTTCAAGCAGACGAAGTTCCTTGTAAGCGATAATTAAAAAGTTACCGCTTCCACAAGCAGGATCAAATAATTTTATTTTACTCAACCTTTCCAGTAATTTATTCAGCTTTGAGGGATTGAATTTGGCGGCTTCCAATTCTTCGTACAATTGATTCAAAAAAAGTGGTTCAATCACTTTCATTATGTTTGGGACACTGGTATAGTGCATACCAAATCCACCACGGTCCTCAGGTTTTATTACAGCCTGGATCATTGAGCCAAAAATATCGGGATGTATATCCTTCCATTGCAGACCACCACATTCAATCAAAGTTTGGCGACTTCTTCTTTGAAAGACAGGTGCTTGATGTCTATTGCGGAATAAACCACCATTTACGTAAGGAAATGTTTCTAGGAATGCCGGTAGGCTATTTCGACTTCCGGGATTTGTATTCATTACCTCATATAAAGTGTCAAGGTAACTATTAAGGTCGCTACCATCTGGCTGTGTATGACTACTGATCCCATTTGTAAACTGAGCTTTATGCGGAAATATGCCAGTATCTTCTGCAAAGAAGCAAAAAAGTAGTCGAGATAAAAAAACATTCAGATTGTGTACTTCTTCGGCTATGTTGGTAGGATTGTCTTTTTTTATTTCATCGTACAGCTTAGCCATTTTTTCTGCTGCTTTTACGTCAGCTGGATTTTCGCTTTGGTGCTGAGATTTTTCCATTCCAGCAATAGGAAGTAGAAAATCGAAATGTCTGGCTATTTCAAGAATTGGAATATCTAAAGTTTCACTTGTCTTTCGATCTATCGCTATTATTGATTTAAAATCTGTTACAATTATGAAACGAGGGTCGTGTTTAATCGCTCGTTCATTTGTTATAATGTTATTGATTAACTCGTGAAGGTCTTCATTCGCTAACCCGACCTTGAAAAAGAGCTTTTTCTTCCAGGCCAATTCTCCGTCTACTTTTGAAAGATTTATGTTCCCCTTTTGTAGACGAGTTATCGAAGATTTTGGTGTTCCGTATGACAAGAGTAAATCGTAGATGAATGAATCCTTATTCAAATTCTTGACAAGAACTTGTAGGTTGTTTTCTATCTGTGCTATGTTCATCTTTTATTGCGCCCTTTTTATAAGTTCAACAGCCAACCAACAGCAAATTAAACTATTGAATGTTACTCTGATCGGAGGTTCAACAGAGTATAGCTATCAATTACAATAGGATGCTTCAAGATTTTGTATACTATCCGAAGTCATGTTAAAGGCAATTTTGATTACCAACTCTCATCCTCCCTTATCTACTTCAACATATTCCCTGTTTGAGTGATTGGTAATAGTCAAGGCGGCGATGGCGTCACACCTTGCCTAAAATTCAGTAAATCTGATGATAAAATATTAAAAAATGCTTGGAAATTGCTTGGAAATAAAAAAGCACCTACAAATTTTACTCTGTAAGTGCTTCATTTTCAGCTCCCCCTGCTGGACTTGAACCAGCGACCCTCTGATTAACAGTCAGATGCTCTAACCAACTGAGCTAAAGGGGAATATTCGCCTTCTTTTCATGGAAGGGCTGCAAAAATAAGGTTTTTCCTCCTTTAACAACATCTGAACCAGGGGAATTTTTGCTCCCGGTATTGTCAGTAAAATTGTTCCGTGCGGTAGGGGTATCGCTGCCGGTACAGCGTCTTCACCTGGTCCGTCAGCAGCTGCCTCAGACCGTCAATATTCCGCTTTGCCGTGGCGGATATAAACACGCAGGGAGAATGGGTTTCGCTTTCCCATCTTTCGCGCAATTCACGCAAAAGATCTTCTTTTACGCCCGCCTCCAGCCACTGGTCGAAACTCTCCTCTTCATACCGGTCCATCTTATTGAATACATAGATCACCGGTTTGTCGAAGGCTTTCAACTCCTGCAGCGTGTTGTTCACTACGCCGATCTGCTCCTCATACCGGGGGTGGGAAATGTCCACCACATGCAGCAGCAGATCCGCTTCCCGCACCTCATCCAGTGTGCTCTTGAAACTTTCCACGAGGTGATGCGGTAGTTTGCGGATGAACCCGACGGTGTCACTCAGCAGAAATGGAACGTTTTCATAAACCAGCTTTCGCGTGGTGGTATCCAAAGTGGCAAATAATTTGTTCTCCGCAAACACATCGCTTTTGCTCAGCAGGGTCATGATGGTAGACTTCCCAACGTTCGTGTATCCCACCAGCGCCACCCGGATGAACTCACCCCGTTCCTTCCTTTGCGTAAAGGCCTGCTTGTCAATCTCGCGCAGTTTTTTGCGAAGCAGAGTGATCTTGTCCCGCACAATACGCCGGTCCGTTTCAATTTCAGTTTCTCCCGGACCCCGGGTTCCGATACCACCGCCCAGCCTTTCCAGGTGTTTCCACATGCCCCGCAATCGGGGAAGCAGGTACTGGTACTGGGCCAGCTCTACCTGGAGCCGCGCCTGCGCCGTTTTTGCGCGCCGGGCAAAAATATCGAGGATCAGGTCAGAGCGGTCGATCGTTTTCACATCCAGCACCTTCTCAATGTTGGTGATTTGCGAGCCGGATAGTTCATCATCAAAGATCACCACACGGATGTCCTTATCTTTCACGAAATGCCGGATCTCTTCCAGTTTGCCTTTGCCCACGAAGGTCTTGCTGTCCGGGTGATCCAGCTTCTGCATAAACTGCTTTACCGTTTTTGCTCCCGCGGTCTCCGCCAGGAATGCCAGCTCATCCAGGTATTCTTTTACCTGGCGATCCGTTTGATCCTGCTGCATGACGGCTACTAATACAGCCTTTTCCTCCGGCTGCATGATGTGTTGTTCCAGCGCCAAATGATGATTATTTCTTTAAAGATAAGTTTAACCCCTTTCCGGGGTACTGTAACCTGCAAAAATCCTTCCTTACAAACCGCTCAGCACAATGCCGATGGAATAAGGATTGATCGCCGGACCGGAACCGCTTTTGATCAGGCTTGTCAGCTGGTATTGGCCGAACAGGCCAATGAAACCATAACTGATGCGGAGTGATGCCGCCACACGGGTGCCATTAAAGAATTGTTTGGAACTATTTTTTTCTGTGAAAGACTGCTCCAGCTGACCCGCTGCATTGAATAAATTCTTCCCTTTGGTGTATGCGCTGAGCATAAGGCCCGGTTTCAGTCCCACTGCAATTTTCCAGCTCTTGTTGGTATTCTCCGGGTTAAAGGCATAACGGATTTCCAGCGGAATTTCCAGATAAGTGTTTACCAGTTTATATTTTTTAAAGTGATCCCCGTTTGTTCTGTCGGGGAAGGCCAGTGTACCATTCCCTGTTGCTTCCACCAGCACCAGCTGTTTGTCAAAATAAATATTGCTGACCCCGATTCCCAAACCGGCGCCCACACTGAAATGCGGATCGGTTTTAAAAGGGAAGTCCATCATAAAATAAAAAGCAAAACTCCTGGATAGCCCGGTTGTCCGGATGGTATCCGGTTTGCCTGCCCAGTTATCGTAACCCAGCTCGATCATAAAATGATCATTGGGACGGTTGGCCAAGTTCAGGGATTCATAAGTCATTTTGGCTTTTTTCTTACTGACAACGGTATCCTGGGTGATCACCGGACTGACCGGCTTTTTTTTCCCTGCAGTTGAGTCCTGGGCCAAAGCAGCATGGCTAACAAATAAGATGAGGGCCATACTAAAAAACTTCTTCATAATTTCAATTGAGTGACAAATGTATTTTCCTTAGGGTTAATAAAAGGTTAAAGCAGAGCCTAAAATGGCTCATCGCTTTTACCATGAGCCATTGAATTACAATATGTTCCTAAATCCTTTTTTTTGTGGACCCTGCTGGGCTTGAACCAGCGACCCTCTGATTATGAGTCAGATGCTCTAACCAACTGAGCTAAGGGTCCGGCCTTTTCAGGCGGTGCAAAAATATAGATTTCAACGTCAGTTCTGAAAATATAATCTCTCCCCGGTAAAAAGCCTCCATCCGCCGTTTTTAAGGTTCATTCGCGGTATGAAATGTTAAATAAAAGAGAATATTGCTTAAATTGCATGGTTACGCTGTATGAAGAAAATTGAGCAAGATGTCCAGGATTGCTGCTTCCAAAATAGCTCTTTTGCAAACTCGCATCGCCAGGTTTGAAGACCAACAGGCATACAAGGAGCTATTTTTAATGCTCTACCCCTCCTTCTTCAGTCTTGTTTCCGGCATTATTAAATCAAAACCTGTAGTGGAAGAAATCATTTCCGATGTCTTCATTATGGTTTGGGAAAAGCGAAAGGAACTTGACCTGATAAATAACCTGAAGCTGTATTGTTTTGTTTCCGCTAAAAATCTTTCGTTGAATTACCTGGAAAAACAAAAACGATCCGCAACGGTAAATATTGATGATTTTTCCAATACCCTCAGTAGCTTGTACCTGGATCCCCACCAGCTGATGATCACTTCGGAAATGCGGGATCGCATTTCAAAATCGGTTGATGAGCTCCCGGCCCGCTGTAAAATGATTTTTATCCTGGTTAAGGAAAATGGTTTTAAGTACGGGGAAGTAGCCGAAATCATGAAAATCTCCACAAAAACCGTTGAAAACCAACTTGCCATCGCACTGAGAAAAATAAGCATTTCCATTAATTTCGACCTCTCCCGGTCGCTTCCTGTTCCATTGGGTACCGGAATTTAATTTTAATCTTCTTTGGGGGTTTTGGTTTTTTTTACTGTCCTGTAAGTATTGCCACCAAAACTATGGACCAGGAACAGCTTTGGAAACTGATTGCCAGAAAGTTAGCAGGAGAAGCTTCGGAGGATGAATTACAGGAACTGCAAAACCAGCTTCGCCTCAATCCCGATTTGCATTATTCGCTACAGACGATTTATGATTTATGGCATTCTACTCCCGCGAACCAGGAAAAGTTTTCGGAAAACGCATATAGTCACCATGTGGAAAGAATGGCGTCCAAAGGTATCCCGTTTAAAGAAAACGAAACACCGGATATTCTTCCTGCTGAGCATTCCCCCCACAGAAAGTTACGTCCCGCTGCATGGTTCGGTTTATTGCTGCTGGTTGGCCTGGCGGCAGCTACCCTTTTTGAATTGAGTGCTTCCCATCCGAAGCACCTGGTCACCACAAAAAATACAGCCGGCGAAATCATCACAAAAAACGGTTCAAAAACCAAGTTTTTACTTCCGGATGGTACGTCCGTCTGGTTGAACGCAGGCAGCAGACTAAATTATGATAGTACTTATGGAAATACCATCCGGGAAGTCAGCCTGAGCGGAGAAGCTTTCTTCGACGTCCAAAAAAATGCAACAAAGCCCTTCATCATACATGCGGGCAAACTCAACATTAAAGTGTTGGGAACCGCCTTCAACGTGAAATCCTATGAAGGGGAAAAAACGATCGAGACCAGCCTGATCCGGGGAAGTGTTGAAGTAACTTTCAACGATCTTTCATCCGGAAAAATCATTCTTAAGGCCAACCAGAAACTGGTTGTGCGCAACGATGCGTTCAAACCACGGCATCAACAAAATCACGAAAGCCCACGGCAAACAGAACCGGTTGTTACCATCGCCCATTTAAGTCATCTCGGAGGTGACAGCACACCAGTAGAAACGGCCTGGATAGATAATAGATTAATTTTTAATGACGAGTCATTCCTGGATCTCGCCAAAAAAATGGAAAGATGGTATGGCGTTGAAATTGATTTTAATAGCCCCAAAGCCGACTCATTGCATTTCACCGGAATTTTTAGCAGGGAAACCGTTGAACAGGCGCTGAATGCCCTGCGTTTTTCCGCGCCATTCACTTACAGCATACAAAATAACCAGATACACATTGTCACCAACCAAAACTAAACCTCAAATTTTATGCAGAACAGCACCTGAATTTAAAGAGCAAAAAGCGAAGTAAGGTTTTCACATCCCGGCCCCGCAAACAAAGTGATCTTAAGTTTCCGACTGTTTTAACCAAAAAGCTTAAAGTATGCAAAAAGAACGAATCATTCGAGGGCATTGGTTTTATGCCATTAAAAAAGCCTTGTTGTTTATGAATCTAAGTATACTTCTGGTTCTTGCAGGAGCACTGCAGGTTTCAGCAAATGTCAACGGTCAGTCGACTGTTTCCATTAAGGTAAAGAACGAAGAGATTTCAAAGGTATTGAGTCACATTGAAAAACAGGGAACCTTTCGCTTCCTGTACAATAGCCGTCTCAAGGATATCCACCGGAAGGTGAGTCTGGATATCAGTAATGAAAGCATCCAGGAAAGCCTAAAACAGATGTTTTCCGAAACGGACATTACTTATAAAATGCTGGACAATGGTCTGGTTGTGCTGCTATCCGGCAAGCTCACCTTACAGGATATAGGAATTACCGGTAAGATAACGGGCGAAAACGGAGAGGCCCTGGCCAATGTGTCCGTAACCGTTAAAGGCACCGCAAAAGGCACGACCACCGATAACAACGGAAACTTCACGCTCACGGCTCCGGAAAACGGCACACTGGAAATCACATACATCGGTTATACCAGCCAGGACGTGAACGTCAATAACCAGTCCGTCATTAATATTAAGATGGTATCCTCCAAGAAGATCATGGATGAGGTGGTCGTGATCGGATACGGAACGGCCAGCAAGCGCGACCTCACGGGATCGATCATTAAAGTGGCCGGTAAAGAAGTGGCCGACAAGCCAAGTATCAATCCGATCAATTCGCTGGAAGGTAAAGTGGCCGGATTGCAGGTGATTCCAACCGGCAGACTCGGGGAAAATCCGGATGTCCGCATTCTCGGCACCATCAGTAAAACACAAACAGCGCCGCTGTATGTAGTAGACGGCATATTCAGCGATAATATTGACTATGTAAATCCCGCAGACATCGAGTCCATTGAAGTACTGAAAGATCCTTCTTCTCTGGCCATCTTTGGCGTGCGGGGCGCTAATGGGGTTATTGTAGTGACCACCAAGTCCGGAAAGCAGGGTCAGATGGTCGTTAACTTCAGTTCGTCGGTTGGTGTTAAACAGGCAGTTGACAAAATAAAACTGACCGATGCAGCCGGCTATAAATCACTGCTCACCCAACAGTTCATCAACGACGGGCAGGCACCTTACGGTTACTGGGACAAATACACCGGCAATACCGACTGGCAGAATGCCATTGAGCAAAAAGGCGTTTTAAATTATAACAACATCAGCATCAACAGCGGCACCGATAAAAATAAATTTTACATGGGCCTTGGATATTCTACCGACCAGGGCATCATAAAAAATGAAAGCCTGAAGAAAATCACGCTCACTTTCAAGGATGAGCTAAAAGTATCAAGATTCATCAAATTGGGATTTGAAGTGATCGGCTACCAAAGCAAATTGCCGCCACTGACTGATTTCGGAAATGCGATTGCCGCATCACCTATTATCACGCCATTCAACACGAAGTTCGGTGTGTATAACCAGACCCCCTTTCTTTTACAGGATGCCCAGGTGGATAATCCCTTAAGGGCGGTTGAAGAATCCAAGGGTCAGGACTTAAATAACTCCTACCGGGGTGTGGGTAATGTATTTGCTGAAATCAATTTCTTACGCAAATTCACGCTCCGCGCCACGTATTATGCAGACATTGGCTATGATGATGAAAGGAAATATATTCCACTCCAGAACATGTATAATGCCAGCGTCGATACGATTGTTGCCGTAACCACCAAGACGGCCGTGGAGCAATATAATACCAGGAATACCAAATTCCAGCAGGATTATCTGCTCACCTACGCAAATAAATTCGGCGGACACAGTCTGACCATCCTGGGTGGCTTTTCAACAGTTTATAATGGTTACCAGCAAGTGAACGGACGGGTGACCCAGTTCACTACCGGCAACGCGCTGCCTATTCCCAACGACAGCCGCTTCTGGTACCTGGATAATTTCTTCGCTGATCCTTCTTCCAGAACCATCATCACGGCAAAAGATCCGCTATTCGGAAACGTGACCAATGTTCCGCTGGAATGGGAACAAACAACGGTTTCCTATTTAGCCAGGGTGCTGTATAATTACAAGGGCAAATATATTTTGAATGCTTCCTTCCGCAGGGACGGGTCTTCCGATATTTCAAGCAGCCACCGGTTCCAGAATTTCGAGGCCGTGGGCGCTGCCTGGGATATCAGCAAGGAAAACTTCATGGACAACCAAAAAACATTTGACTTTCTCAAACTAAAAGGGTCCTGGGGCATTTTGGGTAATCAGTATACCGGCATTCACTATCCTTTTGATCCCATCCTGACAGGAAGTTCTTCTGCTGTGTTCGGACCAGGAACGAACCAGCAATTGCTTTCGGCCTATCAACCCGCATTTCTAGCCGATCCGAACCTGAGGTGGGAAACGGTTACGGCCACTGAAATTGGTGTTGAATTCGGTATATTCAAAAACAGGATGAGCGTGGAAGCAAACTACTATAACAAACAAACGGATGATCTGTTAACGAACTTTCCGGGCGCGAACGGTGCAAAACCGGGCATTACCAATGCGGGCGGTATTAACAATAAAGGGATAGAGCTTACTGCGGGCTGGAGGGATTATATTGGTAGTGGATTCAGTTACTATATCAATGGCAATCTGACCACGCTGAAGAACAGGGTAACGTCCTTGTATAATAATACCCCTATATACGATGGCCCTACCAGGAGCCAGGTAGGTGATCCGATCGGTTCATTTTTTGGATATCAGGCCATCGGCATATTTCAAAATGCCTCTGATTCCGCAAAATCTCCCCAATTTGGTGCCCCGTCCCGGCCGGGTGATCTGAAATTCAAAGATATCAATGGCAGTGGAACCATCACGGATAGTGACCGCGCGGTTATCGGAAATCCGACACCCAAAATCATCTATGGATTTTCGGTCGGAATTGCTTTCAAGGGCTTTGATGTCAGCGCAGATTTCCAGGGCGTATCCGGAAACCAGATCTTCCGCAACTGGGGTAACGGCGCTGGTTATGCCCGCCTCAATTACCGGGCTGCGCGACTGAATGCCTGGCATGGAGACGGCACATCCAATACAGAACCGATCATCAGTGATGTGGATGCCAATAACCGGGAATCTTCGACTTACATGATAGAGAGTGGTTCCTACTTCCGAATCCGGAATTTGCAGGTTGGTTACAATTTCAAAACAGAAATGCTGTCCAATGTGCACATCAAATCATTCCGCATATATGTAAGCGCACAGAATCTGAAAACCTTTAAGCATAACTCCGGTTTCACGCCGGAATTGGGGGGCTCGGCAACTCAGTTCGGCGTTGATAATGGAACCTACCCGGTTCCCCTCATCTATACAGCCGGAATAAATGTTAATTTCTAAAATTGCCAATATAAAAGCAAAAGATATGAAAAAGACGATGCGGATATGGCTCTTTGCAGTAGCATTACCGCTCCTGTATGGGCAATTGGGCTGTAAAAAATTCCTGGATCGCAAACCGCTGGGAGCCGCCATAAACGGAGACACCGGTGGCGGAGGGGCGCAATCCCAGGTATTTGGCCTGTATTCATCTACCCGGATAGATGGCATGTCGGGGCTCGCATTTCTGACCATGCATGCTGCCCGGGCCGATGACGATTACAACAGTACGGCTGGCGATGGTTCTGATCAGCAGGACATCGTGGATAATTTCAACTATGTAAAGGACCACTGGTCGTTGAATTCCCTTTGGGATGACCATTTTTCTTTCATTCAGCAGGCTACCGCTATTGTTCACGATGTGGATTCTGCTTATTCCGACGACCCGGCCAGTATCATCAATGAAGCAGAAGCCAGGTTTCTGCGGGCCAACGCCTATTTCGACCTGGTGCGGGATTATGGCGAAGTGCCCATTCTTGATAAAAAGGTATATACCAACGCCGATGCCATTGTAGCCAAATCTTCGATTGCCGATGTGTATGCTTTTATTGATGCCGACCTGCAGTATGCCATCGCGCATCTTCCTGCCTCCTGGCCTTCCCAGTATTTAGGACGGGTAACAACCGGAAGTGCTATGGCTTTGCAGGCAAAGACCCTTTTATACCGGCAGCAATGGGCCATGGCATTGGCAAGTGCCCAAATGGTTATCAATTCAGGAATTTACAGTCTCGATCCTTCCTACGCCCATGAATTTACTGAAGCAGGAGAAAACGGACCGGGATCATTGTTCGAAATACAGAATTATGAAAATGCAAATGGTTCTGTGGGTAGCGATGGGTCTTATTCAAATGCCTTACCCCAATATCAGTCAGTCAGAGGAGCAGGTGACTGGAATTTAGGCTGGGGCTGGAATTTACCCACTGCAACACTGGTGAATACCGCTTATGAAACGGGCGATCCGCGTAAAGGAGAAACCATCCTGGCGTCCGGGGAGCCGGATAACTATTTTGGCGGAACCACCTATGGCGCAACGCTGCCGGCATCGGTTACCCCCTACTGGGATAAAAAAGTTTATACAGATCCAGCCCGCAGGGCAGCCACGGGGGATAGAGGGAGTCTTTGGCTGAATACCATCCTGCTCCGATATGCCGATGTTTTGCTGATTGCTGCGGAGGCTGCCAATGAAATGGGCAACAGCACAGATGCGTTGAACTATCTGGAACAGGTCAGGGCCAGAGCCAGGGGTGGAAACCCGGCCGTGCTTCCGCCCGTAACCACCACCGATCAGACCGCACTGAGGACCGCGATCAAAAAAGAACGACGCGTTGAATTCGCCATGGAGTTTGAAAGGTTTTATGACCTGGTGCGATGGACGCCGGCAACCGACGGTATAGACGCTCCGAATGTACTCGGTCCCCTGGGCTACAAAGCGAAAAATGCACTCTATCCGATACCCCAGGAAGCAATCGATAAATCCAATGGCGTTCTGGTTCAAAACCCGGATTATCCATAATCTTTTACAGCTCCGCCTCTCTCTTAATAATAAAGGGGTGTATATTCAGTACACCCCTTTTTGTCTTTTTAAACAGACCATCCGGTCTGCCTAAAAATTTTCTGATGAAATCTGGCATGGCAGGTATTAAGCAATTTGTTTTTATTCAATGGATAGGAATCTGGATCTTTTCCCTTTCCTGCCACAAGCCAAACCACCTGTTCACGAGCCTGTCGTCCTCCACAACAAATATTGATTTTGAAAATAAACCCGAAAAAAGAGATCTTTTAAGCATTCTTTACTACCTGTATTACTACAATGGCGCCGGTGTGTCCATTGGAGATATAAATAATGACGGACTACCCGATATTTATTTCGCCGCAAACAGTAAAGGCCACAATAAATTGTACCTGAACAAAGGCAATTTCCAGTTTGAGGATATAACGGATAAGGCCGGTGTGGCAGGCAGTTCGGACTGGAATACGGGTGTAACGATGGCCGATGTAAATGGCGATGGCCTGCTGGATATTTATGTCTGCGCCGTGGCCGGTACGCATGGTTTACAGGGCCGTAATGAATTGTTCATCAACCAAGGTAACGGGACCTTTACGGAAAGCGCCGCCGAATATGGCCTGGACTTTTCGGGGTTTTCCACCCAGGCTGTTTTTTTTGACTATGACCATGACGGGGATCTGGATTGCTACTTATTGAACCAGTCCCATCAGCCAAACCAGAATATCGTTGACACCAGCAACAGAAGAAAATTTGACCTTCAGTCCGGCGACCGCCTATACCGGAACGACCTGGTCCAGGGTAAAAGGAAGTTCACGGATGTGTCGGCACAGTCCGGTATCTATCAAAGCAGCCTGGGTTACGGCCTTGGCATTGCCGTCGGCGACTTTAACAACGATGGCTGGGACGATATCTATATTGGAAATGATTTTCATGAGAATGATTATTACTATTTAAATAATGGCGATGGCACTTTCACGGAAAGCGGTGCCAGACACCTGAATCACTACAGCCGCTTCAGCATGGGCAATGATGCAGCGGATTACAACAACGACGGGCAGCTGGATTTGATTACAGTGGATATGTTGCCCGCAGATGAAAAAACACTGAAGACGTATGGCAGTGATGAACATGTTGACATTTACAATCAAAAGATCCTGAAGAACGGATACCAGAACCAGGTTTCCAGAAACTGTCTGCAAAGAAATAATGGAAATGGTGTAAGTTTTAGTGATGTAGCATTGATGGCCGGTGTATCGGCTACCGACTGGAGCTGGAGTCCGCTGTTTGCCGACTTTGACAACGACGGCTATAAAGATTTATTCATTTCCAGCGGTATTGTAAAACGCCCTGTTGATCTGGATTATGTACGATTCATTTCTAACATGTACAATAACAGAGCACTGAACAGTACGGATAAATACGATAACAGAGCGCTGGAGAAAATGCCTGATGGCGCCTCGCATCCTTTTTTATTTAAAGGTAATGGAGACGCAGGCTTTAAAGATGTTAGCACCTTATGGGGCACAGCCGACATGCAGGGTTACTTTAACGGCGCGGCTTATGCGGATCTGAACAACGACGGGAATATCGATATGGTGATCAATTGCCTGAACGCACCTGCTGTAATTTTGAAAAACAATGCCGCGGGGAAAAACCACATCAGTATTGTCTGCCGGGGAGATGGCATGAACACTACCGGAATAGGCACAAAAGTGTATCTTTTCGCAGGGGGTAAAATGCAGTACCAGCAACTCATGCTTACCCGCGGATTTCAGTCTTCCTCGGATACCCGTCTGCATTTCGGCCTGGACACGCTGGCTTCCATTGACAGCCTGCTGATCGTATGGCCCGGTCAGCAGTACCAGGTGATCAGGAGAGTACCGGCAAATCAGCAGTTAACTGTCCTTCAAAAAAATGCAGCGGGAAACTTTAATTATCATCTGTTTTTCCCGGAGAAAAAAGAGATTTTACAAAACATATCCGCGCAGGTAAGCTGCCCATGGAAACACAAGGAAAATAATTTTACGGATTTCAATCTTCAATACCTGATTCCGCACAAAGAGAGTACCAGAGGTCCTAAAATTGCCGTAGGGGATGTTAACAAAGACGGACTGGATGATTTTTATGCCTGCGGCGCAAAGGGTCAGCCGGGAGCGTTGATGATACAAAGTAAAGATGGAAAATTTATTTCATCGGATACGGCGCTGTTCGCTAAATACAGCATGTGTGAAGACGTGGATGCTGTTTTTTTTGATGCCAACGGCGACGGATATCCGGATTTATATGTGGTGAGCGGCGGAAATGAACCAGCACCAAAAGCCTCGCCCCTGTTACAGGACCGGTTATTCATCAATGATCGCCATGGTCATTTTAAAGAAAAGCAGGCTATTACCATGCCGGTTTTGAATAATAAATCCTGCGTAACCGTTGCGGATATTGATCATGACGGCGACCTGGATATTTTCGTAGGGACACTTTCCAATGCGTCGGGAAACGACTTCGGCGTGGCGGTGACTTCCTATCTCTTATTGAACGATGGCTCGGGCAAATTCGCGCCGGCTCCGGATAGCATCATCCGCCTGTCCAACCTGGGGGCAGTCACTACCGCTTCTTTTGCCGATATAAATAAGGATGGATGGCCCGATCTGATTGTGGCAGGAGAATGGATGCCCGTTAAAATATTCATGAATAACCACGGAAAATTTGCCGAAACAGACATTCCCGGATCATCGGGACTCTGGCAAACGGTATTGGTATCAGACGTTAACGGGGATGGGTATCCGGATATTTTAGCCGGGAACTGGGGCCACAACTGCAAACTCTGGGCGGGAAAGGACGGCCCTCTGAAATTATACGTCAAAGACTTCGACAAAAATGGCACCGTTGAACAGATCATGTGTTACACAATCAACGGACAGGAATATACTTTTTTGGGAAAGGATGAATTGGAACACGCCTTACCGGTTCTTAAGAAAGCTTACTTAACCTATGATGAAGTGGCAGGCAAAACGGTTCAATACATGTTTTACGATTTATTCAAGGACTATATTGAACTGAAAGCCGAAACATTAAGCTCTTCCTGTTTCCTGAATGATGGCCGGGGAAATTTCCATCGGACAGATCTCCCCGATGCACTTCAGCTGGCTCCTGTTTTTGCATTCGCCCCCCTTTTGTCCGATACCGGAGTCGGATTTCTGGCAGCAGGTAATTTTTATGGGGTGTTACCCTATGAAGGACGATATGATGCGATGTACCCCACTTTTTTTTCGCCTGATAAAAAAAATGCAGTGTTTAATAAACCAGAAATTTTACCTGAAGTCAGAGGCGAAGTAAGGGATTTGAAATGGTTAACTGCTTCGGGTGGGCATAAAATACTGATGATGGCAAGAAACAACGACAGTTTGCTTTTTTTCAGGCAGGAAGGATCCGAAATAAAATAGATTTAGGTTAATCCCGTGTTGCCCAGAATAGAAAATGGAATCAGAAGTCCCCGCATTCAATTCCAGAAAGCTCAATCACGCTATTTACAAAATAAATAAATGATCATGCAAGGCTGGAAACCAATCAAAACCCTTTTGTTCATTTTATTGCTGGTCAATCTGGCTTCTTTTTCATCTGCCCAGACCCTAAAGAAAGATCCCGCCGAACGGATTGATTCCCGTCGTCCGGCCAATCTTTCGGACAGCGCCCTGCTTGACCTGGTGCAAAAACAGACCTTCAAATATTTCTGGGATTACGCCCACCCCGTCAGCGGCCTTGCCCGGGAGCGCAGCAACAAATCGTTTGATTATGGGGATGAAGTGGTAACCACCGGCGGAAGCGGATTTGGCGTGATGGCCATTGTTGTTGCAACACAGAGAAAATGGATCACACGGGATACAGCAGTAAGATTCTTATTAAAAGAAACGCGTTTTCTTTCAAAAGCATCCAGCTATCATGGCATATTTCCCCACTGGATGGATGGCGCCACGGGAAAAACAATCCCTTTCAGCAGAAAAGATGATGGCGCAGATATCGTGGAGACTTCCTATTTGTTCGAAGGACTGCTTTGCGCGCGACAATATTTCAATCAGGAGAATGCCGGGGAAAAGGAATTGCGCAACCGCATAAACTTCCTTTGGAAAGAGGCGGAATGGAACTGGCATACGCGGGGGGGACTGGATCTGCTGTACTGGCACTGGAGCCCCAACAATGGCTGGAGCATGAATTTCGAGATCCGCGGCTGGAATGAATGTCTGATCACTTATGTGCTGGCCGCTTCCTCACCCACTTATTCCATAGATGCAAGAGTGTATCATAACTGCTGGGCACAAAGCAATCACTTCTATAACGGCAAAGAATTTTATGGTGTTAAACTACCCCTTGGATTTGATTACGGAGGTCCTTTGTTTTTTTCCCAATATTCTTTTCTTGGTCTTGACCCGCATGGATTGAAAGATGAATATGCTGATTACTGGGAAGAAAATTATAACCATACCCTGATCAATTACAAACATTGCGTTATCAACCCCAATCATTTCAAAGGTTATGGGGAAGATTGCTGGGGACTCACAGCAAGTGATAACTATGAAGGGTACAATGCGCATTCGCCCACCAATGATCTGGGAGTAATAACGCCGACAGCCGCACTGTCTGCATTTCCCTATACCCCGCAGTATTCCATGCCCGCATTAAAACACTTTTATAATGACCTGGGCAATAGAATATGGGGCGGATATGGATTTACAGATGCGTTCAGCGAAGAAAAGAACTGGTATGCAACAGAATACCTCGCCATTGACGAAGGCCCGCTTGTGGGCATGATTGAAAATTACAGAACCGGTTTGCTGTGGAAATTATTTATGAGCTGCCCAGAAGTGCAGGCCGGATTGAAAAAACTGGGGTTTCAGAGTCCGTTACTTCATTAACTCATGGTTACGGTATGTCCATGGTGCCGGATATAAAATTCTGCGGAATGAAAATCAGGTTAACGCTCTTGCTGGGTATGATTTTTCTCTTGATGAACACAAACGCCCAGCAACAAACCTATTGTAATCCCATCAATATAGATTACGGATATACCCCCATTCCCAATTTTTCGGAAGCCGGCCGTCACCGTGCCACCGCCGATCCCACCATAACTTTATATAAAGGGGATTATTATCTTTTCTCCACCAACCAGTGGGGATACTGGTGGAGTCACGATATGCTGAACTGGCATTTTATCAAACGGTCCTTCCTGAAACCCTGGCACCATGTGTATGATGATCTCTGTGCACCGGCTACCCTGGTGCTCGGGGACACGCTGCTGGTGCTGGGTTCAACCTACACCAAAAATTTTCCCCTCTGGATGAGCACGGATCCCAAAGAAAATGAATGGAGGGAAGCCGTGGATTCTTTCCGTGCTGGCGCCTGGGATCCCGGATTATTCCTGGATGACGATGGCAAAATTTATTTATATCACGGATCCAGTAATGTCTATCCCATCTACGGCTGGGAAATTGACAGGAAAACCCTGCAGCCCATCGGTGAACACAAAGAGCTGATCAACCTGCACGATGATATTCATGGCTGGGAAAGGTTTGGCGAATACAACGACAACAATTTCCTCAACCCTTTTATGGAAGGCGCCTGGATGAATAAGCATAACGGTAAATACTATCTGCAATACGGTGCACCCGGAACGGAGATCCGGGGCTACGGCGATGGGGTGTACGTGAGCGACCACCCGCTGGGACCATTCACTTACCAGAACCACAATCCTTTCTCCTACAAACCCGGCGGCTTTGCTCGCGGGGCGGGGCACGGAGCTACTTATCAGGACCGTTCCGGAAACTGGTGGCACGTATCCACCATGGTGGTGAACATGAAAAATAATTTTGAACGAAGGATCGGCATCTGGCCCGCAGGCTTTGACCGCGATGGAATTTTATATTGCAACACCGCCTTTGGAGATTATCCACTATATCTTCCCGGGGCGCATAAGGACCACCTCAACGGAAGTTTCACCGGATGGATGCTGCTGAACTATAATAAACCCGTTCAGGTTTCGTCCACGCTGGGGGGTTATCATGCCAACAATGCAGTAGACGAAGACATCAGAACGTATTGGAGCGCAGCTTCCGGGCATCCGCACGAATGGATAAAAACTGACCTGGGTGCTGTCTGCACCGTTCGAGCCATACAGATTAATTATGCTGACCAGGATGTGGACAGTTCCTTTCTTGGTAAAATATCCGGCATCTATGGCCAGTATAAACTCTGGCAGTCGGCCGACGGTAAAAGCTGGACGCTGCTGGTTGACAAAAGTCGTAACCGCACGGATATTCCCCACGAATATGTGGAATTGAAAGCTCCGGTTAATACCCGTTTTTTAAAATTGGAAAATATCCACATGCCAACCGGTAAATTTGCCATCAGCGGATTCCGGGTGTTTGGAAACGGCAATGGAAAAATGCCGGATACCGTTACCCATTTTATCGTATTGCGCAGTGAAAATGATTCCCGGAATGCACTCATCAAATGGTTTACCGTAAATGCGGCTACGGGATATAATATTTACTGGGGTATCACCCCGGACAAATTATACAGCAACGTCATGGTATATAACGATAACCAATACTATTTTAAACCCATGGACAAAGGCAGAACATATTATTTTTCCATTGAAGCCTTCAATGAAAACGGCGTGTCACCAAAAACAAAACCCCTGGAAGTAAAATAAATTTAAAATCACCATCATGAAATTATGCAGAACCCTTTTGCTAGTCCTGACCACACTGTCTTTCTCCGCCAGCATGGCCCAGCCTTTTTCGGACGAAATCCATGAATTCAAAAAACAGGACAGCATCCGCTTCCCGCCAAAGAACGCCATTCTTTTTGTCGGCAGTTCTTCCTTCCGTTTCTGGCAGGACGTAAGTAATTATTTCCCGGGATATACCATCATCAACCGCGGATTCGGCGGATCCTCCCTGCCGGATGTGATCCGGTATGCGGATGACATCATCTTTCCTTATCAGCCCAAACAAATTGTGATCTATTGCGGAGAGAATGATCTGGCCGGATCGGATACCGTTACCGGCAATACGGTTTTTGAGCGGTTCAAGACTTTATTCGAACTCATCCGTTCCAGATTGCCGGGAGAAGACATCGTTTTTGTTTCCCTGAAACCGAGCCCCAGCCGGGAAAACCTGTTGAAAAAGATGGAAGAGGCCAACCTGCTCATCAAAACTTATCTCTCTATCCAGACCCATGCGCATTTCGTTGATGTGTATCACAAGATGCTGAATGCAGATGGTTCATTAAGAAAAGATCTTTACCGGGACGATATGCTGCACATGACACCCAAAGGATATGCCATCTGGCAAAAAGAAATTGCACCTTACCTGTCAAAATAAAAAATGTCCGTTATGAGAAAGCATTTCTTAATCCTGATCCTGCTCAGCGCAGCGGTGAGCCTCCGGGCGCAGGATAGCAAAATGAATGCATTCATCAGCAGCCTGATGAATAAAATGACCGTGGATGAAAAAATCGGGCAACTCAATCTCGTAACGCCCGGAGGCGCCGTCACCGGCTCGGTCGTGAGCCAGGACGTGGATGAAAAAATCAGGCAGGGGAATGTCGGCGGTTTGTTTGGGATAACCGGTCCTGAAAAAGTCCGCCAGGTACAGGGTATCGCCGTTCACGACAGCCGCCTCCATATTCCCTTATTCTTCGGGCTGGACGTGATACACGGGCTTCAAACCGTATTTCCCATTCCCCTGGCCATGTCCTGCACCTGGGATACCCTGATGATCGAAAAAGCGGCCCGTATTGCCGCCCGGGAAGCCAGTGCGGATGGACTGGACTGGACCTTTTCGCCGATGGTGGACATAGCCCGGGATCCCCGCTGGGGAAGGGTTTCAGAAGGATCCGGTGAGGACCCGTGTCTCGGATCTGCAATTGCCGCAGCCATGGTGCGCGGGTACCAGGGAAAGGACCTGACGCAAAACGATGCCGTGATGGCCTGTGTAAAACATTTCGCTTTATATGGTGCCGCCGAGGCCGGCAGGGAATACAATACGGTGGACATGAGCCGCATAAAAATGTACCAGTATTATCTGCCGCCCTATAAGGCTGCTGTGGATGCGGGGGTAGGCAGCGTGATGACTTCTTTCAATGAAATAGATGGCATTCCAGCAACCGGCAATAAATGGCTGCTAACGGACCTGCTCCGCAACGAATGGAAATTTAAGGGCCTGGTGGTTTCCGATTATACTTCGCTGAGTGAAATGACCGCCCATGGCATGGGCGACCTCAAAACGGTTTCAGCCCTGGCGATGAATGCCGGGCTGGACATGGATATGGTGAGTGAAGGATATCTGACTACCTTAAAACAATTGCTTCAATCAGGCAGGGTAATGCAAAAACAAATCGACCAGGCCTGCCGGAGGGTGTTGGAGGCAAAATATAAACTGGGGCTTTTCGCCGATCCCTATCGCCGGATGAACCCGCAACGTGCCTCCGCCGAAATTTTTTCCGAAACCAATCGTAGATCTGCCCGCGAAACAGCAACCCATACTTTTGTATTACTGAAGAACCAGGACCAGATTCTGCCATTAAAAAAATCCGGAACGATTGCCCTGATCGGTCCGCTGGCCAGCAACCACCGCAACATGTTGGGCACCTGGAGTGTGGCCGGGGATCCCTCGAAATCGGTCTCCGTGCTGGAAGGAATACAAAACGTAGCCGGCACAAACGTTCAGATACGGTACGCCAAGGGAGCAAATATCACAGACGACAGCGCGCTTGCTGCCCATACGAATGCCTTTGGCCCTGAGGTGGAACCCGAAACCCGCACACCCGAAAACATGCTGAAGGAAGCCGTAGCCACAGCGGAAAAATCCGATGTGGTGGTGGCCGTATTGGGCGAAGCGGCGGACATGACCGGGGAATCCTCCAGCCGGGCAGACATCTCCATACCTGAAAGTCAGGAAAGCCTGCTGAGGGCCCTGGTTAAAACCGGCAAACCCGTGGTGCTGGTACTATTCAACGGAAGGCCGCTAACACTGGAATGGGAAAGCCGGCATCTGAATGCCATACTGGACGCCTGGTTCGGTGGAACGGAAGCCGGCAATGCCATTGCCGATGTATTGTTTGGCAATTATAATCCTTCCGGTAAATTATCCATGTCCTTTCCCGTTAGTGTCGGACAGATCCCTGTTTATTACAATGCAAAAAATACCGGTCGTCCTTATGATGGAAAAGGCAGTCCCAAGTTCAAATCCGATTTCCTGGATATCCCCAACGATCCCCTTTACCCCTTTGGGTACGGGTTGAGCTATACCCATTTTGCCTATAGCGGACTGACCCTGGACCATTCCACCATTTCCCCCCGTCATCCCGTTCTGGTTGAACTAACGGTGAGCAATACCGGAAATTACGACGGGGAGGAAACGGTGCAGCTATACATCCGGGATATGGTCGCGAGCGTTACCCAGCCGGTAAAGGAATTAAAGAAATTTCAGAAAGTGTGGCTGAAGAAAGGGGAGCAAAAGCAGGTTATTTTTAGTCTAAATACCGACGACCTGAAGTTCGTCAACAGCCAGCTACACTGGGTATACGAGCCCGGAGACTTTAAAGTTTTTGCAGGAGGAAATTCGAGGGATGTGCTGGAGGCTGATCTGGCGGGGCAAGTCTATCCACCATCCACCATATACCATACACAACAATGAACGCGATTAAAAACATCATCTTCGATCTCGGCGGCGTCATCATGGACATCGACGTAAGACAAACCCAGCGGGCGTTTACGGAGATGGGGGTCAAAAACATCAATGATTATTTCGGACATGGATTTGCGGCTTCTTATTTTAAGGAGCATGAAGCGGGAAAGATCAGTGACGCGGACTTTGTGCAAAAAATAAAAGAGGAAGTGCGGCTGGATGTTGCCGACGACGTGGTCATTGACGCATGGAATGCCTTGCTGTTGCGTTTTCCGCCGGAACGAATTGCCCTCCTGGACCAGATCAGGAAAAAATACAGGACCTTTTTGTACAGCAACACCAACGCCATTCACCACAAGCGGTTCATGGAAATTTACCGGGAATCTTTTCCGGATGGTGATTTAAACGATCATTTCGAAAAAGCGTATTATTCCCACACACTCGGCCACCGGAAACCCGATAGAACCGGGTTTGAAATCATCATTCGGGACAATGGGTTAATTGCGGGCGAAACGCTTTTTGTAGACGATGCCCTGATCAATATTGAAGGAGCGATTAAAACCGGGCTACAAGGCCTTTATCTGCCGCCGGCCATGTCCATACTTGATATCCAATGGTGACAAATACCGCGAAATCCGGTATTCGGATCGGGTCGTCAAAAATTACCTAACTTCTTCAAAATCAATATATTCTCCGACCTTAGATGTGTTGGGACGGGACGTGTCGCGGGTTGCTTTTCCGGAATGATCCCCGGGAGTGGCGTCCGGACTTTGTGGTGCCTGTCCGCCGGTCTGACCATTCATCTTATTGAACTGCTGACGCACATGACGGGTAGTCCGGAAAACAGGGATCAGGAACCCGGTAAACAGGCGGTACAGGAGATAAAAAAGAATGGCTAAAAAAAATACATTCATAAAGGATCAAAATTAAGGCAGAAGAGCCAAAAAGCCTGTTAAAAAGACAACTGCAAATTAAAACAGCATTTTTGGAAAGAACAGATTAAATCCGTTAAATTTGCATCCGGAAAAGTGAAACAACAGGAAGGGAACGCAATCGTTCCCTTCTTTATTTCGTATGCATAATGAAACGCTGGCAGAGACGGTTAAATCCATGGTCACGGACATACTGGCCGCTGATCCCGCCTATTTTCTGGTGGATATCCGGGTGAAACCCATCCACCATGTAAAAATCTTTTTAGATGGCGATCAGGGAATGACCATCGAAAAATGTGTTCAGATAAACCGGGCCCTGTATAAGAAAATAGAAGAAACCGGACTATTCCCGGATGGTGATTTTTCGCTGGAAGTTTCTTCCGCCGGACTGGATGAGCCGCTCAAATCGTTCCGGCAGTATAAAAAAAATACGGGTCGCCCGGTTGAAATCATGCTGCTGGATGGCAGCCGGAAAGAAGGGAAATTAAAAGAAGTAAATGAAGAAGGCATTGTGCTGGAGGAGTCTTCCGGTAAAGTTTCTTCCGGAAAGGCCGTCTCTAAAAAACAGGAACTGAGTGATCATAATTATTTATTCAACAATATAAAATCAACAAAAGTCCAGGTGGTTTTTTAACTGGATATAAAAAGATCCGTTATGGCAAGTATCAATCTGATCGAAGCTTTCCAGGATTTCAAGGAGTCCGAAAACATTGACCGGCCCACCATGATGAAGGTGGTGGAGGACGTTTTCAAAACCCTGCTACGTAAAAAATACGGCAGTGATGAAAATTTTGACGTAATTGTGAATGCCGAAAAGGGTGACCTGGAAATCATGCGCAGGCGCACGATCGTAGAGAATGGCACGGTGGAAGATCCTCTTGCCCAGATCGCTTATAATGAGGCGGTTAAGATAGGGCCGGATTATGAAGTGGGAGAGGATCTGTATGAAGAAATTGAAATCCTTGATTTTGGCCGCCGGGCCATCCTGGCTGCCAAACAAACCCTGGCCAGCCGTATCGGCGACCTGAAAAAGAATGTACTGGTAAAGAAATACGGGGAAAGAATCGGAGAGATCATCAGCGCCGAGGTATACCAGGTCTGGAAGAAAGAGATCCTCCTGCTGGACGAAGAAGGCAATGAACTCATTCTTCCAAAATCAGAACAGATACCACAGGATTATTTTAAAAAAGGGGAGAGCATCCGTTCCGTAGTGAAGAAAGTGGATATGAAGAACAATTCACCGGTGATTATTCTTTCCAGAACCAGTCCCGCATTCCTGTCCAAACTGCTCGAAATAGAAGTGCCGGAAATTTTTGACGGACTGATCGTTATTAAAAAAATCGTTCGTGAACCAGGTGAAAGGGCCAAGGTGGCGGTGGAATCCTACGATGACCGGATCGACCCGGTAGGCGCCTGTGTGGGCATGAAAGGAAGCCGTATCCATGGCATTGTACGGGAATTGAAGAATGAGAACATTGATGTGATCAACTGGACCAACAACATCCAGCTGCTGCTTCAGCGTTCACTCACGCCTTCTAAAATAACCAGTATGGACATAGACAGCGAAAAGCTGCATGTAAATGTCTACTTAAAACCCGACCAGGTTTCCCTGGCTATCGGAAGAAAAGGAGTGAACATTAAACTGGCCCAGGAACTTACCGGGTATTCCATAGATGTGTTCCGTGATAATGAAGGGGAAACCACGGAATTCGATATCGATCTGGATGAATTCAGCGATGAGATTGAAACCTGGGTCATAGATGAACTGAAACGCATTGGCTGTGATACGGCTCACAGTGTGCTGGATCTGACCGTGGAGGAACTGGAACGCAGAACGGATCTGGAAAAAGAAACCATTGAAGAAGTGCGCCGGGTACTGAAAGAAGAATTCGAAAAAGAATAACCTGTACATCATGGCTATATGATTATGGGCTTTCGTTATAAAATATTCATCACCGCATGATCAAGGTCCATGAACGGACCTGCTGTTCATGGATTAATTTAATATGGCAGAAACCACAACACCCAGGTTAATGGCAGCCGCCAAGGAATTCAACATCGGCAGGGATACGCTGATTGACTTTCTGGCCGGCAAAGGATTTAGCAAAGACGACCTGAAACCGACTGCCAAGCTTTCGGAGGATATGTACCGTTCCCTACAGCAGGAGTTTCAGGGAGACAAAGTGGCCAAGATCAAGAGCAATCAGATTGATCTTCCCAAGGGGAGTGTGGAAGCTAAAAGGAAGAAAGAGGATGAAGCCGTTCTCTTCCGGAAAGATCCGAAAAAGACGGTCGCGAGAGAAGAACCCTTTACTCCGGTAGTAGAAGAACCGAAGCTGGTGAAGGCCGAAGAACCCAAAAAGCCAAAAGCAGAAGAACCCAAAAAAGAGCCGGAGATCACAAAAATTGAGGTCCCGGATATCGAGGGGCCGAAAATAATAGACAAGATTGACCTTTCCGCCATCGATTCTTCTACCAGGCCCAAGAAAACAACCAAGAAGAAAGCAACGGAAACAAAAGCTTCCAAAGAAGAGCCGGTGGAAGAGAACATCCCTGCTGAAGAGCCCGTTGCTCAAACCGAAACTGAAAAAACAGAAGAGACAGGTACCATAGAAAATATCCGCGCGGAAAAAATTGAAGGTCCCCGCATCCTGGGGAAAATTGAGCTGCCGGTAGAATCGGAAAAGCCCAAACAGACTGATGAAAAAAGGAAAAGGAAACGGATTCCGATTGAAAAACGGGAAACAGGCCGTCCGGCTGCCGCCGCCGGAACGCCGGTTCAGCGGGAGCCAAGGCCAGGTGCCGCCGGAAGGCCCATCCTGCGCCGTGATCTGAGAGGAGCAAGCGCTGCAAACAGGAGCCATGCAACCCCCCGCGAACAAAAAGAAATCGATAAAAAAGAAATTCAGGAAAAGATCCGGGAAACCCAGGCCAAACTGGCCGGCACCGGGGGACGTGGAAAAAGCCTTAAGGCCAAATACAGAAGGGCAAGACGGGAAGAGAATGCCGAACACGCAGGTACTGAAGTACCGGAAGACAATAAACTGCAGGTTACCGAATTTGTCAGTGTCAGTGAGCTGGCCAACCTCATCGATGTCAGCTATGCCGACATCATCGGCAAATGTATGAGCCTGGGTATGATGGTTTCCATTAACCAGCGTCTTGAAGCGGATGTCATTGAACTGGTAGCCGGTGAATTCGGATATAAAGTGGAATTCATCGGTATTGATGATGCGCTGGAAATGGAAGAAGATGATATTGAGGATCTTCCCGAAGAGCTGCAGCCCAGATCGCCTGTAGTGACCATCATGGGCCATGTGGATCATGGTAAAACTTCCCTGCTGGATCATATCCGCGCTGCCAATGTGGTTGCCGGCGAGGCCGGAGGAATCACCCAGCACATCGGTGCTTACCAGGTAACTACAACAAACAATAAAAAAATAACTTTCCTGGATACGCCCGGCCACGAAGCCTTTACAGCCATGCGTGCGCGCGGCGCCAAAGCAGCCGATATTGCGGTTATCGTGATCGCTGCCGATGATGCCATCATGCCCCAGACAAAAGAAGCCATCTCGCATGCCCAGGCCGCGGGACTCCCCATGGTGTTTGCCATTAATAAAATTGATAAGGACGGGGCCAATCCCGAAAAGATAAAGGAACAACTGGCCGGCATGAACCTGCTGGTGGAAGACTGGGGCGGAAAATACCAGAGCCAGGAAATATCGGCCAAAAAAGGACTGAATATTGATCTGCTGCTCGAAAAGATTCTGCTGGAAGCAGAAATCCTGGATCTGAAATCCAATCCGGACCGCGAGGCGTCGGGAACCGTCATTGAGGCATCCCTCGACAAAGGACGCGGATATGTGGCTACCGTACTGGTTCAGGGCGGAACCCTGGAAAACGGCAACCTGGTGGTGTCCGGTCAATATTATGGCAGGATCAAGGCCATGTTCAATGAGCGGAATAAAAAAGTGGAAGATGCACCGCCCTCTTCTCCAGTACTCATCCTGGGATTGAATGGCGCGCCCCAGGCAGGAGAAAAATTCAGGGTATATGAAGAAGAAGGGGAAGCCAAGGATGTGGCCAATAAACGCGCACAACTGCTCCGTGAGCAGGGTATACGTACCAAAAAACACATTACGCTGGATGAAATCGGACGGCGTCTGGCACTGGGTAACTTCAAGGAACTCAACCTCATCATCAAGGGTGACGTAGATGGTTCCGTGGAAGCACTCAGTGATTCCCTGCAGAAATTGTCTACGGAAGAGATCGCCGTGCGCGTGGTGCACAAAGCCGTCGGCGCCATCACGGAAAGCGATGTATTGCTGGCTACCGCTTCGGATGCCGTGGTTGTGGGATTTAATGTGCGGGCCTCCATGCAGGCCGGTAAACTGGCAGAGAACGAAGGCGTGCAAATCAAAACCTATTCCATCATTTACAACGCCATCGAAGAAGTGAAGAGCGCCATGGAAGGCATGCTGGAACCCAAGATCCAGGAAAAAGTGGTTGCCAATGTGGAAATCCGCAATGTATTCAAATTCGATAAGGCGACCGTTGCCGGATGTTATGTACTGGATGGTAAGATTTACAGGAACTCCAAGATCAGGCTGGTTCGCGATGGCATCGTGATCTATCCCATCGGTGAGGGCGCCACCGCTGAACTGCAATCCCTGAAACGTTTTAAGGACGATGCCAAGGAAGTGCCTTCCGGCATGGAGTGCGGACTGACCATTAAGAATTACAGCGATATACGCATAGGTGATATCGTGGAAGCATACGAGGAGGAAGAAGTAAAAAGGACGCTGTAGGGGAAGTTAAGCGGGGTAGCAATATTTTGTTAAATCAGATTCACCAGCTTTTAACATCTTGCAACGGGCGTACTTTTGATCGTTTTAGCATTTGTTTTATGAAAAAAGTATTACTCACCGGATTTACGATGCTTCTTGGATTTGCTGGCTTCTGCCAGCAAAAAGTGGTAGCGGATAAGATCATTGGCATTGTGGGAGATAAGATCGTGCTGAAATCGGAGATCTTTATAGCGAATGAAGACATCAAAAGACAGGGTGGACAGGAGCAAAGCGACTGTGCGCTGCTGGATGGCATGCTCACCCAAAAGGCCCTGGTACTGCAGGCCCAGAAAGATTCAATTCCGGTAACCGACGAAGAAGTGGAAGCGGAAATAGATCAGCGCATTCGCTTTTTTGTACAACAGTACGGAAGCAAGGAAGCACTCGAACAGATATCCGGAAGGTCCATCTACCAGATGCGGGAAGATTTCCGGCAACCCATCAAGGAGCAAAGAATGGCCGCCGGTATGCGCAGCAAAATTGTGGACGGCATAAAAATCACACCAACTGAAGCAAGGGAATATTTCGACAAAATTCCAAAAGACAGTCTCCTGTTTTTTGATTCTAAAATGCAGATCGGACAAATTGTTGTTTACCCGAAAGCCAGCCGGGACATTGAACTCCTTGCCATTGAGGAGCTAAATGGTTATAAAAAACAGGTGGAAGACGGAAGCAGGAAATTTGAAACACTGGAGAGCCTGTATTCCGATGATCCGGGAACCAAGACCAACGGCGGCACCTATCAGCTGAACAAAAGCGATAAACAATGGGACCCGGTATTTTTGAACAATGCATTCCGCCTGAAGGAAGGACAGATTTCCCCGGTGATCAAATCAAAATTCGGTTATCACATCATCCAGATGGTGAGCCGCTCCGGCGATGATGCCATCATTCGCCACATTCTTCGCATTCCACAGATTACCGAAACGGAATCCAACGAAGCCATTGCGCATTTGGATACCGTACGGGATAAACTGGAAGCAGGAACGCTGAGTTTCGGCGAAGCGGTGGCCCGGTACAGCGATGATGATATGGCAAAATATACGGCAGGTATGCTCCTGGCCCCGGATGGCTCGAATTATTTAGAATTTGATAATCTGGATAAAAGTCTCGTACTGTTATTAAAAGATGCCAACCTGAAACCCGGTCAGTATTCAAAACCAACCCTTTTTACAGATGAAAAAGGTAAAAAAGCGGTCCGGATAGTTTATCTGCTATCCAAAACAGAACCCCATAAGGAAAATTTCAGGGATGATTATAACTTCATAGCCCAACGTGCCCTGGAACAAAAGAAGAATATTGCCCTGCAGAAGTGGTTCCAGGCCAGAATAAGTACCTATTACATTATGATCGACAAGGATTATCAGCATTGCCCCAACCTGTCGAAATGGGAAACCAGACAGTTTGCGACTGCAAACTAATAAGGGTAAACCCCTAGAACACCAAAATACCGGCGATTCTATTACATTTTTATATCACTTATAGCTATATTACGAATATATAAGGACCTGAATGAGGTTTTTATTACCCTACTACCTATTAAAACCCCGCGGGTATGATTAGTATTTTAATAGCGGATGATCACAAACTGATTAGAGAAACCTGGACGTACATCTTGAATAACGACGTGAGGTTCAAGGTGATAGCATCCTGCGAGGATTCGGAAGAAGCGATCAGGCTTGCCCGGCAAACGCATCCGGACGTAATACTGATGGATATCAACATGACCCCTTTTTCGGGGATGGAAGCCACCCGGAGGATCCGGGAAGTGTGGTCCCAGTCCAGGATCATTGGTGTTACCATGCATTCCCAGCCTGCTTATGCCCGTAAAATGATGCAGATCGGTGCCAGCGGTTATGTTACCAAAAACTCTTCCCGCGAAGAGATGATGGAGGCCATCGTGGCGGTTCACCAGGGTGATAAATACATCTGCAGCGAGATAAAAGACATCATGTCGGATCAATCCGAACGAAAACCCGTTGCTGCCCTCGCCCGTATTAATTCGTTAACAGAGCGCGAGATGGAAATCATCAACCTGATCAAAAAAGGCCATTCTTCCAGAGAAATCTCCAATGCGCTTGATATTTCCCTGAAAACCGTGGAAGTGCACCGTCATAATATTCTTAAGAAGCTGAAACTCAATAACGCAGCTTCGCTGGTAAACTTTATGAATACCCGCTCTACCTACATTTAACACCCTGTTTTCCGGCTTTCTGGTAATTGAATTATCTTTGCGCTTCATTTTCTTCCGTGTGCGACGAGCCATAAGCTCCGTCGCACAATTAAAAAAGACAAATTGAGCGACGAAATTAAACATGAATGCGGAATGGCATTCATCCGGCTTCGCAAACCTTTCTCTTATTATCTCCAAAAATACGGTACGGCATTGTATGGCTTAAACAAGCTTTACCTGCTTATGGAAAAACAACACAACCGCGGTCAGGATGGCGCTGGTGTGGCTTCTGTAAAGCTCGATGTTGAACCAGGCTACCCTTTTCTTCACCGCTTAAGAAGCAACAACAATCAACCCATCTCTGATATTTTTTCAAAAATTCACGACGAGGTCAGTGATCTGGAAAAATATCAGCCGGATATTACCCAGCATCCCGGCCTGCTCAAGGGCCATATATCCATGATGGGCGAGTTGCTTCTGGGTCACCTGCGCTATGGAACCCAGGGAAGAAATAATGTGGAATTCTGTCATCCTTTTATAAAAAGAGATACGCTTCCGGCGCGGAATCTGGCACTGGCAGGCAACTTCAACCTGGTGAATACGGATGAATTGTTTGCCCTGATCAATATCGAGCCCGGTGAATTTCAGAAGCAAAGCGATCTGGCTGCCATGATGGAGGTCATTCATCATTTTATCGTTCAGGCTGATGAGGAATCGCCTGAGCAACTGAATGTAAAGAAAGTGCTGCAGAAGGCGCTGCCCCTGTTTGATGGCGGATTTACGGTAGGCGGCCTGATTGGAAACGGGGATGGCTTTGTGTTTCGCGATGCCCATGGCATCCGCCCAGCTTATTATTATGTTAGTGAAGACGTTATTGTGGCGGCATCGGAACGCTCCGCCATCCGCACCGTATTTAATGTGGGTGAAAACGAGGTGCTCGAACTCATGCCGGGCAATGCCCTGATCGTAAAATCAAATGGAAAATATTCCATAGATCAGATACTGGAACCCAAGGAACGCAGGGCCTGCAGTTTTGAACGCATTTATTTTTCGCGCGGCAGCGATGAAAAAATTTACCGCGAAAGGATTGCCCTCGGATACAACCTGAGTGAACAAATACTCACGGCCATCAACCAGGATCTTAAAAACAGCATATTTTCTTTTATCCCCAATACGGCTGAAGTGGCTTTCTACGGACTGTGGAAAGGCCTGGATGATTATCTGAAAAAGGTGATGGTTCAGCGCATTCTTTCCTGGGGAGATGAAGTTACTGAAGAGAAACTTACCCAGATGATCAACCGGAAAATCCGGATTGAAAAAATTGCGATCAAAGATGTCAAGATGCGCACATTCATTACTTCCGATGTGAGCCGGAATGAAATGGTACAGCATGTTTACGACATTACTTACGGCACCGTACAAAAAGGTTTGGATACCCTCGTCGTAATAGATGATTCCATCGTCAGAGGCACCACCCTGCGGGAAAGTATCGTACGGATGCTGGCCAGGCTGGAACCCAAAAAAATAATCATCGTTTCTTCCGCCCCGCAAATCCGCTATCCGGATTGTTATGGCATCGACATGAGTAAGCTGAAAGATTTCATTGCTTTCCGTGCGGCCATTGAACTGATGAAAGAAAACGGGAAAGAAAGCTGCCTCACCGAATTGTATGAGCATTGCAAAGAGCTCGAAAGATTAAGCCAGTTACATACGGAAAATATCGTGCGCCAGGTATATAAACCTTTTACCACGCAGGAGATATCAGACAAGATCGCGCAACTCATCACACCACCGGAAATCCATACTCCCGTTCAGGTCATCTACCAGACCATAGAATCACTGCACGAGGCCTGCCCCACCAATACCGGCGACTGGTACTTCACGGGGAACTACCCCACCCCCGGCGGAAACCGCGTGGTCAATAAAGCGTTTATCAATTATATGGAAGGGAAGAATGTGAGGGGGTACTAGCGCTGCGCGCTTATGGAAACTACTGTTACTCATTGACAGCGAGAAAAATCCGTGTGCTCGTCCATCAACCATCAACCATATACCATAAACTTAAAAAAAAGTTTCCCCGCTGCCAACAAAAAAGGCCCTGGAAAGGGCCTTTAAAATAGATTCCTATGAAATTTTATCCTTTTCTTTCGAGCAGATTGAAGAACTGATCCAGTAATGGAAGGATCACGATTCTTGTGCGACGGTTAGCAGCGCGACCTTCGCGGGAGTCGTTGGTGGTAACCGGTACATATTCACCACGTCCGGCAGCAATCATTTTTGCAGGCGGAATATTGTATTTATGCTGCAGGATATGCACTACGGAAACAGCGCGCTGAACGCTCAGATCCCAGTTGTCCATTCCCTTTCCCTTGTAAGGAACATTGTCTGTATGGCCTTCCACCATAAATTCGATATCGGGCTGGTTCTTCAGCACATTGGCCACTTTACCCAGAACGGTTTTGGCGCGACTGGAGACCATAGAACTTCCTGTTTTGAAAAGCAGT
This sequence comes from Chitinophagaceae bacterium, assembly GCA_041691395.1. Classification (GTDB taxonomy): domain Bacteria; phylum Bacteroidota; class Bacteroidia; order Chitinophagales; family Chitinophagaceae; genus Puia. Next base: position 35,913 of record JBEPUT010000041.1, read on the forward strand.
TTGTCAGAGATGTCAATGAACACAACGCCTTTATCAATTTTAATATTCACATCAGAATCAGAAATGTCGGCAACCGCTCCCTTCAGATTCATCACGAGCGCCATATTCAGGGAATCTTTACGGGCCATGGCCGACTGCAGATCCCGGATGTAAGCATCTTTGGCCCCGATATTTTCCAGGGATTTCCTGATGCTTTCAGCCTGTGCACTGGAGATCACGGAAAGATCTTCCATTTGTTTCAATGCCTGTGTATTGTTATCCTTCAGGAAAGCAACCTGCTTGTTCAGGTCATCTACCTGTCCTTGAAGTGTAGTTTTCTGGCTGGTCAGATCTGCTGTTTGCGTGTTACAATTCTTCAGGTCCCCCTGGAGTTTCGCGTATTCAGCACTTAATGAGTCAAAACGTGCCTGGGCGGCAGCCTGAGCGGCCTTGAATTTCTTGGTGCTCACGCAGGAAAAGAGCAGCAAGGATGAAAACGCGAAAAGTAGAATTTGCCTAAACTTCATAAGAATCATTTTAATTGAGAGTTAATGAATAAATCGATACGCCTTATAAAAATATATTATCGCAATAGCAATTGTTGTACCAATCCACTGCCAGCGCGAGGTTTATTTAACATTAATGCATTTTCAAGGATAATAAAACCCAATAACATAGGGTAAGGCAGGTATTTAACAGGGGTAGGTTTAGCTCGTTTCCTCCGCGAATATATATCAAAAATGAAAAATCCAGCGCATTCGGTCACTGAAAATTTTATTTATGCCTGAAAAACAAAGTTTGCAAACTCTTGAATAGCCATCATTCCGAACAGGATAACGGTAATTGTAAGGGGAAATGGATCAGTAAACCTGGAGTTTACCATTTTCATAAATCGGAAGCACATTGGCCTGGTCGGGCTGCAGGCAATACCGGATGTCTTTTTCCAGCCCGTAGTCCATCAGCCGGGTATAATGCGAAGCATGACTGGATTGCATAAATCCAAACAGGTCGCCACAGGCCTTGTTGTACAGCGTTTTGGCAATATGGGACGAGTCGCAGGGAATCGAGAAATGATCCTTAACCCGCTCAACCAGGGCACCTGCAAATAACAGGTCCTCAATATTTACCCTGTCTTTCCATGCCGCGCAGGCCAGGATCACATCATTCTTCTGACTGACCAGGTAATTACTCACGGCGCTGAGATTAGAAAATGAACCGGTGACGATTTCCCGCGCGCCCTTTTCAAGCGCCATATGCAGCAGACGTGTGCCGTTGGTGGTGGTGAGTACCAAAATTTTATTTTCGATAAAATCACGCGAATATTCAAATGGCGAATTTCCGTGGAGCAATCCTTCTGCAATTTTTCCATCTCTTTCTCCGGCGGTGACGCAGTTGATCTGCCGGCCCAGCTCAATACATTTCGCCACACTGTCAACCGGAATAATATGCCGGGCGCCATTAAACAAGGCAGTCGCCATGGTGGATGTTGCCCGCAACACGTCAATAATCACGACCGTGGCTTGTGCTGCGTCATATAAATTCAACAGGGCAGGGGAAACACAGGTATGCAACAAAGGTTTTAAATCAGGCATAAATCAAAAAATAATTTCCAGGAGATTGAAAATAATACGCTGGTGATTTCTTGAAAACCGGTATTTGTTCAGATCAGGATAAGAATGGAAGTTTAACCACCATCGCCTGCAATATTTTATCCCTTACCTTAATATAGATTCTGGAATCCAGCGGAGAAAAAACCTGGTCAACATACCCCATTCCGATGGCCTTTCCCAGAGACGGCGACTGCGTTCCGGAAGTCACTTCACCGATAACCGTTCCCGAACCATCCGTAATCTCATATCCATGCCGGGGAATGCCCCTGTCCAGCATCTCAAAACCAATCAGTTTTCTTCTTAACCCTTCTTTTTTTTGCTGCTCGATCACGGAACGGCCCGTAAAATCTTTGCTGAATTTAGTTATCCATCCCAGGCCCGCAGACAAGGGAGAGGTATCGTCGTTAATATCGTTTCCGTATAAACAATAGCCCATTTCGAGCCTCAGCGTATCCCTGGCGCCCAAACCCGCAGGTTTTAAACCCTGTGATGAACCGGCTTCAAAAATAGCATTCCAGATTTTCTCTGCCGAACCATTTTTATCTTCAAAATAGATCTCGACACCGCCCGCTCCCGTATAACCCGTGGCGCTGATCAGCACGTTGTCAACACCCGCAAATTCTCCTTTTACGAAATGGTAATAAGGCAGGTTCAGGATATCCATTTCCGTTAGTGGCTGCACGATCTTTGTGGCATTCGGACCCTGAATGGCGAGCAGGCAGGTTCTGTCCGAAATGTTTTCCATGGTCACATCAGCAGTATTGTAATGGCTGATCCAATCCCAGTCTTTCTGAATATTGGATGCATTCACCACGAGCATGTATAAAGCATTTTCCTTAATGCAGTAAACCAACAGATCATCCACAATGCCGCCCGATGTATTGGGGAAGCAACTGTATTGCGCCTTCCCGGCGCTGATTTTGGATGCATCATTGGAAGTGACGCGCTGAATAAGATCGAGAGCATGCGGTCCTTTCAGCAGGAACTCACCCATATGGCTCACATCAAATATGCCGGCACTGGAACGGACGGCCAGGTGTTCGTCATTGATGCCGGTATAACTTACGGGCATAAGATAACCGGCAAATCCGGTCATTTTTGCCCCCAGATCCAGGTGTTTTTGGGTAAAGGCTGTCTTTTTCATCTAATGCGGATAAGTTTGTAGCAATGGATGACGAAAATAAAACTTGCGTGTCAGGCAGCCAATAAAATATAATTATTATTAGAATCCCTGTATTGAGGGTTGATGGTATATGGTTGATGGCCATTAAATGCGAATTCGCACCTGGTTCCATCAACCATATACCATCAACCTTTTCTCAGCTCCACTTCGTAAACAAAACCAGCGGAGACAACCCTTCGTTGTC
>JBEPUT010000042.1:0-38702 GCA_041691395.1 Chitinophagaceae bacterium
GCGGTAAAAGACAAATCATTGGGCTCTGTTGACAATGTGTTGTATAAAAATATCAGTTATACATCGGGTTATATTCCGAAGTCTTTTTTTTGGGGTACATCAAATGAACACGGGATCAGCAATATCCGCTTTGAAAATATTTATTTGAATGGCACTCAAAGGAAAGGTCCCGGAATGGCTGGCTTTCATTTGAACGAATTTGTAAAAAATCTGAATTTTAAAGAATAAGTGCTTGGTTTCCTTATCCTGTATTGAAGTCAGGATAGCAATCCAATTAACATTTAGTTATTTTAGTCTGTTTTGTTTAATCATTTCTGACGATTATTATTATATGAAAAATTCCTTTTTTGGGTATTCGTTTTTGCTCATTATTGGCTTTCTGCATCTAAGCCTGAGCTCCGAATCGCAAACCAAACCCGGCTACGTGGTTGCGGTTTATTATTTTCCGCAATGGCATAATGATTCAAAGAATGAGAAAAGACTCGGACGTCCCTGGTCTGAATGGGAAACACTTCAGGCAGCCAAACCTAAATTTCCTGGTCACGAACAACCCAAGGTTCCGCTTTGGGGGTATGAGGATGAAGCCAATCCGGTGGTCATGAGCAAAAAAATCCAGGTGGCCTACACCCATGGCATTAACGTATTTCTTTTTGACTGGTACTATAACAACGATGGTCAGTTTTTACAAAAACCGCTGGAGGAGGCTTTTCAAAAAGTGGACAGCGGACGAATGAAATTTGCCATCATGTGGGCAAACCACCAAGTGATCACGCCAGCTATTTTCGATAGCGTGATCGATATCTGCATTAACAAATATTTTAAGGATCCGAACTATTGGAAGGTGGACGGCGAGCCGTATTTCTGTCTCTATCAGCTCTATACATTCATTGAAAGTTTTGGGTCTGTTGAAAAAGCAGCTGCGGCCATGCAGAAATTTAGGGAGAAAACAAAGGCCGCCGGATTCCCGGATCTGCATCTGAACGCCATGCAATGGGGTCTGCATATGCCAGATTCCATGGGCGCCCGGCCCGTGAATGAACTCATCGATCTTTTTCATGTAAAAACGGTTGATTCTTATGTGTGGATACATCACACAAACATGCCGCATTTTCCTACAACATCCTACGATTATATGATGAAGAAGGCATTTCTTTACTGGGATTCTGCTTATAAGGCGTATAAGGTTCCCTATCATCCCAACGTAACGATGGGATGGGATGCTTCTCCCCGTACGGATCCGGCAAAACCCTGGGTTCCGGGTCCGTACCCATATTTTGCTGTGCTCACGGGTAATACACCGGAAAAATTTAAGAAGGCACTGGAAGAGGCAAAAAAATTTCTGGATAGGAAAAACCCGGCTGATAAAATTTTAACCATCAATTCCTGGAATGAATGGACGGAAGGATCATATATTGAACCCGATACAAAAACCAAACTGGAATACCTTGACGCGATAAGAGATGTGTTCGGTACTAAATAGAATAAATTAAAGGCCATATGAAACCCTGTATTCTCTTGTTAATACTTTTCTTGTCGTTAAATGTAAAGGCTGATCCATGGTTTGCAAAAAAGGATCAGCCCCCATCCGTTACCTCCCAACAATGGCGGATGGTTGAATTCAGCTTTACCAGTGCAAAAAAGTATGCCCATCCCTTGGAAGATCTGGATCTGCAGGCAACATTTACGGGACCGGGCGGCGTGTCCATTGTCAGGCCCGCGTTTTGGAATGGAGGAAATGTTTGGAAAATACGTTTTGCTCCCACCCGTACCGGAGCATGGACGATGGTTACTTCCTGTACGGATAAGGGAAACAAAAAACTAAACCTCGTTACCCAGTCCATGCAGTGTGTTCCATACGATGGAAAGCTGGAGATTTATCAACATGGATTTTTAAAACGCAGCGAAAACAATCGCTATTTTGAATACGCCGATGGAACTCCCTTTTTTTATCTCGGAGATACACACTGGATTTATATTCACGAACGCTTCAGCAGTTCCAATAAACCCGGCATCCCGTCGGAATTTAAATACATCGTGGACAAAAGAGTTCAGCAGGGATTCACGGTTTATCAAACAGAAGCCATTCAGCATCCGCATGGTCAAAACTCAGCTGCAGGCGGCGGCAAACACGATGGGCCGGACGAAGAACCTGCGTGTAATTTCCAGGACGGCTTTGATGAAAAAGACCTGCCGGGTTTTGCGAACATCGACCGTAAGTTTCAATACATTGCTGATCAGGGTCTGGTGAATGCAAACTCAGCTTTTGTTTGGGCATTAGATCCCGTCAATTTTCCGGTTTATACGGAGGCTTATATGGCCCGTTTGGGTAAGTACTGGTGCGCCCGTTATGGCGCTTATCCTGTTTTGTGGACCATCGCACAGGAGATTGATAAGAATATGTATAAACGATATGATTCGATAACGATCAAGAAGTGGTTTGCCGCCGCAGAAGCCATCTCTTCCAACGATGCTTACCACCATCCGTTGACGGCGCATATGGAAAATACTTCCGCGACGCTGGCATCTGATTCCTGGTGGGATAAAAAGCCCTATCATTCCTGGTGGGCCATACAATGGCAGGGCTGGCTGAATGGGGATATTACAAAAGTGGCAAAGGATTTCTGGTTTCATTACCCGGTGAAGCCTTCGGTCATATACGAATCGCCATATGAAGATTTCTGGACAGATGCAAAAGGCGCAAGAGGCGTCGGTTATATGGCTTTTCAGAGCGGAATGTACGGATATGGATATGGCGCGAACGGAGTCTGGAATGATTTATATTCAAAAGACCCGCCGGATTATGGAACAGATTATGAAATGCCGGTGCGATATGTGAACTGGTACGACGGGGCAAATTTGCCGGGGGCTGCTCAGCTCAGCTTTCTCAAAAAATTTTATTTTTCCCTGCCTTGGTGGGAAATGGTTCCGCGGTTTGATGATACCAGCTGGGCTTATTTTCCTGACAGAGGACGTTCGCTGCTCAGCACAAAAGACCAGGAAATTTATGTCGTTTATTTTGCCAACCACGTGCACGCCAGCGGCATACTAAAGAATATGTCGCCTGTGGTATATGAGGCCAGCTGGTATAATCCGCGCAACGGAGAGTATACGCTGATCGGAGATGTGAAAGCCAGCAACGGCAGCTGGGTGATTCCGGGAAAACCGGATGCTGAGGATTGGCTCTTAAAGGTTGAGCGGAAAAATAAACGTGCCATAGTCGGTGCCATCCGCTGGGATGCCTGGATTGGCACGGTTGGCAACGGTTTGTCCGATGCACAGCGGGTAGGACTTCAGGTTGAAAGATCGTTGAGTCCGCATCAGTATCATTATCGCGCTCCTTTCTTCAGCCGGGAGATCAGCTATGATTCCATTCAGTGCCGGGGTACCACGCAGGCGATCATGGATCAGGAAATCGGGTATGCAAAAAGCGCAGGGATCAACTATTGGGCCTTTTGCTGGTACCCGCCGCATAGTGGCTTGGATACTGCCCGGCAGCTTTACCTGGCCAGCGAACATCACAACGACGTAAGCTGGAGCGTTATTTTAGGAACAGGTCATTTCGATTATAACCGGGACGGCAGCTGGATGGTTCAACAGTTTAAAGAAGCGAACTATCAGAAGGTAGCAGGTGGAAGGCCATTGGTATACATCTTCGGAAATACAAAATCTGTAACACGGAAACAACTGGATACACTGAGAACACTGAGTGCCGCGGCCGGTTTACCTAATCCATATGTTGCTCTCATGGAATTTAAGGCAGATGTAGCGTCGGCGATGGCGGACAGTCTTGGTGCCGACGCGCTCACTTCCTATGTCAGCTGGACAGGCCAGAACGGGGAGCCCTACTATCCGGTTATTCCAAAAGCGGATCAGGCAGGTTGGGAAAGTTATAGTGCAACCGGAAGAAAAGTCATACCCTGGGTAACGGCCGGTCATAATACTAAACCCCGGATAGATCATCAGATGACCTGGTATACCGTTAAGAAGGGCGACTGGGTTTCGGATGGAACACCGGAACAGATCGGTCAGAATCTGCAGAATGCTTTGAACTGGACGAAACAGCATCCCGATGCGGCGGAAGCAAACGCTATTATTATGTACGCATGGAATGAACATGACGAAGGTGGATGGATTTGCCCGACACTTGGAAATAATACGGCAATCCTGGATGGGGTAAAGAAAATTCTTGTCAGTCCGAAAAATTGATAGTACATGTCTTATCTGAAAGAATGCTTTGATGGTATGATTGAATTATTATACGCTCGTAACAGTTAGTTAATATTTAAAGTTGAATCTATGTTCAGAAAATTATTTGTTTCCCTTTCCTTTGCATTGCTTCTTGTTCTTGGCGCAGTGGCCCAGAATTCCCCTTCGAAAGAAAAGAAATATGAAGTTGCTGTATATTATTTCCCCAACTATCATCCCGATAGTATCAATGCCAAGTGGCACGGGAAAGGATGGACGGAGTGGGAGGTTGTTAAAGCTGCCAAGCCCAGATTTAAAGGGCATGAACAGCCGAAAGTTCCTTCCTGGGGATATTTTAACGAGGCCGATCCGAAAATGGCAGCCAGGGAAATTGACCTCGCTGCCGATAACGGAATTGATTGTTTTATTTACGACTGGTATTGGTATTCTGCAACCGGCCAGTACCTGCAGGAGGGCCTGGAGCAGGGATTTTTAAAGGCGCCGAACCGTAACCGTTTGAAATTTGCGTTGATGTGGGCCAACCACGACTGGTTGAATATTCAGCCTGCAACTTTTGATAACCAGCGCATTAAACTCACAGAAGGGGCAGTAACCATGTCTTTATGGGACACCATTTCTACTTATATAGTTGAGAAATATTTCAAGCAGCCAAACTACTGGAAGATTGATGGCAAGCCTTATTTTTCTATTTACGAAATTATCACATTTATCAACGGACTGGGCGGCATCGACAATGCCAAACAGGCCATACAGATGCTGGATACCAAAACAAAAGCGGCCGGTTTTCCCGGAGTACACTTCAATATCATGAGCTGGATGCTCAATGATGCCCTGGTGAAGACCATTATTGGACCTAATGCACCGGTCAATGCACAGGCCATGGTCAAAGCGCTGGCATGCGAAAGTGTATCCACCTATTGTTATGTGCACCATTATACCAATATGAATACGGATGGCTTTCCGACCGTTCCCTATGCGAAGGCCTTCGCTTCGGCAAAAGATTACTGGAAGAAATTCAGAACGGATTACCCCGATATTTTGTACACTCCGAATATATCCATGGGTTGGGATGCAAGTCCCCGCTGCATGCAGAGTGACAAATTTGAACTGAGGACTTATCCGTGGACGCCCGTAATTGTAGGAGGTACACCCGAAGTATTTAAAAATGCTTTAGCAGAAGCCAAACAATTTCTGGATGAATACAACCCCAGGCACAAGATCCTGGTTTTAAATTCCTGGAACGAATGGACGGAAGGAAGTTATCTGCTGCCGGAAAAAAAATATGGGGATGCCTATCTGAAAGCGATAAAAGCTGTTTTCGGGGAAAATTGATATGAGAGAAATTCAAATAAACCTGATCCATGAACGGTCCCAGGGATTTTAACCGGAGAAAATTCATACAGGGTAGTTCCGTCCTGGCCGGTTCTTTATTTCTTCCCGGCGTGGTTTGGAATAGCGATCCGGTTAAAAACAATGGGAAGTTAAAAATCAGAAAAGAAGGCGGAAATATAATTATCGAAGCACCGGCTTTTGAATACTGTCTCAGTACGTTAAATGGCTTAGAAGCCAAATGGTGGCTGAACAAAATCACGGGACGCCGCCTGAGCATGGGAGATGGAAGCGAATTCGGATTTACCGTCGGTTTACCTTATCAGGTTGTATCGAAGTCCGCACTAGCCATTGAAAAAACGCCTGAAGCTGGTGAGCAGCTTCGGAATGAGGCGGTCTTCGAATTATATGGGGAGGATTTAAAAGCCAGAGTAATCGTTACCTACGGTTGGGATGGCATTCAACCCGTACTAACAAAAAACGTAAAAATCATAAACGACGGGGCATTTTCCTGGAACCGTTTGTTGGATATTCATCTGGGTAGTTATACTACAGATGCCGCTCCTTATCAGGATCCGGGCTGGCCAGTGTTATTGACAAAAAAAGCCTGGAAAAATGCGGATCTGGATTTTTGGGAAGATCCTGCGGGCAAGGTAAGAGGTTATCCGGCTTATTTGGAAAATCAGTTTTTTGTAGGGCTTGCGCATCCCTCGGGTTTTGCATTATACGATGACCAGAAAATAGAATTACATCATCACCCGGGCATAAAAGTAGAATCCGGGCAACAGTTCAGTTCCATGCAGGTGGTGTACGGAGTTGCCGGTCAGGAGGGAATCCGCGCAAATTTCAGAAAGCATATTTATTCCCGCATGCGCCGGGTTTTGCGGGGCCATGATCATCCCTATGCTATAATGGATACCTGTGGCTCACAAAATAATACGGGTGAGGATTATTTCAAAGTCACGGAGGCCTGGAGCCTGGACCATATCGAAAAATTAAGCCAGGCACAAAAAGAAGAGGGCCTGCATTTCGACAACTATGTAATCGAATTCTGGCACGATTCGAAGGGCGATCTCAGGCAATGTGATCCCGTTCGGTTTCCAAATAATTTCGATACCATCCGGCCTGAGCTAAATAAACTTGGAACAAACCTGGGTCTTTGGATCAGCAGTGGCGGGGTAAGGAATGACAAAACTATGGATGTATGGACCATCGGTGCCAACCCGGCTTTATACGATTGCAGTACAGATGGCAATGGTAAAGGAAGAATATGTCGGAGCACAGATCCAGCGAACAAAATGTATATCGAGGGATTTATATATCAGATCAGGACAAATCATATCCGGCAGATAAAACTTGATGTGGGCGGTGATATCGATTGTGGCTGCTGCTTTCCCTGGTGTAATAATCCGAAGCACGAACATTTGACAGGTGACCTTTATTCAATAGAAGCCAATCATAATGCACAAATAGAACTGTTGACAGCCTTGGACAGGGAAAGTCCCAAAGTATTCTTCACATTGTATTGGGGTCACTATTCACCCTGGTGGCTATTGCACGGGGATACGGTTTACGATACCGGCTCCAGAATGGAAATGGCGAGTTTTGCATTGAATCCGGCCCTGTTCGCTCGTTCGAGTAATGTAAGGAGGCTGGATCAGGGCAAATACATGGCTGCCAAGGACGTTCCAGACCTCGCCTGGGATAGCTTGGGGATATCGTTGAGCGACTGGGACTGGAATAACCGGCTGGGATCTTATAAATGGCAGGAGGGCGTTGTTATGGATATGTGCCGGGGCTCTATGCTATTGCATATATGGAGCGATAATGATTGTATACCGGTGAAGGACAGACCGCAGATGGCTGAATTTATCCGTTTGCTGAAAGCTCGTCCCGGGTGTTTTGGAAACCCTCATCCTATTGGCAATCCGTTTACAGATGAATACTGGGGCTATTGTTGTACGGATGGCCGTCAAGCCATGATTGCAATCGATAACGGAAGTTGGAGCGATCAGCTGGTAACCCTGAAACTAAACAGGGAATGGGGTTTGCCCGATCGAATGGAATGGGATATTTATTCCTGGTTTCCTTACCACGCCAAATTTGAACCTTCGGATAGAAATAGTCTTGTAACAGATCGAAAAATAAGTATTCGTCCGTTTACCGCCATCTTGCTGGAGATCGTACCGAGAGGCGAGAAACCTGCCCTGGAGTTTAATTGGCAGAATAAAAAGATCCCCACTCAGCATTTGGATGAACCCAGCGATATTGAAATCAGCTCCGTCTTGAATAAATCGCCCGATGGCGTTCATTTTTCTGTGAAGGGTAAAATACCCCCCATCAAGGATAAGGGTTGGTTGGCCGTCACGACCGAATTCAAAAAAGAAGGGAATCCGTTTCTTTCGTTACACAATAAGCCTGTTACGCTTGAGGGATGGATCGGTGAGAAAAGCATTGAATGGCAGGTGGCGCTCGATAACCCATGGTATCCTGCATCCTGGCAGACCTACCGCTTTCTGGCAGATGAAAATGCTTCTCTGAAGGAATTTCAGATAAAGGGTAAGACGCAGCTTCCGCAGGATGTGGAATTCCAAATAAAGAGTTATTATATTCCTGTAGATGAGGAAGCATAAATTGAACTCGCGGTTGCACATGAAACGGATATTTTGTATCGGTATACTCCTGAACAGTTTCGCGGCTTACACCCAAAAGCAATTGGATATCCGCAACGTGGATAACCTGTATTGTATCGGCAATGGCCGTATGGCGGTATATGAAGCGAAGGCCTCTATTCTCCAGCTGTTCGGTCCGCCTTATAGCTCCCCTTCTCTTTTACAAATGATCCTCAATGATAGTACGATAAAGGTCCGTTCAAAGCGGGAGAAAGGAACGGCTATCTGGACACATGAACTATGGTGGTCTGGTTCAATGATCGGCTCAATCGTGGATTTGATGGATTCCGGATCTCCGGTAATGATCAGAAAATTTTTTCTTAGTTCTCCGGTATCCTTTACGATTCAATTTACCAGCGGCATTTTTACTATTTCGAATACGGGATCTTATACTGATAAAAATGTAAGCGTAGCGTTACTGGCAGAGTCGCCGCGCGGCATTCCGTTTTATAATGATTACCCAATGCCCTTTAAGCAATGTCTGCAATTGATCGGGAAAAAGAACATTCAGATTATTTCGGATTCGGCAATCGGAAAATTCACTGTGAAACTGGGAGCCGGAGAAAGCTATTTATATCTGATCGGAGGACCCCTTTATCCGGATTGCATAAGGAATACGCAATTGGCATTTTCTTCTTCCTACGAGTCTGTTCTTTCCGGCACGCGTTTCTGGTGGCATAAATTCACCGCCCGGAGATCAGATTTAGAGCATCAATTGCCGTCAGCAACTCCAGAAAGGGAAAAACTACTGGATGCAATTGATGCTGTTGCTGTAAACTGCAAAACCCAGCAAGGCCTGGAAGGTGGCGTACTGGCCGGCCACAATTATCATTTGGGATATATCCGTGATGAATATGGAGTCTCCCGTTGTTTGCTGAAAATGGGATACTATGCCGAAGCTCGTGAAATTCTGGATTTTTTCTGGCAGATGTGGAAGAAGAAAGCCGTTTTACACAATGCGCAGGGTATCGGAATAGATATTTTTCATGTTCATGAAAATGATGAAGTGGAAATTACCGGGTATCTGATCATTCAGGCTTTTGATTACCTGGAAAAGACCAACAACCTGGCTTATATAAAAGAGATATTTCCGATGCTTGAATGGGCCTTCAACAGCGAGAAAAAAAACCTGGCCAGATACATGATTCCATTTAACGGCGATGAAACCTACATCGCCGGCGGTATTCTGCCCCGCAGTTGTATTGTGGACGGGTCGGCTGAAGCTACGCTGTTATTCATAACTGGTGGAAATAAATTAATTTCTTTTGCAGAGAAAAATAAACGCTTGGGCATTAATGAAATAAGTCAAAACCGGGCCGTTCTCGAAAAAACCTACAGTCACTATCGCGAAAACTTTTTTATCAACGGAAAATTGTATTGTAATAATCCGAGCCGCAGCGTCGGGCTCGTGCTGCCGCCATTTCGACACGGCGTTTGTGAGGGGCTGGGAGCAGGCTGTGAATTTTACGGCTGGACTCAGAAAAATGAAAACAACCGTTATCTCTGTCCGGTTTGTTTCACGAAAGTCAAACTGGGCAAATTCATTCCAGCAACTTACCTGATCCAGTCTGTCAGCCTAATGCCGTTGTATATAGGGGCTACCGTTTTTTCAAAAAAAGAAATGAACAAACTGATAATGGGAATTACCGACGAGTATAAAAAATCTGGCAGACTGCCTTCCCGTCCGAATGGTAATATTACTGTCGGATACGATTATGGCCTTTTCCTGTTTAATCTGAGCATCCTGCACAATCCGATGAGTAGGGAGATATACGAGAAAATGCTTTCTCTTTTGGATGAAACAGGATCGTGGGTTGAATATTACGAAAACGGAAAACCAATGGGAACCCGTTACCGACCCTGGGAGAGTTGTATCAATTTGGAAGCCGCTATTGATTACGCCGAAAGTTTAAAATGAATTTGAATAACAGAATGAATAACCAATTAACCGATTCCGTTTTATTCAGGATCCGATTTATTTCGATCTGTGCATTTATATCTTTTGGATTCCGGCAATCCACAAACGCTCAGACTGATTCCTCGGATCTGAAAATTAAATACCAGTTTGTGGGTGATGGCAGTTCGATCGCCGTCAAACCAGAATGGAACAATGACCGAAAAATGTTGCGTATGATGCATTCCGATGAAATGGAATATGTACGCTACGACGAATATTTTAATCGCGCGGTGAAAAGAGGAAGAACTGTTCTGGTTAGCGGAGATAAACCCAGATTTGCGCTGATCTACTCAGCTAAGTCAAACCAGGTTGATCCGGACATGTACAAAATGGGGGATGGAAGGATCCGCTTAACCATGAACGGAAAGGAAATTTGGCTGGATTGTGTTCCGGATATCAATACCACATTTAATCCCTCTTCAACAGAATATATCTGCCATCCGACACTGTTTCCCGGACTGGCCATCCGACTGTTGGTATCGCAGGCCGCGGACTGGGGAGCTGTGGCCAGGCTCAGTTTCAGTAATTCCTCCGGGTCCCCCATGCAATTGAAGGCCGATCTGATATATGGGGGAATTCGAAAATGCAAAAGAACATTCTCGGCTTCTTATTTTTCTCCGTATGAAAAAGAAGATATCAGTTCCAACAATGTGGAACTGGGCAGGGAGAGTGCAAGGCTTTCCGACAAAAATATTGAGGGAGATGTTCTGATCAGTTCCATACCTGCTGTGAAGCCGGGTCAGGATACCGGACACGTTTTCTTTTCCGTTCCTGTTACGGTGCGTGGAGGCGCTGAAAAACAGATCTATTTTATTCTGAGCCTCTCTCTTCCACAAGATCCCCGTTTTTTCCAAAAGATAAAAGAAAAGAATCCGTCCTCCCTGATTCTGGAAAGTAAAAAATACTACAGCGATCTGCTGGAGCGATATCAAATCTCCACGCCGAGCGACCTGTTGAACAACGGGTTTAAATCAGCCGTTCTTAATTTCGACAATATATATACCGATCCTGCCTGGTTAGAAGGCATTCACTGGTGGTCTGCCTATTGGACGAATAATTTCCAGATTTCGGCAGCTATCGCTTTGCAACAGGATGAATGTGCAAAAAAAGCGCTTTCTTTTTTTAATTCATCGCAATATGGTCCAGCTCCGGTGATGACGGCATCGGGTAAGAGTGATGCTCAATCAAAGAACGGAGAAGATGGGCTGCCCTATTATATTTTTAACCTGGTTCGGTATTACAATAGTACGGGAGACAGAAAGCTCGTTTTGGCCGTTTGGCCGAATCTGAGAAAATCCATCGATTTGTTATGGCAGATTCGGGATAGGGATGGAGATGGTTTAATCAACTGGCACATGGGTGCGAATGCTTTTTTATATCAGGCAGATCATTTAGAAATGCCGGGAGACGCAGCATCCCCCAGCCTGATGATGGCGGGCATGTTGGAGAGATTGTCTGTACTGGGCGTGCAGCTGGGGCAAAGCGTTGATGCGGAGCGGTGGCACACGCGCTCTGAAAAAATTTATCGAAACCTGGATTCCATACTCTGGAATAATAAGGCTGGAGCCTTTTACAATCACCGGGATGAGCAGGGTTTAGTCCATTCAGCCCATTATTATTCGGATCTCGTTTTTCCCACACTGTATACCAGTCTCCCGGAAATTTATGGATGGCAGAGTTTGGATTATTTGTACCACAGCCTTTGGACGAACAATTATAAAAACGAAAAGTCGCTGATGCGCGTAGGAGATTTCAAGCCTTCTATTTTTGGTAACGATAATGTAATGCCGGTACAAATGGCGGAAGCAGCGAGAGCCTATTTAAATACAGGTGAAAATGAAAAAGGGATTAAACTAATGGAATCGGTGGCACTGGCGGCAACCCTTTTTACCGAAGCGCCTGGGAATTTTCCGGAACGAATGAATGATGAAGGAAAAGGAGAAGCAAATTATTTGTTTGGAAATCCCATCGCTTCTTTTATTTACACGATGATCAGCGGAGTCTTCGGATTGGAATTAAAGGATCAGGGCAAGGCGGTTCGCTGGCAGCCATCTTTCCCCGACAAATGGGAACACGCTTCGATGAAGCTGCCCTATGCAAAAGTTTCCTACAGGAAGACATCGAACACGGGTCGGGTACAGCGCGTCTACGAAATTACCCAGGAAAGAGCCCGGGCAGTTGATTTCTCGCTGTATCTGGAACCGTCTGAATCCCTGGAAATCCATTGCAACGGCAAATCCATCTTATATCATTCTTCGGCAGCTCTGGGCAAAACAGCTATTCGGTTTCGGTTAGCAGAATCCACCCATGATCTGGTAACCGTTCAATACACCGTTCTTTCAAAGCCGGTAGCTGAAATGAAAAAGGTTCGTCCCGGTGACGCGCTCAACTGGGAAATTCCCGGTGGTATAAAAAAAATAATGGACCCGCAATCCGCAGTGAAGAATGCGGTCATTTCCGGTAACCGGTTGAGTTGCATAGCGGGCGAGGACACGGGCTGGCATAGCGTTTTTGTGCAGTCAAAAGAATTACCTGTTATATATGAGTTCGATTTCTACAATATGCCACCCGCTGCTGATGAAAACGGCGATTGGATACGGACTGAAGATCTTCCCTATGAACAAATGAAGCCCCTTGACATATCTGCATTTTATAATTCCAACCGCATTTTTCTTTCTTCCAGATGGAGATATGAATATGCTTCGCGGGACAGTGAATACCTTACCGCCGTCAACGACACAACAAAACACGTGTTCGCCACCTATGGATACAGGCCAAAGAACCCCTATACAATGGCGATGATCGACAATGGTATTTCAGATATTTATACGGCAGAAACAATGAATAGTGGCATGCCCGATCAAATGGATATTCCGGTGAACCGAAAATTACAGGGCCTGTCTTTTTTATGGATCTGTGAAACACAATCCCGAAATACAGCACTTAAAGTCGGGAGTCTCTGGTTCAACTACGAAGATGGAACTACAAAGGAGATCCCGCTGGTGGTAGGAAAAAATCTGGATGCCTCCTGGAAGTATTTTGCTACCGAAACGGAGCCGGTTTTATTGCAGGGCGAGGATTATTCGAAAATTTTTTCCGTTCACTGCGACCCGGGAAAAGAATTGAAATCATTTAAAATCGTTTTGATTGCGGCAGACGTAGAGATCGGTCTGATGGCTGTTGATATGATCCTGCCTTCCAGACTGCCCATCGTGGGCGCCATCCGTTGGGATGGGTGGTTCTATGATACCAGTAATCTCGTGACACAGATTGTACAAAAAACACTGGCACCCAAAGAATTTCATGATCGGCTGCCCTTTTTTGCCAAAGAAGTCTCCAACGATTCTGTGTATATCAATGGATCTGCTCAGGAAGTGATGGATCAGGAAATTGCATATGCCCGGGCTGCGGACCTCGACTACTGGGCTTTTGTATTGTATTTACCCGGCGAAGGACTATCGCTGGCCATGGAGAATTATCTGAAGAGCGCCCACAGGCGGGATATAAATTTCTCGATTATTACAGAACAGGGCAGGATCAATCCTGCTAACCGCGTTTATCTGAACTATATTACCAGGCTCCTGCAGGAACCCGGATTTCAGCTGGTAGACGGCGGGAGACCGCTCTGGTACCTGGGTTTTATTGATTCAGCATCCGTAAGAAAAAACTGGGGCAGTTTTCGGAATATGAAGAATGGGCTGGATTCCATCCGGTCCGTTGTAATGAAATCGGGAAGAAAAAATCCTTATCTGGTGATCATGGATTTTAATGCGTCTCTTGGAAAGAAATGGTCTGATTCCCTTGGCGG
This sequence comes from Chitinophagaceae bacterium, assembly GCA_041691395.1. Lineage (GTDB taxonomy): Bacteria > Bacteroidota > Bacteroidia > Chitinophagales > Chitinophagaceae > Puia. Next base: position 13,973 of record JBEPUT010000042.1, read on the forward strand.
AGACGCGATCAGCAGTTATGCTGCCAACAACAACAGCACGAAGGCCCCTTATCATAAATTAACAGAGCAGGCGGAGATATTCTGGAATGAATGCCTGGCTACACATGCACAGGTGATTCCTATCCTGATGGCGGGATGGAGCCCCAAACCAAGACTGGATTATCCCAATGTCTGGACGCATTTTTATCCGAAGGATAGTTACTATTCAAACGCAAGCGCCCCCGAATTTGGTCAGCATGTTCGTCAGGGTTTGCAATGGCTGCAAAAAAACCAATCATCGGCTGCCGCTCAATGCGTTTTGATCTATGCCTGGAATGAATATGATGAAGGCGGATGGATCTGTCCGACGCTGTATTACGGCAAGGACAGACTGGATGAGCTGGAAAAAGTACTCCGGGATTTTAAGCAAAAGCCATGAAGAAGTCCGTAACTGGAATTCGCAAAGAACAGAACCTCCATACCAACGACAATTTTGAAGCTGGTTATGGCAAATGATTTTCAGCAGTCATTGGATGTTGGTATCGTTTGAATTGAACAAATTGTCTACAAGAAGAAACAATGAAAAAAAATAAATTTTCGATGAAACTGGGTTTATTCGGCATCGGATTAGAAGCCTACTGGGACCAATTTGAGGGATTGAAAAGCCGGCTGGAGAACTATATCAGCCGGGTGGAAGCCAGGATCAGGAATATGCGCTGTGAAGTGGTGAACCTGGGATTGATCGACAACCCCGAGAAAGCGATTGTGGCGGCCCATGATTTCCGCAAGGCAGACGTGGATATCATCTTCCTTTATGTAACCACCTATGCCCTGTCTTCCACGGTATTGCCGGTAGTACAAAGAGCGAAGGTGCCGGTGATTATCTTAAATCTCTCTCCGGAAGCAAATATTAACTACAGCGCCTTCAACAAAATGTCGGACCGTACTAAAATGACTGGTGAATGGCTGGCCTATTGCTCTGCCTGCCCGGTTCCGGAAATCGCTAATGCTTTTAAGAGAACGGGAATAAAGTTTCATCAGATCACCGGCATGCTGGAGAATGATCCGGAATCCTGGAATGAAATTCAGGAATGGGTGGAGGCAGCCAATGTAGCCAATATCATGTTTCATAACCGGATGGGTGCCATGGGGCATTACTATTCGGGAATGCTGGATATCCATACCGACCTTACCTTACAGCTCGCAACATTTGGCGGCCATATTGAAATCATCGAAGTGGATGAGCTGTCTGCATTGAGAAAAGAAGTAAGTCCAAAACAAATTGCCGAAAGAGTTCGCTATTTTAATGAAGTATTTAATGTGCAGCCTGATTGTTCGCAGAAAGAGATGGAGCGGGCGGCAAAAACATCGGTGGCGCTGGATATGCTGATCGAAAAATACGATCTGGGTTCGTTGGCCTATTACTATAAGGGTACCGGAATAGAAGAAAACGAGGACACGATGGGTTCGGTGATCCCGGGCAACTCTTTGCTGACGGCAAGGAATGTTCCGGTTGCCGGTGAATACGAAATAAAAAATGTACAGGCTATGAAAATCATGGATGCCTTTGGTGCCGGAGGATCATTCTCTGAATACTATGGCCTGGATTTTAAGGATGATGTTGTGCTTATGGGCCATGACGGGCCGGGTCATTTGAAAATCACCGAAGGGAAAACGAAACTGCGGCCACTGACCGTGTATCACGGTAAGGTCGGTCGGGGGCTCTCTGTTGAAATGGTTGTCAAACACGGTCCGGTTACCCTGTTGTCGGTAGTTGAAGGCGGCAACGGAAAATTAAATCTACTGGTTGCCGAAGGAGAATCCGTTGCGGGACCTGTTCTGGAGATTGGAAATACCAACAGCCGCTACCGGTTTTCCATCGGTGCGAGAAAATTTGTAAACAACTGGAACCAACAGGGCCCCGCTCATCACTGTGCCATCGGAATCGGACATATCGCTTCGAAAATTCAGAAGCTGGGTGAACTGATGGGTATAGAAACAATTTGTATTTGTTAGTCGGGACGGATTTTGAAAACTTAAACTATTCATCATGTATAATAGAATCACTGGAATTTTATTATTGATCTGTGGGATTGCCGGAGCAATTTATGCGCAGTCACCCGCCCTAACCCATCCCGATGCCAAGGGTAAGGGCTGGAAGAATCCGGAATGTGCTAATTCGCCCGCCAGTTGGCAGTGTGCTGCGATCCGCTATCCCAATAACGGATTCAAAGAGGAACTTACCCGATGACCTACCGGCGCGTTCTGTAACCAGCTTTTAAGATCATTTTCCTGGTAAACATTTTTGGGGGCCGCCACTTTTGCCCCGTCCGACATATAAATGATGGTCATTACTTCACGCATTTTGTCTGACTTATTACCCGGCGCGTTATGGATAGTAAAGCCATAATGAAAAGTGGCATCGCCGGCATTCATACTGGTCGTTTTTTGAACCGACATTTTTTTCTCGTGAATATAGTGGTCGAATTCCATTTCAGATTTATCAGAAATCTCATAGTCTAAAACCGAACCCCCGGTATGAGAACCGGAAGCAAAAGCCATGATGCCCATTTCCTGGTTAATGTCTACCAGCGGCATCCACATCGTTACGCAGTTGGAGGTATCCAGTGGCCAGTAATATTGATCCTGATGCCAAGGTGTGGGACCACCCCCGGGCTCCTTGAACAGAGCCTGATCATGATAGAGACGAACATTTTTTACTCCCAGTAAATTTGTGGCAATGCCGGCGAGCCGCCTGGAAAATACAAATTCCTTCACTATATCGTCCACGCACCATAAGTTCATAATCTGCAAAAAAGCTTTTCCGTAGGTGTCCCGGTCTTCCATCTTTCTTTTTTCTGTATTGTACACGGATACGGCTTTTACAATGGCTTCCCGATAGTAGTTTACCTCAGCCTTATTTAGGACACTGCGGATCAGCGTATGACCGTTTTCCCGAAAAGCTTTAATTTCTGAAGCAGGAATTTCCATCGGCTCATCGATTTGTATTGTTTTCGTATTCATATGTTTTGTTTTATTCGGCGATTCTTATTTGAAAGCGATTTTTACATATTCTTATTCATCGTTTGCACCGAGAGCAGCGTGAGGTATCCGTCAACGGGTAATCCCCCATAGCCTTCCGGCGTTCCATCCCATTTTTCCCAGTCATTCGTTTTGCTATTGGCGCCGACTCCCTGGAATTTTCCCTCATCGAAGCTTTTCAGCATCGGAAGAAGAATGGCTTCGGCTTTCCTTCCCAGTTTATGACTGCTCCGAAGGAGAGCGGCGGCTAAGGTTTGGACTGAACAAATCTTCTCCTGAAAACCTGGTTATTCTTCATATAGGCCGTTAGATATGCGGTTAAGAATTTGTAAGCTAATAATTTTCCAAAAAGAAGAACTAAAATTATTTTCTTATCCTGTATTCCATACAGGATAGAAATTCCTCGATATTCTGCTACTTTAACCTTTTTGGAGCTAACGATTGTATCATGAAAAAATCGGATTTTCATTTCCCATTTTTATTTATCAGCAGTTTATTATTAGCCCTCGTGGCCAGGTCAAATGGTATTCAGATTATCCGGGACTCCTTTCCCGCAAAGGCTACGGTGGTTTTCTATGGCAACGCTTCCGCCGGATTATTTACCAAAGAAGTTTCTGAATCATTCGATGGCGTGTTCCGCTATAGTTTTATTGATCATGATTCTATTTTCCCCGCGGGTTTCGTAAGGGATTCTCCGGCGGGTCAGTTATGTTGCAACCAGTTCTGGTCCAGAGATGCCGGCACTTTCTTGCGTGAACTGGTACTCTGGGGCTATACGGATCAGGCCCGGAAAGTTGCTCAATGCCTGATGGGCCTGGTCGGAAAAAACAGGGTTGGTTTTTTTGCTTTTCCCATGTATTTCGATTCTTATAAAAAAGTGAGTGGAAATGAGCTGGATGGCTCCTGCACCGTTACCATTGGTCTGAGTCTGCTGTACCAGCATCTGAAAAAGGCAGATGCCTTAAAACAGGAGATCTATGATTTCCTGCAAGCAAATACTTCGCCGGTCGCTTATATCCGATATGTTTTAAAGGATAAACCGCTGATCGCCGGGGAAGGGGAATTTGGCGGCGGCATGTGGATCAACGGACCCTATTATAATGTGGTGCAGAATCATCTTTGCGTGCTCACTTTACTGGCTTATTCGAAAATAGAAAAAGAGGCAGGAGACCAGACTGCTTTCCTGTCTGCGAAAGAGGATGCTTCAAAATTGATGGATAATATTTTCACACACCTGGTTTCCAGCGACAGTACTTGGATCTGGTGTGTTGATCCAAAAACACTTCGCTCCGACAGCGCGGTATTAAATTCACTGGCGAACAAAGTATTTAGCGGTATCAATGGCGTAATGAGTATGTATGCGGATGTGGAAGGGTTGGAACCTGCGCTGACGGCAAATCACCTGCGCGGCATTTCCTTAAATACATTCGAAAAATTATACAGTGAACCGGCCAGAAAACGCCAGTTTGACCGGTATGGAATCTGGACCCAGTTTGATATACTTGCCGCAGGATCGCTTTCTTCTCCAGCCTATGGCATGGGTTATGGAATCCAGGACATGCTCCTGTTCGACAGTTTGAAAATGGCTTCTCATGCCTTTGACTTCCTTGCGCAGAATATTTACAAGCCCATTAAGGAGTATACAGACCTCAACCGGAGTTCTCCCTATTATTTTTATGAGAGGATGTATAGTCCCGAGGCGGTAGGAAAAATGAAAATTGAGCAGGGCTGTGGTGCGCTCAACCTCGTGAATATTTGTGAACCCTTCAAAATTGCCAGGCTCGTTGTTGGGATAGATGATAGTAATCCGGAGACGCTGAAACTGATTCCCCGTGTACCGGATCACTGGACTGGATTTGATGCAATGAACTGGCCGGTGTATACGCAGAACGGCGTGATAAAACTCGACATTCACTATATGAATTCGGGCGGAGAAATTCAATTCAGCTGCCATAGTCCTGAAAATATAAAAACGGTGATTGTTCGGCTGCCGATAAGAAATCATTGGAAATATTTTACTGTTCAAAACACCCATCAGATTTCACTTAAACTCAGGAGTTAAATTTTCCCGGATGAAATTTTTCTGTCTTTATATTTTAACCGCAATCCTTTTTTCTTCATGGCCATTTTCAGGGTTTACCCAATCGGCCAGGGCGCAGGCACCCGGTTATGAAGTGAAACAAAGTGAACTGTTCTCCGGAATCCAATGGCTGCGGGAGGAGATGCCCTATGGCGATACTTCAAAACGCGGAGATACTTTCCCTGTTACCTGGGCAAGTGATGACAATATCTATACGTCTGCCGGCGATCCGCTATGGGGTAGCAAGCCCGACGGAATGGACTTTGAACGCATATCCGGCAGCCCCGTAGATTATGGCATTGAAAAAGTAAATGATATGCAGGGTTATTTCGGATGGGGTGGCTGTGGCGCAAAGCCCAGCGGGTTGATCTGCGTAAAAAATATATTATATCTGGGCTTTCAGAATATGAGTGGTATGGAAACAAAAACCGATCAGGCAGCCTGTGAGGTAAATCATGGTTATGACGCCAGTATCATTTATTCAAAGGACTTTGGAAAAACTTGGCTGCCCGACATCCAGGTCAACAAAACACCTATGTTTCCCGGACGTATTTTCGCGGCCCCTTCTTTTATCAACTATGGTAAGAATAATCTGGGAGCAACGGACAGATATGTATATGCTGTATCGGGAGAAGGCTGGTGCAACGGCAACCACATTCGCCTTGGCCGGGTCCCGGCGGACAGGATCATGAAAACAGAGGCCTGGGAATGGGTTAGTGGATTCAAAGCCGGCTTTATTCCACAATGGACCAGCAATGAATTCGATGCCATCCCCCTCCTCACCCAGGAAGGATATCTGGGTATGACGGACATGGTATATATTTCGAAATTGAAAAGATACCTCTTGTTTGCCTGGCATTTCAACAAATATGCCGACCCCAATAATGGAAGCCGGCTGATCATTTATGAATCACCCCAGCCCTGGGGGCCTTATTCCACTGCTTACGAAGGCGCATGGGAAACCAAAGAGAAAACTCCCTACAATCCCAGAATGCCGTTGAAATGGTTCGATGAGGAAAAACTGGAAGGCTGGCTGCTTTTTTCAGGTACCTGGAGAAATTATGGGGGTGTGATCAATTCTGCATACCGCGCCCATGTGCGCAAATTTAAGCTCCTGATGAAGGGAGACAAAACATAAAGGCGCTCAAGAAACCGCACCATGAAGAGAATATTATTCTATTGCTGTTTATTGCTTGGCGCGAATGCAGTGGCGCAGCCCTTCCAACCGGATTTTGTTTTGAAGCGCGACCGATATACCAATTTATTGGTTTTCGACGGCGAACGGTCACCGGGCATTGAGCCAAATACCTACGGACAAAAAATCAGTCATCTTAAATACTGGGCAGAAAACTGGAACAAAACTTCCCAATTTGTTTGCTGGAATGTTATTTCGAAAGCGAAAGAGCATTACGATGTGAACGTGCTTTGCAATGCGAATCTATCGGAGGTTATACTCGAAGTTGGGTTAAATGGCCATTGGGTGAGTAACCGCATGTTAAAATCAGATACCGCCGAATTTCTCCGTGTTCAACTAAACGGAGAGCTTTTTCTGCGCAAAGGAGTAAACAAACTCACTTTAAAAATCAGGCCGGCCCATAACCGGGATACCTTCAATGTTTCCGTGCACGGGATAGAGCTGATACGGCCTTCGGTAAAAAATCAGTATGATGAACAGGTGAAGACTTTTCAAAGAGAAAGAGACACCCGCTGGTTCCGTCAATGCCGTTACGGGCTATTTCTGACCTGGACCTCCCAGGTATATCCGCGGACAGGAGAAAGAAAGAATTATGATGATGCAGTGAGTGCGTTTGATATAGATGGTTTCGTGCGGCAAGTGGTAAGAACCGGCGCGGGCCTGGTGGTCTTTAATACCTCGCATGCAGAAATGTATTTCCCGGCGCCTATTAAAGCATTGGATAACATCTTACCTGGCCGCACGACAAAGAGAGATCTCATAGCTGACCTGAGCCGGGCGTTGGCCTCCCGAGGCATTAAATTATTTATCTACTATCATCTGGGTGCCGTCAGTGACTCGGTTTGGACCCGTGCTTCAGGATTCTGGAATACCGATGCCAATTCATTCTTTGAAAGATGGAGATCGGTGATCGGGGAAATCGGTATTCGTTATGGAAATGCGATATCCGGATTCTGGTTCGACGACGGTGCAATGAACTATTATTACAGAAGCCCGGACTGGCTGTCGTTGTACCGGGCAGCAAAAACCGGTAACCCTCAGCGGCTGGTCGGATTCAATTCCTGGAAACTTCCGCCGCCAACGCAATTCATGGACTACTATGTGGGCGAAGCAAATCTCGATCCATCCATGCATGGGGAGTTAAAAAAGGGGGGTGACGGAATTATTCTAAAAGGACCATACAAGGGCTTGCAGGCTAGTTCAACATTCGTAACGGAGAGCGACGACTGGGGCCACTTTGTAAAGGATAAGCCCATTATTCCTTTTCGATTTTCCGCTGAACAACTGGCAGTTATGTTGAAAAAATTCGAAACGTATGGCAATGTGCCGCTGCTAAATATGGAAATCTATCAGAACGGATTAATGTCTGAGAGCAGTGTCGCTGTTTTCGAAAAAGCAAACATTTTAAATAAGCAAAACTAAAAACAATGATAACTCGTCTTAGCAGTACAAAGTTTTTATTGATGTTTTTTATTTGGTGGCTTGCAGGCGTACAGCCTGCAAAAGCAAAAATCCTATTGCCTGATTTTTTTTCTGACAATATGGTTTTGCAACAAAAGATGAACGATGCGATATGGGGCTGGTCAAACCCCAACGCAAATGTCATCGTCCGGGTGTCATGGAATGCCCAGACATTCGTCGCGACTGCAAATGCAAAAGGGAAATGGAAGATGTTCATTCCTGCTCCGGTTGCCGGCGGCCCATATACTTTGGATATCAAAGATGCCGATTCACATGTTCAGTTGAAAAATGTGCTGAGTGGTGAAGTCTGGTTTTGTTCCGGTCAGTCCAATATGGAAATGCCGTTGAAAGGATATCCAGGCCAACCAGTAGGTGGTTCCCAGGACGCCATAGCCCGGTCCACCAATTCCCGGATTCACTTACTGCGTGTTGAAAAAGCGATGTCTTCAATACCGCTGGATAACCTGAAAGGCTCATGGACTGAATGCAATGCGGAAACGGCTGCGTTAATTAGCGCGGTGGGGTATTCTTTTGGGAAATATCTGCAGGATGTTTTGCATGTTCCGGTTGGTATCATTCATTCCAATTGGGGCGGGACCCGGATCGAGTGCTGGATGAGTGAGGACACACTTCAAACTTTTCCTTTTGTTGATTTGAGTGTAATCAGCCGGGATAAAAATCCTTCGCTAACACCAGCCTTGCTTTATAATGCGATGGTTGCCCCGCTTGTCGGATATGGTATGAGAGGATGTATATGGTACCAGGGCGAATCTAACCGGTTTGAACCAAAACAGTATGCGCAGCTGATGCCTGCCATGATCAGTAGTTGGAGAACAAAATGGGCTATCGGAGACTTTCCTTTTTATTTCGTCCAGATAGCCCCCTTCTTTTATTGGAATGAATCAAACAATGCCGCGTTTCTCCGCGAAGCGCAGTTGCACACCAGTTTGAATACTAAAAATACCGGCATGGCGGTGACAATCGATATAGGTAGTGAAATGAGTGTACATCCAGGTGAAAAGTTTCTTGTCGGGAAGAGACTGGCCTATTGGGCATTGTCAAAAGACTATGGTATGAAAACACTTACCTGTAGCGGACCTGTTTATAAGAAAATGAAAACAAATAAGGATACGATTAAACTCTATTTTGATTTTGCATCTGATGGGTTAGCCTCCGCAGATACCTTATTGACGGGCTTTGAAATGGCAGCGGCCGACCAGGTATTTTATCCTGCAAATGCGAAAATTTCTTCGGGAAATGAAATTTTAGTCTGGAATGAACATCTGGATAAACCGGTCGCTGTACGTTATGCCTGGAGAAACTGGGTGGTTGGCACTTTATATAATACAGAAGGATTGCCGGCTTCCTCATTTCGTACAGACGACTGGGATAAATAACAGGAACTTTGTTCATGCAGACCTGGTCATAACAATTCTTTAATACTCTAAGGTATACAACTATGCGTACGATATTAAATGAAAGTCAGATTCAGTCATACCGGGAAAACGGATATCTTCTGGTCGAGAATTTTCTTAATCCGGAAGAGCTTGAATCTTGGAAATCTTCGGTTAATGAAGCCATCATTTCACGTGCTGGGAGAAAAATGCCGAGTAGTGATACCAAAATTGGCGAGGATGACGGAATCAATCAGGATAGCAATTACTATGGAAAGGTTTTTGATCAGATGCTGAATCTCTGGCAGACGAATGACAAAGTGAAAAAACTGATGCTGGATGAAAGGCTGGGGAAAATGGTCGCTGATTTGGCTGGCTGGGAAGGGACTAGAATATGGCATGATCAGGCGTTGGTGAAACGGCCCTGGGCAAACCCTACTTCCTGGCATCTGGATACCCCCTTTTGGTCCTTTAGCGACCGACGGGCACTGTCTGTCTGGGTTGCACTGGATGATGCTACTTTGGAGAATGGATGTCTTTATTTCATTCCGGGTTCCTATCATATTACCAGCTTTGAAAACCCTGGAATAGGAAAAAATATGGACGCCATATTCGAATTTTATCCTCAACTGATCAAGGCCAAATCCGTGGCAGTTCCAATGAAAGCCGGAAGCTGCTCTTTTCATAATGGATTAACCGTGCATGGCGCCGGCGCCAATATGACGAATGGGTTTCGAGGCGCCATGACCTGTGCCTATATGCCTGATGGCGCAGCATTTAACGGCATTAAAAACATTCTAAGTGATGCGCAGGTTGCCAAACTAAAAGTTGGTGATCTGCTGAATGATGATATTCAGAATCCCCTCATTTACGGTTCATGAGTTTCCTGGCGAAACAAGTTCGGCGCTGCCAGCCGGCATTTTCAGGTTTCTTGCCGTTTGACAGGTCGGTTTCTTCCAATACTTGCGTGGTTTAAGGAAGATAAAACATTTCTGTAAGCGGAACACTTACGGGAGAATTGTCGGGATTTGATTCCATAATGTCCTTCATATAATCCCACCATTTTTGCATGAGCGGATAAGAAGGAAGGGATTCCATTTGACCTTCGTCTTCGATTTTCAAAACGCCAAATAGGGAATTAGTTTCTTTGTCAAAGAATATGGAGTAATCTTTAATGCCCTTTGATGACAATAAAGTTTTCAAATGCTCTGAGATATCGTCGTGCCTTTTCTTATATTCTTCCTGAAATCCAGGAGAAAGTTTCATTTTAAAAGCAATGCGTTGCATATGTTTTATTAAATCTTGACGAAGGAACTTCGGTAATGAATAACCATTCCGCAATAATAGAAGTTATTTTAAATAATTTCCATACCCGACGAGCAGTACGGAAATAACTATTGTTATGATTCCGGCTGTAAATGTCAATCTTGTTTTCTGTGCTACGCCATTCCATTCCTTTAAAAAAATTCCCCAGCAATTAGCCACCAGAATGATGAAGGCCATATGCAATATCCATGAACTGGCGCCATTGCCTAGCTTGCTTTCCCCCATTCCATAAAAAAAGAATTGAAGAAACCAGATTGTACCTGCCAAGGCTGAAAAAAGATAGTTTTTTAGTAACGGGGTTTTAGAATTCGCATAATCTCCGAAAGAACGGTTTCTGATATTCAATATCATACACCAGACAAAATTAGTTGCCATACCGCCCCACAACAAAGTGATGTAAATGACATTGTTTTGGTATAATGGATTAAATCTGGCAGCCACAGCAGCCTCTGCCATGGGCTTTCCGGCTTCTATGCCGAAATTAAAACAGGCACTGAGAATACCAGAAATAACAGCGACGATCAACCCCTTAACTAAATTGAATTCAGCCACTGACTTTTTCTTTTCGGCTTCTGGAAGCTCTTTTTCTTTCATTACGCCTGCTTTGCCGCATATGAAAATGCCCAGGAGGCAAATAATCACTCCGCCCAAAATGATCCGACCCCATGGCGTATGAATCAGTTCAGAAAAAGTGGTTTTCCCCCTGACTGGGTAAAGATTATAATAAATAGAAGGTACCAGCGCACCAAAAGCTGAACAAAATCCAAGCACTACCGAATTTCCTAGGGACATTCCCAGGAACCTGATACCCAGACCGTATGTCAAACCACCGATTCCCCAAAGGACTCCGAAAACCATCGTCCATTGTATGGTATGCCATGGTATCCTTGTGATAATTTCGGTAAAACCTGGAATCGTTAACCATGCTGCAAGCGGAGGTATAATTATCCATGAAAACAAACCGCCAACAATCCAATAACTCTCCCACTGCCAGCCCTTCACTTTCTTATAGGGCATATAGAAACTTCCTGAAGCAAAACCACCGATAAAATGGAAAATGATTCCTAATAAAATCTGCATGATATTGTTATATTTATAAAAATATACCAAGAGGATTAAAGGCCTGTCCTGCTATTAATACAGGATAGCGGTCAATCAGATCATTCAAAAATATGTTTTAGATTTGTTCCGGCGCAAGAATGTTTTATGCCAATCATATAGTAGAAAAAACGACTGCTGTTCTAAAAACACCGTATGAAAAAATTAAATTTAATCGATTTAATTAGGGTGGATGCTTATTCCATTACTTCTAAATACCAGCAAATTGTAAACAGTGTCATTAGGGAAATTCAAAATGGGAATTTCGTTATAGACGATCCTTTACCGTCTATAAATGATCTGAGCATCGAACTGGACATTGCCAGGGATACAGTTGAAAGAGGCTACAGGCATTTGAAAAACCTGGGAGTCATCCATGCGGTTCCCAGAAGAGGATATTTCGTAAAAAGCAATAGTTTCACCCAGTCGTTAAAGATTTTCCTTCTCTTTAATAAACTAAGCGCTCATAAGAAAACCATCTACGATTCCTTTGTCTCTTCACTCGGAGAACATGCAATTATAGATTTCTATATTTACAATAACGACTTTCTGCTATTTAAAAAGTTATTGTCCATGAGAAAGCAAGACTACACCCACTATGTAATCATACCTCATTTTATTGAAGGCATTGATAACGCGTATGAAATCATCAATACGTTGCCTAAAGAAAAATTATTATTACTGGATAAGATCGTTCCGGGGGTTTCCGGAGAATATGCGGCGGCATATGAAAACTTCGAAAAAGACATTTATAATGCTCTCTACGAAGCCATGGAGGCCCTCTCCAAATATCATACCTTAAAGATTATTTTTCCTAAAGATAGTTATTATCCGCTTGAAATTGTCAAGGGCTTCACTAATTTTTGTCTGGATTTCGCGTTTAACTACAAAGTACTCAACGATATTGTGGATGAAACAATAACTGAATCTTCCGTATATCTTGTGGTTATGGAGGACGATCTGGTTAAATTAATCGAGAAAATCATGCTAACTGATTTGAAAATCGGCAAGCAGGTCGGTATTATTTCCTACAATGAAACGCCGATGAAAAAAATAATCCTGAATGGTATCACTACCATTTCCACAGATTTTCGTCAGATGGGTATCATGGCCGCGGAATTGATCAAGATCAATTCCAAAGAACATATTCATGTTCCTTTCAAACTCACTTTGAGAGATTCTCTATAATGAAGAATGATCACCTACTGATTTATTTTGCCAGGTAATATAAACTCAATTTCCACCAGACTTCAAAGAGAGCCTGCTTCCTGATGGATTGATCTTTTTAACTTATTTCCAATTCTATTATTTTACTGAGTAGACAGAGGCTGAAAGTCATTAATCATTCCGCCATAAACCAAATCATTGGCGATGAATTTTTCACGTTAACGGAATCTGACGAATAGCTGTTGAAATAGGAAATTATTAGTCATTCTGAAATGTCTTCTGCATTTATTTGATTTTAAGTAAGAAAATCAGCTAATTAGATGTTACAGGATGAAAGGGGCTTTGCGCCTCATTTTATTTGTTGTAAATTATTTTAATAAATCAGGTCAGTTCAGGACAGTACTCATAATATTCCTATATAAATTGCCTACATTATAATTATTTAGATGTCGATTTACCATCGGCATTTGCCATCAAGACTAAAATTGACTTGCCATGTTGAAAAATTATCTTGCTTTCCTGGAGCATGGGAAAAGTTTTTGTTTACTATGCTCCTTTATTCTCATCTCGCTTATTTCTTTCGGACAACAAAAAACACTTGTGAGCGGTGTCGTAACTACTGAAAGCAGTTCTCCGCTGCAGGGTGTTTCAGTTACAGTCAAGGGTACAGTTAAGGGGACGATCACTGATAGTAAAGGTGCGTTCGTCTTAGAGGTTCCCAGGTCTGGAATTGTAATTTTTTCATTTATAGGGTATGAACCCAGGCAGGTTGCGGTCGGAAAATCCAGCCTAATGAATGTTGTTTTGACTTCACAGACCGCTGCTCTCGGAGATGTGGTGGTGATTGGTTATGGAACGCAAAAAAGGCAGGATCTTTCGGGGGCGATAACTTCAGTTAACCTCAACAAGGTTGATGAAATACCCATTGTTTCGGTAGATCAGATGCTAACAGGTCGTGCCAGTAACGTCCAGATTAATCAAAACTCAGGTCAGGCGGGTGCCGGAACAAACATTAGAATACGTGGAGGCAACTCACTGATCGGTACAAACCAGCCATTGTTTGTCGTTGACGGATTTCCGATCATCAGCGATGATGATGCGGGAGCTCCGGGCGGTCCGCTGGGTTTAACAAACGCAGGTTCTGGAAACCCCGGTCAGCAAAACTCAGATGGAGCAATGAACTGGTTGAATCCTGCGGATATACAGTCAATAGAAATTCTGAAAGATGCATCTGCAACAGCTATTTATGGATCAAGGGGCGGTAATGGAGTTATCATCATTACCACAAAGAAGGGACGACATGGCGTGACCAGGATGAATCTTGATATAAGTGCGGGGATAAGTCAGCTCAATAAAAGTAAGATCAAACTGATGAATGGGGCACAGTATGCTGAATATAACAATTTAGTTAATATACATAATCATGCCGCTCCTATCTACGTAGACACAACCATTCATGGAAAGTTTTTTCCCACACCCTCCGGTGTCGGAGAAGGCACTGACTGGGTGAATGCAATTAGCCGCAACGGCCCCTATCGAAATTACTCATTAACATTCAGCGGCGGTACTGAAACCACATTCTCTGGAAGTGTGGATTACTTACAACAGGGAACGCCGCTAATCGGTTCACAGTTTAATCGTTTGTCGGCCAGGCTCGACGCCCAGTCTGATTTGACCAGTTGGTTGGCGCTGGATAATAATGTCATTTTTAGCTCATCCACCACCAGCAACTCGCCCAGCGATATACGTGATGTACAAAAGTTCGGTATGTGGGAAGCGGCTTTAGCGGCAAATCCCGCAGAACCAGCATATAACAAGGATGGAACGCTAAATTTTACCGGAGGTGCTCCAGGTGCAGCCACCGCTCCAGGTATTGCATATAGCCCGATATCACTTGGAACATCAGGTGTATTGAACAAAACCACGGGTTCCACTATTTTAGATAACATGGCGCTGAAATTCAAAATCGCCAATGGTTTGACCTTTGATTCGAGGGCAAGCATTTTCGCCAGTTCGCTGCTCAGGGATATTTATTATAATTCGATAACTACGTTCAACGGGTATCAGGTTGGCGGTTTAGGGGGAAAGAATTCTAATAATTCAACCGTTTATCTGCTGGAGAATTATGCCACCTATGCCAAAACCTTTGGAAAAAATAATTTCAGTGCGGTTGCGGGTTACTCATATCAACAAACAAATATCAGACAGATTCAATCGGGAGCTTCCGGATTTCCAAATGATGACTTGCTAAACGAGAACCTGGCCGCCGGTAGTACCCAGTATCCGACAGTCACCAACAGGATAGAAGATCTGCTTTCATCTTATATTGTCAGGTTAAACGATATTTTTCTTGATAAATACATTCTAACGTTCACAGCCCGTTACGATGGTTCCTCCAAATTTGGTTCATCAAACCAATGGGCTTTTTTCCCCTCCGGAGCCTTTGCCTGGAAAATGAAGGACGAAGATTTTCTTAAAGACAGCCGCACCTTTTCTGATATGAAACTCAGGGTAAGTTATGGCCTGAGTGGAAATCAGGCGATTCGATCACTCCAATCCCAGACTTTGCTGGCCTTTGAAAGTTATCCGCTGGGTGGTGCATTGCAGACAGGCGCTTATCCCGCTATTCTTGGAAATACTAATTTAAAATGGGAAACCACCAAGCAGTTCAACGTCGGTCTGGATTTCGGATTCATGAAACAGCGATTAACGGGGAGTATCAACTATTATATAAAAAATACTGACAATCTTTTACAACAATTAATTATACCGGCTAATTCAGGATTCTCTTCTATCTATTCTAACGTGGGAAGCATCTCCAACAAGGGCATTGAACTGGAATTGCATTATGCTGTAATCAACAGTCAGAATTTCAAGTGGGATATGGACTTTAATATATCGCATAATAAACAAATATTAACCAATCTGGGCCTGGGTAGCACGGATACCCTGCTTGAATCATTTAATGCAGTAGGGGGTTCGCCTGCCTACGTATCTCTTATTAAGGGGAGGCCTGTCGGAGAATTTTTCGGGTATGTATATGGAGGAATTTACAAGACACAGGATCAGGTTGACAAAAGCGCTCATCTGCCCGGAGCAGCGCCGGGTTCCCTGATATTAAAAGACCTCAATGGAGATGGTGTGATCAATGATTTGGACAGAACAGTAATTGGAAATCCAAACCCGGCCTTTATTTTCGGATTGAGTAACAGTTTTTCCTATAAAAATTTCGATCTCACATTCCTGATCCAGGGTTCCGTTGGTGCTGATATTTACAATCTGGGTGACTACATACAGCAAAGACTGGGTAACCGGTCTGAAGCGGCCAATGATTACTGGACGCCACAAAATCCCAACGCGAAATACGCCGCTCCGGGAGATGTGATCGGTTATGACAGCCACAACAGCTTTTCTGTTTCAAACGGTTCTTATGTGCGGTTGAAAAGCCTTAACATTGGATACAAATTTAATGTAGCCAGAATCAATTTCGTGAAATCAGTTCGTTTGTACGGAAGTGCTTCAAATCTGCTCACGATTACGGGTTATAAAGGATATGACCCTGAAATTAACTCATTCGCCCAAAGCAATCTTTTCAGAAATATTGACATTTTAACTGTGCCGCCATTTAAAACCTATATCCTGGGATTGAACATTGGATTTTAAAAAATCAAATTCTTAGCCATGTTAAAAACGAAAAATATTTTATATTTCCTGGTTATCGGAATAACTTTCCTGTCTTCCTGTAATAAGCTGACTGAAACGGCTTATTCCAACGTAGCGCCATCCGCTTTCTTCACTACAAAAAACGATGTTAATGCTGGCCTTGTCGCCATGTATCGGCCCCTTCAAAACTGTTGTGGGGGCCCTGAACAGGCTGGAACATTTATTCTGAATGTAGCCAGTGATGAAGGCAATTCTAACAATTCGCTGTGGAGCCAGTACGATAATCTGACCTATACCCCGGGTTCTGCAGCTGAAGTCCACGATTTATGGGGCTCTTATTATCAGAGTATCAGTTCAGCCAATTTTGTATTGGATAACGAAAAAAAAATTGATGCACTCTATGATGCCCCTGCTGATGCAAATGCAAAACTGGCAGAAGCGAAATTCATGAGGGCAACTGATTATTTTGAACTGGTCCAGATGTTTGGAGGCGTTCCACTGCGCACAACCCTGGTGTCCAGGTCTGACCAGGCGAATATTCCCAGATCTTCAGTAGATTCTGTTTACGCCCTCATCATTTCGGATCTACAGTATGCTGAGCAAAACCTTCCACCAGTGGCGGACCTCGCGGGTAAGCCAACCAAATGGGCGGCGTCTGCTTACTTGGCTAAAGTTTATTTGACACAACAGAATTTTAATGATGCCCTGACTAAAACAACCGATATAATCAGCAACGGACCTTACCAGATCCTTCCCAGTTTCGCATCCGTTTTTGATGTGAATAATAAGAATAATGCGGAAGTGATTTTTGATATAGAATATATCCGGTTAAACGGGCAAGGTATGAGAATGCAGGATCTGGTGATGGGACCTTATAATCCGTTTGCATACCAGGGTACCACCGGTTGGGGTTTATCAAATGCCGAAATGTCCGATTATAACTCGTTTAACCCGGCCGATGACCGCATGGGTACAACTTTTGCGCCCTATGTGAATAAGCCGGTGAGCGCGGTGGACTCGCAATATTCAGGCAAATGGAGGGATGTTCAGGGCGTGAGTGCGGATGGACACGGGACTGATTTTATCATGTATCGTTTTGCAGATGTCGTGCTGGAACAGGCTGAAGCCGAAAACGAAGTGAATGGTCCTACAGCGCTTGCTTATGCTGCTATCAATAGGATCAGACAAAGAGCACATATGCCGGATCTGACAAGCGGTTTATCAAAAGATGCTTTCAGAGATTCGGTGCTACAGGAACGTAAATTGGAGTTGAATTGGGAGGAATGGCGCTGGTTTGACCTGAAAAGAACAGGTAACCTGAAGGCTACATTGATTGCTGATGGCAAAGCATGGGATGATCGGTATTACCTTTTTCCCATACCGCAAAATGAAATCGACGCCAGCAATAAAGTAGTTACTCAAAATCCCGGATACTAAACGAAAAACCAAGATATACTTACAATTGCCTCTTCAAATGCGCAGAACATTTGAAGAGGTTATTATTTTTACGAATGAAACCCAAATACCGATTGCTGTTTTGGCTAGTGTTCAGTATAATCCCTTTGTCTCTGGGTTTTTTGGGTATCCGGCATTTTTTGAACTCAAAAAACTCCGCAGACAGCTTATTTGAATTGATCAGCCCGGATTCTTCCGGTATTGATTTTGAAAATAGAATCACCACCAGCGATTCGTTGAATATCTTCAGTTTTGAATACATTTATAATGGTGGAGGTGTGGGCATCGGGGATTTCAACAACGACGGCCTGCCTGATATTTTTTTCGTTGGCAATATGGTTCCTAGTAAACTCTATCTGAATCAGGGAAATTTTCATTTTAAGGACATAACCCGGTCCGCCGGCATCAACATTGAAAAGGGCTGGCCTTTTGCAGTATCTGTTATCGATATTAATCAGGATGGATTGCCCGATATTTATGTTTGCGTTGGCGGGCCGGGAAAAACTGATAGTATCTACCACAACATATTATTTATCAATCAGGGAAAAGATAAAAAGGGTGACCCTTACTTTAAGGAAATGGCTGCCGAATATGGTCTGATGGATCAGGGGCAGTCTATGCAGGCGGTATTTTTTGACTACGACCACGACGGAGATCTGGATATGTACCTCGTGAAAGGCGGAGGTTTCGAACGTTCACCCATTGTTCCTAACCCGATCTTAAAAGATGGATCTGCAAAGAATACGGATAAACTTTACCGGAACGACTGGAATGATAGCCTTGGCCACCCTGTGTTTACAGATGTCTCAAAGAAAGCGGGTATTTTAGAAGAAGGATTTGGGTTGGGTGTTTCACTGATCGATATCAATGACGACGGTTGGCTGGATGTATATGTCACGAACGACTATTTAACCAGCGATCTGTTATATATCAACAACAAGGATGGAACTTTTTCCGAGAAATTAAAGGACTATTTCAAGCATACGAGTCATTTCGCAATGGGAAATGATGTTGGCGATATCAACAACGACGGATTGATGGATGTCATGACGGTAGATATGTTGCCGAATTCGCATTACGACAGAATGCGTATGTTCGGGCCCAGCCAATACGATAAATTCCATTATGCCATTAACAACGGATATGCATATCAGTATATGCGCAATACACTTCAGCTCAACAATGGAAATGGAAAATTCAGCGAGATCGGGCAATTGGCAGGTGTTTACAAAACAGGCTGGAGCTGGTCGGTCTTGCTTGCCGACCTGGATAATGATCAATATCAGGACATTTTTATTACCAATGGCTTTGGCAAGGATATTACAGATCTGGACTTTGTGAAATTCAGATCCAATTATATCATAAAACCAGGTGAAAAAGAGGAGGCTCGGGTGCTTTTAGATAGTCTGCATCAAAGACCGGGGGATAAAATTTCCAATTTTGCATATAAAAATAACAAAAACTGTACGTTTAGCGACATGACGGCTCCCTGGGGGTTTAACTTACCAACATTTTCGAATGGAGCTGCCTATGTGGATCTGGATAATGACGGCGATCTGGACATGGTCATCAATAATATTGACGACCCGGCATCCATATACAAAAACAAATTGAGGGAGACAGATACACTGGGGGTGGCGAATTATCTGAAGATCAAACTTGAGGGTCCGAAAGGGAACAACACGGCTATTGGCGCACGGGTTACCATTAAGTATGATGGCAAACAGCAAACACGAATGCAATCTGTTGTAAGAGGATTTGAAAGTTCCGTTCAGGATGTGATTCATTTTGGAATGGGCCCTTACAAAAAAATTGATTCCATGGAAATCAGCTGGCCCGATGGCAAACAAAGCCTTTATACCGGGACTGCAGTGAATCAGGAGTTGACAGTCGCTTATAATGATATTTCAAAGCATCTATTCAAACCCGTTACTTCAAAACCGCGGGAAACATTATTTAAAGAAGTCTCTTCCGCTGCACTGAATATTCATTATAAGCAGAAAGAAAGTAAATTCAATGATTTCCTTTTCGAGAAACTACTGCCCAAAAAATATTCAATGAACGGTCCGGGCATTGCGGTTGGTGACGTGAATGGAGATGGTTTGGATGACTTTTTTGTTGGTGGATCTTTTGACCAATCTGGTGAAATATATATTCAAAATAAAGACGGAAGTTTTACCGGTAAGTTATTGAGCCAGCAGGACGCCGTGTCGGTGGATATGGGGTGCCTGTTTTTTGACGCGGATGGTGATGGTGATCTCGATCTCTATGTTGTTAGCGGAAGCAGTGATTATACTAAGGGATTTAAAGACTATCAGCATCGATTGTACCTGAATGATGGGAAGGGGAATTTCAAAAGAGACTTGACCGCATTGCCGGTTATGCTTACGAGTGGTTCCTGTGTAATCGCTGCAGATTATGATGGAGACGGAGACTTGGATCTTTTTGTAGGTGGGAGACTCGTACCCGGATATTTCCCTGAAAAGCCCTCCAGCACGATACTCCGGAACGATCATGGAAAATTTACTGACGTTACAGATTCGGTGGCGCCAGGCCTGAGGGAATTGGGTATGGTTACTAGCGCGATCTGGACAGATATTGATAATGACAGCAAACCTGATCTGATTGTTGTGGGGGAATGGATGCCAGTCACTGTTTTTAAGAACGTTGGCGGAAAATTTGTCAACACCACGGCAAAAAATGGATTGTCAAATACCGAAGGATGGTGGCAATCCATAGTGGCTGGTGATTTTGATAATGATGGTGATATGGATTACATATTGGGGAACTGGGGCTTGAACAATCCTTATACAGCGACCAGTAAAAATCCGATGACCATTTGTTATAAGGACTTTGACAAGGATGGGGTTACCGATGCCATATTTTCCTATCATGAGGACGGAGATGATTATCCGGCACATTCCCTGGATAATATGATTTTACAAATGCCATCTATAAGAAAAAAAATTCCCTATTATCACTACTATGCTGCTACCTCTACGAAAACCTTACTTGGCATGCTGGACACTGCCGGCATGAAAACATGCTACTGCAGGACTTTGAAATCAGTTTATATGGAAAATCTTGGAGGTGGAAAATTCCGCTTTCATGATTTGCCGCAACGCGCCCAGTTTTCACCGATGCTTGGTATGATGGCTGAAGACCTCAATCATGACGGCAAGCTGGATCTGCTTTCCATAGGGAATTTTTATGGATCGGAAGTGGTTGTTGGCCGTTATGATGCATCTATTGGGTCCGTATTTTTTGGTGATGGAACGGGCGGATTCACTCCGGTTGTTGGGAGGGAAAGCGGGTTTTCCGTTGATGGAGATGCAAAGGCCTTGAGCCGATTGGAATCCGGAAATCATTCGTTGATTTTAGCCAGCCAGAATGCAGATTCATTGAAAATATTCTTTGACCAGACCAGTGGGGGTTACAAAAGAGTTCTCGTTGATAAAATGGAAACCAGCGCGATCATATATTTCAGAAATGGAAGCAAAAGAAAATCTGAATTTTATTACGGAAATACTTATCTATCGCAATCTTCCAGAACACTCGTGATCACGCCTGATATCGGCCATATTGAGTTTTATGATTCGAACGGTAAAATAGTCCGGACGCTGAAATTTGAATGATTAAATGAATTGATTATCAGGAAAATTAGAATATACCGCATTGTCATGCTGATTATTGCCGCACTCATCTACCTGGGCTCGACGATGTGTGATTCTTTGAATAATGACAAACACGTAACCGAAATCAAACATCTTAATGGGAAAGCATTTGCTGGTTCTGAAAGTTGTAAAAATTGTCATCGGGGCATTTTTGAATCCCACCGCCATACTTCGCACTATTTAACTTCAGCGCCCGCCACTCCGAAGAACGTTTTGGGAAGTTTTGAAGACGGTAAAAATATTTTTTATTTAAATAGTTTTTTAAAAATTGGAATGTTCAAAACGGTTGATGCGATGATTCAGGTTGGATTCGAGGAAGACCAGGAGGTCGTGAGAAAGCCGATTGATATCGTGATTGGATCGGGAAGAAAAGGGCAGACCTATTTATATTGGCAGGATAACAGGCTTTTTCAATTGCCAGTTTCTTATTATACGCCCTTAGGAAACTGGTGCAGCAGCCCGGGGTACCCAGACAATCAGATCTTATTTAATCGGGAAATATCTATCCGGTGCCTCGAATGCCATGGAACTTATTTTAAATCTGTAAAAATTGAGGGTAGGGACGAATACGATAAAAATCAAATGATATTTGGCGTGGATTGCGAAAGATGCCATGGTCCTGGAGCAGATCATGTGAAGTTTCAGAGCGAAAATCCAAATGTTAAGCAGGCCAGATTCATCATCAACCCGGCTTCACTCAATAGGCAGCAAAAACTGGATAATTGTGCTCTTTGTCACTCGGGCCTGCGTGAGAATAAAAGTCCTTCATTTTCATTTATAGTGGGTGACAAATTGGAAAATTATTCCAAGCCGGACTATGATGTGGACAGTTCTGCAAATCTTGATGTGCACGGAAACCAATATGGATTGCTTACTTCCAGCAAGTGTTTCAGAATGAGTTCTGTTATGGATTGTTCCTCTTGCCACAATACGCATGTCAACGAAAATGATGTATCGGTCTTTTCAATGAAATGCATGGTCTGTCATCAGCCATCCGGTCCTGCTTATTGTAAATTAAAAGATAGCGCGGGGTTTTCTCTGGTAAATAACTGTATTGATTGCCATATGCCCGCACTACCTTCCCAAAAAATTTTAATGCACGTGAATAGCCATTCGTCCACAACACACGATCTGGTACGTACCCACCTCATTGGAATTTATTGGAAGGAAACAAAAAAATTCCAGTCGGTACATTTATTTTCGGGGAATTAAATCTCAACGGCCTGAATTAACTTATTGGGAGAGTTTGATTTGCTTTAAAAAGTCGCTTCGCATTTTTTTCGCAGTTTTAATAATGCCTGTGTGACTCCATCCGGGAGGCATCACGATATATAAAAGTTTATTTTTAATTCCCGGTGCAGACCGAATATCTTTTATTAACAGTCTGATTTCTCCAAAATTTGCGTCGATAAAACTGTGTGGCTTGGCATTTCGTGTAATTCCGTATTCAACCTTTATCTCCTTTTTTTCAGGTTGATAAGTGCCGAAAATCCGATCCCAGACATTGAGAAGCACACAGAAATTCCTATCCATGTACAAGGGGTTCTTGGCGTGATGAACCCGGTGATGGGAGGGTGTAAATACGATTTTTTGAATTACTCCCAAGTGGCCATCTGGCAGAATTTCTTCCCCAATGTGGAGAAACAATCCCCAAACGGCATCGATCAAAATAATTACAAAATAGATCGCCGGTTCAACGCCCAGGACCATACAAACAGATGTTTTGACAAAGTCAATGTATGGTTGCTCCAAAAAAAACCGATTATAGCCTACCGCTATATTGATCGTGTCTGGAAAATGATGGGTGGAGTGCAAACACCACAACAAACGAATCTTATGGGCCAAGTAGTGATGTGTAAAATTAGCGAGCTCATAGATGACGTACGCATAGGCAAACCAATACCAGGTAAAGGAGGTGAAAAGCAATTTAAACCGCTGGAAGAATCCGATTGAAAACAGGATGACAGAAAGAGAAATCATTCGTCCGACGACAGCGTTAAAAATGTAAGTTAAGAACGGGACTTTATAATCTGCTGTCCTGAACTTTTTATAAAACGCGTTGCGCAGAATTTCAATAAATAGTAAAAGCGGAGCGGCAGTTCGTAAAACTGTCAATATGGCCAGGGGCGTTAGAAAGGAGCTGAAATCATTCAGTCTGACAACTTTTAATAATTCCCGGACATTAAAAAAATTAAGTATTTCATCCCATACGGCACTTAAGAAACTCATATCTGGTAAGGTTTAACAACTAAATATTTTTATTTACGTAAAATCTCCTCTACAGCATTCAATATTGAAGTATTATTTTCCAATTAAGGGCTTATTCAGGCTCGCACATCAAATTCATTGCGACATATATAGACTGGTTATTTTGCATCTGGTAAATTAAAAGCCTCATACAAGCTCTTGTATTGTGACCTGTGATAAAAGAAAAATGTCAGTAAGCAAGATAAATAATTTGATAAATAATTTTTCATACTTTAAAAAAACCTTAGATCAATGGGTAAGGGGTAGGGTACAAAGTAATAAAATTATAACGGATTTCTATCCTGTGGTCGATACAGGACAAGAAGCTCATGGCGGCATTGATCTCCTGCGGCCTCTGCGATCTTTCTGCAATGGGGATTAATCAGATTTCTGCGGTATGGACAGAGATTCAACAGAGCAGGTTGGATTTTGCATTCACCCACTTTTGAATTATGATATATGCCAAGGGGCAGGCAATCACAGTTCCAATAAGGATGGATCAGAAATTCCCTGACAAATAATACGGTAACGTTCATAACTGATGAGCCCAAAATTTTTCGAATCCCTATTTCTTTTCGTCTTTTTTCGATGCTCAATGATACCAATCCCAGCGCTCCAAGCAGTGCAATGATGCCCGCAAGACCCGTCGCAGTGTAGGAAGCCTGTTTCAACTGTACTTTAGGTTTGTAAAGTCTTTTTAAAATATCATCCATAAACTTGTATTCAAAGGATTCTCCCGGCAGTTCATCTGGTGACCCTTACAAAAAAGGTCATTTTTGATTAAAATGCAGGCCTGCACTGCGTTTACTCCAAATAAGCAAATCAATTAAGATCAAATCAAATCAATGGATTTGGGGGCCTATTTGGGGGCCTACCTTTATAGGCCCCCAAATGGGAATCCGTAAGGCGACACAGAGTTGACGGTGCGTTTGAAAGAGAGATTTTTTAA
>JBEPUT010000043.1:0-38448 GCA_041691395.1 Chitinophagaceae bacterium
ACTAAGGAACCCATCCCGCTTGTTTCAGAAATTCGATCAGGCGCGGATCGTCGGCGGACATGGCAGGAATCCAGGGTTCGCCGATGCGTTCGCGATTCCACCATAGGCCGCCGGGATTGCCCGGCTTTGCAAAAGAATAGCGATACAGAACTGCCCGGATATAGCGCGGCGGTTTGCCAGGGAAGGGATTGCCGGCAAACAGCGAAACCGTGCCGGGATCGTTGTGAAGGAGTTTCGAGACGAGGTTCAGCGTCCATGGATATTCCTCGGGTGAGGACATGGCGGCGAACCACATCTGCCAGTCCAGGCGAAGCTGATACGGGGCGATCAGCGGAGGTCGTTTGTCCGGGGCGACCGGCAGGCCCTTGTATAGATACGCTTTCCAGTCCGCATGATCGTCAGGGGCCTCGTCCGTCGTTCCTTCGAATACGACGTTCAATCGCTCGCGTCCTACGGTTCCGAACGCGCCATAGGTGTTCACCAGATCGACGGGATCAAACGACGTGTTCATGATCTGCCGCGGAGACAGCATGTTGAACACGGGCTGGATGCTGAAGAGCGCGATAACAACAGTGATGATCCAGGCGGTGACCATCCTGGGCCGCGATGGTTCGACGCGGGCGATGGCAAGTTCCGCCCGGCGGACCAGCTGGCGGGGAAGCAGCTTTGACCAAAATCCGTCGTCGAAACAGGCCAGCGCGGGAAGGATGGTCAGCCAGTTGAGAAACGAGAGGTTGCCGCTGAGGATGAGTATGATCTGCAGGCCCACGATAACGGATCCTGCGATGTGCCTTGTAACGCGCGGCCAGAAAACGAACCATGGCGCAACGAGCTCGGCCAGGAAATTATACCAGACGCCGGTTTTCAAAACCACACGCGGCAGAAAATGAAACCACCGGCTCAACGGACCGGGCAGTGGCTGGGTCTCAAAATGATAGTAGAGCGCCGTCCCGTTCCGCCACACGGCATCGCCGCGTATCTTGATCATTCCGGCACCAAACATGATGCGGAAGGTCAGCCAGCGGAACAGCCCGATGACCGGCATCGGTGGTGGGCGTTTTGGAAATGGGCGCAGGTCGAGCAGAGGACATAGGAAAATCGCGAGAAATCCTGTTTCCAGGAGCTGGATCTCCCATCCATATCCATACCAGTCCTGCCCTACGTGAACGAAGGACATATAGAGGAACCAGAGAACAGCAAGCAGCGGTGCATTGGCAAAGCCGGCCAGCACCACGCAGGAAAGCGCGAATCCGATCCAGGCCGCAGTCAGGAGGGCGTGGTCGGAATGGCCAAACCAGAAGAGCGAAGGCAGGTGCGCGAAGCCGGCGCCGGCTGATCCGAACGAATCGCTCACGCGATCGAGGAATATTCCGACGGGAAGAAGTCCATGCGCACCGATCAGCGGAACGATCTGATTGACCGCCACGAGAAAGGCCACCGCATAGATCGCTCCCAGCAGGCGAAGGATGAGAAAGCGGGTGAGCCAGTAGGTTGGGTGCGCACCCGGCTCAAGCGACTCCCGCAGGGATGGCTTGTCCATCATGTTTTTCACTTTCAGTGAAAGATTGAATCAGTGGGTCGGTTTTTCACATTCACCGTCCGGCGTGCATACTGCACCTTCGGTTGCCCATGTATCAGCTGAGGAAATATTTTTTCTCCATTCGTCAAATGATTGTTTTAAGGCTTGTAAAAAGTGTTCAGGTGGCTGGGCCCCGGAAACGGCATACTTCCGGTCGAACACAAAAAACGGAACACCACCCACACCCAATGCAGCTGCTTCCTGAATATCTTCTTTTACCTTTTCGCTGTATGCCTCACTATTAAGCGCTTTTCTTATTTCATCCTCCGGAAGACCAATATCCGTTCCTATCGTGATTAACGTTTCGTGATCGCCAAAATCTTTGCCTTCCGTAAAATAAGCGCGAAATAAATGTTCTTCTGCCTGGTCACCTAAACCCTTTGTTTTTGCCAGTTGAATTAACCGGTGGGCGTCAAATGAATTGGCTACGACGGATTTGTCAAAATTATATTCCAGTCCGGCTTTTTTTGCAGTTTTTATTAAGCTTTCATGCAATTTGACTGATTCTGCATAACTCATGCCTTTCTTATCGGCCAGGTACTGATATACGTTATCTTTCCGGGTGATGTTTTTGGGGATCGAAGGATCCAGTTGGAAACTATGCCACTCAATGTCAACCTGATCACGCTCTCCAAATTGTTTCAGGGCGGATTCATAATTCCGCTTCCCAATATAACAGAAGGGACACATGATGTCGCTCCAGACTTCCACTTTCATTTTGGGTATAGGTATTGTTACCTTTTTCAATGTGTTCATATCACGTCATGATTTATTTGCCTGAGGCCAATCGATGATTGAATGCTTGTCATGCCTTTGCCGAATAGGAATGCTTAAGGAAATCCTCCAATTCAAGAGGCTTTTGTCCAATCAGGGATTCCAAATCGCCGGATGTATAATTAAATTCACCTGATTTCATGGCATCTGCTATGCTTGTCATCATTTCAGCAATATCTTCCGTCAGTCCATTATCTAACATGCCTTTTTTTAAAGCGGCTAAAGGAATATCCGTATACTGTATGGGTTTACCTACGATGGCTGAAACCATGGCAGCAATGTCATGAAATGTATAAGCCTTCGATGACGTGATATCATACACTTGGTTCTGATGAGCGGAAGGATTTGATAATACTACCGCATTGGCTTCTGCCATATCAGTTCGCGAAGCAAAATTAACCCCCGCATCACCTGCGCTGTAATAAATGGTCCCGGTTTCTTTAAAATTGCCCAGCACCATCGGCAGATATTCGGTATAATAGGTATTGCCCATAATGGTGTATGCCATACCGGAGGCTTTAATATCTGCTTCGGTCTGCGCATGAGCGATACCGGCAGTAAATTTGGTTGCCGGGGATGATCTTACTATGCTGGTATATACAATATGACCCACACCGCTGTCTGTGGCAGCTTGTATTACCCTGGCATGTTGTTCATAGCGGCTGGTCAGGGAACTGGATGAAATTAATAAAAGGGTATCAACTCCCTGCATGGCGGCGACCAGCGAATCATGGTTGTAGTAATCTCCAATAGCAATATTCACTCCCATTGCTTTTAATGCAACTCCTTTTACTTCATCCCTCACGAGTCCCCTGATTGAGCTTGCAGGATTCTTTTTCAATAAGAATTCAATAGTGGACGACCCTAAGTGTCCGTTTGCTCCGGTGACTAAAATCATGACATGTTTAGTTAAGTATGTAAAGCTATGCCCTTTCCCGTATATTTTAGCTCACGGCCGGTCTTAAGGTGTTAACCGCATATGCCTTCCAACGGAGTATAAATAGGTGTCCAGTCACCAGGATTGTTCAGCAGGATCATTCCGGCTACGGTTAGTTCCCGGAAAAAATCCAGGAGCATATCCTGATTTTATTATCTATTGTTTCTATACTTAATTACTATTTTGAAACAAACGAAAACCTGTGGAAGGGTTGTTCCCCTAAGCAGAAAGGTATGATTATGATAAATCTTATTTAGATTTGATCAGCGGGAGGATTTGATAAAAGTTATGATTGTAAGGCAAACCAATACGGTCATTATTGGAGCCGGCATTTCGGGCCTGGCCTGCGCAGCTTCTTTGCAAAGAAGAGATGTCGAATACATTATTATTGAAAAACAAAATCAGGTAGCAACTCCCTGGCGCAACCATTACGACCGCCTGCACCTGCATACCAACCGGAGACGTTCCCGTTTGCCATATAAAAAATTTGGAAGAAAAATTCCCCGGTATCCCTCCAGGCAACAGGTGGTTGATTATCTGGAGGCTTATCAAAAAGAATTTAATATCCATCCTGTTTTTAATACAACGGTGATATCGGTAAAGAAAGTCGGGAGTTTTTGGATTACCGAAACAAGTAATGGCGAATTCAAATCATTATACCTGATCATGGCCACAGGGCCTTATGGCAATCCCAGGCCCGTCCGGTTTCAGGGTATGGAAACCTTTCCCGGAAAACTCATACACAGTTGCGAATATAAAACGGGAAAAGACTATAAGGGGCAGAACGTGCTGGTAGTGGGTTTTGGCAATTCGGCCTGTGAGATAGCGATTGATTTGTATGAACAGGGTGCAGTAGCTGGTATGTCCGTTCGTTCACCGGTAAATGTGATTCCAAGGGATGTTTTGGGCGTGCCGGTGCTCGAAATAAGTTTGCTGTTGAGCCGCCTTCCGCCACGGGTAGCCGATATCCTTATTGCCCCTTTTATGCAGTGGTTAATGGGAGATCTTGGTAAACTGGGACTCACAAAAATGTCTTACGGCCCGCTGGAGGAAATTCGCCGAGACGGGAATGCGCCGGTGCTGGACATCGGCACCATAAAACTTATCCGGGAAGGGCACCTGAAAATTTATGGCGATATTGATTTCATAGAAGGTAAAACCGTTCATTTCAAAGGGGGCGGCAAAAGAGATTTTGATACCATTGTTGCCGGAATTGGATATTACAGGGACTATGCAGAGATTGTGGAGGTGGATCCGCGCCGTTTCGACGATTTACGGGTATCTGCGGGTAAGCAGAAATATTTTGGCAGGGATGGTTTATATTTCTGTGGTTATTGGATCAGCCCGACGGGCCAGATCCGGGAAATTTCCTCAGACGCACAAAAAATTGCCAGGGATATTGCAAATGCAGATCGTCTTTCTGATAATAATGCCTGACGCATTCCCACAACATGCTACCTTCCGTTTGCCCGCAGCACGGTGATGTCTTTCTTCACCCGATCGTCGTAGGTTTTCTTGACGATATAATGCCACTGCTTGTCCGCCACGTCCACAAAGAAGATGTCGCCCAGTTTATGTTTCGACACAGCCTCCTGGAATTCTTTGGGCATCATTTCTTCTCCGAAAAACCAGCCGGTATCGCCATGGGTGGTGTTTCCGTCCATCGTGTACTGATCGGAGAGCTGATCGAATGAAGCGCCTGTGGAAGCTTTTTGAACGATGAGTTTCTTGAGACTGTCCACCTGTGGCCCGGATAAGGTTGATCCGTCCAGGAAGATGTAGTTTGCCCGGTAAGCTACAGTTTCCGTTCCTTCTATCACTTTATACGTGACATAGCCCACGGAAAAAATATCGCCTTTTTTTTGCCGCAACAGTCGCTTGTCGATGAGGGTTGAATCTTTTCCATAGGACAGATGGAGGAGGGTTGGCTTGAGCGCCGGATTGGCATCGATATACTGTTGTGCCTGCTCCACGGTCCCGATCTTTTGAAATTGCTCGGTCACTGTCGGCTGGGCGAAGAGAGATGCTGAAAAAAGAAGGAGCAGGCCCACGATACTGTATTTCATATTCTTATTTTTTTAGCTTTGAAAAATGGCCGGCATTTTCTATAGGCAGATCGAAAAATGCGTTTATGAAGGTACTGCTTTTATCGTATTTTCGGGGGCCTGAGCCAGTTATAAACGCCTTAAACCCGCCATGTAAAGGCGGGTAAAGGTATTTGGGCGAAAAGTTATTGGAACGTTAAGTTATTTGGCGGCGGACTCATGGTCCTGGCCGCCGTGATCCCCGACCAGCAGCCATTTGCCATCCTTCTTCATGAGCACATCCAGCCAGCGGCCATGTTCGTTGGTCACTTTTCCATCCTTATCCTTAAAGGCCGCGCGGTAGTAGTAGTCAGTATACGCAAAATCGCCCTTCACCCAGATCACCATGGGTACAGCATTCCAGAAAACATACTTGCCACCCAGGGTGCTGAAATAATTTTCGGCTGCATCCATATTGGATTTGGGAACAGGAATGGGCACGTTGTCGGGCCATCCCTGATAGCTTTCATCGTAATAGGAACTGGCTGTTTGCTGGTCGCCTTTTATCCAGGCATCAGTAATGGCTGTTTCCGTTTTCCAGACGGCTTTTTGTTCGGCCGTCCATTGAATTTGTGCATCTGCCGTGCTGATCGTGAAGCATACTGCCAGCAGGGCAATCATGCCGTTGCAAATCATTGCTTTCATGACGAAAAATTTAGGTTAAGAAATTAAAAAAGTCGACGTGATAGAGTCAGGAAAGATAGTAATGACAGAGTCGGATGAATGGGGGAATTACGCGAATTTCTGTTCCAATAACAGGCTAAGATAAAGGAAAAAACCCCCGGATCTGAAGACCCGGGGGTTCTATTTAATGGGGAAGCGGATAATCTGCTAAACCGGTATTCTCCAGCCATCCCGGTAATCCCTTTTCACAAACTGGTTGGCTTCGTCAAAATTCGTGATGCGCATTTCTTTGGCATCCCAGAGCAGTCGTTTTCTGCCCGGGTTATCGGGATCGGAGTCTTTCAGTTTCTTAGTATTTTCAAGGCCCCAGCTTCTGATGGCCAGGTTGCCGATCAGGATACTTTCGGTAAAAGGACCTGCGTATTCGAACGGCGAGCTGGTTGTGGCATTGCCAAAACCGGCGATACAGGCGTTTACCCATTGCAGATAGTGCCCTTCCGGAACACGGGCAATGGTCTTTGGCGGCATCGTTGTTTCGGCCATTAATCTGGAAGGCAATAATCGCGGCTTTTCGCCATAGCAATCCACCATGAGTTTTCCTTTTGTCCCGATAAACAGGGCACCGCCATCGTCCCCGCCAAACTGTTCTCCCGGCAATAATTCTTCGGGAAGCGGTGGCAGCAGACCGCCGTCGTACCAGGAAACGCGTATCTCGCCTTTACCATCCTTGCGGGGATATTTTAAATGGATCATGGAAGCGGCCGGATATCCATCGGGATACTTTGCTTCTTTCCCATCTGTCAGCCAGCTGGTAGGAATGCTGCATTCCACTTCCGTCGGGAAATCAATGGGCAGCAGCCGGAATACGGGATCCATCATGTGACAGGCCATATCGCCGAGCGCGCCGGTACCAAAGGCATTCCATCCGCGCCAGCTCCAGGGATGATAGGCCGGGTTGTAATCAATATATTTTGCGGGACCCAGCCAGAGATTCCAGTCCAGTTCTTTCGGCACATCATAATGACCGGTGGGGGTGGGCAGGCCCTGTGGCCAGATGGGCCGGTTGGTCCATACCTGCACGGTATGCACATCGCCGATCATGCCGGCATCGTACATTTCTTTTGCCTGGCGAACGCCATCGCTGGAACCGCCCTGATTACCCATCTGCGTAATCACTTTGTATTTTTTTGCTGCTTCTGCCATTAAACGCGCCTCATAGATATCATGCGTAAGTGGTTTCTGGCAGTACACATGTTTGCCTAACTGCATGACGGACAAGGCGGCAATGGCATGGATATTATCCGGAGTAGAAACCGAAGAGGCATCGATATTCTTATGTTCCTTATCCAGCATTTCCCTGAAGTCCTTATAGAATTTGGCTTTGGGAAAACGTTTCCTGGAATTCGCGGACCGGTTGTCATCCACATCACAGAGCGCCACGACATTTACTTTGGGGCTCTCGGAAAAATGTTTCAGATCATCCTCACCCTTTCCGCCCGCGCCGATCGCGGATATGTTGAGTTTATCACTGGGTGCAATAAAACCGCGGCCCAGCACATGCCGCGGAACGATCGTGACGGCACCCATAGCAAGCGAAGCATTCCGGACGAAGTTCCTTCTCGAGATTCCCTTTTTTTCAATCTTCATAACTGGTTTTATTTGGGTTTATGTTTAAAGTTAATTAAAATCTAAACGGCGGGTTAAAATAATGAGGTTTTAAAAATTCATTAATTTTAAGCAGGTAGAACTGCGATTTACCGGGATCGTGACCTTGTATTTGTTAAATAGCCGGAGAACAGTTTAAAAAATTAATCATGGCAGAATCAAACCCGGAAATAAGATGAGGTTGCGTTTGTTACCCTTTATTACCCTGTCCGCAGGAATGCTTTTTCCATTGAGTGACGTCAATAGTCGGCCGGCCACCAGAACCGGAGATGTTTTCTCCAGGAATAATCTCGTGGCCTGGTGCATTGTCCCTTTTGATAATAAGAACCGGACTCCGGAAGAACGCGCCCACATGCTGGTTAAACTGGGGATCAGCAAATTTGCTTATGACTGGCGCGAAGTGCATGTGCCCTATTTCGACCGGGAAATGGACGCGATCAAGAAATATCATATTAAACTCCAGGCTTTCTGGATGCCTTATGGACCGGATCCGGCGCTCAACATCCATTCTAAAGAAATTCTGGCCCTGCTGAAACGCCATGGTATCAAAACGCAGCTGTGGTGGTCCTACGGATCGCAGGATGATGCATTAAAGAATTTTTCGCAGCAGGAGAAAGTAGTGGCTGTCGGAAAAATGGCCATGGCCATAGCCAAAGATGCCGAGGAAATCGGTTGTACCGTCGGACTGTATGGTCATGGGGGCTGGTTTGGGGAACCTGAAAACGAGCTATCCGTTCTTCAATATGTGAAAATGAAAAACCTGGGGATCGTATATAATTTTAATCATGCAGAAGATCAGGTGTCCGGTTTTTCAGCATTCTTCCCGAAAATAATTCCGCATTTGATCGCACTGAATATCTCAGGGCTAAAAAAAGGCCCTCCCGGTAAAGTGGTTGCTGTGGGTCAGGGAGACAGCGAAATGGGCATGATACGCATCATTGCCGAAAGCAGCTACAGGGGCCCGATAGGGATCATCAATGAGGATACCGACCCGGATGCGGAGATTGGTCTTGAGAAGAACATGAACGGACTAAAAAATATTTTGCACTCACTCGGCTATACCTCAGCGTTAGCTACCTTTAATGGACGGAATTAAGGATGAACGCAGTCTGAATTCATTAATAGAAGGGTTTGCCATGAACGCAGCCTGCATTCGTTAATAGAAGGGTTTGGCATGAACACAACACCAGCCTGCATTCCTTTCAGTCTTTGCGCGGGTTCTTTAATGTATTTTGCTGCTGATAATGTTCTTTTCTCAACTCATCTTCATCATCCATTTCCGGCCCCTTCATCACCTTGCGCCAGTCAATATGCCGGTTATATTTTTTCATAGCCAGTTGCGGGTCAAACACCTGCGGTGACGGGAATTCCAGTTGGTAGGGCGTATAGTCCGGTTTATCCGTAAAGAAATCCTGTAGCAGCGTGGCCGTGGCATCGTACTGGTTTACATAAGGCACATCAAGGATCGTATAAATGGTTTTCAGTATAGATCCGAAATTGGCATGAGTGTGCGAGACGTACCCGTGTTTCACATAGGGGCCGGCCATCATCAGGATGCTGCGGTGCGCATCCACATGATCTACACCACCCTGCGGATCATCTTCCGTAATGATCACCAGCATATTTTTCCAGTAGGGTGTTCTGGAAAGAAAATGCATGATCCTCCCGATGGCCAGGTCGTTGTCTGCAACATAAGAATGATAGAAGGGATAACCGTCTTCCGGCCGCGGCCGTGCGGTATGGTCGTTGGGTACCTGCATAGTGATCAGCTGGGGCATTTTCGTTTTTCCGTGAAGCCACATTTTGGTGAACTCCGATTCAAACTGCTGCATACGGAACTGGTCGGGTATGTTAGTATTGAAGCCGGCATAGTTGTGACTAGTACGGGGAAACAGGGCTTTTTGCATCGGCACCATCACCGCATGACCGGAACCCGTTGCCGTGTCAACCCATTCTTCCCGGTTGTGCGCCGTTTCATTGCCTTCGCCGAAATTGTAAAAGGAGACCTTGCTTCTGTCCATCGCTTCCCACAAGCCACCCCGTTCGGCGTAGTCCTCCGGATCCATGCTGCCCGTTGATCCTGGAAATCTTCTGCCGGATGCTTTCGAAAAAAGTTTGGCGGTTTTGCTCACGTTGGAATTGGCTTCCACCCATTCGTTTGGAATTACGCCGAGCATCCAGTGGTGCCCATGGATGGACGCATCGCTGTCGCAGTAATAGTTGTCGGCAAAAGAAAATTGCTTTGCAATTTTTAAATGGTTGGGCGCCACATTCACGTGATACAGCGTTTTGTCTTTTTGTATAATGTTCACGCCCACGCCAAACCGGGCGAGCGATGGGTCGCCAATGCCTGTGGTGAGTTGCCCAAGCACTTCATCATAACTCCTGTTCTCCTTGGTGATGTAAACGATGTATCTGATGGGGCTTTTCCGGATATCCTGCAGGGGCGGCAAAGGATTTTTCCCGTCATCCCGCACCTGCGTTTTGATAAAGGTATTGCGGATGGCCTGGCTGGTATAGGCTGATAATTGCTGTTCGTCCGGCATGGGGATCTTCTGAAAGCTGCCCAGTTCGATATCGCCGATATAGGTTCCCTGAGGCGGGGCAACAAAATGCAGGCCTCCGTTGGGTCCTGCACCAAATCCCCGCGCGCTGCTCACATAAATTATTTTTTCATCATCGCTGAGCCGGACGCGGGAAGGTCCCCAGCCGGTGGGAATAAGACCCCTGGTGATCCCCGTTTCTGCATCAATAACAGCAAGGGCATTAAAGCCCAGCAGGGCCACATACAATGTTTTTTCATCCTTGCTCAGGGTAATGCCAAAGGGCAGCAGTCCGCGGTACCGGTCAATCAGGCTGTCCGTATGAATGGGGATATCGCCGACTATTTTGTGATCGCGGTAATCCAGGATCGAAATATTATCATTGCTGGCATTGGTTACATAAGCATATTTACTCCCCACGGTAATGGAATTGGGACTTGCTCCGCCAACCACTTCTGCCCCTTCAATCATCTGGCCGATCTGGTAACCTGTTTTGAACCGGTCAACCACCTGGTTGCTTGTCAGGTCAATGGTATACACACTCATGGCTTCTGATGCCAGGGCGCTGCCTACACCCGGAATTTTCCGCCCGTGCCAGATATAGCCGTTCTCAGATTCTTTTGTGTTGTTGCCATAGGGATGGAATGGCAGCAGCATGCTGTCGTAGTTTTCTTCTGTAATGTCCGGGATCAATGGATAATCGTACATGCCGACATTGGCCACAAACGCCATGCGTTTATCGGGACTGATGGACAATCCAAACGGCTGTCGTCCTGTTTTTATGGACGCGGTGATTTTATTGCTGGCCAGGTCGATGCGCACCAGCCTGAAATTCCCTCTGTCCAGCACCAGCAGTTCGTGGTTGTCTTCGTTCAGCAAAAGATCCGATGTAAAACTATCTTCATAGTCAACCGAATCAATTTTACCATTCAGCGAAATGGAATCGAGTTTTTTGAATTGTTCAATATCATACACGATCACCGCACCATCGTCGCCGCCGCTTAAGTAGACTTTTTTTGAATCGCCCGAAAAGGCGACGCCAAGAAAGGAGCCATGGGAAAGCGGCGAAACAATATGGCCGTCATAGCTGGGTACGCGGGTGGCGGCCATCGTGGTATTGTCAATGATCGTGAAGACACCGTTGTGGAGGGTAACCGTTTTTTGGCCGTCCGGGGAAATGGCCATGCCAAAAGGATCGTGTGTTATTTGTATGGTTTCTCCGGCAGGGGTTATGTATCGGCCGCTGGCGAGCACACTCTTTCCTTTGCTGTTAATATGTGTATATTCTTTAATAGCCGGTATAGTTAATACCTGATATTGTTTCTGTGCATAGGATCTTTGTGCGGAAAGCAGGACGATTATGAGTATTAATCGGCAGGATTGATTTTTCATTTATAATAATTGATCATACAAATATGCTATTTTTCTGCCATCAACCACGTTATGCTTCCGTCTCACCATCGCGGAGT
This sequence comes from Chitinophagaceae bacterium, assembly GCA_041691395.1. GTDB lineage: Bacteria > Bacteroidota > Bacteroidia > Chitinophagales > Chitinophagaceae > Puia. The sequence continues at coordinate 11,676 of JBEPUT010000043.1, forward strand.
ACACAGGAAACAGCGTGTAAATTCCAGTGGCTTAACAGGAGACAGGTTTTTTTAATGCTGATTTCATTTGGATGCTGTTTTTCTTCATTCGCACAGCAGGCTTATTTTATTGACGGGTATCATGGGGGCATATACGGCCATCTTCCTGCCTGGCAAACGCGGTTCATGGTCGACAAGCTGAATGCATTTCCCGATTGGAAGATCAATCTCGAACTGGAGCCCGAATCCTGGGACAGCATTGCCATTGGTGACAAACCAGCCTATGAAGAATTTCTAAAGATGTTTGCGGACCAGTCTGCCGGTGGACGGATCGAATATGTTAATCCTTCTTACGGGCAGAGTTACCTGTATAATATTTCAGGAGAAAGCGTCATCCGCCAGTTCTTTTACGGTATGCGGAAATTGCGACAGCATTTTCCCGGCGCGGTTTTCAGCACGTATTCTTCGGAAGAACCCTGTTTCACGAGCGCCCTTCCGCAGATACTCGGCTCTTACGGATTCAAATATGCGTCTCTGAAGAATCCGGAAACCTGCTGGGGCGGCTACACGCGTGCCTTTGGCGGAGAACTGGTGAACTGGATAGGATCCGACGGCAGCAGGCTGATTACCGTTCCACGCTATGCAGTCGAAGCGCTGAAGCCAGGATCAACTTGGGAAACCATTGCCTGCAATAATTCGTTGGCCTATGTTACCCGCGCCTTTCAATATGGAATCAAACACCCCGTAGGGATGTGTCTCCAGGACGCCGGGTGGGATTTGGGTCCGGAGCGGTACGGCCACTGGATAAAAGCAAAAGACGACAATGATTCAAATAATCTGAAGGCCACCGCTGCTGACGGAATCATGCTGCACCATAACGAGGATTACAAAGCGGCGGACGATGTGGAAACGCCTTATTCGCCTACGGCGTTTCAAACCTGGCGGGGATATATTGAAAATAAATCGGTGCGGATACCGGACCTCGACTGGCATTTTTCCCAGGAGGATGTGCTGGTGAGTCTCGTCTGGGGCGGGCAAATTCTCCAGCGGATCGCCAGGGAAGTGAGAATGGCAGAGAATAAAATCATCAACGCGGAAAAACTGGCTTCGATGGCCAGGGTATTCAGATCCAAACCCTGGCCTGGCGCTTCTCTGGATGAAGCCTGGAGAACACTGCTTCTGTCGCAGCATCATGACTGCTGGATCGTACCTTATAATCCGGTCGCTGATCGTGAGGGATCGGGAATTACCTGGGCGGACAACGTGCTTACCTGGACCGGGAATACCTGGCAGCGCAGCGACAGCGTAGTGGATCGTTCTATATCCGTGCTGTCATCTCCCGTGAGGGCATCCGCCATGAAGGAACCCGCTGCCGGACAACTTCGCCCCCGGGCAACGCTGACTGTTTTCAATACCACGGGGGAAGACAGGAATGAAGTCTTGCGGATTTCTCTGCCGGGGGGATGGACAGGAGCCAGAGCCTATGACCGCCACCACCACCTGATTCCCGGTCAGCCCGCCTTTTCCGGCACAGGATCCGAATTGGAAAAGGGCAAAAAATGGCTCCTGAAATTGCGGGCGCCCTCCATGGGGTACGCGACCTATTTATTAGAGAGGTCATCCGGGAAAAACCTGCAGCACACGCACCCGGTTCAACTGAAACCAAAAGCCGGCGCAGCAGTCGTTTACCGCCAACAAAATGGTATGTATAAAATAGAAACGGATCTCTATAGCATACTGATCGATCCGGTAAAAGGTGGCACCATCAGGAGCCTGGTCGCGAAACAGTTGGAACATAAAGAATTCGTGGACGCAAAAGGCGGAAGAAGTTTTAATGAACTCAGGGGCAATTTTTATTCGTTAAGCGGATTCCGGTCCACCACTGAAACGCCTGCGGAGGTTCGCATCCTTGAGCCGGGACCGGTGCGGGTGAAACTGGAAATCAGGGGTCTCATTGCAGGGAATCCTTTTATCCAGGAACTAACGGTGGCTCAGGGCGAACGAAGAATTGACCTGCACCTGGTAATTGACTGGAAGCACAATACAGGAATCGGAGAATCGCCGGATGCCATCCGGGGTCACCCGATGGAAAAAGCATTTTATAATGACAGTTTTAAACTACAGGCTTTATTCCCTTTAAATTTATCCGGCCAAAAGGTATATAAAAATGCCCCCTTTGACGTGTTGCAAAGCCGGCTTTCCAATACCTTTTTCAACAGTTGGGACAGCATTAAGAATGTGGTCCTCCTGAATTGGGTGGATGTTACCGATGCATCGGATAATTACGGGATGGCGCTGCTGAGTGACCATACCACGTCCTACGCCCATGGGGCCCGATATCCGCTGGGACTAACCATTCAGTATTCAGGGCAGGGGCTCTTCGGACGCAACTATTCCATCAACGGGCCGGCTGAACTGAGTTATGCCCTGATTCCACACGCGGGCAGATGGGATAAGGCGGGTATCTGGACGGCTTCCGCGCAATGGAACGCACCGCTGGTATCCAGGGTTTCCGTTCGGTCAAACGAAGAAATAGATGCCTCCTCCGGAGAAAAGGAAATTTCCACCGAAGTGTCCATGATCCGCGTGGAGGGGACAAGCAGTGAAGTTTCTTCCATGATCTTTTCCGGGTCGGATCTGCTGGTCAGATTATTCCACGCTGCAGCGAACGCAAATATTCAAAGGATATATTTCGGGTTCGCGGCAGATGCGGTGAACCTGATTGCCTTGAACGGCGACCTGATCAGATCGCTTGAAATAAAGCGGGATGCTTCCGGGAAAACCTTTGTTGAAACAGTAATGCCTCCCTTTGGCATCAGCACCCTCCGGTTTAAAGAGGCTGCAATAAAAAACTAGTATCCCCGAGTCAGGTTCACTGGATGGAAGAAGGCTGTAACCCTGAACCTCTGCGGATTTGGGCGCCCTTTCACCGGAACGAATATCCGGTAAAAAAAGCGGTGAAAAATGATTGGAAAATGACGGCAGCCACTAAAATAAACTAACTTTAGTAAGTTATCCTTAAAACCTGTGATATGCCTATTTATATGGACCGGCACGACGTGTCGGATACGGTAACGGCAGAGCATGTGGCACTCTTGCACCAGCAAGATCTGAAGATACAACATCAATTTGGGTGCAGAGGCCTGACGTACTGGTTTGATGATCAGAGAAAAACAGCCTTCTGCTTAATTGAGGCGCCCAATGCCATGGCCATTGAGGAAATGCACAATAAGGCCCATGGCCAGGTGCCCAACAGCATCATTGAAGTGGAGGCCGGCATCGTAGAATCTTTTCTAGGCAGGATCGGAGATCCGGAGAAAGCAAAAAACGCCCGGTTAAATATTATCAACGACCCTGCTTTCAGGACCATTATGGTTTTAGAGATAAAAGGATTGGTTCCAGCGCAACAGGATCCCGCACCGTTACAACTTTCCCTCCCGAATTTCGGTGATGCCCTCATCCCTGTTTTGAATCGCTATGAAGGTCATGTTGTTAAACAAACGGCCTCCTCTTATTTAGTTTCTTTCCGATCGGTTTCCAATACCATTCATGCCGCGTTCGATATCCGGATGCTGTTTAAAGAATTCAGGAAAAATATCCGGAATGACAAAATAGTATTAAAATTGGGCCTGAGCGCCGGCGTGCCGGTAACCAACAAACAATTGATTTTTGAGGATACAATAAAATTAGCGGAACGGATGTGTGACATGGTTAAAGGGGAAATCATCATTTCCCCTGAGGTGAATGACTTATACCAAAGTGAAAACGCCCGTACGTTCCGCGGAGAGGAAGGCGTCTTTGCGCTTACACCGGCAGACGAAAAATTCCTTACGCTTTTAATGGACTACACCGATGCTGCCTGGAACGATACCCATTTGAAAGTGGATGATTTTAACAGGCCCCTGGGTTACAGCAAATCCCAATTGTATCGCAAAATGATCTTTCTCATCGGCAAATCTCCGAATACATTCATTAAGGAATACAGGTTGAAAGAGGCCTTGAAATTATTAAACAAAAACGCAGGCAACATATCAGAGATAGCCTTTGAATCGGGATTCAGCAGCCCGTCCTATTTTTCCAAATGCTTCCACAAAAGATATGGCCGCCTGCCTTCTGACTATCTGCCGGTCATTAGCAATTAACTCCTGCCGGTTCAGTCATTTTTTTAGGTTGAACAAAAATTACCTGTATTTGAGCCAAAAGTTGCAGGCCTCCCCTTTGCCATAAACTAGTTTTGAAAAATACAAAAACTAATGATATGACAAATCTTGTAAAAGACTTAAACGTCTCTGTAATCGAGGAATTTGCTTCCGGGATCAGGGGTGGAATCATTCTCCCCGGCCATTCCCATTATGATGAAACGCGTAAAGTGTATAATGCCATGATCGACAAACGTCCCGGCATGTTTGTAAAATGCGTGGATGTGGCGGATGTGATCCGGGCGGTCAATTTTGCCAGGGAGAATAAATTATTGGTTGCCGTGCGGGGTGGTGGACATAATGGTGGGGGCCTTGGTCTGTGTGACGACGGCATGGTGATTGATTTATCCGGGATCAAATTTGTGCTGGTTGATCCCGTGGCAAAAACGGTCCGGGTCGGAGGGGGAAATGTGTGGGGCGAAGTGGATCATGCCACGCATGCCTTCGGACTTGCCGTTCCGGCCGGGATCATTTCCACCACCGGGGTAGGCGGACTGACGCTGGGCGGTGGAGTTGGCTATTTATCAAGAAAATACGGACTGACTATTGACAACTTGCTGGAAGCGGACATGGTGTTGGCCGACGGGAGCTTTGTAACCGTGAATGCAAAGCAAAACACCGATCTGTTTTGGGCCATCCGGGGAGGCGGCGGAAACTTCGGCATTGTAACATCCTTTAAATTTCAGGCACATCCGGTGAAAACTGTTTTTGGCGGTCCCACCCTGTGGCCCATAGAAAAAACGAGTGAAATCATGGCCTGGTACCACCAGTTCATTCATGATGCACCCGACGAATTAAATGGTTTTTTTGCAACGCTGGTCATTCCCGGTCCGCCATTTCCTGAACACCTCCACAAAAAACAGTTTTGCGGACTGATTTGGTGCTATGCCGGGGACCTGGAAAAAGCAAATGAAGTATTTAAGCCCATCCTCGCCATGAAGCCTTTGTTTGACCACCTTGGGCCAATGCCCTACCCGGCCATTCAGCAGATGTTTGATGGTTTGCTTTCCCCGGGCCTGCAATGGTACTGGAGAGCTGATTTCTTTAATGAACTGGCGACGGAAGTCCGGAATATGCATTTGAAATTCGGATCGAAGATACCAACGCCACTTTCCCAGATGCATCTGTACCCGATCAGCGGCGCTGCCGGCCGGGTGGCTAAAGACGCAACCCCCTGGGCCTACCGGGATGCCAAATATGCGGGAGTAATTGTGGGCGTTGATCCCGATCCTGCCAACGCAGATAAAATTGCCAGCTGGTGCAAAGAATACTCGGATGCGTTACATCCGTATTCTTCCGGCGGGGCCTATTTAAATTTCATCATGAACGAGGGACAGGAACGCATCAAAGCCAGTTACCGGCACAACTATGAACGTTTGACAAAAATCAAGCGGAAATATGATCCGGATAATTTCTTTAAGGTGAATCAGAATATTTTGCCCGGTGAAAATAATTAGCACTTCGGTCAACACCTGTGCCGGGAAACAAATCCGGGCGCCATCTCACCCATTTTCCTATCCGGATTTGTTTAATTATTCTCCTATTTTGTAATAATTGCAGGATTATTAGATTTTAAAAACCGGTAAACATAGATTTATTAAAAAAATACAGTTCAGTACGTCTCCTGATCTGGTCTTTTTGTGCCTTGTTTCACCGCTTTCTAAAATGGAATGGTATGTTCAAATACATTTTAATTTCCTCTCTTTTACTATCCCTGCTGGCCTGTCATAAGAATAAAACAACAAACGGTGGTTTGTCGCCTCATCAGGCCTTGCAAACCTTCCGTTTGCCCGAAGGATTCAAAATTGAACTCGTCGCCTCCGAACCAATGATCACCAGTCCTGTGGCCATGGAAGTGGATGAATACGGAAATATTTTCGTCGCGGAAATGCGTGGTTACCCCCTGGATACCGCCGGATCCGGAAAAATACAATTGCTCACAGACACGAATGGTGATGGGCTGCCCGACAAGAGCGTCGTTTTTGCAGATCATCTTCGCTTACCCACGGGCATCATGAAATGGAAAAAAGGAATACTTGTAGTAGACGTTCCGGACCTCATTTATTTTGAAGACACGGATCACGATGGAAGGGCTGATATACGAAAGACCATGATTACCGGCCTTGCCCTCACCAATCCCCAGCATCTGGCCAACACGCCCCTGTTCGGACTGGATAACTGGATCTACCTGGCCCATATGGGAACCGTCACGCCAAAAATTTCAATGATGTTCAACGACCGCGGCAGCCTGGTGCGTTATGTTGACCAGCCTTCAGCGGAAGAACTTCCACGCAATGCTGATGGACGCAATCTGCGGCTTAAGCCGGACAGCTTTCAGATAGAAATGCTTTCCGGCGAAACGCAGTACGGGCAAACCTTCGATAACTGGGGACATCATTTCTGCGTGAACAATTCCAACCATATTTATCAGGAGGCCATCGCGGCCAGGTATTTACAGCGCAATTCCAATTTGCCGGTTGCTGATGCCTCCGAATATATTTCCGATCATGGTGAAGCCTGCGAAGTTTATCCCATCACCATCAACCCGCAAACCCAGTTGCTGACGGATCTTGGAGTGATCACTTCAGCCTGCGGACTTACCTGGTATAATGGCGGCTTGTTCCCGGACAGTTTTAACAACGTCAGTTTTGTGGCCGAACCCGTAAGCAATATTGTACATGCGGACCGGGTCACGGACAAGGGCGCTACATTCAATGCGTCCCGGCTGTATGAGAAAAAAGAATTTCTGGCGTCCACAGATGCCTGGTTCAGACCTGTTCAATTTTATATCGGTCCCGACGGCGCTTTATATGTAATCGACTATTACCGGCAGATCATCGAACATCCCGAATGGCTGAGCGATAGCGTGATCAAATCGGGAGCTTTGTATAACGGAGAGGACCAGGGAAGGATTTATCGGATCACTCCGGCCAACACACCTAAAATGAACTGGTGCTCCCAATTGAAACTGGGTGATGAAACAACGCAGCAACTGGTAAACCGATTAACGGAAAATAATATCTGGTGGAGGCGGAATGCGCAAAGATTGCTGATGGACAGGAACGATCCTCAAACCATTCCACTTGTTCAGCATTTGCTGGATACCACTCAATCCGCTACAGCCACCGTGCACGCCTTGTGGCTGATGGAAGGTCTACACGGAACCAGCCAGGTCGCGTTGCAAAAGGCTCTGCACCATCCTGCGGCGGGTGTTCGGGAAAATGCTATTCAGATTGCGGAATTGCATTTGAAGGACCTTCCGCAGTTACAGAAAGATCTGCTGGTTATGCAAAACGATACGGCCGCCAAAGTAAGGTACCAGTTGCTCTGCACCCTGGGAGAGATTGACAATGAAACCTCCGAGGCAGCCAGACAAAACCTGCTGATGCATGACCTGGAAGACAAATGGGTTCAGATTGCTGCCCTGGCCTCTTCAAAAGGAAGAGAATATGAATTGCTGGAGAAAAGCATCCGGATGCTGACTTCCAGACCATCGGAAGGGACCGCCCTGTTTTTCAGCAATTGCGCGCAGGTGATCGGCTTATCGCAGAGAACAGCCGACATAAAGAAAATACTGGCATTGTCGCTCAGCAACAGCCGGACTTCATCAGACTGGTGGCAGTCCGCCTGCCTTTCCGGATTAACCGATGGTGTTTCGGTAAAGGCTGTCCAGGGCGATATGGGGTCTGAAAAAATGATGCTGCTGTCCAAATTTTCTGCATCAACTCCTCCGATGATACGCAGTGCCTCGCTTAAGCTTTTATCTCTGCTGGGCATTCCGCAGAACAAGGCCTGGAGCGATGCCCTTGCAAAAGCGAGGTCTGTTGCCGCGGATACTTCGGTCAACAGCGCGTACCGCGGAGATGCACTGCAATTGATTGCCCTCGATAAGAAAAGCGACAACACAGCCTTGCTGGAACAAATCATCGCTAATCCGGCTAACCCGGAAACACTTCAGGAAGCGGCCATTCATACCTATAATGTCTTATCGCCAAAGGCCGCCTGCGACTATATGGTCCGCCATTGGAAAACCCTGGGATTTGATGCCAGGGAAAGCGCCATGGAGGCTTTTCTTTCATCAACAGAAAATACCAACATCCTGTTACAGGCGATCGGGAACAACAGCATTCCTGCTTCGGGCATCAGCTGGTCCAATAAGGTTCGATTAATGAATGACGGGAATGTGGACATCCTCAATCGGTCCAGGAAATTGTTTGCGATGGAAACGGGCAATCGCGATGGCGTGATCAAAAAATACCAGACCGCGCTCAGCCTGCAGGGAGATACCGCGAGGGGTCTTGTGATTTTTAAATCAGTATGCGCCACCTGTCACAACCTGGAGGGTAAATATGGTAATGCCTTTGGTCCTGACCTGGGCTCCATTCGTAATCGTGATGCTTCTTCGATCCTGACGGATATCCTGAATCCTAACCGGTCCATCGCGGTAAAGTTTGACATGTGGACTGTAACCAAAAAGAACGATGAGAAGGTCAGTGGCATCATGGCTTCCCAAACACCGGCCAGTATTACACTCAATCAGATTGGCGGCAGCCAGACCAGCGTAGCGCGCAGCGCCATTAAAACAATGGAAGCGTCCCCGCTCTCGGCCATGCCGGTAGGTCTGGAAAGCTCAATATCAGTGCAGGAAATGGCTGACCTGCTGGCCCTGTTAAAGAACAGCCGTTAATGCAAATGATAAACAGGATCGGGATGATTCAAGTAGTAAGAACAGATTCGGACAACCCGGATTTTATTTCACTGGTGAAAGACCTGGACGCGGACCTGGCCGCGCGGGATGGAAACGACCATGCCTACTACGCCCAATTCAATAAGATCGATAAAATAAAGTATGCCGTCATCGCGTACGAAAATGATCAGCCCCGGGGTTGTGGAGCCATAAAGGAATACAGTCCGAATACAATGGAAATTAAACGCATGTACACGGCTCCCGGGATCAGAAAAAAAGGAGTTGCCACCAGGCTCCTGGCCGACCTGGAAAAATGGGCAACTGAATTATACTGTGAAAAATGTATATTGGAAACAGGGAGAAGACAGCCGGAGGCAATCGCTTTGTATAAGAATAACGGGTATATCCTGATTCCAAACTACGGCCAGTATGCCGGCATCGATAACAGCGTTTGCTTCGAAAAGGAATTAAAACCAACAGATCACACAGCTTCTTTATGAATAAATATTTCCGGAATATTACAAACGGCTGGCTCATCTTCTTTATAACCGGGTTTGGCGGTCCTGCCTTTGCTCAGTCCGCCAAACATCCTCCTCTTCATCACTATCTCTATGTGGCCGCGCCCGGTGTGCGTAATTATCTTCAATATGGCGGGCACGGACTGCTGGTATTTGATATGGATGACCATTTTAAATTCGTGAAGCGGATTCCTACGGGTGGTCTGGACAGAGACGGTCAGCCTTCCAATGTAAAAGGAGTAGCCGTTAGTTTAAATACGCATTGTATTTACATCAGTACCCTTGAATCCATGCAGTGTATTGATCTCCTGACGGAAAAATCCGTTTGGGAAAAAAAGTATGATGCGGGTTGCGACAGGATGTCTGTATCGCCCGACGGAAAAACGATTTACCTGCCTTCCCTCGAAGGCGACGACTGGAAAGTGGTGGATGCAAAAACGGGGAATGTGCTGCATCGAATTGTGCTTCATTCGGGAGCGCACAATACCATCTACGGGCGTGATGGTAAAAAAGTGTACCTGGAAGGATTGAAGTCGGATTATCTGGCTGTAGTCAATACGAAGGATCACAAAGTGATTACCCGGGTGGGCCCATTTGCCGATCATATACGGCCTTTTACGGTCAATGGCAGGCAAACACGTTGTTACGTGAACGTAAATGGTCTGCTGGGATTTGAAGTCGGGAACCTGCAGACGGGGAAAAAGATTGCGCATATTGAAGTGAAGGGTTTTAAAACAGGCCCCGTGAAAAGGCATGGATGTCCCAGCCATGGCATTGCACTGTCACCCGGCGAAAAGGAAATCTGGCTTTCGGATGCATTTAATGAATCGGCCCATGTTTTCGCCTTGCAGGGAGATAAAATAACCCAGAAGACCTCGGTTAAATTAAGCGATCAGCCCGGATGGATCACGTTTAGTATGGATGGAAGATATGCCATGCCCTCAACGGGAGATATTGTAGACGCCGCGAAAAAGACGATCTGCGCTACGCTCCGGGATGAAGGTGGAAATCACGTACAAAGTGAAAAAATGATCGAGATACAGTTTGCCGGTGCAGAACCGGTAAACGCCGGAGATCAGTTCGGTATCGGAAGGGTACGTTAAGTTAGCCAATATGAGTTATTCGCGGATACTTCTGGGGATGATGTTTTTTTTATTTGTGACTCGCGCGCGGGCCCAGGACGAGTCGCTGTATGAGCGAATCCATTTCAGCTCTTCGCATACATCATTTCCGGATACGGCCCGGACAAAAGATTATGTTTACGACAGCGCCCGTTATTCCGCTGCCGGTCATTATTCCGATAGTTCAGTTTTACTGATCGTTCCGGCACATTTAAAACCGGGTCACCCTATTGATTTGATATGCTGGTTCCATGGCTGGCACAACAGCATTGATACTGCAGCGGCATTTTATGAGCTCACCAAACAATTCATTGCTTCAAACCGCAATGCGGTTTTGGTTCTGCCGGAAACGGCAAAAGATGCGCCTGATGGTTACGGAGGAAAACTGGAACAGCCTGGTATGTTCAAATTCCTCGTGCATGATGTTATGGAAGAATTAAAGAAAAAGAAACTTGTTCTGGCCAGGGCCGTCCCCGGAAATATTGTGCTCGCGGGCCATAGTGGGGCGTACCGCGTGATCGCCCATATCCTTCAGGATGGGCAGATACCTGTTCAGGAAGTATTTCTTTTTGACGCCCTGTATGGAGAGACCGGCAAATACCTGAGCTGGATTCACCAGGAACCTGCACATCATTTTATTCATTGGTTTACGAACCATGGCGGTGGTACGGATGTGGTCAGCGACACCGTTATGCAGCAGCTCAAGAAACAACAAACGGATTTCGCGCTGACCGAAGAATCGGCGATAAATCCGCAGATCATAAAGAACAACCGGATATTATTTGTGCACAGTCCACGCGAACATAATGTGATCATCAACAATCCGGATGATTTCCTGCTCCTCCTGGAAAACAGTTTTGTGCTCCGGCCACTATAGTTCGGTAAGGCAGAATTGGGCGTATCCTTCTCCTTAAAAAAATGCGGGGAAAAAACTGGTTTTCTGTATAATATTTTCAGCATATATATGTTTACCCCTAGTGAATCTAAGTGTTTACACTTAGGGTATGCCGGATTGTTCCCAGGCGGGGAAAATATAACCAATCCGGGAATGATTTTCCGTCATGCCCGTCATTATTCTTTTGGTTATCAGCCTGGTGGCTTCTGGTACATAAGTGGAAAGCTGTAGCACAGATTCTTTGGAATCCAAATCATCTGAATTAAACCTATGAAACAATTTATACTCTTAATGGGCATATTTGTCTGCGCCCAGGCAGCTATTTCCCAAACTGCTTATACCTGGAACGGGTCCGTATCAACGGCCTGGAACACGCCCGCAAACTGGTCGCCTAACGGCGTCCCTTCCAATACCGATAATGTTACGATTGTTACAGGCAGCAATGTTTGCCTTTTGCCTGCAAGCAGCGGTATCAATAACCTCATCGTTACCAGCGGCACTTTGGATCTCGGCGGGTTTACGCTGAGTACCTCAGGTCCGGTGGCCACTTTCACCAAGGGCATCGTGCAAAACGGCACCATCAATGTTTCAGCCGCCACCAGCACCATATTCGGGAACGGACCAATGACCATGAACTGCATCGTGAATGTAGTTTCCGCTTCTGTGACTTTCAGAAATACCATCTTTCAAAATACGACCACCATTACCAAGACCGGCGGCGGCAATGATGCCAGCAGCGGAAATAATGTATTCAATGGAACGACCAATATCACCGGCGCCGGAACAGGATATCTCCTGCTTGGAAATGGCAGCGCGGATACATTTAATGGTCCCGTTACTTTCAACAATACCGGCTCATCGAATCTGTATGTAGCCTATAACAGTGCAAACAATGTTTTCGGCGGAGTCACTACATTTAACAACGCGCCGGCCGCAAATACACTTATCTATGTGAGCTGGCTTTCCGCCGGAACGAGCTTTAATAATGATGTGGTGGTTAGTTCTGCGGGTGGTCAGGGGGTTCAGTTCTGCGGAGGAAACGGTACTGCTTCTGCCACGCTGGCCGCTGGAAAATCCATCCAAATCGGAGCCGGAGGCTTTTCTGCTGGAACCTTATTGCTGCGCCAGTTCGCGCAGACGGGAGCAACCGCACAGCATATTAATCTAACGGGAACCGCTAACCTCACTTATGGTCCCGCGTCTTCTTTTGGGGGCGATGTTACCTCGTCCAGCCCGACGTTGTTTTTAAACGGGGCAACTTTTAACGGGGTGAGTGACTTAACAAAAACAGGATCAACCGGAGATTACAGCGCGGGAGGCGATGTATTTAATGGCGCATGCAGCATCACCAATAGCGGCAGCAGTTATTTACTCCTGGGTAATTCGAATCCGGATACCTGGAACGGCGACGTGACCTTTACCGATAACGGATCAGAACGTTTGCTTCCCTGCTGGGCAACGACGGGGAACCAGTTTAACGGAAACATTACGGTGAATACTTCCGGCAGTGCTACAGGTATTCAATTCTGCGGCGGAAATACAACGGCTACGGCCATTCTCGCCGCTGGTAAGACCATACTTACAGGGGCAATGGGTTTGACGGCGGGTTACCTCTACCTGAAACAGTTCACCCAGTCGGGGAATGCGCCTATTAATCTGAATGCCACCGGATCTTCGGTATTGTACTTAGGGCCATCGAGCAATTTCGGCGGCGCGGTGACCGTTGCTGCGCCGGATATTTGGGCGCAGGGTGCTGTCTACAGCAGCACCGCCGCGTTTACCAAAACGGCCGGTTCAAACAACCATAATAATCAATATCAGAATATATTCAAATCCACCTGCACGATAAACCAACAAAGTAATACCGGTTATTTTATGCTGGGTTATAATTCCAATGACCTGTTTAACGACGACATTATTCTCAACTCCCCGGGCAGCGGGGGTATCTATCTCGGATGGACATCCGGAACAGGAACACCCACGCTGTCAGCCGGTAAAACCATTTTGGTTGGAGGTGGTGGTTTTAGTTCCGGATTTCTGTATTTGAACAGCTTTACCCAGCTGGGCAGCGCTGGTATCAATCTGAGTTTTACCGGAACAAACAGCTTTCTCAATATTGCCCGGGGTTCGGTTATCGGTGGAAATATCAGCAGCAGCAGTGCAGATATCTTTCTGACCAATTCTACTTTTAATGGCACCGTGAACGTAACGAAAACCGGTACCGCCAATGATGCCAGCGGAGGAGGAAATATTTTTCAGGAAGACATGGTTATTAATAATGCCGGAACCGGCAGCATCATTTTCGGAAACGGCGCACCTGATACCTGGAATAGTGACGTGAGTTTTAACAGCAGCGGTTCGTCCTATATCGCACTGGGCTGGAATTCCACAGGGAACATGTTTAACGGAAATATCACCGTATCCAGTACCGGCTCTTCTACAGGCATCCAGTTTGACCAGACCGCGATCTCCACCGCGATATTGGCAGCCGGTAAAACCCTGCAGGTCGGAGCGGCCGGATTTTCTTCAGGTACGCTGATGCTGAAGCAATTTACCCAGTTGGGCAGCGCGACGGTGAACCTGAATTGTACGGGCGCCACGACTTTAATCCAGGTTGGTCCTTCTTCTGTTCTTGGCGGAGATTTTACGGCAACCTCGCCCCGCATCCTGCTGAATGGCGCTGTGTACAACGCTCAGGTAACTGTGACAAAAACCGGCGCCACGGGCGAATGGTCCAGTGGCGGTAATATTTTTAATTCCACCCTGACGGTCAACCAGAACGGCGCCGGATACTTTGGATTTGCCAATGGTTCACCCGACGTATATAACGGCGATGTTTACGCGAATAATAATTCTACCGAAAGGATCATTTTTGGCAACAATCCGGTGGGAAATCAATTTAACGGGAACATCATCCTGACGCAGACCGGTTCTTCCGTTGGCATCGCATTTGGATGGAGTGCCTCCACCAGTGAAACACTTGCCGCAGGAAAAACCATATCCATCGGCGCGGCTGGTTTTAACACCGGTTATCTGCAGATTGAACGGTTTACGCAATTGGGAAATGTACCGATTAACCTGCCATTGACCGGTACGTCTTCCTTAACATTTGGTCCTACTTCGTCGTTAGGGGGTAACCTGACCTCAACCAGTGGTTCATTATTTTTTAACGGCTGCAATTTTTCCGGTACTGTTACGTCCGTGAAAAACGGTGGGACCAATGATGGATCCATCGGCAACAATACATTTAATGGCGCCTTTTCAATCACTAATACAGGCGCCGGTTATTTTTTAATGGGCAACGGAAATCCTGATTTGTGGCAATCCACTGCCGTGTTCAATAATCAAAGCACTGCCCAGCATATGTATGTTGCTTATAGCAGCACCGGGAATATCTTCAACGGCGACGTAGTGTTTAATAACCAGCCGGCATCCGCCGGGTTATGGATATATGCCAACAACAATGGCGTGAACACCCAGTTTAACGGAAACATCAGCGTGGTGAATGTGAATGGAGCCGGCGTATATTTTGGTTCAGCTGCAGGAACAGCTTTTCTGGGCGCGGGAAAAACGATCGGCATTGGGGCCGGTGGATTTAACAGCGGCGGATTGATCTTAAGAGGGTTTACCCAAACCGGACCGGGTACCACGCAGAGTTTATTAACTATCGGAACCAGCTATGTTCAATACGGACCTGGCGCATCATTTGACGGGGACGTTACTTCTTCGAGTCCGGGATTATTTTTTAACGGGTCCACCTTTAACGGGATGGCCAATTGCATAAAAACAGGAACATCAAACGATCAGAGCCAGGGAAATAATGTTTTCAACGGAGCAGCCACATTCACCAATAACGGAACAGGATATTTGTTAATGGCGGCAACCAATCCGGATGCCTGCAATGGTAATGTGGTGTTTATGCAGAATAATACAGGACTTGTCTATCCAAATTATAATGCCAATTGCAGCTATGCGGGAAATGTCACGGTAACTTCTCCTGCTGCTTTTGCCATTACCTTCGGATCGAATGCCGGTACAGCAACATTTTCCGGCACGGGAGCACAAAGTATTAGTGCGACGGGTGGAACGCCTGTTCCTGTATTTACACGGCTCATTATTGCCAATACCGGAGCTGGTGTAACCCTGAACAACAGCTCCATCAATGTATCTAAAAATCTTATTCTTGCTTCCGGGTTACTCAATACAAGCACCAGTTTTTTGCTTACGATGCTGAATGGTTCCACTACTGCAACTGGCACTGCCCTCTCAACAAGTTATGTGAACGGACCCATGAGATACCAGAAGTCGACTGCGGGCGCCAGCACCTTAAATTTTCCGATCGGCAGCGGCGGCGATTGCCGGCCTGTTGCGCTCACGGTCAGTCATACTTCCGGCAATTTATATACCTACCAGGCGCAATTATTCAATGCCAGCGCGGCTGCCCTGGGATATACGTTTCCGGTAACGGTGGATGCCGTATCCGCCGTGCACTATTATACGATCAGTCGGGTAAACGCCGTTTCGGTTAGTCAGCCTAGTCTCGAATTGAGCGGTAATCAAACCATCCAGCTTTTTTTTGGATCAAACGACGTGGTGAGGAACGGCGGCACGCTCACCATCGTGAAAAATACTTTCTCCAATCTGACCCAATGGATTGATATCGGGGGAACGGGCGGACCCGTCTTTACGGGAAACCCGAATCTATCCGGCAGTATCACCTCTACTTCATTACCTTCAGCTTTTAATTCTTTTTCCACCTTTGCGCTGGCGGACGGATTGGGCGGTGGAAATATTTTACCGATTGACCTGCTGTATTTCAAAGCAAAACCGGTTGACGGCCAGGTTGATTTAACCTGGGCCACCGCAACGGAATCCCATAACAGTCATTTCACGATTGAGAAAAGTAAGGATGCCACGAATTTTGATTTTGTTCTGGATGTCAATACGGAAGCTGTTGGTGGAAACAGCAGCGTTGAACTGGATTATACCAGCCGCGATACCGATCCTTATTCCGGCATCAGTTACTACCGGTTGAAACAAACGGATCAGGACGGAAATTATTCCTATTCGAAAATTGTTTCGGTGAATCTTGCAAAGACCCAGGTTCTTTCTATTTATCCTAACCCGTCTTCAGGTGTATTATTTATCAGTGGCCTGGGAACCACAGGGAACAGCCTGAAGGTAGCATGGTATGATGCGGGCGGAAGAAGTTTATTGCAGCAGGTTGTGCCGGTTCAAAACGGTATTGCCCGGCTGAATCCTCTATTCGGCAGTGGCATTTATGTGTTGCGGTTTATGACAGCAGACGGCACTATGACCGTTCAGCAAATCATCATCAGCAAATAAGCATCCTTATAACTAAGGCACATCCCACCATATCCTGGAAGTCATTTTATCACCACCGGTCAGCCGTGAAACAGCCTCCTGATAGTTTGTGGCATTCACGGATATCTCTGAGGGGTTATATCTGAACCTTCTTGGAATGGTACCACCGGTAACATTACCGGGATAAGGGGGAACGGGGATCAATACAGGGAATCCGCTTCTTCTCCAGTTGGCCCATGCTTCGTATTCATCCATATAAGTGTTCAGCCAGTATTGCGTATTCAACTGGTTAAGAGCATCGGCCGGATTGTACGGATTGGCCGCAAGATAGGTGCTGATGTCCCCATCGCTGATGCCGGGCAGCGTAGCTGCGGGAAAACTGCCTTCCAGCGAAGCAATCTGAGCCATCTGTTGCATAGCCCCTGTTACACCGGCTTCGTATAAAGCAGCGGGATCTTCACTGGTCCATCCTCTTACAGCAGCTTCTGCTTCCAGAAAAGCTGTTTCCGCATAGGTCAAAAAATAAGTAGGTGCATCATAGCGGGCAAATACATTGCGGTTGACAATAGAATACCGGTTTTGATAAATAGTCAATGAATCAGAAGTGGAAACGGCCGGATGGTCGGGCCAGTTGGGTGCCTTGCTGATGTCAAAGGTAAGTCCGCCGAAATCATATCCATTCGGCTGGCCGATCTGTATCGACGGGGTATTGTCTCCCAGGCTCACTGGATCCGTCGGATCCGTATTGGTGGGATCTGTAGAAACAGTTGCCATATAGGAAAGCCTTGGATCGCCCGTAGTTTTTAAAAGATCGATCAGCGTTTTGCTTACATGTGTGGCGTTGTTATCATATCCGTTAATGACCAGGGCAATGCCATTCACTGTGGAAGTACTCTCCGTATAGTTGTTGTGGCTGAAGGCTGCATTATCATCATTGCTGGTCATTACTCCTCCTGCCAGGGCAGCCAGCGTCCATTTCTGGGCATTGGTGGGATCCACTTTTACCATCCTCATGGCTAGGCGAAGCATTTCTGAATAAGCAAATTTTTGCCATTCCACGGGATCGCCCGCATACAATTGATCGGAGCCGCCAACGGTATTGGGCGCATTGGGATCCAGCTTGGTGGCGGCATCCTGCAGTTCATTGAGCATGTCAGTATAAATATCCTGCTGCTTGTCGTATTTCGGGGAGGTAACCCCGGTAATATAACCCAGACCGGCTTCGGAATAAGGGCAATCCCCATACATATCTGTCATCCGTTGAAACATGAACACCCTGAAAATGCGGGCGATCTGATAAAAATTGGCCTGGGCGGTATCATCTTTAACGTGGAAGATGATTTCCTGTATATTTTTAATCGGGTCCCCGTAATTCTGCTGCCAGTAAGATCCTTCTGAGCTGGCATCCTCCGTGTATTTGTCTCCGTTATAGAAAGAAAAAGTGGAGGAGAGGTGCTGGATCATACAGGAAGCATAACCCATGGCCGTACGTTCATCTTCGTAGGCATTGGCATCGCTGTTTCCGGAGGTGATCAGCTGGGCAGCAGTAAACAGGTATTTATAATTCATATTGTCGGATGTCAGATGTTCCGGATCCGTATTAATGGAAATAAAGTTTTTGTGGCAACCCGAAATAACCAACCACGCTGCCATACAGGTTATTATGAATTTTTTTGGTGTCATGACTTGCGATTTAGTAGATTAAGATAATTTAAGCAATCAGAATTTAACATTCAGGTTCATGCCCAGGCTTCTTACGGTAGGGTATCCGGATAATTCCAGGCCCTGCGCATTTGAATTGTTATAATTCGATTCCGGATCTATATTAGGAGTATGTTTCATGAGTATGGCCAGGTTCCGGGCCACCAGCGATACAGACAGTCCCTTGATAAATCCATTCTTCAATACAGAAGCCGGCAAACTGTATCCTATGCTTAATGATCTGAGTTTTATAAAGCTGGCATCATACAGGAAAAGTTCATCTACATTATTCGATCCTGCGGCAAGCGCACCGAAGTAGGTTTGGGTTAAAACATTTTTGGCATTGGGATGGCCATCTTCCGTCACGCCTTTTGAAACGAAGCCGCCTTCTCTTCCCACCAGCGTACCCTTCTGTAATCCATCGTTATACAAAATGAGGTTGGTTCCGGAATATAATTTAGCGCCGAACTTATAATCAATCAGGAAACTAAAGGAGAAATTTTTGTAGTGGAAATCATTCGTCAATCCGCCTGTCTTATCATATTGCCCTGATCCCAGGGGCACCAGGTCGGCGGTTGGCAAAGGTATTCCGGCAGTGTCGTGGATGATATTGCCGCCGTTATCCCGCTGGAATTTGGTCCCTACGATCTGTCCGTAAGGGAGACCCACCACGGCCTGAACACTGGCGGTTCCGTTTCGCGGAACGTCCAGCGTAAGGGAGGGACTGCCTCCCAGATCAAGGACTTTATTGTTGTTGTACGCAAAATTCAGGGAAACGTTCCAGTTGAAATTCCGGGATTTGATGGGTGATCCGGTTAATAATAATTCAATACCGCGGTTTCTTATTTTCCCGATATTGATGGTGTTGGATGGATATCCTGAGGTATTGGAAATGGAAACGGTTACAATATCGTTGGTCGTATTCTTATTATATACTGCTACGTCTATACCGAGGCGACTGTTCAGAAATTCGAGATTAAAACCAACTTCCTGTTCCTGAATGGTAACCGGTTTCAGGAACTGATTGGGGATACTGCCGTTAACCACATATCCGACGGCCTGACCATTGGAGGTGTACCCCTGCAAGCCATAGGTCAGGATGGTTTCGTAAGGGCTTGCCGCACCGGTATTAGAACTTCCGCCGAAAGAAGCACGCAATTTTCCGTAGTTGATCACGGAAGGCAGTTTAAGTGCATCCGAGAAAATAAAACTTCCGGAAATGGATGGGTAGAAATAATTGTTTGTTTTTGGATTCAGCACAGAAAACCAGTCGTTTCTTCCGGTCACGGAGAGAAACAGGAAATTTTTATAGCCGAGATCCACACTCCCCAATATGGAATTGACCCGGGAATGACTATAGCCGTAATCAAGCGGTTTGGCAGATACGTTGGATATGCTGTAGAAATAAGGAATGACAAAAGGACCTCCGCCACCGCTGGTGGACGTCCAGATATTATCCTGCGTACTGATGCCTGCCGTAGCATTGAAAACGAAATCTTTTCCGAAGTTCTTATGCATGCCCAGCAGGGCGTTACCATCCAGTTCATGCTGGTTAACCGTTGACATGTTGATGCTGCCGCCTCCGCTGTTCGTATATTGTACACCATTGGGTGTAACCTGTTTGGTATCTAAAATATAT
Organism: Chitinophagaceae bacterium; assembly: GCA_041691395.1. Lineage (GTDB taxonomy): Bacteria > Bacteroidota > Bacteroidia > Chitinophagales > Chitinophagaceae > Puia. The sequence continues at coordinate 31,740 of JBEPUT010000043.1, forward strand.
CCGTCTCTTGTAACAGATCCCTGGATGTACAACCAGTCCAACAGGTTGTATTTCATCGTTAAGCCGGCTGTTAACCGGTTACGGGCGGTTTTATTCAGATCATCGTATGCGATAAAATAGGGATTTTCAAAATAAATATCCTGGTCCCCCGGAAGTAACTCATTCCGGTCTGCATCCGTCCTCGCCTTCAGCCAGCGTATATCGTATGTGTTGGCGATAAACTGGTTGGATGCTACCAGGTTTCCGGGCGCATCGGAAAAGGAAGCCCGGTTCAAAACGTTTTCAAACATGTAGTTGGCCGTTAATGTAAACTGCAACTTGGGGGTGACATTGTAGGTGGTATTAAAATTTAACCCCTGCTGCTTCATGTCAGAATTGGGAATATTCGAATTCAGGTATAAATTGGAAACACCCAAACGAAAATTTCCCTTGTCATTGGCGCCCATCAGCGCAATGGATGACTGGTTGGTCAACCCCGTTTCAAAAAAATTTTTGTAGTTGTCTTTGTTCCCAACATATTTATAAGTATTGCCAAATGAATTCACCGCATCGGATCCGTCAATTTTCGCCCCCCAGCTTGCTTCCGCCGTGGCGTTGGCATCTACAATATTGGTCGGTTTAACGCCCTGGCTTCCCTGGCCGTATACATATTGATAGTCCCTTTCATCAACAAACCTGGTGCCCGTCAGGTTATTGTTCACTTCAACACCGACACCGCGGGATTTGTTTCCGGATTTGGTGGTGATCAGGATGGCACCGTTTCCACCCCGGTATCCGTAAAGGGCCGTGGCCGCGACACCTTTCAAAACAGTAACGTTTTCAATATCGTCAGGACTGATATTGGTGAGCCCGTCACCATAATCCGCGCCGCCCCACATCCCCGCATTACCCTGGTTGCTGTTATCATAGGGAATATTATCCACCACGTATAAAGGCTGGTTGTTGCCGGTTAAGGAAGAATTTCCCCTGATCAGAACCCGGCTGCTGCCATAAGGACCGGTTGAAACACCACCAACGCTAACGCCGGCCACCTGACCGGTGAGCGCATTACCGATGTTGGTTTCACGGGCTTCCGTAAATTTAGACCCATCGATTTGTGTAGTGGAGTACCCCACTGCCCTTGCTTGTTTCTTAATACCCAGGGCTGTAACGATCACTGTATTCAGTTCCTGCTTAGAAGAGGTCAAAACCACATTTACCGAACTGCGGTTTCCCACGACCACTTCATCGTTCTCATATCCGACAATGGAAATAACCAACACGTCTCCCTTTTTGGCGTCCAGCGTGAAAACGCCATCTGCATTGGTTGTTGTTCCTTTAGTGGTTCCTTTGATGATCACTGTAGCTCCTTCAACAGGACCACCGTTGGCGTTGGTAACCTTTCCGGTAATGACCTGGGCGGGTATTTTTGCATGGACTGATGTGAAACAAAAGAGTAAAAGGACCAGGGCATACCCGGTCAGGCTAAAATAGCGGTTAGTTTTTCTCATTTTGCAGCTTTTTATAAATTGGTTACTTGGTCTTACTTCAATTCTCCGTAGATGAATATTCTTTGAAATTAGATGAATTATGATAATTATTAATAATAAATAAACTTACTAATTCCTTGTCTGGACAGGGTTCCCGCTGATTTTATCCGGTAAAAAATGAAGGATGAATGCCGGAAGTTGGGGTTGTGGGTTTTCGATGAAAGGTCAGGATCGGGTGTCGCAAAAATGAACCGGACAGAGCCGACGATTAAAAAAGAAAAAATCCAGTCCTTTAAATGATCGCCGGTTGGCGGCAGACAGGGGAAAGACTGTACCTAAATTTAAGATAATTTGACAAATGAAAAGGAGACAAATTCACAATCGGTCATTTCCGGGGTAATCCGGTGACATTCAATCTGATTTTAGCTTACAGCTTAAGCTCTCCCCATCCCTTCCTGTATTCCCGCTTGATGAACTGGTTGGCGGGTTCGTAATTGGTGACTTTCATATTCTCGCCATCCCATTTCAGGGCTATATATCTTCCGCTGAATTTATAACCTTCCATATTACCATACACGGGATCGTCTTTCTTTATCTTTTCACGGAAATTAAAACTGCGCAGCAAGAGGTTGCCGAGCAATACGGTTTCTGTGAGCGGTCCTGCATATCCGATAAAGGGTGAATCAACTTCCAATTTTCCGTACCCGGCTATGCTGGCGTCAATCCATTGCCACCAATGACCATCCATTCCGCCATAGATGCGCGGATATTTTTGCGGAACATCCAGGTCCTTATTTAATGATTGCGGGAATAGCCGGGGATTGTTACCACCCCAGCCGCAGGAGATTCTTCCTTTGGTACCAATAAACATGGTGGCTCCCTCAAAGTCATCTTCATTGGGCCAGTCGCCAAGTGCTTTATTGAAATTCTCATCCGGATCCAGGTCATCAAAGCGTTCGGGCGTTATGCCTCCGTCCATCCAGTACAGATCCAGGTCCTTGCCATTTTTTTGGGTGAACCTGAATTTTAATGAACTGGAAACAGGGCCGCTGTCGGGGTATATGCCTTGTTCAAAAATTCCGCTGTAAACCGTGCTGGCGCTTCCGGAAATTTCTGTCGGATATCCGAGGCCCAGTAATTTAAATGCCGGCCCGATGATATGGCATCCCATATCTCCCAGGGCCCCGGTGCCGAACTGCCACCAGCCCCGCCAGTTAAAAGGCGTCAGGTTTTCAATATAATTGGTTTCGGGCGCTGTACCCAGGAACAGGTCCCAGTGAAGTCCTTTGGGAACCGGAGGTTTTGCTGCCGGCCAGGGTATGCCCTGGGGCCAGACGGGTCTGTCTGTCCAGCAATATACTTTTTGTATATCGCCGATAACGCCTGCTTCAAACCATTCCCGCATGGTCCGTATGCCATCGCTGGAAGCGCCCTGGTCTCCCATCTGGGTAACCACTTTATATTTTTTGGCAGCCTCGGTTAAAACGCGCGCTTCGTAAATATCATGGGTAAGCGGCTTTTGAAGATATAAATGTTTATTCAGCTGCATGGCGCCAAAACCAACAACGGCGTGGTTATGATCGGGAATGGCGACGGTGACAGCATCAAAATGTTTATTTTCCTTATCAAACATTTCGCGCCAGTCGTTATAATATTTTGCTTTTGGAAATTCTTTGCGGCGGTCTGCAGCTTCCCGGTCATCCACGTCACACAAAAAAGCGATCTCCGCATTTTTCCGGGGCGTGGTGGCAAAATGACGGATATCGTTTACACCTTCGCCGCCACAGCCTACAGCGGCAATGTATAATTTGTCACTCGGCGGCACAAATCCTTTCCCGCCCAAAACCCATCTGGGCAGAATCGAAATTCCGGACGCAACAAGGGCGGTTTTCTTAATAAAATCCGCGCGGCTGATGTTGCTTTGGTTGTTTTTCTTCATAAATACCGGCTTTATGTTTTCTTAAGGCAATAATTTGTGTGTTTAAGTTTTGGATGCGGGTATGCATGCACACTGCTATAAAAATAGAGCAATCGGCCCGGAGTTTATTCAATGCACAGGCTATTATTTTCCGTGCGGGGGATCTTTTATAACGCAATGCATTGCGCAGATTGATCCGGAGCGAGGAACCATTGACGTGGATGTCAAATTTGGAAGGATATACTATGTTAAGTCAATGATCCACTGGGGTGTGAGCAGTCGGCTGTATAATTTCAAGCTGGATATGGCGGTCGTGGATGGCGTTCAGGGTAAACAGGAATTTGCAGATGTGAACCTGCAATAACAAATTCGTTTGGTCCATGCCGTATTCGAAGCCGTATCTCTTCCGTGTCAGATTCTTTCATGTTCCCGGAGGCCGGATAACATAAAAAGTTCCTCGGTAATGATCTTACAGTTTTCCGCAAGTTGATCGAAGCTGCAGCTGATCCTTTTGAGGGTTACCGGCAAACCGTTTTTCATTTCCACGAAGTCCAGACGGAGGGTATCCGACCCGCCAACGTGATCATCGCCTTTCAGCAGATAAAATATCTGGCTGGCCTGCTGCGGGTTGTTGCCAATACGAAACCTGGCGATGGTTTCCGGGCCATCGGCTGTATTGATGTGAACTGCGATAAAAAATTGTGTTCTCATTGACGTCCATTTAGAATACAGGGATGACCTGGGCAGAAACAAAAAACCGCCGGGATAAGCTGGCGGTTTTTCAAAGAATGAATTTTTGTCTTTACAGTAGGATTTGGATCGGTTGGTTTTTCTTAGGCCAGGTTTTCTTTCGGATTGGATATATCAAAAGTATGCAATTGCGGGCGATCTGACCAGCGCGGGAACACTCGATTTGATCGTAACTCTACGACCGTAATTCCCCGGGAATCATCCTGCCATGGTATGCCCAAATCTTTTTCAGCGCAATGCTTTGCGCCGTCGCCGAACCCGGCCGTTATTTGTTTTTTTCTCCGAACAAGTATTATATTTAGCCGGTAAACGAGCTGCTATTTTCATTTTTAATTTCAGTCGGATGAAATCAACGAAACTGATCCTGTCCGGATTTATGCTGCTTATATTTGCTCAGCTGTCTGCGCTTAATCCGCCGGCACATCGTATAGGTGAAAGTTATGGCGGTGGCATTGTGTTTTATATTTATGATAATGGAACACATGGACTGATTGCCTCCACTTCAGACCAGAATATGGGTATCCCCTGGTACAATGGGATGACCCGGTACGCAGGTACGGAAACCGACGGACTTGGCGCTGGTGCAAAGAATACCGAAATCATTGTGTCTAAACTTCTGCCCGACGATGAAAAAGGAAATTTTGCGGCAAAGGTCTGTACTGACTATTCTGTTAAAACCGGTGGCACAACTTATACGGGATGGTATTTACCTTCAAAGTTTGAATTGAACGTACTCTTCGGCCAAAGAAAGCTGGTGGGTGGCTTTGCCAATACCAATTATTGGAGCTCCACAGAATATAAAACGAACAGCGTATGGATCCAGTACTTCGGTACCGGTCACCAGCACATCAGTAATTCAGAGGCCTATGCCAATGCAGTACGGGCCATCCGGGCCTTCTGACCAGACAAGGTCATCTCTTTTAATCCGTGTTATATTTTATCTTCGGCGCCGGACGGAGATTTCCTAAAACCCGCTCCAGATTGTTATGCGAAAACATATCCTGTTCCTGGCAGCCGGTTTTGGAATACTTGTTCCCGTTTTAATAACAAATAGTTGCTTTGGGCAGAAATCTCTGCTGCCAAGACCGGTACAGCTTACCTGCGAAAGCATCGTTTCCCCGCAATCTATTGATTTACCCAGTCCCCGCATGAGCTGGCAATTATTGTCGCCGCTCCGGAATGTTGAGCAATCCGCTTACCGCATCCTCGTATCTTCTTCACCTGAAAAGGCAGCCGGGAACATCGGGGATCTGTGGGATAGCGGCAAACAACTCTCTGACCATTCGATTTTAATCCCATATGCCGGAACCGTACTCAGCAGCAGACAGCCATGTTACTGGAAAGTGAAAGTCTGGACAGCCGACGGACCTGTTTCAGATTGGAGCCCGGTAGCCCAATGGGGCATGGGACTTTTGAATGCAAATGATTGGAAGGCGCAGTGGATCGGTTATGATGGCGTTTTTTCTTCGGCCGAAAAACCGGATGACCATTTCACGCGATTGGCCGCACGCTATCTGCGAAAGGAATTTGTAACAAAAAAAGCGATTAAAAAAGCCGTGGCCTATATCTCGGGGGTTGGCCTGTATGAACTCTATCTGAATGGGAAAAAAGTGGGCAACGAGGTATTGGCGCCCGGTCCCACAGATTATGCCAAAAGGGTTTTTTACAACCGGTTCGATGTGACCGCGCAGTTGCGGCATGGCGGAAATGCCATAGGCGTTATCCTGGGCAACGGACGATTCGTTCCCCTTCGCCAGCACCTGGCGGATACAACCAATAACTGCGTAAACTATGGTTTTCCGAAGCTGTTGCTGCAACTGGAAATTGACTATACGGATGGGGAAAGGGAAAAGGTTTGCAGCGATGGTAGCTGGCTGATCAGCGGGGACGGACCCATCACCGCCAACAATGAATACGATGGAGAGGAGTACGATGCGACCAAAGAATTCAGGGGCTGGATGCAGAATGGTTTTGTTGCCGGCAGCCGCTGGAGAAAAGTTCAGCTGGTAAGTCCTGCCGCGCCGCTGGTACAGGCACAGCTTAACCCGGCGATTAAAATAATGCAAACTATGAAAGCGGGGCCGCGCACCATTCCCAAAACCGGGGTGTATGTTTTTGATATGAAACAGAATATGGTGGGCTGGGTGCAGCTGAAAGTAAAAGGGGCGCGGGGCACCGTGGTGAAATTGCGTTTTGCCGAGCGGCTGAACCCCGATGGCATGATCTATACAGACAATCTGGGTGATGCCCGCGTTACGGATTCCTATACGATGCGGGGCAGTGGAACGGAAACCTGGGAACCACGGTTTACTTATCATGGCTTCCGTTATGTGGAGATTACCGGGTTGCTCTACGCGCCGGTCCCTGAAGACGTCACCGGGAAAGTAGTGCATGATGATCTGCCACTGATCGGGCAGATCAGCACCTCAAACGAAGTGCTGAATAAAATCTATCATAATATGTATTGGGGCATCCGGGGCAATTACCGCGGCATTCCGACCGATTGTCCGCAGCGTGATGAACGCATGGGCTGGCTGGGAGACAGGGCGGCGGTGGGTACCGGAGAAAGTTT
>JBEPUT010000044.1:0-37387 GCA_041691395.1 Chitinophagaceae bacterium
TATAAATCATTCTTTGTTGATCCTATGGTTCCAGTTCTTTAATGAACAGGTTGGCGAATTGAAAAGTATTATTGTCCGCATGATCATCCTGCAGGGCAAGCCTGCCGCTTGCGGGAACGCCGGGAAGCAGGGCATCCCGGATCACCGTAATATTATTCAGCACAACCGTTACCCTTTCTCCCTGCATGGTTATGATGAACCGGTTCCATTCCCCCGGCGGTTTGTCTGCTTTTACCTTTGGCGTAACGCCGGCATGCACTTCCGGAGAAAGACTTTTATCAACGCGGTATCCGTAAATTTCTCCTGAACCGATAAAACGGTACCCGATATTGACCTGGCTTTTAGAATTTCCCCTTAGATAAATCCCGGTATCCCCTGCATAAAGAACTTCCACTTGTTTTTTACTACTGTCCGGGTTCAGGGCATAGTCTCCGTTGGCCAATACCACGGGGCTCAGCGCCATTTCGGGCTTCCTTGTTAGTCTCACATCAGCGATGAGCACGAAATCTGCATATTCTTTTTTACTCCAGAGGCACTTGTCTTTTTCAGTACTCTTACCATCGTAGTCAATCAACCAATCCTGTGCGGTCCAGTGGCCAACATCACCTGACCTGAGGTTCCAGTTATTTAAATCCTTTCCATCGTAGAGGGGCCTGAATCCGGCATCCGCTTCGGCTATTTCCTGAACAGGAGGCCGCGTGGAGGGCAGTTCCCTGATGCGGATGTTCCGAAATTCCATTTTATAACCGCCGGATACAAGACCGATATATCCTTTTCGCAGACTGCATTTCACTTCATTCGTGACCAAGCGGCCATTCAGAGAAATCGTAATTCCTCCCGAGACACTTTTTATGGTAAAATGATTCCATTTATTTTCGCCGGTTGCATGATTTGTTTTTTTATGTACGAATGGAAGGGATGTGATTTCTGATCCATTCAGGGCGGTTATGCGGACCTGATCTTCCTGACCGGACAAACTGCATTCGACGGCCCTCGGTAAAGGCTGACCGGCTGCGGGCAATGCATCCGCGTAGGTCAGGATTTCCACGGAATCCGCCGCACTCCGGCATTCCACATCGAGTATAAAATTCTCATAGAGTCTGGCGGAACGCAAATAGCCCAGCGGATTTCCGGCGCAAACAAGACTGTTCTTTCTGACCGTCCAATTGCCGGAAGCACCTGGAACATTAATCCATCTTGATAAATCAAGGTCGTTCCAACGCGTTTGATCACGTTCTGCAGGAAAATGATCCGGCATGAATGAAATGGACATGGTCGCAACCATCAATATCATCCCGGCAAGGGCATTTTTTCTATTGTAGGTCATGTTGATTAAAAAATAATTGATTTTCCCGGCATGGGTACGGCATAGTTCCCGTTTTGATCCGGCATCACCGGGGGATCGGCATCCCAGGCAAATTTTGCGGGCAGCGCACTGTATTCGGATTGAAAAGCATCATCCCATTCCACCATTTTGCCGGAGTGCGCTGCCATTCGTCCCAGTATCACGGTCATGGTGCTCATTGCCGCCCATGCTGTATCATTAATGGACTTATTGTTACGGATGGCGGCAAACAGCTGATCGTGTTCTATCTGATACGCTCCTTCTGAATCCTTGTTTTTATTTCTCCAGATGATTTCGCCTTTATTATCCCGGATTCCGTTTTGTAAACCAGCTGTACCCTTGCTCCCCTGAAAAAAGGATCCTCCTTTATTCCAGGTTCCTGCAATGGTGCGGATCTGGCTGTTCAGTTTGGTGCCATCCGCATATTCATATTCAATAAAGAAATGATCAAATATATCGCCGTCGTCAGGTCCGCTTAAGGAAGATCGTCCCCCAATTCCCTGCGCACGCACGGGATAAGAACCTTTCACCCAGTTCACAACATCGGTGTTGTGAATTTGCAAGCCGGCCGGTGATCCCGCCCACAGCCAGTTAAAATAACGCCAGTTGCGCATCTGGTATTCCATTTCCGTTTGTCCAGCGGACCGCTCTACTCCATGAATAGGACCGATCAGATAATAATCCGAAGCAGACACGATATCTCCGATCACGCCTCCCTTCAGTTGCGTGACCATGTCCATATAACCCGGGTCATACCGGTTTTGTAAGCCGACAACCACTTTTATATTTTTTTTGTCCGCCAGTTCGCCCGTCGCCAGTATTTTCCTTATACCCGGTGCATCGCAGGCCAGCGGCTTTTCCATAAACACATGTTTTCCGGCCTGAACCGAGGCCTCAAAATGGATGGGCCGGAATGCAGGCGGTGTAACCAGCAACACCACATCCACCTCTTTAAGCGCCAGCACTTTTTCGTATGCATCAAATCCGGTGAACTTATTTTGTTCGGGAACATGGATCAGATCTTTGATCCGGTTTATTTTGGACAAGTTATTATACGCGTCATCGAGTTTGTCCCGGAAAACATCGGCCATCGCAATCAGGGACACATTGCCTTTTGTACTCAATGCATTCACCACCGCGCCCGATCCCCGGCCGCCACAACCGATCAGGGCAATGTTCAGATTGTCCCTGCTGCCGCCATGAGCGCTGAGATGCAGCGGGATCGAGGACGCCAGGAGGGATCCGCCGATAACGGCCGTAGAATTTTTTATAAAATCACGCCGTCCCGCAGATGGGGGAATTTGTTTTTCATCATGCATATATCGAGGTTGAGGTTTACCGTTCACAAGTCATCCAAAGGTTTCGCAAAATATTTTTTCATCTCTTTTGCTGAAGGTTGTTTCACCGGACGCACAATCCGGAACCCCAGAAAGGAGGCATCTGTGTTCCACCAGATGCTCCGGGGTATCTGGGGATCACGTTCTTTCCACTTCGCGCTGGACCCGCGCCGTGCTGCTGACCGCAGGTCCCCGGGATCATCATCCCAGGAGCCACCCCGTACGGAAATGGGATATAAGGTTACCGGAACTGCCCAGGGATCGAGCGCCGTTTTATTTTTAAATGAATCATAAAAATCGGGAACATACTGGTCCAGGGTCCATTCGGCAACATTTCCGTGCATATCGTATAGTCCCCAGTTATTCTGCTTTTTAGTGCCCACCTTATGATATTTCTCCTGGCTGTTCTTGCTGTACCAGGCGTAATCATTTAATAGTGCCGGATCATCCCCAAAAGAATAGGCAGTAACGGATCCTGCACGACAGGCATATTCCCATTCCGCCTCAGTGGGTAATCTGTAAAAATGGCCCGTCCTGGCCGTAAGCCATCTGCAATAACTTAAAGCGGCATACTGGGTCATGTTTACCGCAGGATATCCCGCTTTCCCCATACCAAAACTCATGTCCACAAAAGGTGCGGTTGGTCCGGTAAGTCCGTCGACCCCCTGGTCCGGATAAACAAACAGGTCGTACTCGTCCCAGGTGATTTCATTTTTGCCCATCCAGAAAGCATCTATCTTAACCCGGTGCACGGGGGCCTCATCCGCCTGATGGCTCTTTTCCGTTTCCGGACTGCCCATGCTGAATTCTCCTGCAGGCACAGGAACCATGTCAAAATGAATCCTGGTTCCCGGAATCAGTTCACTGTACGGCGAAAAGGTTTGGGTATTGCTTGCAGGCAGTGTAAGGCTGTCCTTTTTTTGTGCAAAACCGAAAAACGAGATAAATAACAAACCGGAAATCAGGATATAAAACCGGTGATTCATATTTTCCATCTGACTGGTTATTGTAATAGCCCATTGATCGGGATCACAAACAAAAATATCACTATTTCATTAAATAGAAAGGAAATGTATATTTTTAATCCTAAAAGAAACGAAAAGAAATTTATTTTTTATATTCGCTTCCCATTCTTTATTTTTTCTTATCCATTTGGGTCTCCAGCAGGCTCCTGGTTAAAATAGTTATTAATCCTTTACAGAAGCGATGCGGATCAGAAAAAGTGATTTCTTTGGAGGGTTGTTTTAATAAATGCGTTCAAAAAGCTCTAAAAAATATGGAAGAAACAGCAGCGCAATACCGGAAATTATTAATGCCATCCGCGGATCTGATATCCGACATGGCCCGGATAGATGGTGATATTATGATTCTGGGGGCAGGTGGAAAAATGGGACCGGGTATGGCGCGTGCCGCAAAACAGGCAGCGGACGGGGCCGGAATAAAGAAAAGAATCATTGGTGTTTCCCGTTTCTCGGAACCAGGTTTGTCAGAAGCGTTAAACCGGGAAGGCATTGAAACCATCAGCATTGATCTGCTGAATGACGAACAGTTGCAATCCCTGCCGGAAGTGAAGAACGTACTTTACCTGGCCGGCACAAAATTTGGAACACAGGGCAGAGAATCCTTTACCTGGGCCATGAATGCCTATCTGCCGGGCAGAATAGCGGAAAAATTCAGGCATTCCCGCATCGTGGTTTTTTCAACCGGCAATGTGTATCCGCTGGTCCCGGTATTCGGCGGTGGGGCAACGGAAGATCTTGCCCCGGAACCCATCGGGGAATATGGTCAGAGCTGCCTGGGAAGGGAAAGGGTTTTCCAATATTTTTCAGAGAAAAATAATACGCCGGTGCTCATCTACAGGTTGAATTATGCCAATGATGTAACGTATGGTGTGTTATTGGAAATTGCCAAATCGGTGAAAGAAAAAAAGCCCGTAGATCTGACCATGGCAACGGTCAGTGTGATCTGGCAGGGAGATGCCAACGAGATCGCCATCCGTTGCCTGCTTCATTGCAGCGTTCCGGCCAGGATCCTGAACGTAACAGGTCCTGAAATTGTTTCCCTGCGCTGGCTCGCCGAACAATTCGGCCATATGCTGGGAGAAAAACCGCATTATATTCATGAAGAACAATCCTCTGCCTTTCTATCCAATGCAGCGGAATCATTTCGCCTTTTTGGTTATCCGAAAGTAACCTTAAAACAAATGATGGAGCTGGTATTGGAATGGCTGAACCAGGGCGGTAAAATTTTAAATAAACCGACACATTTTTCAGAGAGAAAAGGAAAATATTAGCACGATGGCCAATTACCCCACATTAGATTCATCCGTCAGCGCTTTATTGAAGGAAGGAACGGTTATTCCCGCCCATCCCCTGGCGCTTCAGGAGGATCTTTCATTCGATGAAAAAAGACAGCGGACCTTAACCAGATATTACCTGGCTGCCGGTGCTGGCGGAGTTGCCGTGGGAGTTCATACCACCCAGTTTGAAATCAGGAAGCCTGAAATAAATCTCTATGAACCTGTTTTGAAAACCGCAGCGGAGGAAATAGCCAATGCGCGGTTACATCATCCGGTGATTAAAGTTGCGGGCATTTGCGGTCCAACCTCACAGGCCATAAAAGAAGCGGCACTTGCCGTAAAATATGGGTATCACCTGGGGTTGCTGAGTATGGGCGGCCTGGGAAATAATTCGGAACCGGAGCTCATCAAAAGGGCGCATCAGGTTGCCGCAGTTATTCCGCTTTTCGGTTTCTACCTCCAGCCGGCTGCAGGCGGCCGCATTTTAAGTTATGCATTCTGGCGGGAATTTGTGGACATCCCGAATGTGTATGCCATCAAGATTGCCGCATTTAACCGGTATCAGACTTTGGATGTGGTGCGTGCCGTTTGTGATTCCCCCCGGCGCAACGAGATTACTTTGTATACGGGCAATGATGATAATATTGTTGCTGATCTCTTAACCCCCTACCGGTTTATGGTCAATGGAGAAATGGTGGAAAAAATCTTTGCCGGCGGATTGCTGGGCCATTGGGCGGTATGGACAAAGAAGGCGGTGGATCTGCTCAAAACGGTGAAAAACTGTATGGCCAACGATCCCCGTGGTGTAAGGGATCTGCTGTCTGTTGGCATATCGGTCACCGATATGAATGCTGTTATTTTTGATGAAAAAAATAAATTTCAAGGTTGCATACCGGGCATACATGAAGTGTTGAGACGGCAGGGACTTCTGGCGGGCCGCTGGTGCCTGAATCCGAAGGAGGTACTATCGGCAGATCAGTCCGAAGAGATAGACCGGATCTGCCAGTCGTATCCGGAATTAACCGACGATGCATTCGTGCGCTCTTTCCTTGCGCGTTAAATAAAAAAGATCAATGACCACCACAAGCGGGGGAGCAGTAAGCCCGGTCAGGCATTCGCGGTTTAAAACCTGGAGCCGGGTTCTTGGTCCCGGTATCATTACGGCTGCGCTGGTATTCGGCCCCAGCAAGATCACCATCACGTCCAAAATGGGAGCCGAGTATGGATACTCCCTCTTGTGGGTGGTAGCTGTAGCCATCTTTTTCATGATGGTCTTTACCTCGATGTCTGCACGCATTGGAATGGCCACATCAAAATCATTGTTGCAGACCATCCGGGAAAAATGGGGAAGAACTGCTGCCATCTGTACAGGAGTCGGCGTTTTCCTGGTAACGATTTCGTTTCAGGCCGGAAATTCCATTGGCATTGGCATTTCGCTGGGAGAACTGACGCATACGGCAACCAGGCCCTGGATCCTTCTATGTAATGGCATTGCCGTGGGACTTCTTTTTTTCAGATCATTTTATAAGGTGCTCGAAAAAGTTATGATCGGACTGATCAGCCTGATGCTTTTTGCTTTTGTCAGCACGCTGCTGTTGTCTCGCGCTCCCGTTCCCGCCATAGTCAAAGGAATCGTGCCATCGGTTCCGCAGGGATCACTGGGGCTAATCGTCGCCTTCATCGCCTCCTGTTTTTCGGTGGTCGGCGCTTTTTACCAGTGTTACCTGGTACAGGAAAGAAGACGGATTACACCGGGCCTGGTACAATCCGGCAGAAATAGTTATGCTGGGATGATCATTCTGGGATTTTTAAGCGCCACAGTACTCATCTGCGCATCTGTTGTATTGAAACCGCTGGGCATGAAAGTTCAAAGCGCAACAGACATGGCCATGGCGCTTAAGCCGCTGTTCGGGAATTATGCGACTATACTCTTTCTCTGCGGACTTTTCGGCGCTTCTTTTTCTGCGCTGATCGGTAATTCTTCTGTCGGCGGAACCGTTCTTTCGGATGCACTGGGATATGGGGCATCCCTTCGTTCCAAAGTTGTCCGTGGCCTGATCGCACTCATCATGATTACCGGTGCTTCCATTGCCATTGCTTTCGGAAAGCTGCCACTGGAGCTCATCATTTTTGCGCAAACCATTACCATATTCATTGTACCCTTCGTCGGAATCGCTCTTTTCCTGATAGCCAATGACCGGCATATTATGGGCAAACAAGTAAATTCCGTTAAAGTAAAATGGGCTGCCGTAGCCGGGCTTGCCCTTTTATGTATTTTGGCTGTGGCCGGCGCCAGAGAGATATTTTTTAAATAACCGTCAGTTCACTCTTATCTTTCCCAGTCCATACCAGCCATCGGCATTCATTCCGGCAATGGCGATTTTGATCTTGGGCCTGGGTTTCTCACCGGCTTCCGCGTTTTTGCCGACTATGGCTATTTCTAATTCATAATCACCCACAGGAACATCTGACGGAATATACACGGCATCATTGTACAAATTGTCTCCCGGCAGCCATTCGCGTATATCCGCCTCCGTTATAAAAACTTTTTGATAACCGTCTTTGTGAAGCCGGATGGCCAGGGGATAATTTTCGTAACAGGGGGCCACCCCTTTATTTTCCCACCAGGATTCAAAAGCCAGTTTTTGATTCCGACTTACTTCTTTGGAATATTTGAAACGCTTAAGCACAAAACGGTATCCCATTTTTTTCAGCCATTCGTTCACCAGTGGCTCCCAGGCTGCGGGAACGGGGGAGGACTTGGCATTAAAGGACGAAATATGCCATTTCAGGGCCTCATCAAAAATATATTTTACTTCTTTTTCTCCATAATGTTCCACATCCCGCCAGGAAAGCAGCGTGCCGCAGATCTCGAAACTCACGGGCGCTTTTTTCCAGGCATCCTGCAATCCATATTCAATAATGGATTCAGGATAATAATCATACATATGGGTCCATCCGTTCTGGTCCTTTGCCCAAAACCCAAGGTCACCCAAACAATCGGCGCGCCATCCCGTATGAATGCCGCGGGAACTCGCATATTTGTTTGTCTTTTCATCCATCAGCATCACCAGCAAAGGCGTATGCCTGAATGATTCGGTATAGGCATCTATCAGTGCCTGCATGGAGGAAGTGGTTAATAAGGCCGATCCCCCGCCTTCGCCCCAGGCGCCCACGATGGAAAGATCAATTCCCTCCAGGTCGGGGTGGCCGTCATATCTTTTTCCCAGTTCCTTTATAAAGCCTCCAAAATATTCTGCATATCTTGGATCATTGGCATCCACGAGCCATTTATTAACAGGGTTGTTGTATACGAAATCTTTTTTCGGTCCCACCATGTCCCGGTACCATTCCGGTACATCCTGTCCTGACGTCCAAGTTCCGTATGGCGCTATGCGCAGCAACAGCCGCTGACCCCTGCTGCGGGCGCTGTCCAGTGCCTGATCCAGGAGGTCCCACCGGAAAGTGTTTTTTTCGGGTTGCATGTATTTCCAGTAAACCCGCCAGTAGGCAATGGTTGTTTGCGGATAATTCCGATTCTGCTTGTCCTTGTAAGATTCATATACGATGGGATAACCTTCCTTCCAGCCCCTCCCAGGAAACAGACTATCCCCGTTAAAATGCTGAAAGGTGTTGAACCCGATGCCCGGATTGATTAGTACACTGTCAATTTCCACCGGCGTTACACCGATTATTTCCCGCGGAAGCTGAGCCCGTACCGGGGATGTATACGAAAGCACCATCAACAGGCCAGGCCCGGCAAATCTTAAAAAAGAGTACATAAATAATCGACTTTTAAAAAATTTTCGTACAAATAGCAACGATTTATAAATTTATATGAAAAATAGTTATGTTTTGAAGGAATTTAGTATTTTTATTTCCTGATTCTGATTTAATATTCCAGACTTCTATTTTTTATCTAATTATTCAAACAATGAAGAATCTGATAAAGGAAAGGCTAATCGTTCTCCTGTTGCCGGTATTGGTGGCAGCCTCCTGCCACAAGCTGCATCCCGGACCAGTCGCTGGTACGGGACATGATCAGGCGCTGACGGATAAATATCCGCATGACCAGGGCATCGAGCGTGATCCGGATGTTTTATACGTGGAAACTTTTGAAGACAGTCTTAGCCAGATCGAAAGCCGATATTCCGATGTGCTGAACCCGGAAGGAATGTACCTCGATACGGATATTCCTCAGGGGAGCAGGGGTAAACATTCCCTGAAAATAACGAATGTGGGCGGACAGAATACCGGCGGACATTTATTCCGGGATTTTGATCCGGGATTTGACAGTACCATCTATCTCCGGTACTACGTAAAATACTCGCGCATTTCCAAAGGATATATTCACCACGAATCGATTTGGATAGGAGGATATGAACCATCTACGTCCTGGCCCAATCCAAGGGCGGGTACCTGTGGCCTGGATGGCCGTCTTTCCATTGCCTATGAGCCCATCAGCAGCGACTCGGTGATGGGAACCTATCTGTATTGGGGAGATCTGAAAAGCTGGAACGGGGGATCCAGCTGTTATGGTAATGATGTGAATCATGCGAATCCGGATCCCAAAAATCTGATCTGGGATCAATGGACCTGCATAGAAATGAAAATCAAAATGAATAACCCGGTAACGGAATCCAATGGCGAATTGCAGATCTGGCAGAACGGAGAGGAGGTGGGTCACTGGGGACCCGGATATCCGAAGGGGCACTGGACCAAGGATACCTGGATTCAGAATCCTTCCGACCCGCCTTTTGAAGGATTCCGCTGGCGCAAAGATGCGGGATTGAACATCAACAATATCTGGATTGAGTTTTACGATGATGCCAGCCCCGCGGGCGTTTCCCATTACATCAAATATGACCATCTGGTTATTGCCAGAAAATATATCGGACCGCTGAGAGATTGATGCCCCGGGACTCCGGCAATACAACAAATTATGAACTTACCTTTTTTTACTTACTTCAGAACGGTTTGCCCTTCGGGAAAGAACGGGGTATGCATGCTGTTCTTTTTATTGTTGATTGCCGGAGGAAAGAGCCAAGAAGTAAAACAGGCGGACAAAGGTTCCGTTGGCGCGGTAAAATGGCGGGTGATCGGACCTGGTGGTGGCGGCGGTGTATTCCTGCCCACCATCAGTCCCTTTGATGACCAGCTGGTGCTTACCCATTGCGACATGACCGGAGCTTATATTTCCCACAACGGGGGAAAGGATTGGAGGATTTTCAATCTCTGGACCGTGCCAAATGACTTTGCATTTGATCCGGTAAATCCAAATGTCCTTTATACGGCCACGCATGGTTACCAGTATGCAGAAGACAGGGGTTCGGGTATGAGTATGCTTTACCGTTCAGAAGATAAAGGCAAGCACTGGCGCATCATTTATCCGGCGTTAAACGAAATAAAAAAAGCGGATCATCTGCAAAGCCTGGACCTGCTTCCTTCGCAAATTGCAGTGGGCGCATGGGATGCTACCATTGAAAAAGTAGCGGTTGATCCGCGCAATAACAAAAAGATTTATCTGGGGCTAGCCCCGCTAAAAGCCTTGCTGGTTAGAAACAAACAACAGGAAGATTCAGGCAGTGCCCTGCTGGTATTATCAGCCGACTATGGGAAAAGATGGAAAAAGATCGCCAGCCTGCCGGGGCAACATGTAAAAGCCATATTCCCCGACAATATGCTTCATCCTTCGGGGGAAGTGATTGTATTTACAGACTCTGCCTGCGTCAGAATAAATGAGCAGACCGGTAAATTAACCCGGCTGCCTCTGCCGGTGAAACACCTGATTGCTATTGCCGGTGGTAAAAACAGCATGTATATTCAGTCGGCTTTCCGCTATGAAAACGGAAAAATTACGGGAGGTATGTATGTCAGCCGGGACCGCGGGAAAAATTGGGTCCAGATCAATAGTGGCCTCCTGACTAATCTTGCAGGCAATCAGGTGCCCTCGTTGAGTCAGGGTCTTGCCGTGTGTGAAAGCCAGCCGGAGGTGGCCTATATTTCCACAACAAATCCCGTACTCAGTGAAAATGGCGCAGTGGAAAAAACCTATTGCATATTCAAAACCGTCAATGGGGGGGAAAGCTGGAAGCCAGTGCTGTTGTCTTCTGGTAAGGAATACCTCACCCATAATTATAAAGGCTCCTGGCTGGACCACAGCTATGGTCCGGGGTGGGGAGGGAGTCCCATCAATCTTGGCGTGGCACCCGGAAATCCAGACATTTGTTTTGCCGGTGACAATGGACGATGTTATAAAACCACGGATGGCGGGAAGAACTGGGAGCAGGTTTACAGTCGCAATTTACCCGATAGCACCTATGCCAGTAATGGATTGGATGTAACCACCTGTTATGGTGTACATTTCGACCCCTTTGATAAAAACCATTTTTTCATTTGTTATACTGATATCGGGCTCTTTCATACTTTTAATGGCGGAGCGGGTTGGTCTCATTCCATCACCGGGATTCCGGAAGCCTGGCAGAATACCTGTTACGATGTGGCCTTTGATCCAAAAATAAACGGAAGAGTCTGGTCGGTCTGGGCTAATGCCCACGACCTTCCCCGGGAAAAGATGTTTGGCTTTTTTGGCTTCGGCCGGTACGCAGGCGGTGTGGCCGTTTCGGATGATGATGGCCGCACCTGGCATAAAACCAACACGGGTATCCCAGAAAATGCTATTTGCACCACCATCCTGTTGGATACGCTGTCGAATAGTGGAACAATGTATGTGAGTGTATTCGATCAGGGTGTTTACAAATCTTCCGACGGGGGAAAAAGCTGGGAAAAGAAAAATAACGGACTGGGCCGGAATTTATTTGCATGGCAAGTGCGCCAAAACAGAAAAGGCAGGTTGTTTGTATTGCTTTCCCGCGGACTGCAAGCAGGAAAAATTGTGGATGGCGCAATCTATTTTAGCGATGATGCTGCGGAAACCTGGAAAAAATTACCACTCCCCGCAGAAGTGAACGGACCCCATGACCTGCTGATAGATCCTTTGAATGGGGATACTATGTATGTGAGCTGCTGGCCGCATGCCGCTGCCGGGCAGGATGCTGACGGCGGATTAATTAGAACCGAAGATGGCGGTTTAACCTGGAAATCCGTTTTTGACAAAAGGATCAGGGTGAATGCGGCCGGAATGGATCCGACCCGGCACCGTAAAATTTTTATCAATACATTTCAGAATGCGGCTTTTCAGAGTGAAGATTACGGAGAAACCTGGAAAAGGATTGAAGGATACCGGTTTAAATGGGGACAAAGAGTCATTCCGGATATTCATCATCCCGGGATGCTTTATCTGACAACTTACGGCGGAAGCGTTTACTATGGCCCCGTTCAGACAGCGCGCGGTGCTTTTACAGATATTGAGAACATGCCCGAAGGATGGTGGTGATTGTTCCGGGCGACAGGCGATATATATTATTTAAATGCACATCTCAAAAAATTTTATGGTTCCTTTCCTTCAGTGTTTACGGAATAAGCGGATTTATTTATTGATGATTTTTTTCGGCGTGCTATTTTCTCCAATAATTTTTGGCCAGCAAACGGCCCTGTCAAAGGCCGGCCTGGACGTTATTCCCTACCCAAAAGAGGTTCGTATTGGCGGAAATAACTTTCTGTTTCCTGAAAATGTTTCCATCATTACCGATCCGGATGCCAGTGCGGGCGACCAGTTTACGGCGAAACTTTTACAGCAGGGCTTTCAGGAGAAATGGCGATTATCCGCTACCGTTAGTAAGTCCGGTTCGGGCCCTTCAGTCCGGTTAACCCGCAAGCCGGGCGCCAAACCATTCCCGGAAGAAGGGTACCTGGTGTCGGTCAGTGGGAATCAGGTGCTGGTACAGGCCGGCACGGAAGCGGGATTGTTCTATGGCGTGCAAACACTTCTTCAGCTCATACAGATAAAGTCCGGGACGCCTGCAATCAGGGGCATGGATCTGAGGGATTGGCCCGATACGAAAATCCGCGCCGTTCATTATGACACAAAACACCATCAGGACAAAGCGGAATATGTTGAGGAGCTCATCCGTACGCTGGCCGCATATAAGATCAACATGCTGATCTGGGAATGGGAAGATAAGTTTGCCTATCCGAGTCATCCGGAGATCGGCGCTCCCGGCGCATTCACCCTGCAGGAAATGCAGGCCTTCACCCGTTATGCCAAACAATATCATATACAAATTGTACCGTTGGTGCAGGGACTGGGTCATGCCAGCTATATCCTGAAATGGCCGCAATATGCCGGGCTCCGCGAAATTCCTGCATCGAATTTTGAATTCTGCCCCTTTAAGGAGGGCAGCTACCGGCTGTTGCTGGATTTGTGGAAAGATGCGATCAGCGCCACGCCGGGCTCGGAAAGTATCCATATCGGATCTGATGAGACTTTTGAGTTGGGAGCCTGTCCTGTTTGTAAAAAGCAAATGGAAGAAAAAGGCGCTTCCTGGCTCTATCACCGGTTTGTAGATTCGTCCACAGCCATGATCCAGGCCCTTGGC
Source organism: Chitinophagaceae bacterium (assembly GCA_041691395.1). GTDB lineage: Bacteria > Bacteroidota > Bacteroidia > Chitinophagales > Chitinophagaceae > Puia. Next base: position 13,480 of record JBEPUT010000044.1, read on the forward strand.
CGCCGGGTGATGGTTTGGGAAAGACCCATGTACTGGAAAAAAGGAATGAAGCCAAACGCACCGGTAAATCCGCCAAAAGGACTGATCCTGACAGAAGATTATAATTATGAAACTCCCGATCTGAAATTTGCAAAGGAAGCGCAGGCTCTCGGGTATCCGGTTTATGCTTACGATCCGAACCCCGGTATTGAACCACTGTTCGTTCCCTATTTTTTCCGGAAGAAGGATGGCAAAGAAGTAATTTCCGGCAGCCTGGAAAATTCTTACCGGTTCTTGACCTCCAGAATGGGCAGGGAAGTATATGACGGCGTGATCCGCACATCCTGGGATGATTCCGGCGTACCAACCCAGGGATGGATGCTGAGTTTTGTGACCACCGCCGCTTTTTCCTGGAACGCGTCCAATCCGGGACTTCCTGAATTCACCCAATCTTTTTTCCGGAACTATTACGGGAACCAGGAAAAATCACTCGATTCCTTATTTCTGCTGTTGAATGAAGGCGCTTATTTTTATTATGAAACTTTGGAAAGACAGGTCTGGCATTTCGGAAGTATTGGGAAAACCCATTTGCCCGATCTTCCCCGTGGAGACGCACTGGAATATGATCCATACTGGAACCTGAAGTATGCTGACATGATCAAAAAGGCAGCTGAGTTCAAAACAAAGATGCAATCGGCGATACAGATCTGTAAGAATAATCTGGATTTGCCGGTACAGCACGCGCATGAACTGGAATTGTTTGAAACCATCGCGGAGCTGATTCAGCATACGGCCCAGCTTTACCTTGATCTTTCTTCCCTGGAAAATGCGATCCGCAAGGCCCACGTATCCCGTTTTCTGAACTACGATACCACGTATACGGCATTGCTGGCTGCACAGGAGATCGTGGAGTCCGGCATCGCCGAGCGCAAGCGCGTGTATGATCACCTCGTGCAGGTTTGGGAACAGACCCGTTTACCAAAGGGAATGTCCACTCCGGAAAAACATTATTTTTTCCGTCAGGATATAACCCGCCATTTTGCGAACCGCACCGCAGACATGCGTTTCCTCGTGATTGACGAAGACGATCTGGATCTGGAAGGCTATCTGATCAAACTGAAAGTGTATACACGGGATTTTAAGGAGACTTTTCTGGCGCCTGGCGGAGAAAATACAAGAAATGAATGGCCGTCACCTGGATACCGGAATGTGAATGCTTCTGATTCCGGACAGGATGCAAAACAAACCGATTCAAAATGATTAAGGGCCCGGTGCTTTCCTTATTGATTGCTGTTGCATGCAGCTGTGGTTACGGCCAGCGTGGCGATACGATCTGGAATCAGCTCGGCCCTTTTTTTTCACCGCCGGAACAGTTTCGCCATCAGTACGCGGATTATAAAAGTCCCCTCCGGTTTGATGACGGTAGATTAGTAAAGAATAAAAAGGACTGGCCCGGACGCCGTCGGGAGATAAGGAAAAACTGGATGGAACTGATGGGCCCCTGGCCCGAATTGATTACACAACCCCGTTTTACACTATTGGATAGCACCGTCCGGGCAAACTTCATCCAATATAAAATCCGTTTTTACTGGAGGCCCGAAGAAGAGACCAACGGCTATCTGCTGGTTCCATTAAAAAAAGGGAAGAAGCCTGCGGTGATCACTGTTTTTTACGAGCCCGAAACGGCCATCGGATTAAAAAAACCATTTGTTGATTTTGCGTATCAGCTGGCGAAGCGGGGTTTTGTAACGCTTTCCATCGGAACGCCGGCGGTATCCAGACAACGTCCCTTCGCCCAGTATTACCCGGACTATGAACAGGCAAGTCTCCAGCCGCTTTCCATGCTCGCCTATTTGTCGGCCAACGCCTGGTACCTGCTATCCAAAAATCCGGATGTGGATTCCACACGCATTGGCATCATCGGCCACTCCTATGGAAGCAAGTGGGCCATGTTTTCCTCCTGTCTCTTTGATCGGTTCGCCTGTGCCGTGTGGTCAGACGGTGGCATTGTATTTGACTCCACGCGTCCCAATGTGAACTATTGGGATCCCTGGTACCTGGGTTATGCAGCACCTTCGGCGCGGGACAGTCTGGGCCCGCTGGGTCCGCATGGCGCCAGGGGATTGTATCCGAAACTTATTGCCGGCGGGCACGACCTGCAGGAACTGCATGCGCTCATGGCGCCGAGGCCCTTCCTGGTTTCGGGCGGTTCTGAAGATGCTATTACCCGTTGGATTCCGCTCAACCAGGCGATCGCCGTAAATAAACTGCTCGGTTATTCCAACCGGGTGGGCATGACCAACCGCCGGGAACATGCACCGGATGCAGATTCTAATGAAAAGGTTTTTCTTTTTTTTGAATATTTCTTACAGGGCGACGGCCTGCAGCAACGGTGAGGACTCCTCCCTCAGCGTTCAAATTTTAACCGGAATTCGGGGCCGGCTACCAAAGCGAGATTCATCGCCCTGAATACCATTTCTTCCCGGTCACTGGTTAATGTCAGGTCAATGGCATCCGGAATATCGCGCCAGTTTGTATCCGGAATGATTCTAAGCTGATAGGTTTTAAAATTTGGCGTATTGGACCGCAGATGGATCTGTGCCTGATCGCCGCCGGAAATATTTACCACGGCAGACAGGGTATTCGGCGTCCACTCTATTTGTTTTCTGTCCTGAACAAGATTCAGAAAAGCGGTATGGTATGCCCAATGCGGTTTTCCATTATAATACCAGGTGTGTGTTTTGAAATAGGCATCGTCATACATATACATCGTGTCGGAAGGGCAATCGGGCCAGCCACTGTAACGGTCCAGGTATTTTGCCCAGCTCAGCCAGGTATAAATCTGCGCAAATAAGGCCTTGCTCCTGTTTTTGAGTTCCGGATAGGTGACTGTCGGTACGCGGTCCGGTCCTTTCATCAATTGAATATCCGCCGCTTTGTTTTTCAGAAATTCATCCCTTACTTCCAGGGCCGAGAGCGGAACACCATTTTTTTCAAAATGATAGTCGTATTTCGCGTCGGACAAAAACCATTTTTGAAATTGGTTTGACCATACCTCATTGACGGCATGATGCCCCTCTCCGGCCACAGGATCAACCGGTACGCCAACATCCGCCAATACGCAGCGGGTAACGTATCCGTAGGCGTTCAGGATGGCATCCTGCACCAGCATGAAATAGCCGCAATGAAATCCATGCCCCAGCAAAGCTTCGTCCAGTGTGGATTCGGCTGAATTATCCCCGGGATAAGGACCCTGGTTGTCAATCGGAATCGTTTTGTTTATCCAATGCCGCAGCAAAAGGATCCTTTTGAATTCATCGGTTTCGCCGTGAAAGATCGTATCCAAACGATACTTTTCCTTCAAGGCTGCAAATTTGGGGGAACGTAAATCTTCGTAACGGACAAAAAGCGTATTGAATACTGGAACGGGATTGTTTTCCGTTAATCGATGAAAGGGTTTCTGATTGCGACACGCGGAGAAGATCAGCAGACCGCCGGACAGCAAGCAGAAAAGCAATTGTTTTTTCATGAGTGGTGATTTTGCTTTACAGATTACTTATTCAGAAATTCTTCCAGACGCCAACGGATATAACCTGGATACATCAGCACCATTTGCTGGTCGGGATGGTCCTCTGAATATTTCACGAGTTTTTGCAATTCGCTTTTTTTGCCTTTTTGAAATGCCTCGGCATACCATTCCGAATATTCAACATAGGATTTTATTCGACGAAGACGCACGGTTTCCACCGAATCCCGACTGGCATGCAGCAGATCATCCAAGTTTTTTAAGATGTCCCCGCTGCTGGTCCGCATACTGTCCAGCCTGGCCATGCGACCCGGTTCCGGAATGGAATAGGGTTCGGGCTGGAAACCTGTAAATAGCCTGTTGAATATAGTATCCACCTGATCAGGATGCTCCGGATAATAATCCTTGCAATATTGATGCACCGTTTCAGCAATATCCAGGTGTTGGTTCCAGCAGGCTTTCGCGAAAAACCAGTTGTTGAAAGCAGCGCGCCACCAGTTTTGCATCGGAAGAAAAAGAGAGATGACGCCGCGGAATCCCCGATACCTGGCCTGAGCCGGTAAGGAGGCGGAAAAAGAAGGCTTTAGCCATACATTGGCCCTGCTGTGGTAATTGTCGCCCATCAGGTATTCAAACAGTTCAACACCGCCCGCATTTTTTGCTTTGGTCACCCATTGTTTTTGCAGGTCATACAACTTATTTTCCGGGCACCAGAGTACGGACATATTAGAGGGGATATTATCCATCGGCGGAGGGCCGTAAGTCTGCGGCTGGTAAGCGAGGTGTTCCACGACCATATCCGGTCGCACCGCTTTTACTTTTTCGGCAACCCGCATAGCTGCTTTGAAAACGGTATTCGGGTCCCTGCAGTTTTTACATTCGCAGTATTGCCCGCCATCCAATGGCCAGGTTCCGATTACATGAAATTCCGGATGCTTTACCGCATAAGCGGCGATAGCATTGGCATAAAAGTCAACCGCGGCCGGGTTGGAATAGCACATCTGGCCGGAATAGGGCGGCTTGCCGATCTGGCGCCTGCCATGATTCAGCGCAAACCAGTCGGGATGCTGCCGGAAAAGGGTCCGGGGGAAAAATACCGGTGCACAATGCTCGCTCATTTCAATGATGAATCCTCTTTTTTGCAATTCGGGAAGAAGCGTTTTGGTCACTTCTTTCCAAACGGAGCCATGGGCGGGGCCGTCACTGTCACTGGGCCGGTCTTCCGATACTAGGATATAGTTAAATTTATTTTTGGCCATCCAGCTGATAAAATCCGCGCCCAGCTTAACACTGCTGGCCTGTAATCCGTATGGAGCCAGGCCGCGATGTTCCAGTATGGGGTTACTGATTTTTGTTTCGGACTGAAATATAATTTGTTCCTTTTGCGGAACGACTTCTTCATTTTCTCCCGGATACACAAATGAACAGCCTGATTTCTCAAGCAGGTCGTACACTGCATATAATAATCCGCGTGACTGGTTTGACGAGAGACTGATTTGATCCGGGTGGATGCTGGTTTTAAATCCATCCCATTGCAAAGCGGTATCGGCGGTCAGTTCCAATTGGATATCACCAGCTGCTGCGGATGATCCGGAATCCGTTTGGATATTCAGCTTTTCCTTTGTGATCTTTTGCAGGTAGCGCTGTAATTCAGCGGCGGCCATCCGGATAACCGGACCGGCATTTTCCGGGATACGGATCGTTTGGATATTCCCATCTTTCCCAATGGTTGTGCGGGTCGAGGGTTTTGGTGACGAACAAGAGAAGAGGCAGCCGGCGAAAAGCAAAATGGTCGCTGTGATATTCCGCGATGCATATTTATTTTTCATAACTACCGTCCACTTATTTTTCCTAATCAAAAACCAGATCCCCGAATTTTTCATATTCATGAAAGTTTCCGCTGGTGGGTCTCCATGAAAAAAGGGTTTCACCATGATCGTAATCGATCCGGTACAAATTGGCCTTCCAGCGGGTGCCGATGGAGGGAGGGTCTGTTAAGAGACGCATCAGTTTATATGGAATGAAAAACTCGGCAAGCCAGCCGCTTACAGCGGCATGGGGTTTTTTTTCTCCGCCCTGTATGGAAACGGCATGACGGGTTCGCCGGTCCCCTTCATAATGAAAGGGGATCCAGCTATTGAGTTTTCCGCCCTCGTTATAAATGCTGATGGGCAATTCAAAATTGAGCGGGGAAAGCTCGTATTCCAGATAGGCGGGTCTTTTTTGATCCGGCTGCAGAAAGACTTCCACCACATCCTCATTCCAGAGATCCAGAAAATCCGATTGCATGGTGGCGGTGAGTATGCTGTCCTGGCAGGAAAAAAGAAAATAAAGGCCGGAGGGAGAGTATAATATTTTCACTTTTGTTTCAAAATGAACCTTTGTGTTGGTGCGCACCGGTATATTTATCCAGGCGGCTAAATTCCATGTCCGATCCGATCCGTTGCCGGTCAGGGTAAAGTCCGCGCATTGCTTTATATGTAAAGCCGCGTTTTCGCCGTGTTTTTGGGCATTGCCGGCCAATGCTGATAATAAGGAACCTGCTATAATAATAAGGAATTTCATCCGGTTAGTTTTTATTGAAGGTCGGAAACCATTTTTCGGCATTCTTCAGATAGATTTTATCCACTACTTCTTTAGGAAGATGCAGGCCACGGAAGGATCCGTTCACTTCCGGCGTGGTCATGACGGAATCCGAAATAAAGAATTTCCAGTGTCCAAAGCGGGTGTCGTGGATGTGTTTCTTGGCTTCCGTTGAATCCGTGCTGTCGTTCACTTCCAGATCTGTGGCGTACAACAGCCTGTCCTGGTATTTGATCACAAAATCACGAACCTTCTGATAGTTTTGAATACACTGGTATTGCAGGTGGCAAACGCGTTCGGCCATATCCACGGCCATGTTCGGAAAGCTGTCCAGCCGTTTTGCCAGTTCATCCACACTCCATTCCAGGCTGGCCAGGTGGGCCCCGTCGAAACGCAGGCCCGGATGTTTTCTCAGCATGTGATCCCGCGCGTCAATCTGGTTCTGATAGGTAGGATATTCCGGATGAAGATACATGTGATATTCCGGGTGTTCCTTAAAGTATGCCCTGTCGTTATTTACGGTCATCTCATTTAGCGGAAGCCAGCAATTTTTTGGTTCTCCGAGATGGCCGACAAGGGTTTTTCCGGATTGTGAAATGAAATCAATGACCGGATCAAAGCGGGGATCGTCGATCATCACGAATTCTCCTTTTTTATTTTTCAGGCTCATCCCGATATTCTTCCACACTTTTACGCCGATGGCTCCGCTGTCGAAAGAAGACTTCAGATAGTCGATCGTCCTTTTTTGCCAGTCCGCATCTTCAAAGCCGTTGTCTGTCCGGAAAGTGGTGCAAAAGCAAAGTTCGTCCGGGAATTCTTTGATGTGCCGGATGAGAAAACTCCGTTGCTGCTCGATCGTCGGATATCCCGGGGCATCCACGTTCAGGTCGATCAACCGGAAATTCTCCTTCGCCGAGAACGTGATGAAGTAGGTTTGGGCCGTATTGATGTGGACGTGGGTATCCGCTTTTTTAGTGGTATAGTAGTCGGCCTGCGTATAAAATTGACTTTCCTGTTTTTCCTGTCCGGGCCCTCCACAGCGGCTGAAAAACATCAGGCAAAAAAAACAGCCTATCATGGGATACTTATTTTTTGTCATACTATTTATTTTCTGCGATGATTAATTTTTCTTCCACGAGCCGGACAATAGCCTCCGTGGCCGGCGGAAATACTTTGCGGAGGTCGATCTCATCCGTCTGCGTGAGTGCCTTCTTCAGGCTGAGCATAAAGATGTTTTTTATTTCTGTGGCGAGGTTTATTTTACAGATGCCGCGGTTAACCGCTTCCTTTACGGAGGCGCTGGGAATGCCTGAACTTCCATGCAGCACCAGGGCGGCATCGGTGATGGCGTGGATGTGGCTAAGCCGCTCCAGATCCAGCTTGGGCTCCTCCCTGTAAAATCCATGGGATGACCCAATCGCTACTGCCAGGGCGTCAATGCCCGTCTCCTGCACAAAATAACGCGCTTCCTCCGGTTCTGTAAATCCTGTTTTCTCGGTTGACTGACCCAGTTTGGCCACATAACCCAATTCGGCTTCCACGCAGGCCCCATAGCCGGCTGCCAGTTGCACTACGCGGCGTGTGCTGGCTATATTTTCTGCCAGGCTTTTTTCGCTGGCATCGATCATCACCGAATCAAAACCGGCATCCAGGCAACGCTGTATTGATTCGTAGGACCCGGAATGATCCAGGTGGATCCATCCCTCCACGCCATATTCCCGGAGCGCGGCCCTCGCCATGCTAACGGCAATGGGCAAGCGCATATAGTCCAGTGAACTTTGGGTAAGCTGGAGGATCAGTGGCAGTTTGCGGTTTTTGGCGGCCAGCAATACGCCCTGAAGGGTTTCAAAATTATAAAAATTGGTTGCGAGCAGGGCCGATTTGCGCGCCTGCATCGTTTTAAGCTTTTCTGCCAGTTTTATTTTCTTAACGGAATCCATATAAATTGCCGGCATTTTGAATTTTGTGATGAATATCCCGGAATGCGCCGGTACCACCCGCTGCTGTTGTGGAAATGGCGGCGACCAGATTGCCGAACCGCTGACAGACTCCCGGTTCAGCACCCTGAATAAACTGGTGGATGAACCCGGCATTAAAACTGTCCCCGGCTCCGATGGCATCTACCACCGACCTGTTGTGAAAAGCCGGAAGGAGTTTTCGTTCCCCCCGGTTAACGTAAAGGCTCCCGCGGTTGCCCAATTTTACAACCACGCAGTTGGCAAATGCGGAAAGCATATCGAGGGCGGCCTCCAAGGTTGGCTGACGAGTCAGGTTGAGCAGTTCTTCTTCATTGGGCAGAAAAACGTCAACCCAGGGCAGGAGTTCCTGCAGATTCATTTCCCATTTTTCTTCGGGGTCCCACTGGGGGTCCAGGGAAGTAGTCAGCCCGCATTGCTTTGCCTCCCGGAAAAAGGAGGCCATATTTTTGATCATGCCCTTCTGAAGAAAATAGGAAGAGAGGTGCAGGTGTTTGGCACTGACTATTTTTTCTTTTGGTATTTCATGGCTTTGCAAATGCTCCATAGCGCCCGGATGGGTGATCATGGCCCTGTTTTCCTGGTAGTTGAGCACCACCGTGGCCCCGGTATGCAGATCATCGCTTTGATGAATAAGATCCGTATTAACCCCTTTTTCGTGCAAACTTTCCAGTACCAGGTTTCCGAAAAGATCATTTCCGATTTTACCGGCAAAGGAAACCTTTGATCCCAGGCTGCTGAGGTTGCTGGCGAAAATGGCCGAAGAACTTCCGAGGGTCAGCGTCATGCCGGACGCCAGGATTTCTTTCCCAATCGCTGGAAGCGCGCCAATTCCGTTGAGGATCAGGTCCACGTTCAGTTCGCCTACAACAAGCACATCAATTTTATTTTCCGTATGCATGTATGGTAATACCATTTTAATGAGGATGCAGGTGAAGGATTTCAGGAAGCTGCCCCTGAAAAAAACAGGATCAGTTGCCGGCAATAATTTGGTTGTCTTTCGGATAAATGATCACGCCCTCCACGACGCGGGTAATGGTGCCGTTTTCAGCCGAATTATCGGGTTTCAGCCCCAGGTGAATGGACTTGAAAAAGCCAATCAGTTGTGCGGGCAGCACACTGCATACGGATAAAAATTCTTCTTCAATAGAGCCTTCATCGTCGGCAAAATAAAGATTTAAATCTAAACCATCCTCTTCCAGCGGGGATTCGGAAATGCCGATCTGGCAGCGGCCGCGTTCCCCCTTGTTGACGGAGTTCACCAGATCGGTTTCATAACGGTGAACGTATTCGTTGTTGGAGAATAAATATACCAGCAGGGTGGCAGGGGTGATGATTACTTTTGGTCCATGCCGGAAACCCAGGAACGAATCATGTTTGCCGATCACCATGCCCCCGGTAAATTCCTGTAGTTTTAAATCGGATTCTTTCGCTGCTCCCTGCAGGGGGCCGGAACCTAAGAACACAGCGCGGTCGAAATACAGGGCAGCCACTTCCCTGAGTTTGGACGTATAGTTCCGGATGAAATTTTCTCCGTACCGGATAAGCCGCAGCAACTGATCTTTAAGGGTATCCAATTCGTCCAGCCGCGAAATCAGCAGGCCTGCCAGCAGCATGGAAGTAAAACTTCCGGTCATCGCCACGCTCAGGTCCTCGGCTTCGGTGGGCATTAAAAAAATAAAGTTGTTCTGGTCTTGTTTAACCCTGGCCAGCTGGCCATTCGGGTTGCAGCATATGATCAGATGAAAAACCCGGGTGCAGTAGTAATTGGCCAGGTTAACGGTGGCCAGGCTTTCCGGACTGTTTCCCGATCGGGCAAATGAAATCAGCAGAATGGTTTTACCCTGGAAATAAAGTTCGGGATGGGTTAAAATATCGGTGGTGGAAAGGGGAATCGTGCTCTTTTGGGTATTTTTCTGGAAATACCCGTGAAGAATGTTTCCTATAAAAGCGGATGTGCCTGCGCCCGTAAGTATAATTTCAAGGTTATCAATGCTGTAGGCGCTGTTCAGAAAGCTTTTTAGTTCCTCTTTTTTTTCAGAAACCAATTTCCAGGTCTTTCTCCACAATGCCGGTTGCTGAGAAATTTCCCTGGCCGTTTCCAATCCCCCAATTCTTTTAAGCTCGCCCAAAGGTATCTCCAGAAAACCCATGGGTGCTAAGGCTGTCTTATCACTTTTCTCAGACATCAGCTGGTTTACGTTTTAACAAAAGTAATCGTTTATTTTTTATTGCCAAATATTTTGTAATAAGTAAGTATATATAAATAATTTTGGCCCTAAAAACAATAAAAAGTAAGTTATGATATTTTTTATTTAATAGTTAGTTCTTTTTTTTAGTGAAAAATTCACTGTTACTGGACTTTCCGGTCCATTTTTGAAATACTTACATTTTCTTTTGAATTTATAAAAAAATTTTCATAATCTGTTTATTGCTTTTTTAATACGTATACATTTGAGCTTGATTCTCCTAAAATTTTTTATAGAGGAGTTCGGTCGGGAAGGCGGTTGATAACAGGGGTTTTAATTTGATTAGATATATGACTACCAGGCTAATACAGATTCTTCTGACAATTATTACGTTTTTCTTCCGCATTTCCTCTATACTGGGGGCGGATGGTATTCCGGTGCCTGTCTCAGATCCCCGTATACAGTATGAGGGCCGGATGGGTGATTCCCCGGATGGCGCAAAAGAAATCTACTGGCCTGGTTCGTCTGTCAGGATAAAATTCAGGGGTACCGGCATCAGCACAGTTTTATCGGATCAGCACGGACTGAATTTTTACAACATCCTGTTGGATAAGGACAGTTTCCGTTGTATACGACTGGACTCTACCCGCAAAAATTATGTGCTGGCTTCTCATCTCCCACTGGGAGAGCATACGGTGGAACTCTTCCGCAGGAACGGCTGGCCGAGTGGCATAACCCGCTTTTATGGCTTTGAAATCAACGGTGGGGGCGGGGTGTGCGATCTTCCGGAGAAAAAGAAGCGCATCGAATTTTACGGCAACTCGATTACCGTGGGTTCGGGCATGTATCCGGAAAAATCGGTCTATGGCGAGGAGGATAACTATGAATCTTATGGCGCGGTTACGGCGCGCCACTTTCAGGCAGACTACCGCTGTATTGCCCGCAGTGGCATCGGACTGATGGTGAGCTGGTTTCCGATGATTATGACGGATATGTATAACCGAAAAAACCCGTATGATTCAACCACCCGGTGGAATTTTTCCGCCTGGAAACCGGGCATTGTGGTGATTAACCTCCTGCAGAATGATTGCGCGCTTTTTGACGTACCCCGGCACCCTGAATTCATTCACCGGTTTGGGAGAAAAAGACCTTCCGCGGATTTTGTCATCAGGTCCTATGCCGGCTTCATTCAAAAGATACGCGCTGAATATCCGGATGCGCACATCATTTGCGTTTTGGGCGATATGGATGCCAGCAGGCAGGGTTCGCCCTGGCCACAATATATAGCAGCAGCAGCTTCTCTAAAGGATTCAAAAGTGTACACGCATATTTTCCCATACAAAAATACCCCGGATCATCCAAATGCCGCAGAGCATCTGGAAATGGCCCGGAGCCTTATCCATTTCATTGAGGAGCATACTGACTGGTAAAATCCTCCGGCGCTCATCTGTTGCCCATACGGGAGATAGCAATATAAGCCATGAGTCCTGTACTGATGGAGAGTGCATTTTCGTCGATGTCAAAATGGGGGCTGTGCAGGGAAGCCCCGATGTTTTTTTTGCTGTTCCCCACGCCGAGTAAATAAAAACAGGCATCGCGCTCCTGGGAATAATACGAGAAGTCTTCTGCGGCCATCCACAGGTCAGCCGGAATTACATTTTCTTTCCCCAGGTAATCCATGGCCAGATTCGTCACCTGTTCTGTAAGTTTATCTTCATTGATCAGGAACGGGTATCCTTTTACGATTTTAAATTCACAGGATCCGCCCATGCCGCTTGCCAACGACTCCGCGATTTTTTTCATCCGGAGGTGCGCCTCATTGCGCCAGAGCTCAGAAAAAGTACGGAAAGTTCCTTCCAGATACACTTCATCCGGAATGATGTTGATGGCTCCGTTGGCAATCATTTTACCGAAAGACAACACCGTAGGCATGGTCGGATCCGCCATGCGGCTGACGACCTGCTGGAGGGCTACGATGATCTGTGCCGTAATGGATACCGGGTCAATATTCAGGTGTGGCTGGGCCCCGTGGCCGCCCTTTCCTTTTACCCGGACAATAATCTCATCCATGGAAGCCATGTGTTTCCCTTTACGGATGGCGACTTTTCCAGATTCGAGGGAGGGCATAACATGCTGACCAAATACCGCCGCGGGATGCGGATCTTCGAGTACGCCTTCCCGGATCATCAGGGAAGCTCCTCCCGGAAGCATTTCTTCTCCCGGCTGAAAAATGAGTTTAACCGTGCCTCCGAAATGCGGAGTGAGTTTTTTAAGGATGAAGGCAGTGCCCAATAAAGAAGCCATATGGGCATCATGTCCGCACGCATGCATGACACCGGGATTTTCCGACACATAAGTGCAGCTGTTCATCTCCGTTATGGGAAGCGCGTCCATATCTGCACGGAGTGCTACCACTTCGCCGGACGGCAGATCTCCGGTTATCAGGGCTGCGATTCCGGTTTCCGTTACAACTTTCCAGGGAATTTCCATTTCATTGAGCCGGCTTTTGACATAGGCTGCGGTTTTGAATTCACGGAATGAAAGTTCAGGGTTTTGATGAAGGTGTCTTCTGTCCACGATTACCCTGGGCAGTATGTCCGCTGCCAGTTGTCTGATCCTTTCCTTTAATTCCATGATTTCAGTTTTTACCTTATGTCTGTATTTATTTGGCCGCCTTGCGGTACACAGAATTTATAAAATCCGCTGCTGGCTGTGTCCGCTATGCGGCCGCTTTTATCACGGTAAATAAAATAAGCCTGCATATGGGGCCGTGACATTAAGAAATGTAATGCTTTTTTCAATCCCAGACCCATTAGTACATTGTCATAACCGTCAGCGATCACGGCTTTCGCTGCCCATACTGTTACACTGATCAGTTCGTTTTGAAAGGGATACCCGGTTTTGGGATCCATCAGGTGGGAAAATGTTTTTCCGTTTTGTTTATGGAAGTTCCGGTAATTTCCGGAGGTGGTCAGGGCCCCTTCTTTTATGCTGATCAACTGCTGAATGGATTCGGGCGACAACTCATTGGTCGCGGGTGATTCAATGCCCACTATCATCGTTTCATCACCGGGTTGTTTTCTTCCGCGAATGCGTAATTCGCCGCCAATCTCCACGAGATAATTTTTTATTCCCCGGTTCTCGAAAAAGTCAGCAATCACATCGACGCTGTAACCCTGGGCAATTCCGTTTACGTCGATTTTAACACAGGGGAGATCCTTGATCAACCGGTTTCCGCGAATCCGTATTTTGTCGGAACCCACACATCGCCTGGCGGATCGAATGGTTTGTGCGTCAGGGTTGCCCGAACCGGGATCGGGACCAAATCCCCAGATCTTCATCAACGGATAGATGCTGATATCGGATACGCCTTTGCTGTCCTTATATATCTCCAGCGATCTGCGGACCACCGTTAGTAAATGTTTGTTCAGCGTAACAGAAAACAGCGCCTGGTTGAACCGGCTGATCAGCGAATGGGGGTTGTATATGGATAAGGAATTGTCCAAAATATCCAGTATGCTGTCGATTTGTTTTTGCGAAACCAACGTATCTGCGTCATAATAAGTGATGTGATAAGTAGTACCCTGTGCCCTTCCCGAAAAATATATTTTTTTTACTTGCCTGCCCGGCAGTTTATTCCCTGCCAGCGGTGATAATCCGTATATCAGGAAAAGCAATTTGAATGGGATCCGCATGGTTTGTGCCCCGCAAAAATAAGTATAATGAGATGGATCAGGTGGCCAGCAGATAAAGCGCTGTGATGGCCAGCAGCATGCCCGTAAGGATTATCAATTGTGGAAATACACTATAAAGAGCAAGTGACAGGATGATGGTGATGACAGGCGCACCGGCGTTCACCAGCGGACTCACAATAATGGCCCTTCCATAGCGGAATGCATAAACGATGAACAGGGCACCAATGGCATTCAGCACCTGAATGCCGGCGGCTGCAGCGGGCCCTTTCATGCCCCAGTTGATGGGTCTAGAAAAATCAGTCATCCAGATGGCCACCGGAATCAGGGCGATGCCAGCCACCATCATGTAAAAAAAAAATACTTTCTGCCTTCATCTCGTCATTGGCAATTTTCATCAGATAGGCCTGAATTCCCCAAAGCAAAAAAACAATCAGGGAATACAGAATCCATAGATAATTTCCGGCATGAATGCCCGATGGCGGCTGATAGGAAAGCAAAGGTATGGCGATGAGTGCCAGGATGATTCCGGCCCAGGCCTTGCGTGAAGCACTTTCTTTCAGCAGCCAGATGGATAACAGGATGGTGATCAGCGGTGATAAGGAGACAAACGGAAAAACCAGGTAAGCGGGCCCGGATTTCAATGCCTGAAAAAGAATCAGTTGTCCCGCAGCTCCCAGTAATCCGATGGCCAGTCCGTACCTGATCGCCTTCGCATGCACTTCCAGTTTCCATTGAATGATTTTCAAACTGACTATGCAGGGAATGATCATGGTCAGTGCCCATACCACATATCCCAGAGAGGCCGGAAATCCGGCTTTTTCCGGTATTTCAATTAAGGCGCCCCATACGCCGCAAAATGCCGTGGCCAGCAGGGCAAACAGTAACCAGGTTTTTTGTTTCATTTAGATTCTTTGAATCCCGCGCTAATTTGAAAAAACCAGCCGATAGGGAATACCCGTCACCGCGGCCTTGTTTATGACGCGGAATGCGATTTCGGTCCGCTTCTTTTTCAGCGCAATACTAATGGAATCCCGTATATTCTCCCACGCGGAATCTGCCGTCTGTTTCATCTGATAAGATTGCAGATTCGGCGTTTGTGAACGCAGGTGCACTTTTGCCTTATCTCCCTCCATGCTGACTTCAGCCGTGATTGTATTGGGTGTCCATTCGATGGCCCGGCGGTCCCTGATGAGGCGCATATGGGATGTATGATAGGCCCAATGCGGCTTTCCATCCCATATCCATTGGTGGGTTCTGAAAAAATCATCTTCAAACATAATCATAATGGAACTGTCTTTCGGCCAGTCCGTATACAGACTTCCGCTTTCGTTCCATTCAATCCAGGTATAGGTGTGTGCGAGCAGTTCCACGGATTTTTTTACAATCGTATCATAGGGCACCTCCTTTCTTTCCGGACCCTGCACCGGGCGTATATCCTTTGCTCCGTTCTTCAGAAATTCATCCCTGATTTCCAGTGCGGATAAGGGGATACCGGCTTTTTCAAAATGCGCATCGTATTTGTTGTCCGACATAAACCATTTGTGATAGCTGTTCAGCCAGATTTCATTCATGCCATGGTGAAAATCGGGACCGCCCTTTATGCCGGGGCCCGAACCGAGACAGCGGGTTACATATCCATAAGCATTCATAATCGCGTTCTGAACCTTCATATAGTGGCCGCAGTGAAATCCATGACCTTTCATGCCTTCATTGATGATGGATTCTGCTGAACCATCTCCGGGGTATGGGCCTATGTTGTCGATGGGAATGTGTTTTTTTATCCAGTGTCGCAACAAAAGTATTCTCCTGAATTCGTCCGTTTCCCCGTGAAATACGGTATCCAGCTGATAAGTTTTTTTTAAGGCGGCAAATTTCGGAGATGACAGATTTTCCGTTCCATGAAAAACTGTATCCGGATAAAAAACAGGATTTTCCGTAGGCACGATATGATACGCACCGTTTTTGCTTTCAGGACTTGTACAATACGCTAGGATCAGGATGGCCAGACAGCCTGGAAATAAATATATTTTCATTTGAAACCGGTTTGATTATTTGCAGTGGAATGGGGGATACAAGCGTTTGTCATCTTCATTTCTTAAGGCAGTTTTATAAAGTATTAAAATCAATGCTGTTGGGGCCAAAAGGATAAAGTTAGGTATTAAAAGAAAAAAGATTTATTTTTCGTAATAATTATAGGTAAAATATATAATTGTTGGAAAAAGGATAGGGGTGATCATAAGGTAAAATAAAAGAAATAATCCGGAATCCGGGGCTTTAAAGGTGCAAAACAGGAGTAAAAGAATGATTACCTTTTATTCAATACTTATATTTTACTTTTGGTTTATTATGTTTATTTGTTGCATTATCGCAAGTCAGCTTCATTTTAAACTTTCAATATAAAGTGGAACCATCCATGATTAAAGGAGAAGGAAAGTCAACCGTAAACAGGAGAATAAAAATCCTTGAACTGATCAGGACACATGGCCAGGTTAATGTAAAGGAGCTGGTGGAATCCCTGGGTGTAACGGGAGTGACCATTCGGAACGATCTGGCAAACCTCGAAAAAAAGCGGGTGCTGATCCGGGCACGTGGCGGGGCTATCCGGATTGATCAGCATAATATGGACGAGGATTTCCCACTGTCTGACAAGAAAAAGAAAAATTTGCAGGAAAAAAGGGAAATCGGAAAAAAAGCGGCCGAGCTGATTGAAGATGGACAAACGATCATCATTGATTCCGGATCAACCACTTTTGAACTCGCGAAGAATCTAAAACAATTCAGTGAGCTGACCGTGATCACGAATGCCCTGAACGTAGCGGTTTTACTGGCAGAATTCAAAAATATCAATACCATTGTTCCGGGTGGAATTTTAAAAAAGAATTCCCTTTCCCTGGTGGGTATTCTCGCGGAACGCGGGTTCAAGGATTATTTCTGCGACAAGCTCTTCCTGGGTGTTGACGGATTTGATCTTGATTTCGGCATCTCTACCCCCAATCCGGAAGAGGCACACCTGAACCAGGTAATGATCGAAATTTCCAAGGAAGTGATCGTGGTCACGGATTCCAGCAAATTTCAGCGCAGGGGCTTCGCTTTTATTGCACCCGTTCACAAGATCCATACCGTGATCACCGACAAGGGTATTCTTCCCGACCATAAAAGCAAAATGGAAGGATTGGGTATCCGGGTGCTGGTGGTATAATGAGTTAAACCCAGATCTGGCGTCTAACTGTGCCATACAACCGGAAATAGCCTTACCATCGATGTTTCCAATGGTCATGTTCAACAGTATGTGGCATCTATTGTCCTGCGGTCTTAATTCCCGGAATGGGAAATATGGCTATATACTGACATCGCCCTGCTTCACCGGGACGACTGATAAGGAGGGTTTTAGGGGATATTTTGCTTAAGTGTTCAAACATCAATGACCCGGATTTTTACGGGAAATAAACGTGGAAACCCTTGCAATTAGAGGTTTTTACTTTTATCTTGTTTGAGTATTATTCATCTGATCCCGAATACCCATGAAAAAAAATCTACCCATCGCCCCGGCGATCCTGATTTCGGCGTTGATCTGTTTACTGGCCTGCAGGAAAACAATTAATACAATAGACACATCCCCCACCAGTCCGGTAAAAGTGGATTCTGCAAGGAGTCATGCCGATTCCACCAAGTCGACCACGGATATCACCAGTGTGCCTTATCCGCAATCCCCGATGATGGGATGTAACTATTCCCCTGATTATGGTGATTCCATAGTGTATACCCAGCCTGTTACCGGCCAGGACTATGTAATTTCTCCGGTCAACAATTCAGGCGTGGCAGGAACTTATTTCGCGTGGCCCGGCGGACTGTCCCTCAATGCCCATTCCGGTGCCATAGACCTTACGAAAAGTGAAACCGGAGCACGGTATCAGATTGGCTTTGTAAAAGAAGGCACTACGGATACCTGTTTGTCCCAGTTGATCGTAGGCGGAGCCGCCTATATGGACAGCGTTTATGTACTGTCTGAGAGCGATACGATTGCGGCGCCATATTTTAATGCCAACCCATACGGAACTCCGCCCTGCAGCAGCAACGGAAGTTCAGGAGGACCAGGCTGTCAGTTTGATTATAATAACGCGGCCAAAAATCAGGGAGTTGAAATTGATAACCATACCGGGTTCATTGACCTGAAAAAGACCATGAAAAACAGTCTTTTCGGATTGCTGCCCCTGGATGGTACCACTGTGAACACAACCATTTATTATAAGCTGAGCGATAACAGTAATTTCGCTCCGCAAAAGATCCAGGTCAAACTGATGTTCTACAACAAAAAATCGGGTATTCCGCCCTCTCTGTTGTCTTCCATTACCAATAAACTCATGAACACCCTGCAGAATTTGCTGCTCATCAAGAGCAATACTTCCCCAAGACCTCCGCTGATCATCATTACCCGGTTTAATTGACGGGTTTCTGATCTGACAATATTGCCCTTTCCCGGACGTTACAGTTGAACCAATGTAAATTCAGATTATGTCCGGGAAAGCTTTTTGCCTCATCCTGCCTTTCCTGGCTGTCCTTTCCTTTAAAGATCCTGGTCCGGCTGCTTTTTCATTAAAAAACATATCTGCTGAATTTGCAAAGGCCGACCGTCTTTACAATTTACCCAATTCAACCCCGGCTTCGGACAGTACGGCCCTGAACGGATTCCGGCTGGTCATTCGCCAATCAACGCCGCCAGGAACGCAGCCCCTGGCAGACGATATTTTTTTCCAGTCCTTCTATAAATCGGGGGTGCTGCTGGAAGTGTATGGAAAATTCGAAGAGGCTACCCGGCACTATCTCCGGGCGCTTGCCTATGCAACCGAAAAGTCCCGGAAATTAAAAATGTATGTTTTTGCCGGTGCCGGATATTACTATCAGAACAATTTTGATTCTGCTAATTATTTCCTGCTGAAGGCGCAGTCAGACGCGGGAGAAGGGTTGCAGAAGGAGGACCAGGTCCGATTATACAATACCCTGGGGGTACTCTATTACGACAACGGAAATTATCTTCAGGCCAACAATTATTTTAGGCAGGCGCTGAGCCTGATCCAACAAAAAAGTCTGACGGATAAAAGAAATGCGCTGAGCGTTCAATTAAACATGGCCACCTGCTTTTACCGGTTGGGTCTTTTTGACAAGGCGCTGAATATATATCAGTCGGCTTTATCCTATAAACTTTTCTCCGATCAGATCTATCTGAACAGGGGGAGGGCCTATGCGGGTCTGCAACGATATCCGGAAGCGCTCGCTTCTTTCCGTAAAGTGGACGTGGCGCATCTACCGGGGGTTTTAAACGAAATGGCCAGGGTTGCGCTGGAATCCGGTCACAGCGATTCTGCCCTGATTTGGCTGAACCGTTTCCGCGCGGGACAAAAAAATCTGCGGACCAATACGATCGACGCCGGCATTAATGCATTATACTCCGGGGACCTGGATCTCTACAGCAATGATCCGGAATCGGCCATTCAGCACGATCAGGAAGCCATCATTCTATTTTCCGGGAATTTTAAGGATCACCGGATACGGAATAATCCGGCTGGTTTTACCGGAACCTTTGCCTATTACCGATTATTTGATGCATTGTATAAAAAAGCAACGGCCTGGAAGATGCTGTACCGTAAATCGGGCGAAGGTCAGGACCTGAAATCGGCTTTAGATACCTACCATAGCACGCTTTCCCTGCTTACCTATATAGAAAGAAGTTATGAAATGGATGATGCCAAAATTTTGCTGAAGCAAAAAAGCGAGGCAGTATATAAAGAAGCATTAGGGGTGGCCCTCGAATTGGACCGGCTTTACCCGGATGATCATTACCTGGAAAATGCTTTTTTAATCAGCGAAAAAAACAAGGCTTCGGTGATGGCTTCCAATCTGAGGGAGCAGAATTTTCATTCTTTTTCAGATAAAGAAGACAGCCTGATCCGTCGGGAAAGAAATATCAAATTCAATATCGCCCGTCTGAGTATAATAGCCGATCAGAAGAATGATGCGGAAACATCAGTAAATATCAGTGGCGAAAAATCGGATTATGAAACACAACTCGCAGCGGTTCAAAAAAAAATGGAGCAAAACAACCGGTATTATCAGCTGAAATACCAGGAAGATTACCCTTCCGTTAAAACCATTCAAAACAGCCTCGCCGGGAACCAGGCGGTCATCAGCTTGTCCAATACAGCAGATGCCGTACAGGTATTTGTTATTACCCGCTCCTCTTTCCGGCATCTGCAGTTAAATGACGGAGAAAACATACGCAAAAATGTCAGGGACTGGATCCGGATCCTGCAATCTTCGGAACCCGGAAAACATACCCGATCGAAAAATCTGGAACAGAAATTATTCGAGCAGTTGGTTAAACCACTGGAAGAAATTGCGGGAAACAAAGAAGACTGGATCATGGTTCCAGACGGCCTGTTTTTTCTTCTTCCTCTGGAATCCCTGCCAGCCGATGCTTTCGGCACCAGGCTTATTGAAAAGCATTCCGTTAGCTATCAGTTTTCTTCGCGGTTTATAACGGAGAAGGGTCTTATTCCGGACCCTGATTATCTGAGCCGTGCCGTTCTGTCTTTTGCTCCCTTTGCGGCCAACGGAGCAGATCTTCAGGAGGAGGGCATGGGCTACCTGGATCGGTTACCTGATTCAAAAACAGAAATCTCTCTGCTTGCGGGTAAACAATTTTCAGACCGGGAAGCCACCAAAGAAAACTTTCTTAAATCGATGAACCAATATCCCATCATTCACCTGGCTACGCATGCAGTGGCAGATATGAATGATCCGGGATCCTCTTATATTGCTTTTTATCCCGCATCGGGTATGCGCGCGGGAGATTGTCTTTTTCTGGATGAACTGTACGGACTCCGGATGGATAGCTGCCGGCTGGTGATCATCAGTGCCTGTGAAACGGGTCGTGGGCAATTGATCAGCAACGAAGGAGCAATGAGTTTTGCTCGGGCATTTCTGTACGCCGGTTGCCCCAGCACGGTAAACAGTTTGTGGAAGGCCGATGACCGGTCCACCAGCGAGATACTGAAACAATTTCATCTCAACCTGCAGGTCGGCTACAGCAAGTCGAAGGCATTACAGATGGCCAAACTGAGTTTTATTCAAAAAAATCCCTTATACCGGAACCCCGCTTACTGGTCACACCTCATATTAACGGGAAATGCTGATGCCCTGTACAAAAAAAAACAGCCTTTGGGTTGGGCTGTTGCCGGATTATGTTGCTGCCTTTTGGCATTTATTTTTTTAAAAAGGAAAAAAGAAAGTCGACGGTTTTCATAGATGGCTAAAGATCTTATACGGATAACGTTGTCTAAACCTACTCTGTATTTTCAAGGATACGTCGACTTTTCAATTTTGGATTTCAATGGATCTGAATGGTTGTTTCTTAGGAAATGGACTGAAATCCGGATGCTTGCCGGGTAAGATATTATGGTTTTTCAGGATCTGGTTTTTTCAAGGGATTTTCGGATGATCGGTATTGGTTTTTTCATGGATTTTATATGTTGAATTCTTTATGTAAAGAATCACTTTAGGTTAAATGATAAGCCGGATTATTTTTTGTTTTTTAATGCTATGATTTTAAGGTCAGTAGATGATATCCGCCGGGCCAGCACATAATACTGGTGATCTTTATTTCCCCTGATCTCATTGAGCAGTGCTATTCCTTTATCGGCCTGATTGTTCATCAGATAAGCCAGGGCCACATAATATTGGGCCTCATCCTGAAAGTAATTGTCACCCGTCTTTGCGTTGGCAGCCAGGATATTTTCAAAACGGGAAACGGCTGTCTTGTAATTTTTCTGTTCCATCGCGGCCATACCGGCAAGAAAATAAGTTTTATTGGTCTTTTCGGATTCCAGATTAAATAATGTGGTTACCCCATTCCAGTCTTTGTTACGAAACGATTCTTCCAGCACATTTTGAGTATGTTCACCGCGCGTGGTGCCTAACGAATAATCCGCAAACTGCTGTTGAAAAACAGATGCATTATTTACCGTGCTGTATTTATAAACCAACGATACACCCAGTACCAGGATTAATATGGCCGCAATGCGCAGACCCGATCTGTACATATTGCGTACCACGGTGCCGGAAAATCCGGTAGCGGGTTGTACCTGGTTGCTGAATGACTGGCGGACTTGCATCACCTGTTCCCGGATCGCTCCGAGCTCGACCGCATCCACGGCCATTTTCAGGAATTCCCATTCTGTGGCAACCTGTTTATCGTGCAGGATCAGGGTATTTACCCGGGTCGTTTCATCCTGGGACAGGTGGTTGTCCAGATAATCAACCAGTAAAAATTCGTTATTCTGCAACATGACTTTCTATTTGTTGATCAGTTCGTTAATTTGTTTTGCCGCAACCGGATTTTCTTTCAGCATCTCCGTCAATTGCTGCAGGCATTTATATTTTTTGTTTCTCACCACCTGTTCATTTTCATAGTGCAGATGGCTGACTATTTCTTTCATCGGTAAATTCTCATAATAAAACAGG
Source organism: Chitinophagaceae bacterium (assembly GCA_041691395.1). Taxonomy (GTDB): domain Bacteria; phylum Bacteroidota; class Bacteroidia; order Chitinophagales; family Chitinophagaceae; genus Puia. The sequence continues at coordinate 35,945 of JBEPUT010000044.1, forward strand.
ATGAGGATTTTTCTGCAGGATTCTCCGAGACCATCCAGCATTTTCTGAAGCTGCTGTTTCAACTCCCGGTCACCAATCGCTTCACTCACTCCCGCATCTTCCTGCTCGCGGCTCGTCTCAAAAATTTTTTCCCGGTTGTCTGACCGCTGGCGTTTTCTCAGTTCATTCAGCCAGAGATTTTTCGATATGGAGATGAGAAAGGTCCTGATGCCGGATTCAAATCTGAATTTTCCTTTCTGAACGGTATCTATAAAGGAAATCACCGTTTCCTGGAAAATATCGTCCGCATCCTGCTCACTTCCACCCCTGCCCATAATAAAAGATCTGGCCACCGCTGCATGTTCCTGGTATAGATGAAGAACGGCCTCGTTCAGGTTCTTCTTGTTTTTAATGGCCTCTACCAGCGTTGAATCCGAAAATAACTTGAAAGCGTTCATATATTAGTACCTGCCCGGGAAGGGATTGTAACTTTAATGAGGAAATAATTTGAAAAAAAGTGAAATGACTGGCAGATGAATCATAAGTGTATGATTATCAATTAAATAGTCTAATTCTATGAGCCTTCAAAACAAATGGCTATTTGAAATGCCTCCATTATCTTTGCAGCCGAAAAAATAAAGATAGGAAATAATCCCACGGCTACTGCCCGATAGTATAACGGTAGTACGACAGACTCTGACTCTGTTTGTCTTGGTTCGAATCCAGGTCGGGCAACATGGAGCCCCGCACGAAAGCGCGGGGTTTTGCTTTTTTCAGGTTAAAAGGGGTATTCAGGCAATCAGGCCCTGGACATTTAGTGTCTAGGAGAAAAAATAGCCCATGCGGAAAGGACTAAATAAGGTATTGACAAAATGATGACAGAAATAATCAAATGCCGCTTCTTTTTCGGATTTTGATTCGAGAACGCTTCATATTTCCCGAAAATCTTCAGGTCGCGATCTTTAACAATAAAAATGTGGTGGAAGAGAACAGCAGTCAGCATATACAGAGAAACAGCAAAAGTGGTCGATTCCGCTTTTGACGGAAACCAGGAATGCCTGATCAGGTGTAAATAAAGCGCTTCCAGCATCAACAACCATCCTCCCGATCCGAGGGAGAATAAATACATCGCCTGGATACGGGTATAGGCATTCTGGCGCTGGCGGCTTACTGTATAGAAATAGTTATAGATATTGAAATAGAGATAATCTATGTGTTTCATAGGGTTGTTTTCGGGTTCGGATAGTACGGTACGGATGAATATCCTATATGAAACGCCTTTTAAGGAAAAATCGTACAGGCAAAAATCCCGAAAATAGTTAATTGATTGAATCACAGGTATTTATATTCCTGGCAAAAGAGCGGAATCCTTTTCTTATTATCAATCTTTTGAAAGTAACTGCGGTTTGCTGCCTCGTCCTAAAAAGACTATACACTAAAAACCTAGTGTATGTCATCAAATCT
>JBEPUT010000045.1:0-37128 GCA_041691395.1 Chitinophagaceae bacterium
CCCAGAATCTGTTCATTTGAAATGCACCGTGCGCTGCGTACCGATGTTGAAAGAACGTCTGACAAAAAAGAGACGCGTACCAAAATATAATAAAGGTGATAAACAGTGTCATATTTAATATTAAAGGTTTTCTGCTCAAAGATTAACGAACCGGAGAAGAAAAGGTTTGAATATCGGAAATACTTTGTATTCAAACCACAGAAATTTTTCTTAAGCTAAGAAATATGCGTTTCCGAATGCTCCATCCTATTCGAGTGCCATAACAATTTCCGGGTCTGATATTTACATTGCCGGATATGCAGAAGTGAATGTATCTACGGAGGTGCCTATTGGAAGAATGCAGTTCTGGTACTGCTGGCCAATATTTTCGGCTCAGGCGCTAGTGCCATCGTCGTTTCAGGATCAGTGTGATGTTTATGCGGTGGGTGAACCTGGCAATAAAAGAACGCAGCCCTTTTACTGGAAAAACGGCGCGCAAAGAGCTTTGGAAGATAGTCTTGGCTCCTGTGCGACTTCTATCTCCTCTCCGGAAATGATGTTTAGATAGCTGCTTTTGTAGCGGTCGACGGTTATAATTCCATTACGGTTTATCAGAAAAACGGGGCCAGGATCAACCTAAATGATACTTCGCTCCGGCCAAGTATCGAAAAAGGCGTCGGTCTCACGTATTTCTTCATAGGCTTCACGCGGGTATATTTTCCCGTACTTTTCATAATTTAATTTTACAAAATGATTCATTAGTGTCTCGTTAAGATCATAAGTAGTTCTTTGAAAGTCTTGATACGCCTGCATTTCAGGAGAATTTAGGTCCGTGACGATTTGAACTGGTCAAAAACATAACTTTCTGGAAATCAGGAAGTTTATGAATCATGGTAAATATGTTTTTGCGCAGATTTGTTCATTTCTTCCTCAACGAGCCTTTGATACAATTGTCGGCCGATATAGTGGCGACTATCGTGTCAGGCATTTTACTTGTTGGAATCAAACGCTGTGTATGATGTATGGGCAATTTAGCAACAGAGATAGCTTGAGCGATCTGGTACTTACTGTCAATGCGCATTCACCAAAGGCATATCATCTTGGATTTGGTAAAGGAGTTTCGAAAGCGAATCTCGGAAAATCAAATGCTAAGCGGGATTGTAAGATTTATCAGGATTTTGCTTTCCATCTCATTGCAGAGGCAAGAAAGATTTGTATCGCAGATGATTCAACGCAATTTTCTTTTTCCAATGCTGTTTACGCTTTTGACTCCACCACTATCGATCTATGCCTGAATGTATTTTGTTGGGCTACTTTTCGAAGAGCTAAAGGAGCCGTTAAACTACATACCCAGTATGATGTAAGAACCTCCATTCCGGTATTTATGCATTTAACTGCCGGGTCTGTTCATGATGTAAAGGCAATGGATGAAATAGTCTATGAACCAGTTAGTTTCTACGTCTTTGACAGAGCCTACCTTGATTTTGAGCGGCTTTTCATAATACATGAATCGAAATCATTTTTTGTCATCCGGGCGAAAAATAACCTGCAATTTAAGAGGCAATATTCTGCTGTTGTTGATAAAAGAACGGGGGTGCGATGTGATCAAACCGGCGAACTCAAAGGATTTTATTCCAGTAAAGAATATCCCGAAAAAATCAGACGCATCAAGTTCCATGACGAAGAACAAACCCGCAACTTTGTGTTTTTAACCAACAACCTGCATCTGCCTGCCGAAGAGATTGCAGATCTTTACAAGCATAGATGGAAAGTAGAATTGTTTTTCAAATGGCTTAAACAGCACTTAAAAATAAAATCATTCTGGGAAACAACGGAAAACGCTGTCAAGACTCAAGTGTATATCGCGGTCATCACTTATAAACTCGTTGCCATAATCAGACAACGACTAAAAACTGAATATACCTCGTATGAAGTACTGCAAATTTTAGGAAGTTCATTGCTGGATAAAACACCAATAAATCAGCTTCTTAAAAAACCAAGCGATCAAGATGTCAAAGAGCTTTTATATAATCAATTGAAAATCTGGTAGTTTAAACGAGACGTTAGTGAAAATGATTAATTATTGATCTTTAGTCACAAACGAAAAACCATGCCATTCTATTACTGGTATGCATATGGATGGGAACGTCTGATTTCAAATTGCCTGACAAAATTTATTACTTTATTCGGGTCAGGGGGCTACTATTTCTTTATTGCTGATATTTCCCCGTTGCGCTCAATATAAATAGTTTCTATTTTATTCAAATCTTCAGTAAGTGCAGTCTTCCGGACAACTTGCAGAACATCTTCCTTGCAGACAAGTCCTCTGTCCATATGAACCTTAGAAAATTTGCCGGCGCTGAACAAAAGCATTTTTTCCCCTTCTACTAATTTAGAAAAAACCTTGCTGTGCGCAATCGCCCAGGCCAATACCCGGTGCATCAAAACGATCGCAAGTGAACATACGATAACCGCCAAAAAGTCTGAAGCGCCCACTACTGCACGGCTTAAAATGGCACCTAGCATGATGGTCACAATATTATCCAAAGGCATATGAAGGCTAAATGATCTTCTGCCGGAGATTCTGATCAGTACCAGGGAAATCATCAATACAACGATCCCGCGACAAGTCATCTGAATTACGGTCAGATCCTTGCCCTGACCAAATATTTCGGTTAATAAATTCATAGTATATATTTAAGACATTAGAAAACTAAAATCTTTTTCTGTTGCGCTGTAAAGATGCCAGCATTAAAATCAGCGATATACCGATTGTAATAATTCTTTAAGACCAGGTTATTGACAATTGCAGTATTAAAGACCATCTCCCGCCAGGCTTCATTTTTACCGAAACAGATCAACTCATCTGCACCGGCAGAACCTTCTCTTCCGGCGCTTCTTAAATGTGCATAGGCTGTTAAAGAGGCCATATCAGCAATTACCTGGTAAATTGACCTGTATTGCTTTTTAATAAGCTCAAAATTAATTTTATCTTTTGTGGGCTGAATTTCCTGGATCACGAAGGGTTTATCGTTAAAAACAGTTGTACTGAGCAGGGCGGGGGGGCGGTTTTGCATCAAACGCTGAATATAAAGGATCCTTTCAGCCTGATTTTCCCACTTAGGCTGGGCTGTAGATATATAAGGTCCAAGACTCGAGGGAATTGCTTCCTTAATATCCAGCAACAGATATTTTTCACCTGTATTATTAGACGACTTTAATAACACAGCATATCGGTCAAGGCCGATACTCGCCGTTCCGGCTAATCTGAATACGGCGTCTATCACTTTATAATTATAAGGGCTAGAACTGTCATTTTTTAACCACTCGGTAATATGGGCCGTAAGTTCTTTCTTTCGTGATTTCTTAAGTTCTATATGCTTTGGATCGTCCAGTAGGATTTCCAATTTGTTTTTGTGCAGTTGAGTTTTTTTATGGAGGATATCTTTTTGTTTACGCTTACTGACAGCAGTTAGAAAGTCGCATATGAGTCCTTTGGCAGTTTTCGGCTCAATATAATCCGCTTTTCCGTTTTTGAGGGTATTTGCATAGCAAGTGAGAAACAGTCGTCCCATATGCCGCGCTTTTTTCTCATCGATTCCAAGAGAAGCAAACGCTACGAAAATACTTACCACCATCCGTGTGAGATCAATGGCAAGCGGAGCGAGAACACCTTCATCAAAATCATTCAGATCAAAATAAACAAGACGATTGTCACTTTTAAAACTGCCAAAATTTTCTATATGAAGGTCTCCTGAAATCCAGGCAGAGGGACTTTGCGGAAGGTTATTTTCCGCAAAAAGGTCTTCCATGAACAGATGGTTCGTTCCACGAAAAAACCGGAACATATTCTCTGCCATCCCCTCGTATTTAAAATGTATTAATTTTTCACCGCGACCCTCATTAAACTTAAATAACCTCTCCGCAAGTCGATCCATCTGGAAGTTTTGAAGTATAAAAACTTCTCAATGTTAAGGAATTATTACTAGCAAGAATGATTTAGTTGGACGCTCGTACTTCAGGTTACGTTAATCTGGGCGGTATTGACCCTTGTTGTGGGCGGTAGAGTATGCAATCAGTGAATTTGAGTTAAATGTTTCTCCGGCAATCTCTTCTGCAAGTTTTTTTAGCGCCTGTAGGTCCGGGGTCCAATGCAATGCACGCTTGGTTAGTTCTGAATAGGAGTATTGAAATTCAAAGTCTCCGTACCAGGCTACTTTTCGTGTGGTTACCATGACACCGAATATGGCGCATTTATCGACTTGGTTGAATCAAGCAATCCTCATCAGCCTTGGACTTTAAAAAACAGATTACAGATGATCGCGGATTTTGTAGAATGTTGCTAAGGTGGTTTAACGACCTCCCGCTGCTTTTCGCATGATCAACGTTTCTGCGGTATTCGATTTTGAAATTCTTTACTTTAACAGTTCCAGATTATGATTAAGACGCAACGCTAATGTTCATGCAATACGCGACTCCCTCATGCTACGCGCGAAGATCAGCGGGCGCGTCACCTATAACAAATGCATGCGCGACCTCCATAACTACCGGTACATCCGGTACACGCCATCCTTCAGCACTTTTTTCGGAAGTATGGTCCACCTCAATCACTTCTAGCAAAAAGAAGCCCATGGGAAAAGGAAGCGGGCTCTGCAGGAGTGCAACCCGCCAGCGATACCATCGGTAAGGCTGGGATAAACCCCCAAAGTTCCTTCGGGAGCTTTTCTTTTTAAAACAAAATGGTTCGTGCGGAAAAGTCAACAGCAGAACGAAACCAAGAGATTTTAAAAGACGCCGGAAACGAAGTCACGCTCAAAGAAGCCCGGAAAATTCTCGACTATATCAGCATGCTCTGCGTGATACAATTCTGTCAATGAAAAAATGGCAGAAGATAATAGATCTATGCTAATATATATTCTAAAGAAAAAACGTTTTCCACAATCAAAAAATTCTTTAAAATGAGCACACATTTGTAATCCAGTGATCACTAAATACTTAGTATTTTTAAAAGGAAATCCCATAAAACACGTCAATAGCTGATTTTCAAATCATAACGAATCCAGTCCCCGGCACTACAAAACCTTGATAATCATTTGATTACAAGGTTTTATTTTTTATTATACGCTTATTCCTTCACACTCTCCTCCGCTTCTGTTCACTTTTAATGACACATTTCAGCACAGCTTTCAGTGTCGTTTCCGTTCGATTATTCTTACTATAACAAATCAAAAACTAATATACTGCCTTCAGAATATTATCCAGTTTATAAGAAGTCGGTACACTCGATCTCATTTGCAATATAGCTGTAAGGTTGATTTGTCATAAACCGTTCGATGAGCTTATGCCATTTGAATATTTGAATGTAATATTTTCTTTACAGAAATCTCAATGACCTAAAACTTAAATAATAAATTATTGCAGGCAGCATCATAAATTGAAGAATCGGCGACAGACCCACATTTACAAATGGAAGAAGAGGCATGCTTTCAGCATACGCCCAATCTCCTAAGGACGTGTGCCAGACTTCTGCGATGATAGCTCCAAAACCCCCTAAGATCATTAAAGCTATAGTTTGCAATACCGTTAAATTTTTCGCCCACAGGGGTTCATTATAAATAAAGGCAAAAACAAAGTATAATAGAAGTGTCATAATTCCATCAGCCACAGCAGCGAGTGTGCAAAAGAAAGTTGCCTTTACATTAAAAGTCATTCCCTGGAACAAAGGCATTTGCACCATCTCCCATATAAAATTGAATAGGAATGCTAAAGTAATTGTCAGAAAAGAGAAGCGTTTAAAATTTGAAACATTACACACTCGTCTTTTAAGTAAAAAATAAAATGTGATCACTAATATTAATGCAATTGAAGGCGGCAGGAAAGTAAGGGGAGACAAATTGTTCATAGCTCTCTCTAACTTTACGTGAAACTTAAGCTTCTAATTCTTAATTTTTATTTACAAATAGTCAAAGGGAATTAAGTTTCAACTTTTCAAGGAATCTCTCTTTAAGTTCTGTGAAAGCAGGTTGTAAAAACCGGTTATCCTCTCTTATCAGTTCCTTAATTAATTTTAGCGAGAAGGTCTTTTTCAAAAATGTGCAGATGTTTACTAAAACTCTTTAGTCCCAAATCATTGGATGTAAGCTCACTGTTTTGATACCATGTTTTCAGTTCTCTAATATGATTTTTTACTTCTTAATTTTGCAAAGTCCCTAAATATACCTCTGCGTTTACCTGAGGGCATAAACATAATTTTTGCGATGACAAAAAATATAAGAGCTCAACAAAACATAGCAACCCCAATAATTGACAATTGTATATGATGATTTTTTATTTTGTGATTATCTAACGGATCTATTTAAAATTATTAATTCATTTTATTTTACTTGTTTTAACGACAACATCCCGAATGTGCTTTTTTAGCTTGTAATCGCTGGGGTTTTTCCTCTTCATGTATCTCATAATGGCCCGCTTTATATAAAGCACCTTGAAAAATATTTGTTGGAATCTCGCTTTCCATTTTAATCGTTGCCTGCGGGGATTGCAGTTGTACCTCTGCAGATTCTACGCCTTCAATATTCTTTAAGGCCGCTTTCACTTTGGCTACGCAACTACTGCAGCTCATGCCTTCTATAAAATATCTCTTTGTCATTATCTTTGTTTTTAGTGAATTATAAGGTTAACACTTATTCGCCCCGTTAATGTTACACAATTATGGATAAACTTTATAAGATATCAAGGTTAGTTAGGCTTTAACTTTCCTTTACATTTCGTTCTATATCTTCCAGGCTTTCAGTCTCAGTTTTTACTTTGAAAACCTGAAGAACCTCTAATACATAAATCATTCCATCACCTTTTTCTCCCGTGCTGCCATATTTATGAATGACCTCGATAATGATCCCAACACGCTCTTTCCTGCATTCTACACCGACACCACATAAAATCTTCGCCTAAAATCAGCGATCATCATTTTGTGGTGATCATGTCCGGCCATGCCCATTGGCATATTATCCATTTTCATTTTGGAATGATTTCCAGGAGGCATATCCATTTTCGAATGATCCATTTTCCTCATCTGCTATTAATACTTGCCAATTGATTTATGCCCGTAGCCATGTCCGTTTAAGCGTTACAGCAAATCGAATTATACTGATTCTATCAATAAAGAATTATTTTTTTCCTTTGGCTCTCAAAATAAGGACAACCACAAGGATGATAAAAACCGGGATAATCCAGGCTCCCCAGCCCATACCCCAGCCCCACGAATTATTATGCATCATGTTTACACTGTTATTATTTTTATCCGGTTTTCTAAAAAATTAAATTATTTATCCATCATTCCCTTCATGTCAGACATTTCTACTTTTCCATTTTTTAAATATTCACCATTTTTCATCATGTGGGTACTGCCGTCTTTCATTTTTACCATGCCATTTTTCATAACCATGGTTCCGTGACCTACCGTAGTATCATGCATCATCATCATGGATTTCCCAGCTTTCATAACCATCATGCTGTCATTTTTCATCATAATACAATCTTTCATTTTACCACTTTGAGCCATTGCCAGACTAGTAAAAAGTAACATCAGTGTAGAACTCATTAACTTTTTCATAAATTTAAGTTGTTGATGATCAATTAGTTTAAAGACTTATTAATGCAATAATGATACCCCTGGCTCATTGCCTGGAATTCATTCAACAATTGACAAATTCACTGTTTTTAAACCCAAATACATCCGGATATTGGTTTCTATGAGCTAACTGTCCGGCTGCTGTGATCGTATCGTAGATAATTTACCCCCTTTATCCTTACATCAATAAGTGAATGTTGCTCCAACGCCGAACCCCATATCACTATCATAATGCGTAGAAGCAGAAATGTATTTTGTGATGATATACCTGAATCCGGCTGTATATTCCTTATCGGTATTGATCATCCAGTTGAATCGGAGTCTGGAAGTAACCGGCACATCCTCTCTTGATAACTGAAAGCGTAATTTTCCCCGTCCGTCAATTCTGAAATCGGCAACAACCAACAAAGGAAGCAGGTAGGCAATACCCGCTATCACCGTATTGCGGTTGTTTTTATTGCTTGTCTGCCCAAACATGTTTTTAGTTTCGGTTCCAAAAAGATCATTCGGTCCTCCGGCCGTTTTATAATGATAGTCGTATCCGATATAAGGGTACCACCACTGCATTCTGCCAAGATACCTTCCCAGCATGGTTTCGCTTTCATAACCATTTTCCGGCTTGTATCCGACATGCCACAATGTGGAGAGTTGCCAGCGCGTTTGCGAAAGCCTGATTTGTCCCTCCGTGCCATTCGTTTCTATTCCCACTCTGGCTGCCAGATACGGCATCCGGTCATCCCTGAACAATTTTCTTTGCGCATATTCCGGGTTGGGTATTTCAGGATTTGGAGGCGAGTTTTCATAACGGAAAATCCGGCCCATCCCACTCATCATATGATAGAGAATATGACAATGAAAAAACCAGTCACCACTTTCTGTCGCCGCAAATTCAATCGTATCCTTTTCCATTGGCATAATATCCAGTACATTTTTTAACGGCGCGTATTGCCCCTGTCCGTTGAGTACCCGGAAATCATGGCCATGCAAATGCATGGGATGCCTCATCATCGTATTATTATACAGAATGATCCTGACATTCTCCCCTTTTTTGATCAGGATTCTCTCCGATTCAGAAACCGTTTTATTATCCAGTGTCCATACATACCGGTTCATATTTCCGGTTAATGTAAAGGCAAGTTCCTTTAGACGCCTATTTGGAAGCGTGGTTTTTTCCGTTGCCCTCAACATGCCATAATTCAGGGTTATAAAATCATTGCTTTCGCTGGCCATATCCATGCCAGGCATAACGCTGCTATCTGCAGACTTTTTACCTGTGGTTTCCGGGCCGGTTATTTCCGGATACATAACTGCATTCATATCCATGGTCTGATTACGCATTTCCATGCCTTCCATTGGTTTCATATCCCCATTCATCGCCATCATTTTATTCATCATCTGCATTCCTTCAAAGTATTTGAGCTTTGGCAATTTTACTGCTGGCATTTTCATTCCTGTACCCAGCCAAAGAGAAGCGGATTTTGTTCTGTCTTCCGGGGTTACCAGAAATTCATAACTCATGTCGTCCGGAATGGTTACGATTACATCATAGGTTTCCGCTACAGCGATGATCAGCCGGTCAACTTCCAGGGGTTCCACCTCATTGCCGTCATTGGCTACAACCGTTATTTTTCCTCCTGCATAACTCAGCCAGAAATAACTGGACGCCCCCGCATTTATTATTCTCAACCTGACCTTATCGCCTGCTTTGAATTGCGGTTGTTCACTGACAACTTTTCCGTTTATAAGAAATGCATTGTAATATACATCGCTGACGTCCATAGCATTCATGCGTTTCCATTCATTGATCAGTTTGGTTTTGAAATGATGCGTTTGGATGGCTTCTCCATAGCTCTGTGTGCTTCCTTTTTCAATGGCAAACCAGTTGGTCTGGCTATGCAGCGATCGCTGTACTTCCATTGGATGCATATCGGTCCAGTCACTCAGCACGATGGGAACCGTGGGGATTTTCGGTTCATTTCTTTTATTCAATATCAATGCACCATAAAGACCTTCCTGTTCCTGCAAACCCATGTGTGAATGATACCAATAGGTTCCGGTTTGTATAACCGGAAACCGGTATAAAAAAGTTTTACCGGGCATAATGGGCATCTGTGTCAGATAGGGAATCCCGTCAAAACGATTAGGCAGAAAGATCCCATGCCAATGAATACCCGTTTCCTCTTTCATCAGGTTATGCACGTAAATTTCAGCCGTATCTCCTTCGGTAAAAGTTAAGACCGGTCCGGGAATGGTACCATTGATGGCCATCGCATGTTTCATTTTCCCGGAATAATTCACCAACGTATCCCGCACATATAAATCATACCTGACGACACGGGGTCGACCAGGGATATCAGCGGGTTTGAGATTTTGCGTTTTCGCGAACAGACCAGTAAAAAGTATACAAAGAATGATTGCGGAAGGCCTCATCCTATTTTAAAGTTTCATCAACTTTTCCGCAGGTTAGCATCGCATTTCCATAATAGGGGTTCTTTATTGTTTGTGCGCTGCTGAGCCAATACGCTTTTTTCATCGGACAATAATCCTTATAAACCGGCTGATCAGATAATTTGGCGTTTTTTGCGAGCGTATACATATTCAGAGATAAATTTGCGAAATGCTCTCTCTGATGGCTGATATCTTTTACTTCTGAAATATGTCTCGCATCATAGGCCAGCTTAGCTTGCAAAGGAGTAAAAGCAGCTTGTTCGGTTTTAGTGAGCGTTTTTATATCCATACCATTAATGGCATTGAGCAGGGATGCTGCTTTTACAGAGGCGTTGGCAGCGTCAGACCCTACTAATGCATCTTTGATGTCGTAGTAAAGGCTGAGTAACTGAGGCAGTGATGATTCGGTAGTAGTATCGTTTATAGATACCACACTCTGATTAAAACTGGGAAGACCCGCATTTGCTGAAAATGAGGAAACGATTGTTATTAGAACGAAAAACATTTTCATAACTATTAATTTTGTATTTTTTAATAAATAACGCACATTTAATAATAAGTGTTCGAAACGAATCATTGTGCCATTCGGCGAGGTCCTTTGCATAAAAAGATACAAGACCGAAATATCCCTTATATCTTTTCGGCCTTAAAGCCAGCCTTATTAAGAGCAGTCTTTATCTGGCTTTCATCGATTGTGTCACTATTTACCGTTAACACTTTACCGGGATTTTGTATATCTACCAGCCAATTACCCTGACCCACCGATTCATCTAATGCAGGAGTTGCCCTTGCAATACAGCCTCCACAATTGATATTCGTTTTAAATTGAATTGTACTCATATTCTTATATTTTATTTACCGTTAATGTTTTAAATTTTAATCTTAAACTATTACTGACCACGCTGACACTGCTCAGCGCCATGGCCGCCCCGGCAATCATCGGATTGAGTAAAAATCCATTTACCGGATAAAGAATGCCAGCCGCAATGGGAATGCCAATGATATTATATATGAAAGCCCAGAAAAGATTTTGCCGGATTGTATTGACCGTTAATTTTGACAACCGGATTGCCTGCGGAACTTTTAAAAGATTGGAAGAAATAATCGTCATTCCGGCAACATCCATCGCAATGTCAGATCCCTTTCCCATGGCAATACTAATGTTTGCCTGGGCCAGCGCATTGCTGTCGTTGATACCATCCCCGACCATGCCCACGACTTTACCTTTGCTTTGTAATTCTTTTACAAAATCCGCCTTTTGATGAGGTAACAAACCAGATTTAAAATGATCAATTCCCACTTTCTCGGATATCGCCCCGGCGGTCTGTTGATTATCACCAGTTAACATAAATACTTCGATACCCGCATCCTTTAGTTGCCGGACAGATTCTTTTGAAGATTCTTTGACTCTATCTGCAATGGCTATTACGGCAAGAGCATTCTTTTCACCAGCGAGGTATATGACTGTTTGAGCAGCTTTAATCCATTCCTCAGCCGTCCCCAGAAGTTCATCATTTATGGATATACTGTTTGCTTTCAAAAGTGAAGCATTCCCAACAAAATAGGTCTGACCATCAACTACAGCTTTCGCCCCCATACCTGTGAGGCTTACAAACTGACTGACCGGAAGAAAATTTGTTTTACCCAGGTAACGAATTACTGATTCGGCTAACGGATGCTCGGACTGATTTTCCAAAGAAGCAAGAATATCCTGCAGTCTAACATCATTTTCAGACCATAGGATATGGGTTACCACTGGTGTACCTTCTGTAATAGTCCCTGTTTTATCCAGCACGATCACGTCCATTTTTCTGGCCAGCTCAAGACTTTCTGCATCTTTAATGAGAATCCCATTTTCTGCGCCTTTACCAATACCCGCCATAATCGCAGTCGGCGTAGCCAGTCCCAGGGCACAAGGACACGCAACAACTAAAACAGTCACTAGTGCAAGCACGCCGTGGGTAAAGCCATTGACCCCCCCCAGAATGATCCACGCAAACATACTGGCGACGGCGATTAATATCACAATAGGAACAAAGATACCGGCGATTTTATCGACCAGCTTCTGAACGGGGGCTTTACTTCCCTGTGCTTCCTGAACCTTTCTAATTATATGGGCCAGAAGCGTATCAGCACCCACTTTTTCAGCCCTGAATTGAAAGCTGCCTTTCTGATTTATTGTACCTGCATATACTCTATCCTGAATTTTCTTTTCAACAGGAATGGGTTCGCCACTCATCATGCTTTCATCCACAAAGGAATTACCTGAAATGAGAACACCATCCATCGCAACACTTTCTCCGGGTTTAATCCGTATGATATTCCCTGCCAATATTTCAGAAACAGGCATTTCTACCTGTGTTCCGCTAGCCTGAATGATTGTCACAGTTTTCGGCTGTAATCCCATCAACTTTTTCAGCGCGGAGGATGTATTGCCCTTGGCTTTTTCTTCCAGCAATTTTCCCAGCAGGATAAAGCTGATAACCACCGATGCTGCTTCAAAATATACATTAGAGTGTAGTCCCCTCTGTTCCCAATAGGCCGGAAATAAGGTATTGAAAACACTGAAAATATAAGCCACTCCCGTACTCAACGCAACCAGCGTATCCATATTAGCAGAACGAAATCGGGCCTGATTCCAGGCATTTATAAAAAACTGTTTTCCAAAAAGAAAAATTACAGGTGTCGATAATAGCCACATGGCATCATTGGCATAAGGCACCGACATCAAAAACATCCTAATGACAACTGTCGGTATCGTCAACAGCAGAGAACCAACTGTCTTTCGTTTCAGGGATTTATAATACGCTTCTTTTTTTTCTTCTACATTTTTCATCGCCTCTTTGGTCTCTTCAATCACCAGATCATAACCAATCGACTGCAGGGCAGATTTTAATTTCCGGGGGGTTGTAATGTTCGTATTATATCCCACCTGTGCGGTCGCATTGGCATAGTTGACTGCAGCATATAAAACACCTGGCTGGCCTTCTAAGATTGTTTGCGAACTGACGGCACAGGACGCACAGGACATACCAAGTACAGGAAAGTTTTTTCGTTCCGTTTTTGCCCCGGCGTCTACTTTTCTAGTCATTTCCGCAACTGCCATATCTTAACTTTTTCGATATAGCAAAGCTACCCCGGCTTCGACCCCGGATTGTTATACAATTGTGGAAAATATTTACAGATTAATGGGCTTTACACTATCCAGCGACTTTCTGAGCTGTATACCCTGTGCCTTAAACTGAGACGGCGTTAAACCAGTGACTCTTTTGAACTGTGCCGAGAGATGGGCCACACTGCTATAATGTAATCTAAAAGCAATTTCACTCAGATTCATTTCATTGTAAGCCAGCATCTCCTTTACCTTTTCGGTTTTTTGAAGAATGAGAAAATGTTCAATGGTTATTCCTTCAGTCTCAGAAAATAGCTTACTCAAATGAGAATATTCTTTATGCAGTGCCTTAGACAATATTTCCGACAGGGCAAACTTTGCGTCCTCTTTATAATGCACATGCTCAATAATAATTGATTTTATTTTTTCAATTTGTTGTTTTCTCGCATTGTCTAATAATTCGAAACCCAATTCCTTCAGCTGCAAAGCAAAAGCATGCATTTGTTTTGCGTTCATATCCTTTTCAAGAATGACTTCACCGAGCTGAACACTCAAAGGTTTTATGCCGAGTCCGGTCAATAATCTTCCGACCGCTGAAATGCAGCGCGGACAAACCATGTTTTTTACATAAATAGTCATTCCCGGAAAATTGAAATTCAAAAGTAGAAGATTCAACTGTATAAAGAATAAAAATCAGTGTGTTTTTATTCTCCACCAAATCCTTTTAGCTTTTAATTCATTTCCAGTAAAATGGTTTCTGTAAAATTTACCATGAAACTACCATGAGTTCAGCAGCTCCCTGAATAGGTTCCAATTAATTTGCAAGTATAAATACTTGACTAGTCCTCCTCTTCATAGGAAACGACAGGTCCTACATTCGAAAGTCCGCTTGATCCTTTAACATCTGCTAATGATCTAGCTTTCACCTGGTTGACGGCACTAAGACCCATCGAAGCAGCTATTATAGCGGAGGACTTCTTTAACGGTTTCACTTTCTTATTAACCGAATCACTTTTCACCAAGGGATTTGCTATAACCTTTTTAACGGGAATAACTGCATTAGACTTGGTGGTTTTGGCTTCCCTAATTTCTGTTTTCATCTTAATTCCAATTTATCTGATTTTATTTTTAAATTTAAATTATTAAAAATATCGCGAAGTAATTTTATTTCATTTTTTAGGTGACCAGCTACAACGCAACCTCCACCATTTATGCCAGCCAAATTACTGATCTATATATTTCAATTTAACGCTGATTCCAATTACATATCAACTACAGTTTAAACGCTAAGTCAATGGATTATTGATTTATATCTACTCGTAAAAATATTCAGAGCAATAACCATACCTTCTGCTAAAACCATTGGACGTCTTTTTTTTGATTTCCTGATAGCCATGCTGGCAAGGGTTATAATTATCGAGAGCCATTTTATCAATGGTTACCCAGTAATTCCATTTTTGCTGGCTTATAGAAGTATTGTAGAATAATTACCCCTTAAGACAGCATAAAATGGTCTCACAATTTTCATCTACCTGAGCAAATGGCTCGTTGGCAATATCAATAAACTATTTACCATGATTTAGGAAAACAGTATGAGAAACCTGTGAATTATGTAAAAAACTGAAATAATTGTATAACATAAAAAGCGTATAATTCTGCGACCTTCAATTGTATTATTTTTAAAATTAAACTCAGCCATAAGAATAATACGAGTTTCAAGATGAAAAGTAAAAGTCCATTTTCAGGGTTTATGTTTATAATAATCGTTGGTATCGGATTGGCATGGGCACGTTCCGCATACGCCGATGCCAATATTGCAAAAAGTGCCATCATTGCGGCAATTTTTATTGTAATAGCTCTCGTCATATCGTCTGCAATCAAGATCGCTGATCCATGGGACAAAGCCGTAGTATTGCGCGTCGGCCATTTTAAGTCTCTACGTGGGGCAGGATTGCTCTTTATAGTTCCCGTCATCGATACCATCCCATACTGGATTGACACTCGCTTGATCACAACATCTTTCAAAGCGGGAAAAACGCTTACAAAAGATACTGTGCTGGTTGATGTGTGCGCGGTGTTATTCTGGAAGGTACTGGACCCGAAAAACGCCACCCCCGAAGTGGCTGATTATTTAAGTGCAATCAGTTGGGCTTCTCAAACTGCATCGTGCAATGTGATCGGAAAGACGATGCTTTCCGACACGCTGGAAGGGAGCGATAAAATCAGCAATACACTGAAATGGGATGATTATGTGAGCGCCTATCAGCAGTGCTTGATGGACGGGGAAAACACAATACGTGGGTAATTGTTCCCGCAGATCAGAAGTGGTACCGAAACTATTTATAGGCAAATACGATTGTGGAAACACTTGAACAATTAAAAATGAAATTTCATAAATATTTTCTTTTACAATAAACTTTACAAACATGACAGACATTACTATAAACATTAAAACCGGTTCTGAGAATAGCGAGCCCAAGGTCACCACTACTACAGACAATATTACGACCGCTGTTCCAAAAACAGAATCACCAAAGGTTGAAACTCCAAAAACAGAAACAAAGGAGGAAACTATTTCTGAAAATAAATCGCCAAAGAAAGACGGCTCAAACAAAATGGACATGACTGAAGAAGAACATCCAAAAATGATTGCGGATAAAACCAAACTTTCGGAGAAAGCTGCACCGAAACAGGGAGTTCCGAAAGAAGAAATAAGGAAAGAGGTAGTTTCTGAAAAGCCCTCAACTAAAGAGAAATCTTCAGATAAAGACGACCCGAATAAAATGGAAATGACCGAAAAGGAGCATGCAAAAATGGGCTCTGAAAAATAGACTTTCAAGGTAAGATATTTCATCAATGAAATGCCTTTTCTCAAAAAGCGTTACAAAATAAAGTGTAAACCAGAATAACATTGACAACTATGGCAAAATTGCCATCAATTTCAACGCTGGATGCGATGAGCCATAATGTAGATTAGCAGCTGGCAATTTAAGAACAATGAATTATTATGAGTACTAAGTGGAATATCTTTATAAAGGGTATTAAGCAACACAAGGCTTTTAAAAGGTTTTCCCGCCTAAGTGACCTCGAAAAAAACAATTCTCTTCTGCCAGAACAATTCTTAGCGGATATTCTCGCTTTGGGCCCTGCGTTTATCAAACTTGGGCAGATATTAAGTACCCGGCTTGATTTGTTGCCAGCACAATATATTAACGCTCTTGAAAAGCTTCAGGAGAATGTTCCCCCCTTTGATTTTGATTCAGCAAAACAAGTCATTGAAACGGAGTTAGGACAATCCTTACTAGAGCTTTTCCAATCCATTCAAGAAAAACCGATAGCATCCGCCTCTCTGTCCCAGGTTCATTTTGCAATACTAAAATCAGGCGAACAAGTTGCCCTAAAAGTTCAGCGGCCTAATGTAAGGTCTAAGGTTTTAGATGATTTACATGCATTAGACAGGATTATATCAATATTGAACTTCTTATTTTCACGAAAGGTAAAAAGAGCAAATCTTATCAAGGGATTCCGGGAATTTAAAAGATACACAATACAAGAGTTGGACTTTGCGCATGAAGCGGAAACCATAGAGCGATTTAGGAATAACTTCAAGGGTTGGGATGATATAATATTTCCAAAGGTTTATTTGGATTATAGTAGCGAGAAACTGCTTTCGATGGAACGGGTTTCAGGTCTTCGCCTAAAAGAAGTTGAGCAAAAACTATCGAAAAAAGCAAAAGACAAACTGAACATCAGGCTTGTCGAAATGGAATTAAAAATGTTCATCTCAGATGGATTGTTCCATGCTGATCTTCATCCGGGAAATATATTTTTTAAAGAAGACGGACGGATCGAACTCCTGGCTGGGAAGACATAAGTTCAGATAAAAACATCATTGCTTTCAATTGTACTCGCTGCCATGTCGCTGAATATTTTAAAAAATTTGGACTTGGAGATGTTTGCTATCATACCTGGTGCAAGCTGGATTTTCCTTTAGCTGAACAATGGGGCGGGCAATTAAAGAGAACAGGGAGCATTGCAGGCGGAGCTGAGAAATGTGATTTTCGATGGATAGCAAATGACAAAACTAATTTCGTTTCCGAAAAAGGGGGTAAGTATCAGGAGCATAAAGCAAATCTTGAAAAAGATGTAGCTAAACAGTAAATCGTATTATCCAAAGAGAAGTCTTCCGGAAAAGATGACTCAAAAAAAGACGGGGTTTAAAAAAGTAGTCCTTCAAAAATGAGACAATTAAGAAAAAGAAATATCCGATTCTAAAGGGATTACACAAAAAGTGTAAAAACACCAAATTGACTATTATGGCAAAAATTACTATCAATATAAACACAGAAGGCGACGAACCAAAGGTTTCGACTACAACGGGAGATGCTAATGCTGATACGCCTGTAGTAGTGCCGTCAAAAGAGGGAGCGCCGAAAGAGCAACCGACAGGCGAAAAACCAAAAGAGGAATCTCCAAAAGAAGGAAAGAAAGAAGAAACATCCTCGGGAAAAGGATCCAATAAGGATGAATCGTCAGAGAAAAAAGACTCGAACAAAATGAACATGACCGAAGAGGAACACGCACAAATGAACACTGGAAAAATCAATGTTTCAAAAAAAGAATCGCCGGAAGATGAGTCTTCAAAGAAAGACGATTCGATAAAAATGAACATGACTAAAGAAGAACATTCCAAGATGGATGATGGGCCTATACCGATGGGTAAGGCAGGGCACGACCATCATAAAATGATGATACGTGATTTCCGGAAACGTTTCTGGGTGTGTTTGATTATTACCATTCCCATTCTTGTTTTCTCACCAATGATCCAAGGGTTCGTTGGTTATAAATTCTTATTGCCAGGCAATCAATACATCCTTTTGGCACTTTCATCATTCGTTTATTTCTGGGGTGGCTGGCCATTTCTGAAAGGCTTTTGGGGCGAAATAAAAAAAGCGTCGCCGGGAATGATGACTCTTATTGCTATGGCCATTTCCGTAGCCTATTTCTATAGTGCAGCTACGGTATTTGGGTTGACGGGAGTTGACTTTTTTTGGGAACTAGGTACCCTTATAGTAATTATGCTGCTCGGCCATTGGCTGGAAATGAAATCTGTGCTTGGCGCTTCAAAGGCTTTGCAATTACTGGTGAGTATGATGCCCGCTGAAGCTCACCGGGTAAAACCAGATGGGCAGGTTGAAGATGTGAAACTGGATGTGCTGGCGCAAAATGATGTAATTATGATCAAACCGGGTGAAAAAGTACCGGCTGATGGTATCATAATAGAAGGTAGCAGTTATTTGAATGAAGCCATGCTAACCGGAGAATCTAAACCTGCAAAAAAAGAGATTGAAAACAAAGTAATAGGTGGCTCTATAAATGGCAATGGCTCGCTTAAAGTAAAAGTAGAGCATACGGGTAAAGACAGCTATCTAAATAAGGTGATTACGCTGGTAGAAGAAGCGCAGAAGTCAAAATCCAAAATGCAAAACCTTTCTGACAGAGCGGCGAAATGGCTTACTTATATTGCTCTCGGCATTGGTTTTGGAACATTAGCTACATGGTTAATACCGGGATTCCCTTTTGTATTCGCACTGGAGCGTATGGTAACCGTGATGGTAATTGCCTGTCCGCATGCATTGGGGTTGGCGATTCCCTTGGTAGTTGCTATCTCTACCGCTGTATCTGCACAAAACGGGATATTAATACGAAACCGCACTGCCTTTGAAGACTCACGAAAAATAACCACGCTTTTATTTGATAAAACAGGAACACTCACTAAAGGTGATTTTGGAGTTACCCGGATTGTTTCGCTTGACAAACAATTTTCAGAAGATGAATTGTTACGGCTTTCTGTGGCCTTGGAACAAAGTTCAGAGCACCCGATTGCTGTTGGCATAGTGCGTAAAGCAAAAGATAAAAAGATCAGTGTTCCCAAACCCGAAAAATTTAATGCAATTACAGGCAAAGGTGTTGAAGCAATTGTTGAAGGCAAACAAGTAAAAGTAGTAAGCCCTGGTTATTTGAAAGATAAAAGCATTGCTGTTCCCGAAGATGCCTACAGGAGCGAAGCAGAGACAGTGGTGTTTATTATTATAGATGAAAAACTTGCCGGATACGTTGCACTGGCTGATGAAATAAGGCCCGAAAGCGCCGAAGCAATTAAAGTATTCAAAAAAAATGGTATAAAAGTATTGATGGCAACCGGCGACAATGATAAAGTAGCAAAGGCAGTAAGCAATCAGTTAGACCTAGATGGATATTTTGCAGAAGTGCTTCCACATCAAAAAGTGAAGATTGTAAAGGATCTGCAAAGCAAAGGCGAATTTGTTGCCATGACCGGCGATGGTGTAAATGATGCTCCGGCACTTGCACAATCAGATGTAGGCATAGCTATAGGTTCTGGTACAGATGTGGCCGCGGAAACCGCTGATATTATTTTGGTAAATAGCAATCCACAGGATATTGCCAATCTTATTTTGTTTGGAAAAGCCACTTACAAAAAGATGATTCAAAACTTAATTTGGGCAACCGGATATAATATAGTTACTATACCATTGGCAGCCGGCATTTTATACAAAGCGGGATTTGTTTTAGGTCCGGCAGTTGGAGCTGTATTTATGAGTTTAAGTACAATAATAGTAGCCATAAATGCCCAATTATTGAGAAAGGAAATAGGCAAAAAATGAAATTCATGATTATTATGAAAACGGCCTGTAATGATGATCATTTCTTCATACCTAGACATTCATGTGCAGGTATTGGAAGGGAAAATAAACTTCTGAGCAAGCCAACAAACGGTTTCACTTTAAATGGGACAAATGATTGCTTTAAAGGCTGATATTCCACATTGAGTATGGGCTTTAGAACACTGCTTTTTTCTACTTACCGTGATAATTAACAATAGTTCTTGAAAAAGGCAATTCCAAAATGAAACATAATTTATCTGCCTTTACATAGGTAAGGCAACCTAAATATTAAACGATAAGGTTAGAACTGGAATTTTTAATTGCTCAAAAAAAAAATATGATGGAAACACAATCAATTGAAACTGACAAAGAATACTTGTCCCCTGAACTTTTAAATAAAATGAATGCATATTGGCGGGCAGCCAATTACCTGTCAGTGGGTCAGATTTATCTTTATGATAATCCACTTTTAAAAGAGCCACTAAAACTGGAACATGTAAAACCCTTAGTGGTTGGGCATTGGGGAACCACGCCAGGACAGAATTTTATCTATGTACATCTGAACCGGGTCATTAAGAAATATGATCTCGACATGTTTTATATTGCTGGCCCTGGGCATGGCGGTCCGGCATTAGTGGGCAATGTTTACCTTGAAGGAACCTGGAGTGAAGTATATCCCAACATTACGCAGGATGAAGCCGGGTTAAAAAGATTATTCAAACAATTCTCTTTTCCCGGAGGCATTTCCAGCCATGTAGCGCCTACAACTCCCGGTTCTATTCATGAAGGTGGCGAATTAGGTTATTCATTGAGTCATGCTTTTGGCGCAGCCTTCGATAATCCTGGTTTGATTGTAGCCTGCATTGTGGGTGATGGAGAGGCAGAAACAGCTCCTCTGGCTACTGCGTGGCACTCTAATAAATTTTTAAATCCTGTTAGTGATGGGGCCGTGCTGCCGATCCTTCATTTGAATGGTTATAAAATCAGCAATCCAACGATCATGGCACGAATAGAGCGTGAAGAGTTAGAACAATTTTATAGAGGTTGTGGATGGATACCTTATTTTGTAGAAGGCGATGATCCTGCAACCATGCATCAATTGATGGCTTCTGTTATGGAGAAAGCGATAGAGGAAATCCATCGGATCCAGGGAAGAGCAAGAGATGCTAATGATAATACAAGGCCGCGCTGGCCAATGATCATCTTGAGTTCACCTAAAGGTTGGACGGGACCAAAGGAAGTGGATGGTGTACCCAATGAAGGCACTTTTCATTCGCACCAGGTGCCCATATTAGTTGATGAAGATCATCCCGGTCATGTTGAACAATTGGAGCGTTGGATGAAAAGTTATAAAGCCGAAGAACTCTTTGATGAAAACGGAAGGCTTAATGCAGAGCTGGCAGAACTAGCACCTACGGGTAACCGCAGGATGGGATCAAATCCGCATGCGAACGGAGGACTGCTTTTGCATGATTTGATCATGCCTGATTTCCGCAATCATGCACTAGACGTTACTTCACCTGGCGCAGTAAATGGTCAGGATACAATGGTTTTGGGAAATTTTCTGCGGGATGTAGCAAAGCTAAATCATGATCATCATAACTTCCGTGTTTTCGGTCCTGATGAAACGATTTCAAATTTATTGGGAGCTGTTTTCGAAGTCACCAACCGGCAATGGGAAGCAAGAGAACAAAAGAACGACGAGTTTCTTGCTCCAACAGGACAGGTACTGGATTCCATGCTGAGCGAACATCAATGTGAAGGCTGGCTTGAAGGTTATTTGCTTACCGGTCGTCACGGAATGTTCAACAGCTATGAAGCATTTATCCGCATCGTTGATTCAATGTTTACTCAGCATGCAAAGTGGCTCAAGGTTACATTAGAATTACCTTGGCGCAGGAAGATAGCATCACTTAATTATTTATTGGCATCACATGTTTGGCAACAGGATCACAATGGTTTTACTCACCAGGATCCCGGTTTTTTGGATCATGTCATTACCAAGAAAGCAGATGTTATACGGGTTTATTTGCCGCCGGATGCGAATTGTTTGTTGTCTGTTTTTGATCATTGTTTGCGCAGCAGACATTATGTAAATGTGGTAGTGGCAGGCAAACACCCACTGCCGCAATGGCTTACTATGGATGAGGCAGTGGTACATTGTACCGAAGGCATTGGTATCTGGCAATGGGCCAGCAATGACCAGGGCTCTGAGCCGGATGTAGTGATGGCTTGTTGCGGTGATACACCTACGCTTGAGTTACTGGCCGCCGTTTCAATATTGAGAGAACACCTGCCCGAAGTTAAAATAAGAGTAATCAATGTGGTTGATCTCATGAAACTGCAGCCATACACAGAGCATCCCCATGGACTAAATGAAAAGGATTACGATTCGATATTCACTAAAGACAAGCATATCATTTTTAATTTTCACGGTTATCCATGGTTGGTACATCGTCTCACTTATCGCCGTGCAAACCGCAATCTTCATGTAAGAGGGTACAAAGAAGAAGGTACAATTACCACTCCGTTTGATTTGCGGGTGCAAAATGATATTGACCGTTTTCATTTGGTAATAGATGTGATAGACAGATTACCGGAATTAGGCAGCAAGGGCGCTTACCTGAAACAACAACTGAAGGACAAACTGGTAGAGCATAAACATTACGTAAATGAACATGGCAAAGACATGCCTGAAATTCTTAACTGGAAATGGAATCACAACAAAACATAGAAGAAGGAACTACGAACCCTGCGCGAAAAATACACATTTATAGGGATTGCATCTGATCATGGGGATTTGATTTGAAGAACAACTGGTTGTGTTACTCAAAAATGCCGGCTACGAAGATAAAGACTTCGGTGCTTGTTCAACTCAATACCGGCGATGATTATCGGGGTTTTGTTATTCCAGTATCAATGGCAGTGGCAAAGAGGAAGTTACACAGGGCATAGCTATTTGCCACAGTGGTGTTGGTGCTTGTATTGCAGCCAATAAAACTACCCGCGTCCGTTCGGCTTTGATCACCAATTCTTTCTCTGCCCACCAGGGGTCGAGGACGACAACACGAATATAATGTGCTTAGGTGGCAACATCTTAGTACCTGCATTAGCCTGGGAATTGGTGAACGTACTTATAAATGCCAGGTTTAAGAATAAAGAACGATTCTTACGACGTCTTAACAAAGTTGCCATACTGGAAAGGAAGAAAGATCAAAAAAAATGAAATGACTACACACATATTAAGAGATACCATTGAGCAACTGTTTGCTGATGGCAAAGGACTGCTTGCAATGGACGAAAGTAATCCCACTTGTAACAAACGCTTTGTCGCAGCAGGTATTCCGCAAACAATTGAAATGCGGCGCAAGTATCGTGAACTGATTGTTACAACGCCCTGTTTGAATGAAAGTATTGGCGGCGCCATTTTGTATGATGAAACTATCCGGCAGCAAACAAGAGATGGTGTGCCAATGGCTGAGGTACTGGTAAAAGCCGGAATTATACCGGGAATTAAAGTTGACATAGGCGCTAATCCGATGGCTGGTTTTGCCAATGAAAAAGTTACGGAAGGTTTAGATGGTTTACGTGAGCGTTTATCAGTGTATAAAACAATGGGCGCACGTTTTGCCAAGTGGAGGGGCGTAATTACGATCGGCGATGACATTCCAACCACGGCATGTATTAAAGCCAATGTACATGCACTTGCACGTTATGCAGCACTTTGCCAGGAGGCAGATATTGTACCAATTGTAGAGCCTGAGATCTTGATGGCCGGTAATCATAATATACAACGATGTTTTGATGTAACAGTGAAGGTTTTGGAAATTCCTTTCTATCAACTGTACGTTTATAGAATAGATCTGGAAGGAATGATTCTAAAGCCAAACATGATAATTGCCGGAACAGAAAGCCCTGTGCAAAACTCCATTGATGAAGTTACCGAGGCGACTGTGAATTGCTTACTTGCATCCGTTCCTGCGGCTGTGCCTGCCATTGCATTTTTATCCGGTGGTCAATC
Source organism: Chitinophagaceae bacterium (assembly GCA_041691395.1). Taxonomy (GTDB): domain Bacteria; phylum Bacteroidota; class Bacteroidia; order Chitinophagales; family Chitinophagaceae; genus Puia. The sequence continues at coordinate 23,877 of JBEPUT010000045.1, forward strand.
GCCTGAAGATGCGGCTGCGCATTTGAATGCGATACACACAAAGTTTAAAAACCACTTGCCGTGGATCGTTGCCTTTTCTTTTGCAAGAGCTATTCAACAACCCGCATTAGATATTTGGAAAGGACAGGAAGCGAATGTGGAAGAGGCGCAGGAATTATTATATAAGTGGGCAAAACATGATTTGGCGGCACGCCAGGGTCAATACAATGCTGCAATGGTAGAAAAAAGTATTTCATTAAGTGATTTGAGAGCGATAACATAATGAATAGCAATGATAGGAAAGAATTTAGCCATTCCGTGAGAAAGATTTGGATTTGCCACTTTACATGAAGCTCAGGCACTTGGCGATTTCCATTCGCTGGATAACTACGGACGAAGAGTCATACGCATCTATTTGGGTAAAAATATTGATGAAAGTGTCAGTAAATTGTTTCAATTTGTCAAAGATGCCAAATCGCATAAAATTCAGGAAATAGCGATGTGATAGCATGTACTTTGGTTTAACTTTAGCTCATTGCAAAGTTCAATCAGTATCTAAAACAGAAATTACCTATTTAACATAAAATTATAAAAATGAAAAAGAATAAAAAGGACAAATCACACGAAACTAGTGGGGCTATAAAACAGGAACCTGTAACATCAAAAAAGAACCTTGAACAGGGAAGCGCAAATGCAAGTTTCCCTCAGGAATACGAAGAACAGCTAAGCGCAGCCATACGTATGAAACCCCAACCTTTCGCTAAGCCTAAAAAATGAAGGGGTTAAAAGATAGCAAAAAACAATCAGGAAATATCAGCCGGCTTTTTCTATGCCGGTGTACCGATCATGACCGCGGCGGAATTGTTACCAAAAGCACAGGCTTGTTAAATCCCGATAATTATTTATCTTTTGCAGTTTATTATTTGCCTCAACATAGTCCGGATTGGGATAAAAAACGGCTGTTGGTAAAACGGTTGTTACCACTCAGTTAATTGATCGAATGGCGGCAAAGTTGGGAAGAAAGATTGATGACGTGCCTGTTGGATTTAAATGGTTGGTCGAGGTTTTGTTGGATTCATCTCATTGGTTTTTCTGGAGAAGAAAGTGCCGGTGCTTCTTTTTCTAGATTATACGGAAGTGTCTGGAATGCAGATAAGGATGGATTTATACCTTCTTTACTCTCGGCTGACATAACGGCATAAATGAAAAAAGATCCGAGGGTAATATATAATGAACTGACCAAAGTATTTGGAGAACCGTTTTATGACCGTATTGAAGCAAAAACAACTCCTGAACAAAAAGAGAAATTAAAAAAGTTTTCCGCTTCACAAATCAAACACAAATAGCTGACCGGGGAAGAAATTAAAGTTATTTTAACCCATGCGCCGGGAAACAAAGCATCAATAGAGGGCGTAAAAGTTACATCGGAAAACGTGTGGTTTGCGGCACGCCCTTCCGGCACTGAAGATATTTATAAGATCTATGCTGGGAGTTTTTTGAGTAATGATCATCTAAATAAAAAATTATTGATGAGGTGCAAAATGATTGTCAATGCTGCATTATAGATGAATTTAAAGAACATATGAAATTAAAATTGATTCCCGCTGCACATGAGCTCATTTCCAATATGAGAAACTTTTTCCAGGTAGGTGATACTAATCTCAACTATTTAAATGATGAACCTCTTAGAGAAGAGTTATTTAGTACTGAACAAATGGAGCTTTTCGGTAAAACACTGGCCACAAGACATAAATTAAGTACCATCCCTGCAAAAGATCATTTGCTGAAACGGCTTGCAAACAATGAAGACACTTTACAGCAGGTGCGAAAACTGCTGACAGATTCAATACAAAACAAATACCAGGTAACGCCGGCTGGCGAATGGCTGATAGACAATTTCTACTTGGTAGAAGAACATATTCAAATCGCCAAAACCCATTTTCCAAAAAATTACAGCGAAGATTTACCCCAGCTTTTAAACGGCACATCTACAGGTATTACACGCAGTTATGACATTGTTCTCCAGATAATTTCTCATAGTGATGGAAGGATTGATATCGAAAGCCTTGGCCGTTTTGTGGCTGCATATCAGACAATTGCCAATTTAAAATTGGGTGAATTGTGGTCTATACCTATCATGCTCCGGTTGGCGCTGATTGAAAATATTCGCCGGGTATCTGGCCGTATTGCAGTTGATAAGGTTGACCGGAATCTGGCGGATTACTGGACTGAGAAAATGATTGACACTGTAGAAAAAGCACCTAAAGAACTAATGCTGGTGCTTTCCGATATGGCCAGATCGAACCCGCCGATTAAGGGTGCATTTGTGTCTGAATTAATTCGCCGGTTAGACGGAAAAGGTACTGACCTGGCATTGGTGCTTAACTGGCTTGAACAGCAATTATCCGGAAGCGGGTTAACAGGTTCTGAATTGGTAAATGCTGAAAATCAAAAACAGGCTGCGGACCAGGTTTCTATAAGCAACAGCATTGGAAGTCTTCGGTTACTGGGAGCACTGGATTGGAGAACCTTTGTTGAATCACATAGCATTGTTGAACAAATATTGTTACAGGATAATGACGGATTCTATGGGCTAATGGATTTTGCTACCCGTGACCGCTATCGTCATGTTGTGGAAAGCATTGCAAAGAAAAGCGATTTAAGAGAGGAGGAAGTGGCCCGTATTGTTATACAATTAGTTCAAGGGAATGCACCGCCGCCAGGAAGTGACCAAAGCGCTGCGCATGTAGGGTACTACCTAATAGGAGAGGGTAAGGCACAAACAAAGAAGTTGGCAAACATGAAGGTGACTGGTATGCAAAAGGTTCAGCAGGGTATTAAAAGGCATGCTTTCCCGGTTTATCTATTTTTAATTTTTTTAATTACCGCTGGCATAGGAGCAGCTATTGTTTTTAAAGTTCATACAGAAACCAAAAACATATGGGTGCTCGGGTTGGTTAATATTCTTGCCTTAATATGTGCAAGTCAGCTTGCCATTTCGGTAGTTAATTTTTTTGCTATGTTACTGGTTAAGCCAAATCTCCTGCCGAGAATGGATTACTCTGGGGAAATACCTAAATCATCCAGTACGATGGTTGTAATACCAGCAATGCTTACGACTGTAACTGAAATAGAAGATTTGGTAGAAGCGCTGGAAGTAAGGTTTTTGGCAAACAGGAAAGAACATTTATATTTTGGATTACTAACAGATTTTACAGATGCTTCGTTTGAGACGGTTTCTGATGATCGGGTACTTTTAGATACCGTAAAGAATGGAATTGAAGCGCTGAATAAAAAATATCAAAGAGAAGATAGTGATCTGTTCTTTCTTTTTCACCGGCCCCGAAAATGGAATCAGCAGGAGAATGTATGGATGGGCTACGAAAGAAAACGTGGTAAATTGTCAGATTTAAATGTCTTATTAAGAGGAATTTCAAAAGAATATTTTTCGTTGATCATAGGTAATCAATCTGTTTTCCCAAAAATAAAATATGTAATTACACTAGATTCAGACACGCAATTGCCACTCGGATCTGCATGGAAGTTAATCGGAACTATGGCACATCCAATGAACCGCGCCTGGTATGACGAAAAAAAGAAGCGGGTAACAAAAGGATATGGAATATTGCAGCCAAGGATAACTGTTAGCTTGCCGGAAATAACCGGATCCCCGTATACGCGAATGCACGGAAATGAACCAGGCATTGACCCTTATACACGTGCATCTTCAGATGTGTACCAGGATTTATTTGGCGAGGGTTCCTATATTGGAAAAGGAATTTATGATGTTGATATATTTCAAAAAGTGCTTGATGAGCGGTTTTTAGAAAACCGCATTCTTAGTCATGATCTTTTAGAAGGCTGTTATATCCGTTCAGGGTTACTAAGCGATGTTCAACTGTTTGAGAAATATCCAACAACCTATAATGCAGATATGAAAATGCGGTTGCGCTGGATACGTGGCGACTGGCAGATTTTTTCCTGGATTTTACCATGGGTTAAGGGCCCGGAAAATCATTTGTATAAAAATCCCATATCGTCATTATCCCGCTGGAAAATATTTGACAATATGCGGCGCAGTCTGGTGCCCATTGCGCTGACAATATTATTGTTGGTCGCATGGCTTGTTCTTCCGGCTGCTTTATTCTGGACGATTGCAGTTTCCGTAATCATAGTTTTCCCGATATTTATCACCTCAGTTTGGGATACCTTCAGGAAGCCAAAAGATGTTGTATTAACACACCACGTTATAAATTCTTTACAGAAGCTCAGGGACATTACTGTCAAAACTTTGTTCACACTCATTTGCCTTCCGTATGAAGCATTTTCAAATTTGAGGGCAATAATGCGAACGCTTTGGAGAATGGCTATTTCCGGAAAAAAGTTGCTGGAGTGGAATCCATCATCCCACGCTATACAAGCAGACCAATCCGGCTTACGAATCTCTTATCTATTGATGTGGATTGAACCCGTTCTTACGATAGTTGTCTCTGCGACTTTAGCGATTTATTCACCTGAAAAATTGTTGATAGCAGGACCTATATTGTTGTTGTGGTTCATTGCTCCGTTTATTACTTGGTATGAAAGTAAACCTTTAGAGAAACAGGTTGCCATACTTACCAGTGATCAAAATATTTTTCTTCAAAAGCTTACCAGGAAAACCTGGAGTTTTTTCGAACATTTCGTTGTTGCCAGCGACAACTGGTTGCCGCCTGATAATTACCAGGAACAGCCTGTAGAACAAATAGCCCATCGCACTTCTCCCACCAATATTGGCCTGTCATTGCTTGCCAACTTAAGCGCCTACGATTTTGGTTACATAACTACCAGCCAGTTTATGGAGCGAACAGGGAATTCGATCAATACGATGAAGAAAATGGAACGGTACAATGGCCATTTCTATAATTGGTATGATACGGAAACACTGCATCCGCTTCAGCCAAAATATATTTCTACAGTTGATAGCGGAAATCTTGCTGGCCATTTATTGGTTCTAAGACAAGGTTTATTGGCATTGCCTCATCAAAAATCGATAAGTATAAAGTTATTCGAAGGGCTTCGTGATACATTTCGTGTACTAACTGACACGATATCCGATACTAATATTATGTTGCCGGAACAACTTGCCAATGATCTGGATACAATCTGTAATGCTGAAGTAACTGCTTTGTATGATATCCAAAAACTCCACGAAGATTTAGTGAAAAAAATGAAGCCCATAGCGGTAAAACTCAAATGCGACCCAGACAGTGAAACATACCGATGGAAGCAACTTCTTATTGCACAATTAGAACAGGTAGATCAACATCTTCAAATTTTTGCGCCCTGGTTATTATTGCAGTCGGCCCCTTCTGTATTCAAAGATATTGTCGTTTCCCTCGATATAAACACTACGTGGACTGAATTTTTAAAAAAGGCAAAAGAATTGCAGACTGAGGTGAATGCTAAGCAAAAGGATAGTAATTCTTCAGATGAAAATCATTGGCTTGAAATAATGCAAGCTGCCTTAAAAAAATCAATTCGCAAGACAGACGAATTAATTACTGTATCCGAAAATCTTGCTCAGATATGCAATGCGTTTGCCGACATGGAATGGGATTTTTTGTATGATAAATCAAGCCACCTTTTTTCCATTGGTTACAATGTGCGGAAACAGTGTAAAGATGCCAGCTATTATGATCTGCTCGCTTCCGAGATAAGGCTGTGCATCTTTGTCTGCATTGCGCAAGGAAAGCTTGCAGAAGAGAGCTGGTTTGCATTAGGACGCTTGCTAACCAGTATGGATGGAAATCCAATTCTTCTTTCGTGGAGTGGTTCCATGTTTGAATATCTTATGCCGCTGATGGTAATGCCGACATACGAAAACACACTTATTGATCAGACTTATAAAGCTGCAGTACATTGCCAGATCACATATGGAAAAAGGACAGGTTTGCCCTGGGGAATATCTGAATCGGGTTACAATATGATCAATGCCAGCTCCAGCTATCAATACCGTGCATTTGGCGCTCCCGGACTTGGGTTGAAACGCGGACTTGCAGAAGACACAGTAATTGCTCCTTATGCATCTGTTATGGCGCTGATGGTAGCGCCTGAAAAAGCATGTGGGAACCTGGAAATACTTCACAAAAAGGGATTACAGGGAAGATATGGATTTTATGAAGCGATAGATTATACCCCATCACGTTTACAACGTGGACAATCCAGCGCCATTGTTTATTCTTTCATGGCGCATCACCATGGTATGAGTTTATTATCATTAGCCTACCTCCTTCAGGATAAACCGATGCAAAAACTGTTCGAATCCGAACCACAGTTTAAGGCAATACTTCTATTATTACAGGAAAAGGTTCCAAAAGCAACTTCCTTTTTTGCACACACGACAGATATAGCAGATCTTAATTATGCCGCAAGTGGCCATGAAACGAGGATGCTCTACACGCCATACACAACCATCCCTGAAATACAATTGCTATCCAATGGAAAGTATCATTTGATGATAAGTAATGCAGGTGGTGGATACAGTCGCTGGAAAGACCTTGAATTAACCCGCTGGCATGAAGATGTTACCTGCGATAACCGCGGTACTTTTTGTTATATCCAGGATCTGGAAGATGGAACCTATTGGTCCAATACCCATCAACCCTCACTTAAAAAAACAAAAAGGTATGAAATCGCCTTTTCCCAGGGTCGTGTAGACTTTCATATCTCCCAAAATGAAATAGATGTCCACACAGAAATTGGCGTTTCGCCTGAAGACGAAATAGAGATGCGCAGACTGCACGTGACAAATTGTTCCGGTATCCGCAAAACGCTTGAGTTTACCAGTTATGCAGAAGTAGCACTGGCTTCTGCTGCATCAGATTTAATAGCCCCTGCTTTCAGCAACCTTTTTGTTCAAACCGAAATTATTCCTCATAAAAATACAATCCTTTGTAACCGCAGGCCGAAATCTGAGGAGGAACAATCTGTATGGTTGTTCCATTTAATGGAAACAGAAGGAAAAGCTGCTGAAGAAATATCCTTTGAAACAGACAGGATGGCTTTTATTGGTCATGGTAATTCGATAGTCAATCCGCAAGCCATGAACAATCCGGGTAAGCTTAGCGGCAGCCGGGGATCTGTGTTAGATCCCATTGTTGCCATCCGTTTAAGAATAATCCTTGAGCCTGGAGAAATAATAAGTATTAATATGGTTACAGGCGTTGCCAAAACGAAGGAAATCTGCCAGGGTTTGATAGATAAATATCAAGATAATAAGTCTAACAAAAACCGTGTGTTTGAAATGGCCTGGGCGCATAGCCAGGTAGTGCTTCGCCAGATAAATGCATCAGAAGCAGATGCACAGTTATATGGCCGTTTGGCAGGCTCTATCCTGTTTGCGAATGCTTCGTTTCGTGCTGATCCTTCCATTCTCATCAACAACCACCGGCAACAATCTGGTTTATGGGGGTATGCTATTTCAGGCGATTTACCCATTGTTCTTTTAAAAGTTGAAAGCCAGGGAAATATACAATTGGTAAAGCAAATGTTACAGGCGCATGCTTACTGGCGTTTAAAAGGCCTCGTGTTGGACTTGGTGATCTGGAATGAAGAACATAATGGGTACAGGCAGACTTTACAAAACGACATCCAGTCGCTTATACCTGCAGAATTAAATGGTACTAAGGGAGGTATTTTTTTAAGAGCCTCCGACCAGATCTCAAATGAAGACCGCATATTAATTCAATCAGTAGCCCGTGTCATAATTGCTGATAGTGGCGGAACACTGGCAGACCATGTTAATAGAAAAGAGCCTTTAAGAGCGGCAATTCCCTTTATTGATAAAAGTAAAACTCATCCACTTTCCTTAGAAGCCTTGCCACGGCCAAAAGAGCTTATTTTTTTTAATGGATCTGGAGGGTTTTCACCGGATGGGAAAGAATATGTTATTATAACAGATAACAAAAATAAAACGCCTGCGCCATGGGTAAATGTAATAGCGAATCCAAATTTCGGAACCGTTATTTCGGAAAGTGGATCTGCTTATTCATGGACTGAAAATGCACACGAATTAAGACTTACATCATGGAGCAACGATCCTGTATCGGATACCAGCGGAGAGGCTTTTTATATAAGAGATGAAGAGACCGGACATTTTTGGTCAACTACATTGCTGCCTGCAGGGGGTCAGTCGCCATATACTACCCATCACGGATTCGGCTATAGTGTTTTCGAACATTTAGAAGATGGAATTTATACTGAAATGACGGTCTATGTTGATATGGTGTCGGCTATTAAATTCATCGTTTTAAAAATACGGAACCAATCTGGACGGCCACGTAATTTATCTGCTACGGGTTATATTGAGTGGGTGTTGGGCGATAACAGAACAAAAACCGCCATGCATATTCATACAGAAATTGATCCCGATAGTGAAGCGCTGTTTGCAAAAAATCAATACAACACGGAGTTTAACAACAGGGTGGCTTTTTTTGATGTAGATTATTTGAAAATATCTTTCACCGGAGACCGCGCAGAATTTATTGGTCGTAACGGCAATTTGCAGAATCCCGATGCCTTATCCCGTTTAAACCTTTCCGGAAAAATCGGGCTTGCTTTGGACCCTTGTGCAGCAATCCAGGTTCCTTTTTTTGTAGCAGAAGGCGAAGAACAGGAAATTATTTTCAGGCTTGGAGCAGGTAAAGATTCGAGCGAAGCGAGTTTCATAGTCAAACAATTCAGGGGAAAGCAAATGGCAAGAAATGCATTGGAGAAAGTAAAAAAATATTGGGAAGAAACTACTGGCGCTTTGCAGGTAGAAACGCCGGATGCTGCTATCAATATTATTACCAACGGGTGGCTTACTTATCAAACCCTCTCATCACGGCTGTGGGGTCGAAGCGGATTTTACCAGTCAGGCGGAGCATTTGGTTTCAGGGACCAATTGCAGGATGTATTATCGCTATTTCATGCCAGGCCAGATCTTGGCAGGGCACAAATTTTACTTTGTGCATCACGGCAATTTAAAGAAGGTGATGTACAACACTGGTGGCATCCGCCGGCTGGTCGCGGTGTACGCACCCGTATTTCAGACGATTATCTTTGGTTGCCTTTTGTAACAGCTCATTACATTAAGCATACAGGGGACATTGCAATATTGGATGAGGTAATTGATTTTCTCGAAGGGCGCCTGGTAAATCCGGAAGAAGAATCTTATTTTGATCTTCCCCTCAATGCTCACTCCCCTGCCCCGTTGTATGATCATTGTGTTCGGGCAATCAAACATGGACTAAATTTTGGCGAAAAAGGGTTACCATTAATTGGTACCGGCGACTGGAATGATGGCTATAATACAGTAGGACAGCATGGTAAAGGTGAAAGTGTATGGCTTGCATTTTTTCTTTATGAGATCCTTAATCGTTTTGCAGATATGGCAGGTTTACACAATGACCAGCTGTTTTCGGAGACCTGCAAAGAGGAAGCAACTAAATTAAAAGCAAATATTGATAAAAACGCCTGGGATGGTGAATGGTATAAACGTGCCTGGTTCGACGACGGAACACCGCTGGGATCTAAAACTGATGAAGAATGTAAGATTGATTCGATTGCCCAAAGCTGGTCGGTTTTGTCTGGTGGAGGAAATGAAGGCTTGGTTCTTACTGCTATGGAATCAGCCTATAAAAATTTGGTACAAAAAGACGTGGGCATAATTCGGTTGCTGGAGCCTGCGTTCGATAAGTCTGATCTGAATCCCGGTTACATAAAAGGATACGTGCCCGGGGTAAGAGAAAATGGTGGCCAATATACACATGCTGCGGTATGGATGATCATGGCATTTGCCCGGTTAGGTAATAATGAACGTGTCTGGGAATTGTTAAATATGATTATTCCAGTTAACCATGGTAAAACTGCTGAGGGAATTAACATCTACAAGGTAGAACCTTATGTGCTTGCGGCTGATGTTTATTCACGTGACCCCCATGCCGGGCGTGGCGGATGGACCTGGTACACTGGTTCTGCCGGTTGGCTGTATCGTTTAATTACAGAATCTTTTCTTGGCTTACAACAGGAAGGAAATAAACTAAAATTTATTCCCTGTGTTCCGAAAGAATGGGAATCATTTAAAGCACACTACCGGTATAAAAATGCAGTCTATCATATTGAAGTAATGCTAATCCCTCCGGGAAAGAAAACGACAATAACAGTTGATGAAGTAGAGCAGGAGGGAAACTTAATCACCCTCATCGACGATTGGGCTGAACATAATGTACTGGTTGTCGCTAATAAAAACATTTGATAAACATTGTCGCAGTCGATTTATAATGACGAACTTTTGGGTGATGGTTTCAATCGGTAAGCCGTTCAGAATCGTCACGGGGGTGGTAAAAGTGCCCCGTCATATGTTGTCGTAAGTTGTAAAAGTTAAGAGTTGAGTAACCCAACGACCAAGTGCGTTTTGTTTGTGAAGATGTGAAACAATATTTTTGTCCATCATCTTCAAATCAATATTTATGGTGGAATTGGATGTTGCAAAGCAGCCAGGTAAACAGCGAACGAAGGAAGAAATTATTTCATTGGTCGAAGAGTACCAGAAAACCAAGATGAGCGCAAAAGACTTTGCCCTATCCAAAGGTGTCCGGAAGGCTACAGTTTACTATTGGAGAAAAAAATACGGTAGCAAGCCGCACACACAAAATCCGCTGGGTGGTTTTACAACACTGAAAATAAATCCTTCTGCGGCTACCCATATCCATGCTGCTAATTTGTTCGCAGAAGTGGGAGCAATAAAAATATATCACTACGTGTCTGCATCTTATCTTAAAGAACTGAACGGATGATGAACGCGTTTGGTTACGGGGATCACCGCAAGTATCATCTCTACCGCAAGGAAACCGACATGCGCAAAGGATTTGATTCTCTTTGTGGCATCATATCGGGTGAGCTGGGTAAAAGGGTTTTGGATGGAGATGTTTTTGTTTTCATCAGCAAACCCCGAACGCACATCAAACTGTTGGTCTGGGAAGCCGGTGGATTTACACTTCTCTACCGCCGCTTAGAAAAAGGAACCTTTGAAGTTCCGGCCTTTGACCTGGACGCCAGAAGCATGCAGATCACTTCTGATCAGCTGCAGTTTATTTTGACCGGCATCTCGCTCAAGGAAATTAAATACCGCAAACGATATCAACAATCGACTGCAATTTGTTGATAAAAATGGATCTGTTTTTATGGTGCTATTTGGCTGATAAACGATCTTTGTTTTATCATGGAATCCGCTGCAGTAAACGATTACAAAAAGTTATACGAAGCATCCGAAAAACGCAATGCTGCTTCGGAGTTGCGGATAATAAAACTTGAATCAGAACTCGCGCAGCTGAAGAAAATGATCTTCGGTTCACGCCAGGAACGCTTCGTTCCGCTCCCCTCTACGCATCCTCAGTTGTCCTTGGGCATAGAAACCGAACCGGTTACAACCAGTATTGTTACTACACAAAAGATCAGTTATACCAGGGCGAACGTAAAGGTGGATCAGCAACCACTGCTGCATCCCGGTCGGATGAAACTACCGGAAGACCTGCGCCGCGAAGAGATCATCATAGAACCTGCAGGAGATCTGACGGGTTGCAAAATGATGGGCGATGAAGTAACGGAGGTTCTGGAATACTTACCCGGTGAGCTGTATGTAAAAAAATACAGGCGTTTAAAATATATAAAGCCTGATGGTGGCGGTATCCTGATCGGGTCATTACCACAGCGCCCACTGGAAAAAGCGATGGCTGGTGAAGGGCTGCTCTCCCAGATCCTGATCGATAAGTATGTAGATCATCTGCCGCTGCACCGCCAGATGCAGCGCTTTGAAAGAGCCGGTGTAAAGATCCCTTATGCCACTCTCTCTGGCTGGGTGAGTGAAACCTGTCATCTCATCACCCCTTTATATGAAGCGCTGAAAAAAGAAGTTTTAAAAACCAATTACCTGCACGCTGATGAAACGCCAATACGCGTGCTGGATAAGGATAAACCGGGCGCTTCGCACAAAGGATATTACTGGGTATACCAAAACAGTACGGATAAAATAGTTCTCTTCGACTACCAGGAAGGCCGCGGCCGGGAAGGACCAGTAAAAATGCTCGAACACTTCGAGGGTTATCTGCAGACGGACGGCTACCAGGTCTATGATCACTTTGACGGACGCAAAGAAATCCGGCAAATACACTGCATGGCACACGCGCGGCGCAAGTTCTCAGAAGCCGTGAACAACGACAGGACCATTGCCGAATATGCACTTGGTGAAATACAAAAGCTCTATGCGATTGAAAGAAAATGTAAAGAAGAAGGGCTGTTGCCGGAGGAAATAAAAACCCGGCGACAGGAACAATCGCGTCCCCTACTGGAATCTCTGGGTACCTGGATGAAAGATCAATACATCCATGCACTTCCAAAAAGTGATATTGGAGAAGCGCTTGCCTACGCCATCAAAAGATGGGACACTTTATCACGTTACACAGAAAACGGAATGTTGAAGATCGATAACAATCCGGTGGAGAATAGCATACGTCCTGTCGCCCTGGGTAGAAAAAATTATCTCTTCGCCGGCTCTCATGAAGCAGCTAAAAGAAGTGGCATGCTATACAGTTTATTTGGAACCTGCAAACTGCACGGCGTCGAACCGTACGGCTGGCTGAAAAATACACTGCAGAAAATACCTTCTCATCCCATCAACAAAATCCAGGAGTTGCTGCCAATATGTGCAGCAAAATAATCTCTCCTTTTTTACCAACCTGTCGAAAAATACTTCTGGCCAATATGTACTTGGTCATTGGGTTACTTATGGCCGATCAGTTAATAAGACTTCAGGGTTTCTATGCCTTTCAACATTATCCAGATCCAATCAGAAGAATCAAATTCTATGATGCTGAACAAAACCGCACACTTGTTTTTCTGACCAACAATTTTGAATTCAATGCAACTAAAATTGCCGAGCTTATAAGCACCGATGGAAAATAGAGTTGTTCTTCAAATGGATAAAGCAACATCTGAAAATCAAAACATTCTGGGGTACAAGCGAAAATGCAGTGAGGACTCAAATATGGATAGCAATTTCAGTTTACGTCCTGGTCACAATTGCAAAAAAGAAATTTAAATTAAAACATACCCTATATGAAATCCTTCAGGTAATCAGCGTCTCTGTCTTTGATAAAACGCCAATTACCGAACTTTTTGAATACCCAATACAACAACATTTCAAAGAGCTGCTATGTAGAAAAGCAAGGCATATGGCCTTAATCTTTTCAGT
>JBEPUT010000046.1:0-36831 GCA_041691395.1 Chitinophagaceae bacterium
GCTGTATCAAAAAAATTATTCAGTAAATTGTATATCAATTTTCAGTTATGGAGGTTGAAGAATTCGAAATTGATTACAGCCATAAAGGTTCTCCTTGTTCCATATTCGTCAAGCGATTTTTAATCCAGGAGGAAGTGCATCTATGGACCCTGGTTTCTCACCCCAGGGCGCCGGCCCAGATATTCACCTATTATGAAACCGATTCCCCGGATATATTATACTGGCGCCCGATGAATGACAAACGCGATGAGCTGATGAAAATAATCGGGAAACCGCTGCTCAAAAAAATAGCTGAGTTGAAAAAGAAAGGGAAGATTCAGATTTATGAATTCAATGAATGACTGAATTTGCTACATGACAATCACCCGTCAATAGTGTGTAGCACCATGACTTAGACCTTAATTATCGTTTACCGCTGTAAAATTTATGACAACAAGTTTGAGATGAGCGGAAATGATTTCGAAAAGATCAAAATCATTTCCGAACCAGGCTTTCCGTTGCATCCGGACACGGTCTATCACTGGGATGGGGAAAATCTGTTTTCGAATTTCGAGACTGTTAACAACAGTGACACTGATCTCGATGCGGCGATTAAACTATCAGGCTACCTTTAGAAAACTTTCCAGTTTATAAGGGGTCGGGACAGAATAACATTGGAGTAATTGGTTTGTCTGAAGATAATAGGAACAAATAAAACATTATTATGATTAAAACAATTCTATTTATCCTTATTTTTCCTTTTGCATCTGCTTTTTCGCAAAGAAATAATGATAAACTGAATATTCCCGATCAACTAATTACTGAAGCGTATGAAAAAGCATCTACGCAAAATATATTGGCGGCAGTTAACCCTAAAGTATTTTTTGGATATTTCTCTGTATGTGCTGATGGCATTGGCTTTGGTTATGGGAATACCTACCCATCTCTGGATGGGCACCAAATGAGTGATGCGCTGCTTTGGTTGGGGGAGACAGATGTAGTAAAAGCCAACTGGGCTTATGTAAGAACATTTCAGAAATCGAACGGTCAATTACCTATTGCCATTATTCCTGGTGAAGCGGGAAAGGATATTGGGCCGGAAGGCTTTCGATCTCCTGTTGATTCCAATGGCGGCCTCTACCGGCATTGGGTACCTGGAGATCCATTGCGTGCATTGGCTAGTACAACCTACATCCAGAACGCAGATATTATCTTTCGCTTCACCCAAGATCATGAGTGGCTTATGCAACAGATAGCCTCAATCAATCTCTCTGCAGATTACCTGGCATCAATGGTTACATCTGGTGGTGCTGTAGGAGGTGCTGGCTATTATGTTGAACGGCCAACACGAATAGAATATGATGGTGTATCACAATGTCATGCAGTAGATGCCTTCTATCGTATTGCAGCGCTTAATAAAATTGCCGGCAAGAACAGCATGGCTAAGAAATATCAAAAACTGGCCACGCTTATTGAAACTAATTTTCGTAAAAACTTTTGGGTAAAAGATCATTTTGCCGAATACATACATCCGGAACGTGGTATCATCGCCAATCATGGACTTACAGATGTTGATTGGAGTTCCATTGCAACCAGTACTGCTACGGAAGTGCAAAAAGCCATCCTATGGCCCCAATTAAAGGAGGAAAAACTTTTTTATTACAATGGAATGCCAACGGGCATAGCTACACGGCCAGAAACATACGAAAAATGGGAAACCACTTATGCCGATAGCCAGGATTTAGCGGCGATGGGACGAGTATGGTATATTGAGTCCTGGGCCAGGGCAAACGAGCACGATGCAGATGGATTAGTCAAAACTATTCGACGTGTTTGTAAAGAAGGGCGTGACAATGGTTATTACTGGCGTGAACGCTACAACGATAAGGGCGGCTATGGTGCGAAAAAATACAATGAATACCCCTCAAATTTGATACGGATCATACAACGCTTTTTGCTGGGAGTGGAACATGGTCTTGATGGAACTTTGTTTATCGGGCCTACAGCTCCCGAAGAATTCTGGAATGCAGGTTTTGGTCAAACATTATCCTGGAACGGATCTGAAATATCATATAAAATGCTTCACGGAAATATAAAGGGCAGGTTTAGCGGACATAGCAGGCAAAAATTATCAATACGCTTTGACAAACTCATAACTCCTAATACTATCAGAGCAACCGTTAATGGAAGCGACACAAAATTTGCAGTGAAAAACGGGTGGATCAATATTGTATTGCCTGCAATGAATAATGGCAACCCTTGTGATTTTGAGATCGCACAATTATAATATAAGTTACATCTGCTTTTTTAATAAGTAACACCAGAATGGTCAAGCAACTTTTATCAAATAAGATAAATGACTATTCGCTATTATAGAAGCTAATTATTTTAGTGTCCACAATACGAATCTAAGAGAAATGTTCTTGTAGAAAATGCGGTTCATCAGCTGCCACGTTATATAAATATAGCAGCTATAATTAATGATGAATATACTCCGATGACTCCCGAGCTGAAACGGATGGCCCCGGCAAAACCACTACATGGGGCGCCGGCCCAGATATTCACCTGTTATGAAACCGATTCCCCGGATATATTATACTGGCGCCCGATGAATGACAAACGCGATGAGCTGATGAAAATAATCGGGAAACCGCTGCTCAAAAAAATAGCTGAGTTGAAAAAGAAAGGGAAGATTCAGATTTATGAATTCAATGAATGACTGAATTTGCTACATGACAATCACCCTTCAATAGTGTGTAGCACCATGACTTAGGCCTTAATTATCGTTTACCGCTGTAAAATGAGGGTATTATCGCAGGAGCCATTTAACTAACCCACCTGGCTGATGTTTGGCCGTTTAGAAAAAAATAAAAATGACAATCCTGAAATCATTCCCTGGCAGGCTGAACTTCAATTTAAGAATAAGCTAACGATTAGCGAGGCGAAGTTCATATTTGAGCAGGCCGAAAAAATGCTGAATGATTCTGTTGCTTCCAGTGAAACCATCGTCGGCCGGATGAATACACTCATCACGCTAATCACCGGCTCGTTACTGGCGCTTATGGGGTATATCATCAGTAAATGGTCCAAACCATTTGTTTTTGATCACGGAATGCTCACTGCGATTGTTGGAATATGTTATTTATTTCTGCTTGCCGTTTTTAGTTTTGTAAATAATCAACCTAAGGATTACCTGCTGCCGGGATCTCTTCCGAAAGATTTATTTAATCCATCATTTTTTGATCCGTCGATTCCAAATGATGGAAGAATCCTGCGATATTATGTAAATGAAATTGAGAATTATCAACCGAAGATTGAAGCAAATAGCGCTATTAACGAACGACGGTGGAAGATGTATTCACGAATAACGTTTTTTCTATTGATGTTACCCGTTATCCTTTGGTTGTGTTTTTTGATTTCCTGATCATGGCTTAGGAAAGAACTTTTCAACGATCTTCTCAAACTCATCACTTTTTGAAATATGAAGGTTTGCTATATTTTCGGATGTAGAAGTATTCACAGACGGCCAGCTTGGAGATTGCTGAACAGCAGGAAGAGCCTGCTCGTTATTTGTTGATGTGTGATTATTTTTATCCTTTGACATAAATCGTTATTCACACAAAGGTACAAAATAATCTCGCACAGGCAAACTTGAGCGTGGGGATCTGGACGGTTATAGTTCTCTATTCAGCAAGACGATCTGCCCTGACTCTGCTTCAGCACCCTAAAGCACATTCACTAGCAGTTTTTCTACCGGAAGAAGGGCGATGTCTTTTTCCTTCACAAGCTCGCTGCCGACCTGCAGAAAAGGATCGATGATGACCGGGAAAGCCGGAACCCGTATCTCCGATAGCGGCAGCTTGACAAATCATTTATCCGTCGGCACATAGTAAAGTATTACAACTCCGGAATCTAGTGTTTTGGTTTTAACAAGCGTCAGCGCCATTCTTTCTTTGATGTTCGAAAACAACGGCAATCCGCTTCCCAGGACAATTGGATGCACAAAAAACTGGAATTCATCAATTAAATTCTCTTGCATTAAAGCAATCAGAATACTTCGGCCGCCGGCCAAAATATCTTTACCAGGCTGCTGCTTAAGTTTTGATGCCAGCTGTTTAAGCTCTTCCTCTGCCAGCCTGGTATTCTTCCATTCAACGGTTTTCAATGTATTGGAAAAAACAATTTTTGATATCTGATCAATCAATACAGCAAATTCATCAACATGCTGGATACCTGTTGGGTTTTTTACAATGGCTGGCCACGCGCTTTCCATCAACTGATAAGTTACGCGCCCATATAAAATGGTATCCGCACTGGCAAAAAGCTCATTAAAATTTTCATGCAATTGATCGTCCGCAATCATAGCCGTATGATCGCAGAAGCCATCCAGGGTCATGTTGATTGCTCCTATAAGCTTTCTCATGTATTTGGCGAACGTTTTATTGTTTGACTCGTTCAGGCATCCTTTTCCAGGGCTTCCATTCCTAAAGCTAATTCTTTTCAAAAGCCCTGAACCTGCGCAATTTCAGCGCAACCATTTGCTCGTAATTTACTATAAAAGTGCCGATGGTATTGAGCTCATAGTAGTTCCTGGCTTCTCTCGGTGAATTATGGACCATCTTTCAGTAAGAACGCGCTTTCCGTGGCCCTGTAAAATAGGCTTTTTCAGGCGTTCCTCATTGCGGCAGTCGAGAGACGATGATAAAAACCGCCTCCACCAGCTTTTCCATTTTCGTGATATCACGGAAATGATTGCAAAACCCGCCATTGCCTTTGCGCAGACTTATTTTGCGGTGCAGACCCGCAAACAGGAAAAAAAAGAACAACGATTACTCGACGTTGCGCGGGTCTCTGCACGTGAAAAGCCTACCAAATCCGAAAAGAAGTTATCCGGTATTATTTATGAACGCGGCGTGGATGAGCATAGCTTTGCAACCATCAGATCAAAAGGCGACCAGGCTCTCTTTGGTGGATTTACGACGGCGGATATGAAAAAGAAGCTGGGTGTGCCAGCTTGCAGAGCGCTGGCTGATTTCCTCCCTACGCTTACGATTAAGGCAAAGGATTTTGCAACTGAACTCACCGGCCATGGACTTCTGGTCATACTCAACACACTAAAAAGTATAATATTTTGGGATTATAATACAATATTATTATAATTTTATGGGAATGTAATCCCTTATTATGATATCCCGAATTCTTCAGAAAACGATAGAAAAACGCCTTTTTAAAGGCAACGCCATCCTCGTTTTCGGCGCCCGTCAAACCGGGAAGTCCACCTTGGCAGAAGCCTTATTGGCAGGTCAAAAGAAGGAATGGCTAATCTTAAATGGGGATGATGCAGATGTAAGAGAACCTTTGACATGTACCACAGCACGAAGCTGAGAGCTATTTCAGGCAATAAGGAAATCCTTTTAGTTGACGAAGCACAACGTATTGAAAATATCGGTCTCACCCTGAAGCTTATCACTGATCAAATTAAGCATGTGCAGGTAATAGCTACGGGCTCCTCATCGTTTGAACTATCCGGTCAGGTCAATGAACCCTTAACGGGCCGCAAGTATGAAGTCATGTTATATCCGCTCAGTTTGGGGGAAAGGGTAAATCATCATGGAGAATGATTCTCTACAGGCTATTGTAAATTTGATAACAAACACCATTAATAAGTAAAACTTCCGTCATGGTCCAGAAATATTATTGCTCAGCTCTTTTAATTTTCAGCTTATCACTCCTGGTAACCCGGGCTGGCTTTGCCCAACCGAAGATGTTGTCAAAAGGAGATGCAGCGCCTGTATTTACTGCCCAGGCCAGTCTGGCCGGCAGTGCATTTGAATTTTCATTAAAAAACGCCCTCGCTAAGGGGCCCGTTGTGGTCTATTTCTATCCTTCTGCCTATACCGGCGGCTGTGATATAGAAGCACACAGCTTCGCTGAACTCAAGGATAAATTTACAGCAGCGGGAACTACCATTATCGGCGTATCTGCAGACGATATTCAGCGGCTGAATTCATTTTCTTCCGATCCGAGTTACTGTGCAGGCAAGTTCCCCGTGGCGTCAGACCCCGGAGGCCAAATTGCGGCAACCTACGGCCTGACAATATCAGCTTCCAAACCCGGAATTAAAGACGTACGTGGCCAGGACCTGACACACGGCTTCATCCCGCGAACGACTTTTGTCATTGATAAGGGAGGTAAAATTGCAGCAGTCTTTTCGTCAGCAACCGATCATATTTCACCTGCGGATCATGTTGAAAAGTCGCTGGCGATTGTACAACGCCTATAAATGTATTCCGGCCACCCTCGCTCGTTCTGTTCATTTAACAGTTGTCACTCCCCTGACGGAAGAATTATTCGATGAGATCACCCACTATAACACAGCGCGAAGGATTAGTGACGTCTCGTTTTTGGCAAGAAGCCTATCGGAAAAGCATATTGTACAGATGGAATTTCAGTTGTGCTGTTACCAATTATCCCAAAATCGAAATACTCATTGCGTCTCATATTGTTCCCTGGAAGACGCCAATAATGATGAACGTCTGGACGTTAACAACGACATTTTATTGTCTCCGAATTATGACGCCCTGGTTGACAGGCATTTGATAAGTTTCGAGAACAGGGGTAAAATAATTCTTTCGAATGCTGTGTTGAAGTCAGATTATAATTCTTTGGGGGTTAGTGGGAAGGAAGTAATAAGCAACTTATCGCGTGAGAATCATTTATATTTAGAACGGCACAGAGATTTTCTGAACGTTTAGTGCATTTAACCGGATAAATCCTTGTTGGAACGATTTGTCTATTCTCTTCTATGGTTCAGCGGCTATACTCAAGGCATCATTTTCCCCGTATCCCTTTTCGTTAGTAATCCTGGAGTAAAAGTATTCTTCAGTTTCCTTATCAGAACAATAGATATAACAGCCATTTAGACCGCGGGTCATTAAAGTTCGGTAGGTGTTTTTTACAATCTTATCAAGGCGTTCTTCGGCACTTTTATTATCTTTTTCCAACAACTTCTTGTAACCCCTCACAGAACTGTCCATTTTGGATCTTTTACTTACGTCAGTTATTATTTTTCCATTCCTGATAATTAAATCGGGGCCTATTATAACCCCGACATATTCAAGTTCAAGACCCTGGCAGGTATGAATACAGCCAATCTCACTAACTGAGTTTGGATCAATCAACCAAAGACTGCCATAGTTTGAAAGATTCCATCGCATGTTAAATCCATATTTGCTAATGGTAATGTCAAAAGCTGAAGGGTCTTTTTTGCTGTTCCAGTCCCAGCAATATCCGGCAACCAGTCTTGCCTTATTGTTTTTTCTGTTTTTTTCAAAAATGGCATCTCTCAGTTCGTTAGGCGAACTAAATATTTTAAATTCATAATCCCGGGGATCGAGATTGTCGTTCGCGGTTTCCCTGATTTCGAGTACTTCATCCAGCCACGCAAGATACCCGTCGGACCCACTGCAACGGAATTGGGAAGACAGTTCTGTTTCATAGACATCCGCCCCTGCCCGGCCGGCCCATTTCCTGATTTCGCTTTTCTTACCTATATCGTTAAGTGTTACGCACTGATTTTCATCTATAAAAAATATGGAGCATTTAGCGGCGTTGATTATTTCTTTGATCTGATTTTCTCCGAGGTTACTGAACAGACCTGATTTTTCGTTTAATCTATGGGCTTCATCTACGATAAGCGCATCAAAAGCATTGGAGTCGCAATCATAAAAGCTGCCGGAGCCTTTGAACATATTTGAAATATGTGTTTTCTTCATTGTTCCTGTCAGCTTGCTTTCATAGACGGCTCTTGGGGCGGCATTTTTTGTGATGTATTGGGTCAGTAGCCCCAATTTGGTTATGGATACCAAAAGGTTAACCGCGACCACTGTCTTTCCGGTTCCGGGTCCGCCTTCAACTATCAGTACATTTTTCTTTTTGCCCGAAGAATGTCTGGTCAATGAAAGTGCTGTTTCATAAACGATCTTTTGGTCATCAATCAGGATAAATTCGTCATTGCCCTTTAACATAGAACTTAAGCTGTCCGCAAGACTTTTAGAGGGCTTGATCCTGCCGCAGTCAATCCTGTACATAATCCGGGACTTATCCCCATATTTCAGAAACTTTTTTATGAACTCCCTCAGTTTTACTGCATCCGCTTTAAGGAAAAGCGGGGCTTTTTCAATATAATCAGCATAAAATGCATTATCGATAACTCCGTCCTGTATATAGTTGTGCAGATAAGCACAAGGCTTTAGTTGAATATTTTCCGAGTAAACGGTTTCATTAAATCCATTTAATAAAGCGGCGTAAGACCACGCCTGATAGGAAGGATGACTTACTTCCCGCTCAGATTTTCCAACGTACGTTCTGACAATTGCATCTTTATTTGTCAGTTTGGCTGTTTCCCATTGTTTGAGCTCAATAAGCAGCGCGTGATCCTGCTTGTTTTCATTTTGCCCGGTTATTATGAAATCTATTCGTTTTGATGTTTGGGGGATTCGATATTCAATCGATACATTACAATCTTCAGGAATAATTTGGTCCTGCAAGACGTTATTCATGTATTGGAGAGAATTCTTCCAGGATCTTTTTTCGCTAAGTGAAATTGAGGCATTTAGATTCTTCTTAAATGCATCGTGTATAATTTGTTCGATATTGTTGGTCAGCACGTCATCAAGGAAAGACCCTTTGCTGTTTTGATAAACTATCATTAATTATAGCTCATTATATTTTTTCGCTGTTCCTTTTGCTTTGCCAATTGGATATTTGATCTCATTTTTATCCAACTTCTCTTTTATTATAGATGACACATCAAGATCATGTTTATTTGCCAATAGAATGGAGAACATAAAAACATCCGCCAATTCCTCTTTCAACTTTTCTATATTTACCTCTTCGTTTTGCTTCCACAGAAAAAGCTCATTTAGCTCAGCGGCTTCGATAGAAATTGCAAGCGCAAGGTCTTTGGAATTGTGGAATTGCTTCCAATCCCGGTCATCCCGGAATTGTATAATGGCTTTAATAATGGATTCAAATTCGTTCATCAAGTTGGGTTGCTGAGAAGATTTGATATTAACGGAAAGCTAAAATACTAACTTTCATTGGATGTTTTGTGTATTTAAGGGATACATGCTTTCAGTTCAAAATTGATAATGGCCCTATAATAGGCAATTTTAAATAAATTCACATAATAAGAATATAATGCGGAACCCCAAATGGCATCGAGATGAAATTATTTTAGCTCTTGATCTGTATTTCTCTAAGGACCGCGGAGGTATCGACGATAAAAATCCAAGGATTATTGAATTGAGCAAAACCTTGAATGGCCCTCCTCTTTTTCCAGATAAACCTGATCAAGATAAATTTAGAAATGCAAATGGAGTTACTCTTAAACTTTCTAATCTTTTATCGCTTGTTCCTGATTATAAGGGTAATGGAATGGCTGGCAGATCGAAAGTGTGCCGGATGTCTTTCCTGAACCACTTGGTCCGGAAATTCCAAGACGAATGCATGTTTGTTGGCGCGAGGCCTTTTGTAAAGGCATGGAACATTTTCTAACGTTTGCGTAGAATTGACCATTTTTTGCACTCTGCAAAAATTCAAGGCCGCCCTGAATTTCTAACGCGATGTACTTTTTACCTTCTTTGTTAATTCGCTTTCGGTAATCTGTGACTGTAACCGTTGACATTTGAATAAATTTTAAATGTTTAAATAATTAAGGTTTTAGGATTCATCCTGACAAATACCCGGGGGATGAACCCAGCCAAAAGTGAGTTGGGGTTGTTTATGGAGATATTGACGAGAGCGCCGAACACATTTATTAATTTCCAACAAGCAGAGAAAAAAAGTAATATAATATGGCAAAGAAAGAATGGCATTTCTATAAAAGGAAGTTGTCCGTTTTTGACATGATGCTGTCTTTTAAGGCGCTGAAAGCAGGTATAGCTTTACATCATCAAAGAATTAAATACAAATTCATAAAACGATTATCAAATCAACATTCAAATAATAAGCCGCTCTTAAATGAGTGGCTTTTTATAATCAACTAAAAATTTAAAAAAATAATTATGAAAATAATTTGCATTTTTGTCTTCGTTTTATTGGCATCTTCTGCCTCATTCGCACAGACGGACACAACTAAAATTGAACAGTATGGCCAGGTAATTGTTACTCCAAGGCTCTTTAGTAATAAAGTAACTGTTGATATTGACTTTGGCGAAGAAAAAAGCTTTTGGGCAGACAACCGCCTTAAATCCTATGATGGTAAATTGAAAAAATTCAATACGGCTATAGACGCTTTGAATTTTACGGGAATACAAGGGTGGACCTTCATCAATGCTTATCCTGTAAGCAATGGTAATATCGAAATATATCATTTTGCTTTCAAAAAAATGTTTTTCAAAACAGAAGTATTATAAATCAATCAAATAATTAACCAACATGAAAAAATTACATTGCCAATTCATTTCACTATTAATTTTGCTATTCATGTCTGTACCCGTATTTACACAAGCCACCCGGCAAGAGGCAGATCAGATAATGGGGATATACTGGTCGCCTAAAAAGGATGCAAAAATTGAAATTTACAAAAGGGGCGAACAGTATTTTGGAAAATCTGTCTGGATAGCTGCTCCCCGGAAAGACGATAAGAACCCTAATGAAAATCTGAGAACCAGGGAGGTACTGGGTATTGAGCTGCTTAGTCATTTCTCTTATGATGATGAATCTTATAATTCAGGAAAAATATATGATCCGGAATCTGGTAAATCTTACGATTGTATCATAAGTTGGAAGGGAAGCAATTTGAAGGTGAGAGGATATATCGGCCTCTCCCTATTTGGCCGCACGGAGATATTTGAACGCGTAAAATGATCTTATTTAACTTATAAAAACAAAATTATGAAAGCAGTATTAATAGGAATTGCATCCGGTCTTTTGATTATCCTGATTGTTGGTATCATGAAATGGTTAAACAAGCGGATCATTTACGGGCTGACGCTTACCGGTATCGGATTCCTCTATGTGGGTTTTACTTGGACAAATATTAATTCGTTCATCCTGACCGCTGTTCAATCCCTGGTATTTTTATTCATATCCTATTATGGTATAATGAATAGCATGGCATTGCTTGCAGCCGGTTATTTCCTGCATGGCATTTGGGACCTGGTCTTCGATTTATTTCCATATTCAACATTAATTCCCCCCCATTATGATTTATTTTGTTTATCCATCGATTTTACATTCGGTATTTATTTGCTGATACTGAATAAACGGAACCCAGCAATGAAAAGCGTGTTTTTAGGTTGAAATGGACGCAACATTAGATTCTGTCTGCAAAAAATATTTAACTTGCATGAATGAGGCTTTATATCAAAAATATGGTATGCCCCCGATGTGTAAGAGCAGTAGAACAGGTTTTTCAGAACATCGGTGTTAGCCTGACCCATATTCAGCTGGGTGAAGTTGAGTTACAAGATCCCCTTTCGGAGACACAATTGAAATCGGCTACCTCACAATTGAATCAACTGGGTTTTGAATTACTGGATGACAATCGCCAGCGACTGATTGACAGGATCAAATCGATCATTATTGATCGCGTCCACTATTCCATGGATGACAAATTCATTTTCCCGGAAGTTCTGGCAAAGAAATTACATAAGGAATACTCCATTTTGAGTAAGTTGTTTTCGGAAACGCAGGGTATTACCATCGAGCAATATGTTATCCTTCAAAAAATAGAAAAAGTCAAAGAACTACTGGCTTATAAAGAAATGAATCTGAATGAAATTTCATTCAAACTGGGGTACAGCAGTGTCGCCCATCTTTCAACCCAGTTTAAAAAAGTTACCGGACTTACGCCGACCCAATTTAAATCCCAGACAAAACAATTACGGAAATTTATCGATGTGGTTTAGAGTATCAATAGGATATAAATCAAACCCATCATAATATAACAGCCATGGCCCTTTGGCGAGGTAATTTTGTGTTTAAATAGACATTATGACACATTCTTACCATGTTTCAGGAATCACCTGTTCAAGCTGCGTTGAAAAGGTAAACAACATTCTTTCAGGGATTCCTGGTGTTAAAGCCGTTGCAGTTCATTTAAATGGTCGCACTGAAATTACTATGGACCGGCATATTCCTACAACTGAATTACGGGCCGGTCTGAAAGATCATCCGAAATACCAGTTAATGGACGAAATTAGCGTTCCGGTTGAATCAGTCGTTCCTGCGGATGAAAAAAAAAGGACCTGGTTTGCCACCTACAAACCCGTTATTTTGATCTTTGTTTATACAGCGGTCATCGCCATGATATCAGCAGGATCGGCATTCGGATTCAGCTTCCCAACGGCTCTCCGGATTTTTATGGCGGGTTTCTTTATAACTTTTTCTTTCTTTAAAATGCTTGATCTGCAGAGTTTCGCCGATAGCTATACCATGTATGATATTGTCGCAAAAAGAATTAGGGTATGGGGATATATATATCCTTTCGTGGAACTGGCTCTCGGACTTGCTTTTGTTCTTGACTTTCAGCCCTTTCTGGTAAATTATATAACGCTGATTGTTATGTCTGTGAGTCTGGTTGGCGTCGTTAATAGCGTGCTCAATAAACGTAAAATAAAATGCGCCTGCCTGGGATCGGTTTTTAATTTACCTATGAGCTTCATAACCATTTTTGAGGACAGCCTAATGATTGTCATGAGTATTATAATGATTCTTATCATGTCGTAGATCCGTCAGCCATCTTGTCCTTTTCTGACGCGTGGCCGTCTCTTTTCACAAAGTATCATCTTATATTTTTACATCACAAAAATTAAATAACATGAAAATTTTAGCAGCCTTGATGATCCTATTAACATTAAATACACATCAGGTTTATGCTCAAAAAAACACTACTGCCGCCTCCCCGGTTTTAGCTCATTATTATGAATTAAAAAATGCACTTATAAATTCTGACGCGATAATAGCATCTGTCAGCGCCGGTGATTTTATGAACGCTGTAAATAGTAATGAATTCAGGTCATTAAAAGGCAACAATACCGTCCCAGTTTTAAATCTTCACAACAAATTAATGGGCGACGCAGGGCATATTGTAAACACAAGGAGCATATCCGAGCAAAGAGAATATTTCGCCAGCCTTTCCCAAAATTTGCTTGCCTTAATAAAATCGGTAAAAATATCAGACCAGATGGTCTACCAGATGTATTGTCCAATGAAAAGGCAAAGCTGGTTAAGTGGGGAATCGGCTATCCGGAATCCTTATTACGGGAAATCCATGCTTACCTGCGGTAGTTTAACAGAAACAATTAAACTCTGATGAAAACAGCCTTTTTCATATTCATTGCTAATCTGCTCGTTTTTTCTTCCTTCAGCCAGGAAAATATGATGTACATGAAAATGGAATCTGCAAACGCAAACAGGCATCTGCCGTTTTACACCAGAATCGGAGGAAGGGCCATTTATCATCTGTATATCAGCGACACAATAGTAAACTATACAGGGAAGAGCAGGCCTGCCCTGGCCATCAATGGTTCGATTCCGGCGCCCACCTTAACGTTTACGGAAGGAGATACCGCAGAAATTTATGTTCACAACGCGATGATGATGGAGACTTCCATTCACTGGCATGGATTGATTCTTCCCAACCGGTATGACGGTGTTTCGTATTTAACGACTACACCCATAAAAATGGGAGAAACCCATTATTATACTTTTCCGGTTGTTCAAAACGGTACGTACTGGTATCATTCGCATACGATGATGCAACAACAAAGCGGCATGTACGGTGCCATCATTATTCATAAAAGAAATGCACCGCCGGTAAAGGAATATACTTTGTTGTTGAGTGACTGGACAAACGAAAATCCGGACCAGGTTGACCGTTCCTTACATAATGCAACCGACTGGTATGCTATACGGAAAGGGAGCACGCAAAGTTATGCGGAAGCAATCGGGGACGGACATTTTAAAACCAAATTCATAAACGAATGGAAAAGAATGTCGGCGATGGATGTGAGTGATGTTTATTATGACCGGTTTTTAAGTAATGGTAAAGCTGAGGATAAGGCTTTACAATTTAATCCGGGAGATAAAGTAAAACTTCGGATAATCAATGGAAGTTCATCAACCTATTTCTGGTTACAGTATGCCGGGAGTAAATTAACGGTTGTAGCTAACGATGGGAAGGATGTAAATCCGGTGGAGGTGGACCGGATGATGATTGCTGTTTCTGAAACCTATGATGTGATCATTACCATTCCGGATAATAAAAGTTATGAATTCCGGGCCACTGCCGAAGACAGAACCAAATTCACATCCCTTTGGATGGGAGCTGGATCAAAAGTATCATCGGCCACCCTGCCCAGGTTGAAATATTTCGAAGGCATGAAAATGATGAATGAGATGATGAAAATGAATGGAGATATGGAAGATATGGGAATGAAAATGAGTCTGCAGCTGATGGATATGAATACAGTTATGTATCCCGAAATGTCAGACAGCGGAAATGATATGATAATATTGAATTATGCCATGTTGCGCTCACCCGATAAAACCATTTTACCCGATTCCCCGACCCGTGTGCTGCACTTCAATCTTACTGGAAATATGAACCGCTATGTCTGGTCAATTGATAATAAAACGGTTTCGGAATCTGATAAAATCATGATCAAAAAAGGTGAGAACATCCGGATTATCATGTACAATCGTACCATGATGCGGCATCCAATGCACCTGCATGGACATTTCTTCCGGGTACTCAATGGCCAGGGAGATTATTCACCCCTGAAAACCGTTTTGGATATCATGCCTATGGAGACGGATACCTTGGAATTTGCAGCTACCGAAAGCGGGGACTGGTTTTTCCATTGCCATATATTATACCATATGATGAGTGGCATGGGCAGAATATTCAGCTATGAAAACACGCCGCCCAATCCCGAAATACCGGCTCCCCAAAAGGCCATCCGGAAAATATATGCTGACGACAGGAAATTCCATTTGAAAGGGAAGATCGGTCTTGAGACAAATGGCAGTGACGGAGAGATCATTTTATCCAATACCCGTTATCAGTTTCAAACGGAATGGAGACTGGGATTGAATAATCAGGCTGGTTACGAATCCGAAAGTCATTTTGGGAGGTATATCGGTAAAATGCAATGGTGGTTTCCATATATCGGTTGGGACTTCCGGACTGTTAAAAATTACGTCACCGAAAAAGATGTGTTCGGTAATATCTATAATTCTAATGACCGCAGGGCATTTTGCTTAGGTATTCAATATACCTTACCTCTGCTGGTAATAGCTGATGCAAGGTTCGATACAGAAGGGAATTTCAGATTTCAACTATCGAGAGAGGATGTTCCGGTTTCAAAGCGTTTACGTTTCAATTTTATGGCGAATACAAATAAAGAATATGCGATGGGTATACGTTATGTGATTACAAAATATATTTCAGCTTCTTCCCATTATGATAGTGATATGGGTTTGGGGATTGGGGTAACATTCACTTACTAATAATTGACCTCGTAAATTATAAAAATCAAATGAGTAAAATTTCATTTATCATTCCACCTACTGTTGAAATTATTGATCTGGCAGGACCAATTAGGAGTCAACCTCGCTAAGATTGGACTTGTGCTAATTAGTAACAGCACGAGCAACACAATTGAAAAAATAAAGCAACTGGTAATAAAGAAAGTAAGGAATGAAGTTGATGAAAATGAAATCAAATTAAAACTCTCCGCATATCATTCCTAACACCTGCATCACGAATATACTTACCTGATGAGCTTGTTCTCCTCGGTAGGATGCCGCACTACAGAAAATTATTTTATTGAGCAACGCATTGAAAAGGGAAAGAGTTTTTGGTATATAAAGAAATGACTTTGCCGGAAATTTCTATTGACATGGTACAGCAGTCTTGCACACCTTTCCAACCAGTTTAAAAAGATTACCGGCCTTATACCTTCGCATTTCAAGCAAGTTGGTTCTCAGAGACTTAAATTGATTGACGAGGTGTAACCACAAAATTCTGCAAATCTTCCCCAAAGCGTTGTGACAACAACTTCTTCATCTGATTCTACTTTTGTTTTATCAAATTAATTAAAACAAAAATTATGAAATCAGAACTTCAATTGAGTAACATTACTCTGGCATTCCAATTAAAATGCGATAACTCAAATTGTACCTGCGACAATTGTAACTGCGGTGCCAACTGCACTTGTAAAAATTGTAAGTAGTTAAGAGTCAATGCATTTAGACTATAAGCCACCCTCTCAAAGGGTGGCTTTTTCATATCCACTGGCGGATGACATTTCAATATCAGCAAGTTGTCCGTTTTTGACATTATACTGTCTTTTAAGGCGCTAAAGGCCGGTATAGATTTGCATCATCAAACAATTAAACACTAAAATCAACTGACATGCAAACCAACAAAATTTATTACGAGCTAACAGCTACGGCATTTGACTGGGCAATTGACAAAAACAAAATGGTAAAGGCCTGGGGATTCAACAACCAGTTGCCCGGTCCGGTAATAAAAGCAAAAAAAGGAGATACCCTTGTTATTAAAGTAAAGAACGAACTGGATGAGCCTACGATGATTCACTGGCATGGGATCAGACTTACGGCATCGATGGATGGAACTGGCGAAGCACAAAAACCAATACAGCCGGGTGCAACGTATGAATACAATTTTGTGGTGCCGGATGCCGGAACATTCTGGTATCATTCTCATCATAATGAAACGGAGCAAATGGAAAGGGGCATGTATGGTGCGCTGATAGTAGAAGGCGATTCAGATCCCGTTACCGATTCCGACAGGGTATTTATGGTAGATGATATGAAACTCAACAGGGATAGCGGCCATAAAAAAGGAAATTTTGTCAGCCGCTGGGTTGAAAGGCATGACGGTCGTCAGGGCGATACCCTGCTGATCAACGGAAAGGAAAATCCAATCATTCATATGAATGCAGGACAAACAGAAAGATGGCGCTTTATTAATTCATCCAGCGCCCGGTATTTTATGTTACACCTTGATGGTAGAACTTTTAAAATTATTGGAACGGATGGAGGATTGCTGGAAAAATCACTTGATGTTAAACAGACATTACTGACGCCAGGGGAACGTATTGATATTCTGGCCGGGCCTTTCACTGAAGGAGAAACTTTTTCAATTGAATCACTGCCTTATAACAGAACGACGATCCTTAAGGCGAAGCGGCAACAATTTGCCACTGTGCAGGTTGGACCCATGAAGCCATCTGTAACCGTTATTCCTGAAGTGTTGAGAAAGATTGAGGCGTTGGCTTCTGCTGATGCAGAAATAACACGGACGATTAAACTTTCGGTTGACCCCAGCCTAAAACATATCATTGATTTCCAGATAAACGGAGGGATGCACACTAATGACAAAACTGTAAATGTTGGCGAGTTGCAGGTATGGGAAGTTTCAAACAGCAGTTTAATGGATCACCCATTTCATTTACACGGTTTCTTCTTCCAGGTATTAGAGGAAAACGGGAAGGCTCCCGCCTACCTGTCCTGGAAAGATACCATCAATTTAACTCCACGCAGTAAAGTGAAGATCGCCTGGATGCCCGATAATCGGCCTGGTCTGTGGATGTATCATTGTCATATCCTGGAACATCATGAAGCTGGTATGATGGCAAACTTTGAAGTAGTAGATCCAAACAAGGGGGAGCAGTTTGCAGCACAACATCATCATTGCAAAGAATAAATAATAAAATTTAAATTCTTTTAACAACCAGATTTTTATTAACAAACGAATCATGAAAACGCTAAAAAAAATATTTCTCATAACTATTACAACATTACTTGTTGCTTGCATATTCCTTTATTACCGGCTTCAGCCTGTTTTTGAATTCGGTAAGCTTCCAGTTTATAAAGGCAAGAGTAACTTCGCCTGGAAGAAGCCGTTTTATGACAGTTCAAAAAAGAACGTGGTCATCATCGCCGACAACGATGCCACCGAAATGTTTGATTGCCTGGCACCATTTTACCTGTTCAATGCAAGTGGTAAGGCAAACGTATATATCATAGCAGAAAAAAAATCACCAGTCGTCTTGGCAAATGGCTTGTTTATTCTTCCGTCATTCTCTTTTTCTGAAATTGATTCGCTAAAAATTAAACCCGATGTCATTGTTATTCCCAACCAGTCGGTAAAAATCGGCAATCCACAGAAAGCGATTACGGTAAACTGGATCAAAAAACATTACACCGGTAAAAATATTATCCTTTCAGTATGCGATGGCTCGGCAACAGCCGCTGCAACCGGCCTCTATGACGGGAAGCCAATAACCACTCATGCAAGTGATTTCGATAAAATAAAAAAGGTTTATCCCAAAGCAGGATGGATAAATAATGTGAGTGTAACGCAAAGCGGTAATCTGTTCAGCACAGCCGGGGTTTCAAATGCCGCAGAAGGAAGTCTTACTGTAATCAACTACCTGTTCGGAAGAGAAACAATGTTGAAGGTTCTTAATGAAATTGGGTATCCCTCCGGTGAAATCAAATCAAATCATAAAAGTATTTCGTTTGGAACGGGTGGCTTTCTTATTGCACTAAACAAGATCATCTTTAAAAAAAATAATAAAGTTGGTGTATTGCTTAAAGATGGTATAAATGAATTTGAATTAGCAGGTCTTTTAGATACTTATTTACGCACTATACCGTCAAGACTTGAAACTTTTAGCATTTACGATTTTTCAGTAACATCTAAATATGGGTTAACCATGTATCCAACTGGCATTTTTCATAAGCATTTTTTCGATGAGGTTCTTGTGTTGATGCCGGACTTAATTACCGCTGAAGATAAAACGATGCTTGCCTCATCGAAACTGGTTACATATAATCACCAGCAAGGCTGTTATCCCATTGATAATTACCTTACCAGGATTGGCGATCAGTATGGAGCTAAGTTTAAAGAAATGGTAAAAATTATGTTGGATTATAATTAGTCCGCAGAACCGTAATATACTTTTGCCAATAAATCTTAAAAATGTAAATCAAATGAAAGCTTCACAATAAATGGTCTAAATTTTTACTTCAAATACAAGTAATTATACTTATAGCTAAAATGAATTTTAAAATATATACTTAAAAACAAAACGATGAAACTTATCACATACATATTCCTCTCCTTATTGTTTCTTACTTATACAACTGTATTTGCGCAAACGGGAATAATTCCAAAATCAAAAACTAATTTCCCGATGAGACAGTTCACTATAGAGCCTGGAATCGGCTTGAACCCTATGCCATGTCAGACCTTGTTATCAGCAACGTGTTACAATGGAATTTGAATAAACGTTTTAGTATTGTATCGTACACATCTTATACTCATAATAATGTGTTCGAGCGGGAATTTAATTTTATAAAGACTGATTATAATTATTCACTCAATCAGAAATTTGGAGCCGGTATTTCTAATTACTCCAAACATTCAATGCACACTTTTTCACTTTTGGCAGACATAAAATATGATTCATACCGGGAAACCTTAAACAATCCTGATTTTGAGAAAGTATCCATGTCTTTAACGTCTCTTCGGCCTGATGCCGGATTGATGTACAATTTGAAAATGGGTCGTAAAAAATATTTTTTTAGCTTTCGTATGTATATCCCTATTTATCCATACCCTATTGGAAATTCGGAAGTATGGTCATTGGATGGCAATATGGCCAACGTTACTCTTGAATTTGGTTTGGGTATTAAATTGAAATAAGAAGGGAATAATTGTCCTTTTTTGACTTCATTCTGTCTCTCAATGCCCCGATGTCTTGAATAGCTTTACATCATCAAATAATTAAAAATATTAAAAAATTAAACATGAAAAAAGTACTTATTATTTCCCTTGTGCTATTGGCGTCAGTTTTTTCATTCGCACAGACAGATACAACTAAAGTTGAACAGTATTGCCAGGTAATTGTAACTCCAAGGCTCCTGAGTAATAAGGTAACTATAGATATTGACTTTGGCGAAGAAAAGAGTTATTGGGCAGACAACCGCATTAAATCTTATGATGGTAGATTGAGAAAGTTCAATACGGTTATAGACGCAATGAATTTTATGGGAATAGAGCGGTGGACCTTTATCAATGCTTATCCTGTAAGCAATGGTAATATCGAAATATATCATTTTGCATTTAAGAAACTGGTATCCAGAGCGGAAGTACAGGAAAAATAAGTCGTTTGTGAGTTTGCCGTAGAATGTTGCTATAACTATAATAGAAGGCAATTAAAAAAGCAATTGTGACAATTTTTCTGGAGGCTGGATAAAGCCATTATTAAAAGCAATTAATTTATTTAACTGGGACATTTAAATTTCAATTGGCGGACAACGCGTTTTTTGTAAAGATTTTACAACAGGCTGTTGGGTCAATAGAAATTTAAGGATATTTTGGAACATACAAAAAATTAATGTGACGCCAGCAGATAGAATATTGAGTGAAGAAAGGATGAATAAGGCATCAGAGTTTTTTCAACTAAATATGTCTAATTTTCCAACCAGTTTTAATGCGTACGAGAGCATGGGAGATTTTTACTTGGAGACCGGTAATACTAAAAGGGCCATAGAACTTTATTCAAAAGCATTAACAATAAGAGAAATTCCCGGCACAAGGGAAAAGCTGCAAAACCTTTTAAGCAGGCAATAACAAAGTCTGTTAATAAATTACCTCTTTCTTTGTACTTTAACTTAAGAAATATGAAAAAATTCGCATTTATTATTCCGCCATTTGTTGAAATACTCGACCTGGCAGGGCCGCTTCAGGTATTTACAGAGGCTAAATTTTATGGCTTTGAACTGTCACTTGAATTTTATTCCTACCAGGATGAAATTACCAGTACGTCCGGACTTCCGTTCATCAACATTAAAAATTATAAAGAGGCTGTTCTTGGGGAAGGGGATTATATTTTTATGCCGGGCATGGATGATAAATATGTTCGTAGCATTTCATTTAAAGCGGAGCATGATTTTTTTAAGTGGCTAAAACGATGTTCAGAAAATAAAATTTTAGTTTGTTCCGTTTGTAACGGGGCATTTGCGTTAGGGCACGCTGGTTTATTGAAAGATACTGAATGTACAACACATTGGAGGAGGGTTGAAGAGATGCAGACCACATTCCCGTCGGCAAAAGTTATTTCTGATATCCTTTATAAAAAGAGTAATAATGTTTATACAAGTGCAGGGATCAGTGCGGGAATCGATCTGGCCTTAGCTATCTTGGAAGAATTGAAAGGAGCATTGTTTACACATAAAGTAGCAAGAGGACTTGTTGTGTATCACAGGCGAAGTAACAATCATACACAAAACAGCATTTACCTCGATTACCGTAATCACATCAATCCAAGTATTCACGTAGTACAGGATCATCTTATTGACCATCTGGCTGATGATAATTCCATAGAGGATTTGGCAGAATTGGTAGCCATGAGCCCGAGAAATTTAAGTCGTGTTTTCAAAGATAAAACAGGGACTACCATATTGGAATATCTCACCAAGTTGCGATTGGAATTTGCAGGAACAATGCTCAATAACCCGGAATTCACCATTGAATATATTGCCTCGAAATGTGGTTTTAAAACCGCCCGGCAATTACAAAGAATTTTAAAAGCAAATAAAAGTACAGTAGTAATAGAAAAAGACTGAAATATAATGAGTGTCAACAACGTAAACCTAATGTTAGCCTCATTCATTTCCCTTTTCGAAATCGAGATTTGTAATGAAATCAAATTTTCATCTGGTTGTTAAATCCTTTGGCCAAAGTTTAAAAAAAGCTAAGGGATGAACCCAGCCAAAAGTGAGTAGGGTTAAAGATGGGGGACAACAACGAGAGAACTGAATACATTAATGCTATCCCCTTAAATGTACTCCATAAATAAAGAAACCACGCAAATTATTCATTTACATGGCCTTATCTTTTCATTTTGTGGTGTGGGGCGGGATTGAACCGCCGACACAAGGATTTTCAGTCCTTTGCTCTACCAACTGAGCTACCGCACCATCAGGTGTCCGCCAGGGCTTGCGCGATGGCGGAACGCCTTTCCTTATTAACTACCATATCCGATGGATCAAAGTAATTAGTAAGGGCAGCAAAAATAGGGGATTTTATGAATTTACCCAAAGGATTGCTCCTTTTCAGCTGTCAAAATAGATTGATAATGAATGGATTTTCCGGGTTTTAGGAAAAGTTCAGGGCAAAGGCAATAAGATCCGGATGAAAGGATCTATCACATCCCGTACTCATTCAAAAACTTGATCCGCATCAGCTTCAACTGCTCCCAGGTATAATTCCCGTCGGCGAGTTCCTGCTGGGCCAACTGCAGACTGCTTGTTTCGCAACCCTTGAAATAATCCAGGATTTCATCCTGCTCGGATTCATCCAGCATTTCGTCAATGACGTAGTTGAGGTGCAGCCTCGTGCCGCTGGCGGCAATGGTTTCCATATTTTCCAGCAGGGCATCCAGGCGCATGTCCTTGTTCTTGGCGATGGTTTCCAGCGGGATCTTCTTATCCATCTGCTGGATGATATAAACCTTGTTGATGCTCTTGTTCGCCACCGTCTTCATCACGAAATCATCGGGTTTTTCGATGTCGTTTTCTTCCACGTATTTCGCGATGAGTTCAATAAAGGGCTTGCCGTAACGGATGGCTTTTCCTTTGCTTACACCCTGGCATCTTTCGAGCTCGAGGGTGGTGGTTGGGAAATAAGTGGCCATGTCCTGCAGCGAATTCTCGAGGAACAACACAAAGGGCGGCAGGTTTTTCTTCTTCGATTCCTTCTGCCTCAGATCCTTCAGCATCTCAAACAGTTTCTCATCGCTGGCGGCAGTTTCAGGAACCGGCTCGGCGGCTTCTTCATCATCTTCAGCATTGGCTTCTTCAAAGGCGTTGTTGAGCACGATCGGAAAGGATTTCGGCTTCTTTAAAAAGTCCTGGCCCTTTTTCGTGATCTTCAGCACGCCATATTCTTCAATGTCCTTGACCAGCAGATCCTCCAGCAGCATCTGGCGGAGTATAGAGTTCCAGAAATATTCGGATTCGTCATTGCCGATGCCGAATTCAGCCAGTCCTTCGTGGCGGAACATCATAAGCTGCGGCGTGAGTTTGCCCACAATCACATTCACGGTATAGTCAGAAGCAAATCGTTCGTCGAGTGCCTTGATGGCTTTCAGCGCTTTCACCACATTCTCCTTACCTTCCACCCTTTCTTTCGGATGGCGGCAGTTATCACATTCACCGCAGTTCTCCGCCGTATATTCTTCTCCGAAATAACTCATCAATACCTTCCGGCGGCAAACACCCGTCTCCGCGTAGCCTACTGTTTCGTTGATGAGCTGTGCGCCGACTTCCCGTTCAGAAAGCGGCTTGTCCTTCATGAAATGCTCGAGCTTCTGCACGTCTTTGTGGGAATAATACAAAATGCATATCCCTTCCATCCCGTCGCGGCCGGCGCGACCGGTTTCCTGGTAATAGTTTTCGATGGACTTCGGGATGTTATAGTGTATCACAAACCGGATATCGGGTTTGTCAATCCCCATTCCAAAAGCGATGGTGGCCACAATCACCTGCACGTCTTCGTTCATGAACAGGTCCTGCCTTTCCGCTCGTAGCTTGGAATCCAGTCCCGCATGATAGGCCACCGCCTTGATGCCATTGGCCACGAGCATGTCCGCCAGCTCTTCCGTGGTCTTGCGGTTCAGCGTATAGATGATGCCGCTCTTGCCTTTATGTCCGAGTATGAATTTGACAATATTCCGAATGGTCTGGTCCTTTTTCTCTTTCGGCTGCACTTCATAATAAAGATTCGGCCGGTTAAAGGAGGAGATGAATATGGCCGGATCCCGCAGCGCCAGGTTCTTCACGATATCGCTCTGTACTTTTGGGGTAGCCGTGGCCGTTAGGGCGATCACCGGCACGTTGGGGTTCACTAAGTCCATGATCTCGCGCAGGCGACGGTATTCCGGCCGGAAGTCATGCCCCCATTCCGATATACAATGTGCTTCGTCCACCGCGAAGAAAGAAATCTTCAGGTCGCTGAAAAAATCCAGATTCTCCTGTTTGGTCAGCGTTTCCGGCGCTACATAGAGCATCTTGGTATGTCCGTTCAGGAGGTCGGCATGCACCACCTTGATCTGTTTCTTGTTTAAAGTAGAATTGAGGAAATGCGCCACATTGTCCTTGGCGCTGTAGCCCCGCACCAGGTCCACCTGGTTTTTCATGAGCGCGATCAGCGGGCTCACGATGATGGCCACGCCTTCGCTCATCATGGCCGGAAGCTGGTAGCAAAGACTCTTGCCGCCGCCGGTAGGCATGATCACGAACGTGTCTTTGCCGTTCAAAACGTTCTGGATGATGGCTGCCTGTTCCTGCTTGAATCCGTCAAATCCGAAATGTTCCTGCAGGTGGGCCAGTAATTTCGGATCTACAATGCCTTTAGACGTCTTTGCGGGGGATATGGTCTCTTTTTTAATAGTTTTTTTCTTCGTTGAAGTTGTTGCCATGCTCGTTAATTTTCCTTCACACAGTCAGTAGCGTGGAAAGTCATAAGATAATCAAAAAAACGGTATGGTAAGCAGCAGTTATCTAAGAATTGAGCGCCGTCTGGTGATACAGGTCGGCGAAGGTACAAAATTTAGGGGCGAATAAAACCCCGCTTTTGTTAAAAATTCCCTTTTGAACGGGGGCTTAGCCTCCGGAAAGGCATAATTTTGCGGTGATTCATGACAACAGCATCCATCAAGTCATCCGCCCTTCGGGTCATCCGTAAAGAAGCCGCTGCCGTTGCAGGGCTGGAAGGTTTTATCAACGACGAGTTTGTGCGCGCCGTGGAAATCATCATCGCTTCCAGAGGCAGGCTCGTGATCAGCGGCGTGGGGAAAAGCGCCATCGTGGCAAAGAAGATCGTGGCCACCCTCAATTCAACAGGAACTCCCGCCGCCTATATGCATGCCGGAGACGCCATTCACGGCGACCTCGGCATGATCGCCGGCAACGATGTGGTGATGCTCATCAGCAAGAGCGGTGAAAGCCCGGAGATTAAGGTGCTTATGCCTTTGCTGAGCCGCGACGGCCACCCGCTGATCGGCATGGCCGGCAACGAACATTCCCAGCTCGCCAAAAAAGCGGATATCTTTCTGAATACCTCCGTTCCGGAGGAAGCCTGCAGGCATAACCTGGCCCCCACCAGCAGCACCACGGCCCAGATGGTGATGGGAGACGCCCTGGCCATCACGCTGATGGAACTGAAAGGATTTGGTTCCGCAGATTTTGCGCGTTTTCATCCCGGTGGCACCCTGGGTAAAAAATTATATTTACGGGTGAGCGATATCTACGTGCACAATGCGAAACCCATGGTCCGTCTGCGGGCCCCGCTTAGGGAAGTGATCATGGAGATGACTTCAAAACGGCTCGGCGCCACGGCGGTCACTGGTGAAGGCGACAAACTCCTGGGCGTGATCACGGACGGGGACCTGAGGCGGATGCTGGAAAAAGAGGTGAACACGGCCCTGGTGAAAGCCATGGACATCATGACGTCTGCCCCAGCCACCATTTCCAAAAACGCCATGGCCGTAGAGGCGCTTGAATTACTGAGAACAAAAGACATCAGCCAGCTGGTGGTGATGGACGGGGATAAATATGCAGGGTTTATACATATCCACGACTTAGTTAAGGAAGGCATTATTTAAACGAATTTTATTTATGAACGAACATCATTATGCGGTGATCATGGCCGGCGGTATTGGCAGCAGGTTTTGGCCCATGAGCCGGCAGAATTTTCCCAAACAGTTCCTCGATATTTTGAATACTGGTCAAACCCTGATCCAGTCTACCTTTGAACGGCTCACCGATTTCATCCAACCCAAAAATATTTTTGTTGTCACCTCCAATGAATACATCGGTATCGTGAAGGAACAACTTCCCCACATCCTCCACGAGAATATTCTCGGAGAACCTTCCCGGAAAAATACGGCGCCCTGTATTGCCTATATTTCTTTCAAGCTGATGCAGAAAGATCCCCTGGCTTCGCTTGTGGTGGCGCCCGCCGATCACATGGTGATGGACCGGATCGCTTTTAAAAAGGTTTGTCTCGAGGCCCTCAGCTTCGTCAACAAACACAATGCCCTGATTACCCTGGGCATAAAACCCATGCATCCGAATACGGGCTACGGATATATCCAGCGCGAATTACATACCGTAAGCGACAACGTATACAAGGTGAAGACCTTCACCGAAAAGCCCAACCTGGAACTGGCGAAAACTTTTCTGGCCAGCGGCGACTTCCTCTGGAATGCCGGCATCTTTGTTTGGCAGGTAAAGAATGTGATCAGGGCATTTGAGAATTATCTGCCCGAGATGTACGATGTGTTTGCTGCAGAAAAAGACGCTTTCAATACTCCCGGGGAAAAAAGAGCACTGGATTATATCTATCCGCTCTGCACCACCATCTCCATCGACTTCGGTATTATGGAGAAAGCGAACAATGTGTATGTGATCCCTTCCTCCTTTGGCTGGAGCGATCTCGGTACGTGGAACAGCGCGTACGAGAACCTCGAAAAAGATTTCCTCGGCAATGCCATTGCCGGCGACAACGTGATGGTGATTGATGCCCGCGACTGTATCGTGCATTCCGGCAACAATAGGCTGGTGGTGCTCCAGGGCATGAAGGATTTCATCATCGTAGATACCGACGACGTGCTGCTCATCTGCAAAAGAGAAAAGGAACAGGAGATTAAGGATTATGTGGCGGAAGTGAGGCGGAAAATCGGGGATGAATATTTATGAAACTCCTTTTACCGACACAGAAGCTGCCTGCATCTACACACAGGTCCATCAATCTTTTCTTCATCTGCCGACCGCTAAAAAGCCACTTATTTTAGTGTTAATTTACTGCGCAGGATTTTCATTCTATTGATATTTTGCATTGTATAATACCGGTAAGGTATTGTGAAGAATGTTTTTTATCCACGGATTTGAGGTGGGAAAGCTTGATTTTGAAATAGACGGAATAACTAACAGTATTTTGAATGCCGTTACTTTTGAAAGTGCGGAAACGGATGTATTTCCGGTGATCAGGACAGATTTGAATAAGGTACTAAGGAAAAACGGCTGGTGTTTCAATTGGAGGTTGGAATTCAAAACCAGGGACAGGCAATTGTTTAAATTGGTTATAAAAGGAGGTTCAGGTATTGAAGGGTTGATCAGTCTTCAGGTAATGGAAGCTCATGTAGAAATGCATTTAATAGAAACAGCTCCGCATAATTTTGGCAGGTCGAAAAAATGGATGGGTGTACCTGGAAATCGGGTGGCCTTTGCCTGCAAAACGAGTTTTGAGAAAGGCTTTGAGGGTTCTGTCGGTTTTAAGGCAAAGACCATGGTGATCCAGCATTATATTGATACATTGGGGGCACAGTTAATTTTTAAAAACAGGATGAATATTTCAGAAAATGCAGCAAAAAATCTGGTAAATTCGTACTATAAAAACTTCTTCTATGAG
Organism: Chitinophagaceae bacterium; assembly: GCA_041691395.1. Classification (GTDB taxonomy): domain Bacteria; phylum Bacteroidota; class Bacteroidia; order Chitinophagales; family Chitinophagaceae; genus Puia. The sequence continues at coordinate 27,503 of JBEPUT010000046.1, forward strand.
CGGTGATAAAGAACGATATTACGCCTTGGATGAAATCAGGTGTATTGGCGACCAGAGCAGAACGGAAGCTCAGATTCAAAGGGATGCCCAAAGACATACCCGTTACCTGAAAGAGCACAAATTAGGCATCTATAGTCCCGAGGTTGCAAAGAAAAAACAGAAATCAAAAATCAGGTAAGATTTTGCCGTATTTATGCAGGCGCCTTAAAAACAATTGCGAAAACGCAACCTGCGAGATCTCCACGGGCTTTCATCCATCGTGTGTTTAATTTTGCCTCCTGACATTTAACCATTTTAATCTTTCCAATTGCAGTTTCAATCCAAATTGCCGGACACAGGAACCACCATCTTCACCACCATGAGTGCGCTGGCATCGAAAACAAAAGCCATTAACCTGGGCCAGGGTTTTCCGGATTTTCAAATGGATGAATCGCTGATCGGGCTGGTGACCAGGGCGATGGAAGACGGTTACAACCAGTATGCGCCGATGGCGGGTTATATGGAGTTGAGGGAAGTGATTGCGGAAAAGATAGAAGAGCTGTATCAGCATGCCGTTCGTCCAGATGCAGAGATCACGATTACGCCGGGCGGCACTTATGCGATCTATACGGCGCTGACCACACTTCTGCAGCCCGGCGATGAAGTGATTGTGTTTGAACCGGCATACGACAGTTACATACCGGGCATATTAGTGAATGGCGCCGTGCCGGTGACGGTTCCGCTGGAGTACCCTTCGTATCGTATTGACTGGAACAAAGTGCGTGCGGCGGTAACGGATAAAACAAAGCTCATCATGCTCAACTCGCCGCACAATCCCACCGGCGCCGTGCTGGGTCATGAGGATATCGAAGAACTGCGCAGGCTGCTGCATGGCAGCAATATTTTTATTCATTCGGATGAAGTGTATGAACACATCATATTCGATGGCCTGCCGCATTTATCCATACTGCGTTATCCGGATCTGCTTGAAAGAAGTTTTGTGAGCTTTTCCCTGGGCAAAGTGTTTCATTGCACCGGCTGGAAGATGGGATACAGTGTGGCGCCGGAATGGCTGACGACGGAATTCCGGAAACTGCATCAGTACAATGCCTTCAGCACGCACAGCCCGGTGCAGATGGCCATGGCTTCCTTTCTCAAGGAAAAAAGCCATTATATGTCGCTCTCCGCCTTCATGCAGGACAAGCGCGACCATTTCCGGGAGCTCATGTCCCACACGCGCTTCAAAGCGCTGGACAGCCACGGCAGTTATTTCCAGATCTATTCCTACAAAGACATCAGCGACGAACCGGATTTTACCTTCGCCAAACAACTCGCGGCGAATCATGGCGTCACCGCCATTCCCGTCTCCGCCTTTTACCAATCCGGCAAAGACGATAAAGTGCTTCGGTTTTGCTTTGCCAAAAAAAGAGAAACGCTGGAAGCCGCTGTGGAGAAACTCCGGAAGGCTTAATGGGCAACTGTCAATTATCCATTCCTCAATGTACGGATTCGATATATAAAGTCCATCCACCATCCACCATCCACAACAATACAAGTAAACCGCTTATTAAATAAGCCATATACCATCAACAGCGCTTCTTTCGCTTCTTATATTTCAGATAAATGATTTCGCTCATCGTCTTATCCTGCACTTTGCTTTCCAGCCAGGAGATGATGTCGAGGTAGGCGAAGGAGCGGGTTTCGAAGCGGTTGTGTTCGAGGTGTTTGATGGTACTCAGTAATTTCTCCAGCTCGGGTTTGATTTCGCGGCGGGAGATCTGAAAACTTTTCCGGAGGAACCTGAACATTTCTTCTTCCACCACGGTGAGGTTTTTCATTTTGGCCATGAAACGGAAAACAGATTTGCTGAGGGATTCCATCAGTTCGTAATTGCCGAGTTCGTAATGGGCGAGCAGATGCACGAGCCGCGCGTAACATTGCAGGTCGTACCGGAGGTCCACATGATCGTTAATGATCAGTTGGAGGTAGTCGATGGCGGTGCTGTAATCGCCACTGCCGAAATACAGGGTGGAAATCTTATAATTGAACACCATGATGCGGTGGGGATCAATATAATCCGCATATTCTTTCAGTTTCTCATTCAGATAAGGCACAAGATTAAGACCTTCTTTAAATGTGCCAGTCATCAGGTGCTGGTTGATCTTGGCCAGATGGATGTATACAAAAGTGTGGATGCGGAAATTATCGTGGTGACGTCCCTGCGGTGTTTCGGCATAGGCCTCAAACTTTTTCAGCACCTTGTCGAATTTGTTGAAGTGCCGCAGGTCAAAAAGCGAATTCAGCAAATTGTGCATGCCTTTCACATAGTGACCCGTTTCCACCGAGATCATCAGTGGTTCGGCCTCAAAGAGATCAACCCAGCGCTGGCCATAGCGGTAATACTTCAGGAAGTCCATGCGGATAAACGCAAGCCAGCTATAGCTTTGATACAGGTATAGTTTTTCATAAAAATCCGAAAGCATGGACGTATCGGGCAGGGAGAACTGATTATAGAATTCACGGAGTCTTTTTTCATCGGCATCGTTCCGGGCATGACCGTTTTCCACATACCAGCGGTAGAGCAGGAGCGCCAGATTGGAGAGTTTGGTCACGCGGTCGATGTGTTCGCTGATCTCCGTGGATTCGCGGGCAAGCTGCTCCGTTTTTTCCAACGAACTGCGGGTGATGTGCAGGGTCTCTATTTTTTTTTCAAGGGAAATCAACTGCGCAAGGAAATTGAATTTATTGTTTGCCTTGGCGATTTCTTTGGCGCGTTCCAGGATTTTCAGGGCCTGGTGTTTCAGTCCCTTGTTGTAGAGCAAACGCGCATTGTCCATGTGTTCGCTGAGCTGCAGATCGGTATTCTCTGTTGTTTTCAGCAGGCGAAGGCTGGCCAGCAGTTGTTTGTAGAGATGTGTTTTTAAATTGGAGAGCTGGGGTTTGGTAAACGAAAGTTTTTTGAGCAAAACCTTTTCATCATAATCCTGCATTTTGTCCAGCGCGTCGAAAAGATGGACGATCTTAAGGTCTTCATTGGCCGAGCTTCGTTTGATGTATAGTTTGAAATGCCGTTTTTCCGACTTTTCCAGTGACTTTATGAGTTGAAATAAAACATCCGTTGAACGGTTGGCCATCAGTAATAAATTTTGCTGAAACACAGTCCCGGCAAGGATTTGGCAAACAAATTAAGGCTTTTGGCATGATTAAAACCAATATAAGATGGTTTTAAATGCAACATGAACCACCCTAATTTTGTGTCAGCAAGTGAGAAAAAGAATAAAGCAGGCAATCGTTAGAAACAAGAGTCGTTAGAGGTCTGAGAGAAAAAAACCTGCAGTATTCAGTTCGAAAAAAAGAGAATACTACCTTTTTTCATATGGCAAGCAATCGTTAGAGGTCGGCTGTTTCTACAGACGACCTTATTTTTTTGTCGCCACTCAAAGGTATGTTTTCCCCTTAATTTTTTAAAATTTAAAGTAACTATCTAATTATCAATCAGCTAGATCAGCATTCATCTCCGGGGAAGTCAGGGTTTCTGTCTGGTACACTTTGCGTTATACCTATTTATTATCTCACGACTGCTGCTCCAGGTACAGGTCAGGTAGACTTCGGGTCCCAACACATTGGGAATTTGGGATCCCGATCGAAAACCGGGGCATCCTGCTCTTTTTAATTTTTACTTTTTAGTTTACTTTTTACCTTCCGCCTTCAATGAAACTCCGCCTTATTAAGTTTTTCAAGGATTTTCTGCTCTGGAGCGGCATCTTGCGCGTTTTCTCCCCCCTGAATCACCTGTTTCTTTTTACCCGGAATTTTAACCTCCTCCGGAAATGGATTGCCCGGACAAATCACGAGCCGCTGTTAATCAATGACTTCTATTCCTGGAAGCGGGATTACCCCAAGCGGTTCCAGCTTTTTGAAGCCGTGGCGGCGGAATACCGGCTGGACAGCAAAGCACTTCTTTACCTGGAGTTCGGAGTGGCCTCCGGTAGTTCCTTTTTCTGGTGGCTGAAGAAAAATACCCACCCGGAATCGGTGTTCCGGGGATTTGATACTTTTGAGGGCCTTCCGGAGGACTGGGGCGGATTTAAAAAAGGCGCTATGGCATTCAGTCTCGGGGAAGTCAGTTCCGATGATCCGCGTGCCGGCTTTGAAAAAGGTATTTTCCAGCAATCCCTGAATCCCTTCATTGAAGCCAATAAAGAACTACTCCGCGGCAAACCCAAGCTGATCCATCTCGACGCCGACCTTTTTTCCTCCACCATCTTCGTGCTCTCCCAACTATATCCCTATATCAAGAAAGGCGATATCCTCTTCTTTGACGAATTCAACGTGGCCAATCATGAGTTTTTTGCCTGGCAGATTTTTACGGAATCCTTTTATGTGAAGCTACGCCCGGTGGGCGCGGTGAATAATTTTTACCAGACGGCATTTGTGGTGGATGGAGATGCCTATGGATAGATTTTTCAACCATGAGGGCACAGATTTTGCACATATCATAAAAGCTTCGCCTGCAAAATCATGACTATCTTATCGGAAAACATCGAATATCTCGTACTCGTTGAAGCCTTACAAAAAAAGGATCCCGCCGCATTTTCTGTTTTTTATGACCGGTATGCCGCTGCTTTTTATGGCGATATCAAACGGGCAATTTATAAACAGGCCGAATCGGATGCAATTTTGGAAGTTGCCCTCTGTTCGATTTGGAAATCCGTCGGCCAATTTGATCCTGAACAAGAGCATTTATTTACCTGGGCACTGAAAAAAGTCAGAAAGGAGATCAGCAGGGTAAAAGTAGATATGGTACTTAAAGCAATCTTTGCCTGTCAGCAGAGCATGTACTGATCATCCAGGGAGATGCCCTTGTTCTTTCAGGTATTTCTTTATCAGTTCTGTTGTTTCGGCCGGGGCACTGAGATGCGGGAAATGACCGGTGGCCTTCATTTTATACTGTACACTATTCTGAACATGCTGATGCAGGTAATCTCCAACCTGTGCCGGTGCCACAATATCTTCGGCTATTTGCAAAATAAGCGTCGCGGTTTTCAAATTCGGCAAATCTTTCCGGTTATCTCCCAAAAAGGTTAGACTGGCAAAATCGCAGGTAATTTCAGGATCTGCCTCACAAAAACTATCTGTTAATTCCCGGATAAGGTATGGCCGGTCGGGGTTAGCCATGGCGATGGGTGCAAACATATTCGCCCATTGGCTATAATTGTTTCGCATGAGCGAAAGCAATTCTTCCATTTCCTTCTTTTCAAAACCTCCACAATAATCTCTATCGTTGATATACCGGGGCGACGGACCAATCATAATCAACCGGGAAAATAAATCGGGACGGGCAATCGCGGCCAGCATACCAATCATACTGCTTACTGAATGACCCACAAAAATGACTTCATTCAATGCTAAGGCGTCGCAAATGGCGATTATATCGGCTGCATAACCGTTTAAGGAAGCATATTTCGACCGGTCATAAGCAGTCAAATCGGATTTGCCGCTGCCGATGTAATCAAAGACGACAATGTTATATTGATCTTCAAAACCCGGTGTGATGTGACGCCATACCTTTTGGTCGCAGGCAAGCCCGTGCGCGAATAGCAGCGTTTGAGCTCCGTGACCAAATTGTTTTACCTGATGGCGGTTTAGGACATCAGCATGTATGGAATTTGAGGAGGAGGTGGTAGGCAATGGGAAATGGTTGGCAGGGTGAAGGTAATAATATAATGCGCTTCAATCCCACCCGCGATCCATTACTTCAGCAACTGGTACGCCAGCAAGCTCATCACATACGCCAGTCCCGTCATATAAATAAACTGAATGATCGGCCATTTCCAGCCGCGGGTTTCTTTCTTTACTACGGCGAGCGTGCTCATGCACTGCATCGCGAAGGCGTAAAAGATCATCAGGGAAACACCGGTGGCAAGAGTGTAGACCTTGGCGCCATCGTCTGTGCGGGCGGAGGCCATGCGCTGACGGAGTGTTTGCGGGTTGGCGTTTTTGCCGCCTTCCACACTGTATAATGTTGCCATGGTGCCGATGAAGACTTCACGCGCGGCAAAAGAGGTGATCAACGCAATGCCTATTTTCCAGTCGTACCCTAAAGGTTTGATTACCGGTTCAATGGTTCTCCCAAGAATGCCAGCGTATGAATTTTCCAGCAGGGCGGCGCCTTTGGCCTTGGCCTGGGACGGGGCGCTGTATTGGGCAGCGGCGGCACGCATGCGGTCCGGGGGACCGTAAGTGCTCAGACCCCACAGGATCATGCTGATCACGATGATCACTTTTCCCGCATCCCGCACGAATATTTTTGCCTTGCTCACCATGGTGACGGCCACATTCTTCCAGCGCGGGGCACGGTATACCGGCAATTCAAGGATGAAAAAGCTTTTCTCCGTGGAACGGATGAACCGTTTGGCCACATAGGAAACCACCAGGGCAGCTACCATGCCCATCAGGTAAAGGCCCATCATCACCAGACCCTGTACATTGAGAAATCCCAGCACCTCGTGGTTGGGAATCACCAGCGCAATCAGCATGGTGTATACCGGAAGCCGGGCGCTGCAACTCATTAAAGGGGTGACGAGGATGGTGAGCAGTCGTTCTTTTTTGTTTTCAATGTTCCGGGCACTCATGATCGCCGGCACGGCGCAGGCGAACCCGCTGATCATGGGCATTACACTTTTCCCGTTCAGGCCCACTTTACGCATGAGCTTATCCGTTAGGAAGCTGATGCGGGCCATATAGCCCGTGTCTTCGAGCACGGTGATCAGTCCGAAGAGGATCATGATCTGAGGAATAAACACCAGGATGCCGCTGAGGCCGGCGAGCAGGCCATTTACCATCAGGTCGCGGAACCAGCCGTCGGGCAGCAGGGCGGAAATCCAGGTACTCAGTTTGGTGAAGGTCCAGTCCAGGCCGTCCATCGGAAACTGCGCCAGCCAGAACACACTCTGGAAAAGCAGGAAAAGAACGGCAAGCAGGATCAGGTAACCCCAAACGCGGTGGAGCAGGATATTATCCAATCGTTCGGTGAGCAGGGCTTTCTGCAGCGGATCGGGTTCGGTGGTGGTCAGCTGCATCACCTGTTTGATCCGGGCGTACCGCTGCATGATCTCTTCGGCCTGTACGCGGGTATGGTTGAACTGGTTTTTTTCTTCAATGCCTTCGATGCGGTTGTGTTCATCGGTGGGGAAACGCAGTCCCTCGTGATTGATGAGATAATGGAGCGCGGTGTAATCGCTGATATCGGGAAAAACCTGTTTGAGCTGGGAGACGGCATCATTGGCCAGCGCGCGGTTCGAAATAAAATCACGGACGGGTGCCTGGGTCAGTTGCTGGGCCCGCTGGGCGAGTACCTTTTTCAGTTGGGCCAGGCCCTTGTTTTTGCGGGGATTGACGGGAACCACCGGAACGCCGAGTTCGCGTTCCAGTCCGGGCACGTCGATCTCAATGCCTTTTTTTGCCGCCAGGTCCATCATGGTCAGCGCGATCACCACCGGAATTTTCAGATCGATGATCTGGGAAGAGAACAGGAGATTTCTTTTCAGGTTGCTGGCATCCACGAGCAGGATCACCATATCCACTTTCACTTCTTCATCCTGGTTGAGCAGTACTTTATAGGTCACCCATTCGTCCGACCGTTTGGGGTACAGGCTGTAGGTTCCCGGAAGATCCACGATGCTCGCGGAATTGCCCGGGCCCAGATCGCTCGAGCCGGTTTTCTTGTCGATGGTAACACCGGGGAAGTTGCCAACTTTCTGATTCATACCCGTCAGGGCATTAAAAAGAGAGCTTTTTCCACTGTTCGGGTTGCCAACCAGGCCAATATGTATTTTTCTTTTGTTCAATAGGCACTATCCGGATTAACCGGAAAATGAGGAAGCAAAAGTAAAACCGATCATCGGGATTAGTTTACGAATTCCGGAGTTAAATGATCGGGGTGGCGTTAAAGTATCGGCGAGAGAGAAATGGCCGGCGGGAATTAAATAAACCAGCCCAGCAAAAGACAGATAAAAACAATCACCGGCGAAGGGAGGTGGCTGTACTGAAGCAGGAGGAACGTGATGAGGGTCACAAAGATTTCCAGGCCCAGTATCAAATTATTTGAGAAAGTAAAATCCTTGATCATATACAGGCTGCCGGCCACCATAATGCCCACAACGACCGCATTGATGCCTTCGAGCGCGCGGTAAACGGTGGCATATTTTTTCAGGTTGGACCAGATGGGAAAGAAGAAAAGGACCAGCAGGGCGCTCGGCAAAAAGATTGCGATGGAACCGATCACACAGCCCAGAATCTGCATAGTAACGCCCAGATCCCGCATGGCGATGCCGCCCATATAGGAAGAAACGGAGAAAACAGGCCCGGGAATGGCCCGCACCATACCGGCGCCGGTGTAGAAATCGCCCTTATCGATCTTAACCACATTAGGGTTCCGCTCGATCAGCTTCTGGGACTCGGGTCTGGCCACAAACTGTTCGTACATGAGGGGGATGAGCACCTGTCCTCCGCCAAATACCAGGCTGCCAAACCGGTAGGTATTCTCAAAAAAATTGATGGGCCTTCTGGTCGGCCAGTTATTTTTCCTCGCCAGTTCGCTGGTGGTTCCGGCGAGGATGAAGATAAAAGCAAAGAGCCAGATATTGGCCCATTTGATCTTCCGGGTAAGGATTTCCACCTGGGGAATACGTTTGCTGCTCAGGTTGGTGATCACTCCGCCGAGCACGATCACGATGGGGAAGATCCACGGCGTTTTGAACAGGAAGAAAGTGGCCAGGGTGGCTCCCGCCAGGATGCAGTGGGTAATGGTATTGTGCACTGAAACCTTAAAGGCTTTCCAGGAAGCATAGATCAGGAAGCCCACGGTCATCGGCTGAATGAACCGGAACAGATCTGCCGGCGCGTTCTTCCTATTCATGAATTCGATGAAGAAGGAAAAGATGCCCATCAGTATGCAGGCCGGGGTGATCCAGATGAGCAGGGTGAGAACGGCCAGCGGGATCCCTCCCCTTTTATAACCGATCAGCGTGAGGGTCTGGGTGGAAGATGCACCCGGAAGCAGCTGGCAAAAAGCGTTGTAGTCCATCAGCTCTTCTTCCGTAACATCCCTTCGGCCGTTTACAAAAGTTTTCATCATCATGCCCAGATGGCCCTGCGGCCCTCCGAAAGCGGAGATGCTATACACGAAAACAGCCTTCAGAAATTTGATATGCCGGATGAGCACCATGGGTTACAATTTATAGATTGTTAATTTGTTACCCAAATGGAATCGGGGGATGGGGGAATCTTTAGGGTCAACGGTCATCTGTCAACCCAGATCAGTTCTCCTTTCTCTCGGGCCTCTCCAG
>JBEPUT010000047.1:0-36758 GCA_041691395.1 Chitinophagaceae bacterium
ATAGTCTTCTCAGGATTTATTCATTCATCTGTATAGTTTTTTCCGGACGAGTCAATTTTGACTTTTACCGTGCATCCACAGTATCGAAACCGGACAGTTTGATTTGGATAATCTTATTTAAACTATTGATTCAGAACAAAATAAAAAACCGGCATCTTCTTAGCGGAAATAATGTGTTCATGTGGAAATGTGATGATGTGCAAATAAAGGCATCTGTATGTCATTTCCACATTGGCACATTAGCACATTTTTCACATTAACCTCCTCTCATGATTAAAAACTACCTCAAAATTGCGTGGCGAAATATTATCCATCACAAGATCTACGGTATAATCAATGTTCTGGGCCTGGCTTTGGGCATTTCAGCCTGCCTGGTTATTTATCTTATTACCCGTTTTGAATTGAGTTACGATACTTTTCATCCGGGTGGGGACCGGATATACCGGATCGTGGCCGAGCATAGGCGCGATAAAGAAAATCCGATGAAAATGGGTTTTGTTGTCAGTCCCCTGCCGATGACCCTGCGGAATGAGCTGACCGGTTTTGAAAACGTTTCCGCTTTTTATAATTATTACGCCAAGGTGACCATTCCGGGGGGAGGAAAATCAAAGAAATTTGACATGCCCAAAATGGGTGAACAGGTTTCGGATATTATCGTTGCTGAACCACAGTATTTTGACATATTTAAATATCAATGGCTGGCGGGTAATCCGGCCACGTCTTTGAAAGAACCTTTTACTGTAGTGCTCTCGGAAAAGGAAGCGTATAAATATTTCGGAAAGCTCCTTCCGGATGAAGTGATTGGCCGGCAGGTTATATACAACGATTCGCTTGTTCTTACTGTTTCCGGAATTGTAAAAGACTGGGATGGAAATACCGATTTTGGTTTTAAGGATTTCATTTCGTTTGCAACGGTTCAACGCAGTTTTTTAAAAAACAATATCGACCTGAACGCCTGGGGGATGTGGGATTATTTTTCGCAGGGTATTGTTAAGTTGTCAAAAGGAGTAAGCCCGGCGCAGGTGGAAAAACAATTTCCGGCTTTTGTAAAAAGGCATGTTAATCTGGGTCCGGATGGCAACCATTCGGTGACTCTTTCCCTGCAACCGCTGTCGGATATCCATTTCAACGAAGCGTATGAGGATGCCTATGCCAGGAAAGTACATCTGCCGACACTATACGGACTGATGAGTATTGCGGTCTTTATTTTAATTATTGCTGCCATTAACTTCATCAATTTAAGCACTGCGCAATCTATTCGGCGAACACGGGAAATAGGTATCCGCAAGGTGCTGGGTGGCAACCGGAAAAGCATTATCGTCCAGTTTTTATGCGAAACATTTATCCTTACCCTGATGGCGGTCACCCTGTCCGTTTTAATTTCCCATCCGGTGCTTTTTGTTTTACACAACCTAATACCTGCCGGTGTTGTGTTGGATCTGAATCATTTGTCCACTTTGGGTTTCCTCATCATCATAACCCTCTTCACCGCATTGCTGGCAGGTTTTTATCCGGCAAAGATTTTGTCGTCCTTTGCGCCGGTCCAGAATCTGAAAGCGCAGGGAATGCCCGGAGGGGGTCAAAAAAATTATCTGCAGAAGGGGTTGATTGTATTTCAATTTACTTTTTCACTGTTATTTATCATTGGGACTATAATTGTCAGTCGTCAGATCCATTTCATCATGAATAAGGATCTGGGATTTACTAAAGATGCCATCATCACCCTGCAGACCAGTTATGATTATCCACCCGAAAAGCGCGAAGTGCTGGCAGAAAAAATAAGGCAGCTGGCGGATGTGCAAATGGTCAGTACGCATATGGAAACACCTGCGGCAAAGGGGCATCCCGGAACGTTCATTGCGTATATGGGGAAAGAAGAAAAGAAGGTGGATGCTTCTTTCGACATGTGTGACGCGAATTATGTTCCCCTGTTCGGATTGAAAATCATAGCCGGCCGGAATCTGTTGCCTTCCGATACCATCCGGGAATTCCTGGTGAATGAAACCTGTGCGAGGGCCCTGGGGTTTTATAAGCCGGAAGAGGCCATTGGTAAAACGGTCAATATCGGAATGAATGGGGGAAAAGGGCCGGTCGTCGGGATAATAGAAGATTTTTATTCCCGGTCATTGCATGAACCCATTACCCCGTTTTTTATCAGCTCATTTAAATGGGGGGAAAGAGATATCAGCATAAAACTTTCCACCCGGGGCAAAGGAGCCGGGAATTTCAACACCGCCCTTACCGGCATCAGAAAGAATTGGAAAGAAATATATCCCGATGAAAAATTTGATTATTCGTTTTTTGATGAGACGATTGCCAAATTATATGACAAAGAACAAAAAACGTCCCAGCTGATGAATCTGGCGATGGGTATAGCCATTTTCATTTCCTGTATCGGGCTGCTGGGGCTTGCCACTTTTATGACTGAGCGGCGGACCAAAGAAATCGGCGTACGTAAAGTGCTGGGGGCAAGCATTGGCAGCATAGTGACCCTGTTAACCAGGGATTTTATCCGGCTTGTCTTATTGGCCGTTGTTATTGCGTCGCCCATTGCGTATTATTTTATGCATGCCTGGTTGGAGGATTTTGCGTACAGGATAAGCATCAGTCTCTGGGTGTTTGTTGCGGCCGGCTTTGCTGCGCTGTTTATTGCCCTGATAACGGTGAGTTTTCAGGCCATCAGGGCGGCTATTGCCAATCCGGTGGATAGCCTGCGGGCTGAGTGAGCCGACATGAAATGGATGTGCTCATGTGTAAGTGTGCCGAAGTGAAAATGAGGACACCTGCATTTCGTTGAGCCATTTACACATCAGCACTCTTACACATTACCACATAATTCTTTTCCGTAATTCCTCTTTGGCCTCTTTCAATACTTTTTTTATGGCGTTCAAAAAGCGCAAATTTCAGAACTCGAAAGCGGCAGCAATGGTGTTACCATTAACGGCATCTTGCAAATTTCCAGGGCATTGAAAGCGGAGATTCATTTTCATGTAACGATCGAAGGCAGACGCTTTAGTTTGATTAGCGACAGAGACCCTTTTCACATCATCCCTGCCATCATTTTGCCGATCTGTGGTGCGAGCGCAACACCCATTCCGCTAAGCCTGACGGCGCAAAACACCTGATCACTGATCTTTTTCAGGATGGGCTGTTTCTCATCTCCAAAAGCCATGGTACCGGCCCATCGCTGATCAATGGTAAATGCAGTTCCGGGCAAAACGGTTTCCCTTAAAAATTTCTCCAGTTCATACTGAACGGGAGATGAAGGGAAAGCGGAAAAGGTTTCCTCGTCTCTGAAAAATTTATTCCTGGCGCCCCCCAGCAACACGCGGTTTCCCAGGTTGCGGAAATAATAATAACCTTCATCATAATGGAAACAGCCCCGGATTTTTAATCCTTCTATGGGTGCAGTGAGCAGGATCTGGCCGCGGGCCGGTTTTATATCCAGTTCCGGCAATAAGGTTTTGGCGAAGGCATTGGTGCAAACTAAAACCTTTCCCGCTTTCAGGATAATCGGCAGGCTGGATATAACATCCACACCATGCTCGCGGGTTTCCAGCTTGTGAATGTCGGTGCCCGTCAGCACAGTAACACCCATAGATTGTACCAGTTGCAGGAGGGCCTCGCTGAGTTTGCCGGGATGAAGTTGCCCCTCGAGGCTGTTTTCAATCAGGTGACCCGGTCCGCCAAGACTGAATTGCTTTATTTTCGAATCATTGAGCTGAAAGGTCTTCTGTTTGCCGGTGATCTTTATTAATTGGCGGTTGAGCAAATCAATCTGTGTGCGCAGTATATTGATATCCGGATATTTTTCCGGGGAGATGAGTTCATAGCCCCCCGTTGATTCATAACCGATCCGGTGTTTTCCAAAAAGGCTTCTGATCTTTTTCAGTCCCCGGAATCGCATCTCCACCAGTTCCGACATCTCTTTTCCTCCTGTTTCCCTGCTGTCCGCCATGAGTTCAGTGAAGCTGCCGAAACAGGCAAACCCCGCATTGCGCGTACTGGCACCACTCGGAATAATACCCCGCTCCAGGATCATCACAGAACGGGCTGGATGGCGCTTTTTCAGATAGTATGCAGACCATAAGCCGGTAAAACCACTGCCGATGACAATATAATCTTTGGGAGAAAAAAAACTTTCAGATTCCCAGACCGAAAGAGGAAGCATATAGATCTGTTTGAATGGATAACCGTCATCCGTCATCCATCTGATGTTTACTGTAATTACAAATGAATTGCTTCCCCGTAAGCCGCTTCAATAGCGTCTTTAACACCTTCGCTGATGGTCGGATGCGGATGAATGCTGTCCAGCACTTCCTGATAGGTGGTTTCCAGTTTCCGGCCCACCACGGTCTCAATAATGATTTCCGTAACATTGTATCCAATCATGTGCGTGCCGAGCCATTCACCGTATTTGGCGTCGAAAATCACTTTAATGAATCCTTCAGTATGTCCGGCCGCAGAAGCCTTTCCGGAGGCGCTCAGTGGGAACTTACCCACTTTTACTTCATAGCCGGCATCTCTTGCTTGTTTTTCTGTAAATCCGACCGATGCGATCTCCGGCGTGCAGTAGGTACAGCCGGGCACATTGTTGTAGTCAATCGGTTCGGGGGGATGGGCGTATTTTTTTTCAGTAAAGGCAATATTTTCAACACAGATGATGGCTTCTTTGGAAGCTACGTGAGCAAGGGCCTGCCCCGGCGCACAGTCGCCGATGCTATAAATGCCGGCAACATTTGTATTGTAAAATTTGTCGACGGTCACTTTTCCTTTCTCGGTTTTAACACCCATTGTTTCGAGGCCGATGCCTTCGATATTGGCGGTAATACCTACGGCGCTCAACAGGATATCCGCTTCCAGCACTATTTCACCGGAAGCCGTTTTCACTTTGGCCTTTACGCCGCTGCCGCTGCTGTCCACACTGGTCACCTCGCTGCTGACATAAATATCCATCCCGTTTTTCTTGTACAGCTTTTCGAGTTCTTTGGAAATATCTTCATCCTCCACCGGCACGATGCGGGGCAGGAATTCAACGATGGTCACTTTCGTTCCCATGCTGTGATAGAAATAGGCGAACTCCACGCCGATTGCTCCACTGCCCACCACGATGATGCTTTTGGGCTGCTGGGGAAGGTTCATGGCTTCCCGGTATCCAATGATCTTTTTGCCATCCTGTTTCAGGTTAGGGAGTTCCCGGCTCCGGGCTCCGGTGGCTATGATGATGTGTTTGCCTTCCACAACCTGGGCTTTCCCGTCAGCACCGGTCACTTCCAGCTGTCCTTTGGCCTTGAACTTGCCAAAACCCATAAAAACATCGATCTTGTTTTTTTTCATCAGGAACTGCACGCCCTTGCTCATCTTATCAGCCACTCCACGGCTCCTTTTGATCACTGCCGGGAAATCGGGCTTTCCGCTGGCTTCAATGCCAAAATCCCTGGCATGTTTGATGTCGTCATAAACCTGGGCGCTTTTCAGGAGCGCCTTGGTGGGAATACAACCCCAGTTCAGGCAGATGCCACCCAGACTTTCCCTTTCAATAATAGCTGTTTTTAAACCCAGTTGAGAAGCGCGAATGGCAGCTACATAACCGCCGGGACCACTTCCAAGAACAACGACATCATAAGCCATAGAGATAATTTTTAGTATGGAGGATAATTTCGGACTGCAAAGCTATGGGGAAAATCCGATAATCAAACCTGGCGTGTGCCGGCTCAAACTCTGGCCAACTTATTTTAATTTGCACCATGGTCAAAATTAACGTTCTCGCAATCGCGGTTCACCCGGATGATGTGGAGCTCTGCTGCTCCGGAACCCTGATGATGGAAAAACTGCATGGAAAAACCACAGGGGTAGTTGATCTCACTCGGGGCGAGCTCGGCACCCGGGGCACGGCAGATCTGCGGATGCAGGAATCCCGGGCTGCGGGAAAGATAATGGATCTGGACATCCGGGAAAACCTCCGCATGGCCGACGGGTTCTTTCAGAACAATGAAGAAAACCAGCGTTTGCTCATTTCGGCCATTCGGAAGTATCAGCCAGAGATCGTGCTGGCGAGCGCGCTGGCGGACCGGCACCCTGATCATGGCCGGGCAGGAAAACTCATTTCGGATAGTTGTTTTCTGAGCGGACTGCGCAAAGTGGAAACAAAAGATGAATCCGGGACAAACCAGACCCACTGGCGCCCGAAATACATTTTCCATTTTATTCAGGACCGGTTTTATTCGCCCTCTTTTGTATATGACATATCGCCTGTATTTGACCGAAAACTGGATTCCATCAGGGCCTATGCGTCGCAATTTCATTCTAAAACCTATTCTGTAGAGGAGCCCCAAACCTATATTTCCAGTCCCGAATTCCTGGATTCCATTATAGGCCGGCACCAGATGTTCGGGAAGATGATCGGGGTGCGCTACGCAGAAGGATTTATTACGGAAAAAATGATCGGGATTCGCAATCTGGATGCATTTATACAGCTCGATACCTAAACCGCCGTTTTTAGCGTTGTAAACGGGAAACTGACTCATTTTTAACAGGATCTTCTTGAAAAATGAAGTACCTTTGTGCGTGTTTTCAATATAAAGAAATCGTCCATGCAAATACCTAAATTCGCTGCCACTCCTCATACTTTTCACGCTGATCTGAAAAAAAGGATCAATGCCTATTTTGATCAGAAAGGAAAGTCCATGACAGGTAATTTTAATCTGTACCTGAAAGCTGCGGTGCTGGGGCTTTCTTTTATCGGTCTGTACATTCACCTGATATTTTTTACACCGGCCACGATGCTGGCGATTGGAGAATGCGTATTGCTTGGCTGTGTGATATCCGCCATCGGCTTTAATGTGATGCATGATGGAGCCCATGGCAGTTTCAGTAAACGCAAATGGGTAAACATGATGGCCGCTTTCTCCCTGAATGTACTCGGCGGCAATAGTTTTATCTGGAACAGTAAACACAATATCATTCACCATTCCTATACGAATGTAGCCGGTGTGGACGATGACATTGACATCCAGCCCTGGATGCGCATGAGCACTTCCCAAAAAAGACTTAAGCTGCATAAGTACCAGCATTTTTATTTCTGGGCATTGTATTCCTTGTTGTACATCCTGTGGATTTTTCTGTTGGACTATAACAAATATTTTACGAGTAAAGTGGGTGAAGTGCCACTAAAGAAAATGAAGCTTTCAGATCATTTTAATTTCTGGTTCTTTAAATTACTGAATGGTTTTCTTTTTGTTGCCCTGCCGATTCTTATGACCGGCTTTGCTTCCTGGCTGGTTGGTTTTCTCCTCGTTACCACTATAGCGGGACTGGTGATCAGCATTGTTTTCCAACTGGCACATACCGTTGAACATACTGCGTTTCCGGTGGCCAATATAGAAACCAATAAAATGGAAAATGAATGGGCTATACACCAGGTCATGACTACGGCTAATTTTGCAACCCATAACCGGCTTGTATCCTGGCTCGTAGGCGGACTTAATTTCCAGATCGAGCATCACCTTTTCCCCAAGATATCTCATGTTCACTATCCGGCGCTGAGTAAAATTATCCGCCAGGCTTGTGCCGACCACGGGATCGTATACATCGAATATCGCAGAGTGCACCAGGCCATTGCGTCTCATGTCCATTTTCTAAAACAAATGGGCCGGGCCTCCTGAGATTCCTGATCTTCGCGCTGATCCGCTAATTTTACGCGCTCAAACTTATATTCAAAGAGGCAATATGGGTAAGGTCAGTATAGGGATTGTGCAGATGTCCTGTGTCAAAGACAAATCTGCCAATCTTAAAAAAGCCATAGAAAAAATCCGGGAAGCTGCTGCCAAAGGAGCACAGATTGTTTGTCTCCAGGAGCTCTTTACCTCCGTATATTTCTGCGATGTGGAAGATTATGATAATTTCGGTCTGGCTGAACCCATACCCGGACCATCCACGGAATCCTTGCAGAAGGTAGCTGCCGAAACAAAAACGGTGGTCATCGGTTCATTGTTCGAAAAAAGAGCCGGCGGCATTTATCACAATACCGCGGTGGTTATTGATGCGGACGGCACTTATCTTGGCAAATACCGGAAAATGCATATCCCCGATGATCCGGCTTTTTATGAAAAATTTTATTTTACGCCCGGCGACCTGGGCTATCAGGTATTCAAAACAAAATACGCCCGGATCGGTGTGCTGATCTGCTGGGATCAGTGGTATCCGGAAGCAGCCCGCATTACTGCGCTGATGGGGGCTGAGATTCTTTTTTACCCGACCGCCATAGGCTGGGCCACTTCCCAGGATGCATCCACCAACGAAGAGCAGTACAATGCGTGGCAAACCATCCAGCGCAGTCACGCCATTGCCAACGGAGTTCATGTAGTCAGTGTAAACCGGGTTGGATTTGAACAGGAAGGGGCCATGAAATTCTGGGGCGGCTCTTTCATCGCCAATCCTTTCGGTCGGATCCTGTGCCAGGCAACAACCGAACAGGAAGAAGTGCAGGTAGCTGAAATTGATACCGATAAAACGGACAGCTACCGCACCCACTGGCCCTTTTTGAGGGACCGCCGCATTGATACCTACCAGCCCATTACCCAACGTTATCTGGACAATGATTAACCGTCCCACACCCAAAGAACTGGGTTACCGGTTCCCTGCGGAGTTTGAGCCCCATGCTGCAACCTGGTTAAGCTGGCCCCATAAAGAAGCATCCTGGCCGGGAAAACTCCATTCCATTTATCCGGCCTATACCAACTTTATAAAAGTTTTATCGGAAAATGAATTCGTTCATATTAATGTGTCAGACAAGCAAATGCAGGGCTTTGCTTCAGAAAAACTGGAAGAACTTTTTGTTGATTTAAGCCGGATTCGTTTTTTTATGCATCCCACCAATGATGCCTGGTGCCGGGATCATGGTCCCGCTTTTCTCATCAATCCATCGGCGGTTCAGCCAAAGATTATAGTTGACTGGAACTACAATGCCTGGGGGAACAAATATCCACCCTTTGATCTGGATGACCAGATCCCCACGCTGATCGCCGCAGCATACCATATTCCGGTTCTGTATCCGGAAATCGTTATGGAAGGTGGTTCCGTGGACTTTAACGGCAACGGAACCCTAATCACTTCCGAATCCTGCCTGCTGAATAAAAACCGCAATCCGAATCTGAACCGGAAGGAGATAGAGGAGCATCTCTATGCTTACTATGGTGTTGACCAGGTGTTGTGGGTGAAGGACGGAATTGTGGGTGATGACACGGACGGCCATATAGACGATACGGTTCGGTTTGTAAATGGAGATACCGTAATTTCTGTTGTGGAAGATAACCGGTCGGATGAGAATTACGAGTTGCTCCGGCAGCAAATAAAAAAGCTGAAAACATTCAGGCTTTTGAATGGTGATCAATTGAATATTATTGAATTGCCCATGCCTGATAAAGTTTTATTTGAAGAGCAGCGACTGCCCGCTTCCTATGCGAATTTTTATATTGCCAACGGGCTTGTTGTGGTGCCCACGTTCCGGTGTGTAAAGGACGATCAGGCATTGGATATCATAACCGCCGCATTTCCGGGGAGAACCGTAGTGGGGATCGATTCAACCGACATCATCTGGGGGTTGGGAAGTTTTCATTGCCTCAGCCAGCAGGAACCTGCTTTGTAAAGCGGATCAAGTTAAGTTGGTTGACCGTATACAGACTGTTCCCCGTTTTCTGTAATTTGCCCGTCTATCCAATAAAAAAAATGCAATGAAAAAAACGCTGCTGCTTTGTCTTTCTGTTCTGATGTATATCGCGGGGTTTCCCCAAAGCGGCGATGCTCCCATTTCCCTCATACCGGAGCCGGTTAGTGCGGTGAAAGGCGCTGGATACTTTGCCCTGCCGGATCGTATTTCGGTCAGCATACCCGATGTGCCGGAATTAAAGGAAACCAGGATGGAGCTGGAACATAAGCTGGCGGTAACCGGAAAAACGGTAATCATCAATGGTAAAGCCGCTGCGTCCCTTCAATTTATACTGAATAAAACGGACGATGGCCAACTGGGTAATGAAGGATATCAGCTTTCGGTTCGTCCTTCCGGCATCGTAGTTAAGGCCAATAAACCCGCCGGTATTTTTTATGCCCTGCAAACAATATGGCAGTTGATGCCAAAAGAAATTGAGAGCCGGACGGCTGTCGCCGGGATTTCCTGGAACCTGCCCGTGGTTGAAGTTACCGATTACCCGAGGTTTGGATGGCGCGGACTGATGCTTGACGTCGCCCGCCATTTTTTTACCAAACAGGAGGTGAAGGATTTTATTGACAACATGGCCCGGTATAAATTCAACCTGCTCCACATGCATCTGACCGATGATGAAGGATGGCGGATTGAAATCAAGAGCCTGCCCCGGCTCACCTCCGTAGGTGCATGGAACGTAAAACGGGTCGGTTATTTTGGAACATTCTCCAAACCAGGCCCGGATGAACCCCGCGATAATGGCGGATTTTATACCCAGGATGATATACGGGAATTAATTAAATATGCGAAGGACCGCTTTATTGATATCATGCCGGAAGTGGATATACCCGGTCACAGCATGGCGGCCATCGCTTCTTATCCCGAATTATCCTGCACGCCCGGTGCTGATAAATACCAGGTGATTTCAGGCGAAAGTTTCATCGACTGGCATGAAGGCGGTTTTGATGC
The DNA here is from genome assembly GCA_041691395.1 of Chitinophagaceae bacterium. GTDB lineage: Bacteria > Bacteroidota > Bacteroidia > Chitinophagales > Chitinophagaceae > Puia. The sequence goes on from JBEPUT010000047.1 coordinate 10,670, forward strand.
GCTGGAGGATAATACGCTTTGTCCTGCCAATGAAAAAGTCTATCCTTTCTTAAACAAGGTTTTTACCGAAATAGCCTCCCTTTTCCCCTTTGGTTACATACATGTGGGCGGTGATGAGTGCGCCAAAAATTTCTGGGCGAAGAGTGACGCGGTGAAGCAGCTGATGCAGAAAGAACAGCTGAAGTCCATGGAAGAAGTGCAGAGCTACTTCGAGAAAAGAGTGGAGAAGATTGTGGAGTCAAAAGGTAAAAAACTGATCGGCTGGGATGAAATCCTGGAAGGTGGTCTTCCTCCCAATGCCCTCATCATGAGCTGGAGGGGAATAAACGGGGGCATTGAAGCGGCAAAAATGGGTCATCAGGTAGTGATGAGTCCGACCACTTTTGTTTACCTCGATTACATGCAGGGCGATTCCATTTACGAACCCCTGGTATATGCCATCCTGCGGTTGAGCAAAACCTATGAATTTGAACCCGTGCCGGACGGCGTCGATTCAAAATACATATTGGGGGGTCAGGCCAATATATGGACCGAACAGATTTACAATACCCGTCACCTCGAATACATGGTGTGGCCGAGAAGCCTTGCCGTATCCGAGTGCTTGTGGTCACCCAAAGAGAAAAAAAACTGGAACGGTTTTGCACGCAAAGTGGAAAATAATTTTGGACGCATGGACCTGGAGCATGTGAAATATTCCCGCTGTATGTTCGACCCGGTATTTACCGCAAAAAAAGATTCGAATGACTCGCTGCAGATTGAACTTTCCACCGAGGTGCAGGGACTGGATATACATTATAGTTTCGATAATTCCCACCCGGATAATTATTATCCCGTTTATTCAAAACCGCTGTCCGTGCCCAAAGAAGCCGTGATGTTCAAAGTGGTCACGTACCGTGGCGACCAGCTGATTGGCCGACAGATAGATATGCCGGTCAGTGAACTTAAAAAAAGAGCAGGACTTATTAAATAATTAAACGAAAAAGACTATCCACCACTTATTAACAGACCCGTTATCAGTTCAGCATTTTAATTAGGTTTGCCATCTATCAACAAAGAACTCGTGCGTTTAAAAAGCTTAGAGATAAAAGGGTTTAAGAGTTTTGCGGACAAGACCCATATTCTTTTTAATGAGGGGATCACCGGCATCATCGGTCCGAACGGATGTGGCAAAAGCAATATTGTAGATAGTATCCGCTGGGTGATCGGGGAGCAAAAAATCAGTCATCTCCGTTCCGAGAACCTGGAAAGCCTGGTATTCAACGGATCCAAGAGCCGTTCCGCTTCCGGGCTTGCAGAAGTGAGTCTGACCTTTGAGAATACCCGGAACCTGCTTCCGACAGACTTCGGAACGGTAACGGTCACCCGGAAATTTTACAAGAGCGGGGAAAGCGAATACCGGCTCAATGACGTCAGTTGCCGGCTGAAGGACATTCAGAATCTTTTTCTGGATACCGGGGTGTCCACGGACAGTTACGCCATCATCGAACTCGGCATGGTAGACGACATCATCCGCGACAAAGAAAACAGCCGCCGCCGCATGCTGGAACAGGCCGCAGGCATTTCTATCTACAAAACGAGGAAAAAAGAAGCCCGCCTGAAGCTGGATGCCACGGAACAGGATCTGGCACGTATTGAAGATTTATTGTTTGAGATCAATAACCAGTTGAAAACACTGGAGAACCAGGCAAAAAAAGCGGAGAAGTATTTTGAAATAAAAAAAGATTACCGGGAAGTAAGTATTGAACTGGCCAAAGCCTCGCTGGAAGGTTTCAATATCAGCTATAAAGAGCTAACCCATCAATCGGAAACGGAAACGGATAAAAAATTCGCGTTGGAAGCCGCCATCGCCGGTGAAGAAGCGGCCTTGGAAAAAGATAAGCTGATTTTTATTGAACAGGAAAAGCAACTGCAATCCCTGCAGCATGCATTCAATGATTTACTTCAGCAGCTGCGCAATAAGGAAGGGGAAAAAAACCTGGTCAGCCAGCGCCTGAATTTCCTGGGTGAAAAGGAAAGTAACCTGATCGATTTCCTGGAGAAAGGAGAAGGGCAGGTAAGGGGTTTGGAAGAGAGCGTTGTTTTTACAGGCAACCAGGTTGCGGAAGAGGAGCTGAAGCGGGAGGATCTGCAGCATAACCTGGAAATGCTCCGGGAGAAAACGGGGGAGGCCAGAACATTCTTTGGAAATATAAAAATGTCGCTGGACCAGATCCGGGCTGAAAGTGCGCAGGCGCAGCGCAAACAGTTTGATGCAGAAAAAAATATTGCCATAGCCGATACGTCCATTGAAAACCTGGAAACAGCCCTTCAGCAACTGGAAGATGAACGGTCTGCACGATCCCATCAGCTTGCCCAGCTGCTGGAAGAAAAGGAAGAATCGGGTCATGAGCTGGAGACACGTAGAACGGATCTCCGTCAACTACAGGAGCATGAGGAAAGGACCAGGGAGCAGATTCTGCAAACGCAGGAGAAACTGGAATTTCTGCGTCAGCAGCTGGCAGAAGAAAGCCGGAAGTATGATGCCCGGAAAAATGAGCATGACCTGCTGAAAAGCCTCATCGATTCCATGGAAGGATATCCGGAAAGTGTCAAGTTCCTGCATAAAAATCCAAACTGGAACCATACTGCTCCCGTACTCTCCGATGTGATTTATGTTAAGGAAGAATTCAGGACGGCGGTTGAAAATGTTTTGGAACCCTACCTGAATTATTATGTAGTGAATGACCTGGAAGAAGGGTTGCAGGCGGTTCAATTACTGGATCAGAATAAAAAAGGGAAAGCCAATTTCTTCCTGCTGAATAAATTCGATGCCGGTCAGCCGGATGTGGAACATCAACCGGAAAATACCATTCCCGCCCTGCAGGTTATAGAAGTGGATGCAAAATATTTGCCTCTTGCCCGACACCTGCTGGCTAATGTATTCATCGCAGAAAACGAACCTTCCGTGGAATGGTTCAACACGGAATCCAACGGATCGGTGATCCTGGAAAAACACGGAAAATATGTGAAGGGAAAATATTCCCTTACCGGGGGAAGTATCGGCCTTTTTGAAGGCAAGAAAATCGGCCGTGCCAAGAATCTGGAAAAAATGCACAAGGATGTTGCTGCACAGGAAGTGGTGGTGAATCAGTTAAAAGTGGAGATTCAGGCGCGCCACAATGAAGTGATCGGATTTAACCAGCAGTTGAAGGAACAGACCATCCGCCAGGTTCAGGAAGACATCAATCACCTCAGCAACAATCTTTTTGCCATTGAAAATAAAACGGAGAATCTCAATGGAACCCAGCAGAACTCACTCAACCGCAGCCGCGACCTGGAACAACAGCTCCGGCAGACGCAGGAATCCATTGAAGGCACCCGCAGTGAATGGCAGGAGCTGCTGGCCGCTGTGAATGCATTAAAGGATAAATTATTTCAGGGCCAGGATCAATACACCGTGGCTGAAGCAACCTATAATACTGCTTCTGCCGGTTTTAACGATGCCAATCTGCAAATGATCCGCCAGCAAAACCGAATTGCGGCGTTGAGACAGGAACAGGAGTTTCGGAACAAACAGTTGTCGGATCTGAAAGAGCAGATGGAAACCAACCAGCTGCAGGCCTCCCAAACACGACAGCAGATCGAAGAAAGCCGGGACAACCTGAACATACTGGATGAGGAGTTGACTGCCATGCTGCACAACAAGGAAGACGAAGAGAAGAAACTGAATGAAGCCGATCAGGCCTATTATAACGAGCGGAACAAGCTCAGTGAAAAAGAAACAGCGGTCCGGCAGCTGATCCGGCAAAAAGAAAATGCAGAACACCTGCTGGGTGAGATCAAGGATAGGCTCAACGACCTGAAACTGCAACTGGCCGGAATGAAAGAAAGGCTTAATGTGGAATTCCGCATCAACCTGGACGATATCCTGGACCAGCCCAGAACCGGTGAAATGACCGGAGAGGAGTTGCGGGAGAAATCGGACCGTATGAAAAAAAGGCTCGAGAACCTGGGCGAAGTTAATCCCACGGCCGTGGAAGCTTTTCAGGAAATGAAAAGGAGATACGATTTCATCGTGGAACAGAAAAATGACCTGGTAAATGCAAAAGACACTTTATTGCTGACCATACAGGAAGTGGAAACTACGGCAAATCAGCAGTTCCTCGATACGTTCGGAAAAGTGAGGGAGAATTTCCAAAAAGTGTTCAAAGCGCTGTTTACCGAAGAAGACACTGCAGATCTCGTACTGGACAATCCGGAAAACCTGGCCGAGACCGGTATCGATATCGTAGCCAAACCCAAAGGGAAAAGACCTTCCTCGATTACGCAATTAAGCGGCGGAGAAAAAACGCTCACGGCAACAGCACTGCTTTTCGCCATCTACCTGATTAAACCGGCACCTTTTTGTATTCTGGATGAGGTGGACGCCCCGCTGGACGATGCCAACGTGAGCAAGTTTACCAATATGATCCGCCAGTTCAGTGATAATTCCCAGTTCATCATCGTGACCCACAACAAAATGACCATGAGCAGCGTGGATGTTATTTACGGCGTCACCATGCAGGAGGCAGGCGTAAGCAAATTGGTTCCGGTCGACTTTAGGTCGCTCACCACACAGGCAAGCTGATTTGTGACAATATGGAAATGTTCGGGCAGGGGCCCGGCCTAATCGACAAAGATTTGCTGTTCGTCCCTTTCTTCCACGGAAATCTTCCGGATGAAGTCATCATAATGCATATCATCGTGGTTGCTGAATGCACCATAGGAATCTGCGCTGTAGCCAATGGTTCCGTCATTTCCTTCCAAAACATAAAGAATAGAAGAGTCTGAAGGATCGGATTCGCCCTCAAACCGGTAGGTCTTTATGATTTTCATATCCGCGGGCTGGTAAAACTTTCCATTTCCAATACTGAATCCTTCTTCCGTGAGCAGGAATTCATTATCCTGACGTTTCAACCTTAATTTTTCAATTACCTGACTCAGGGTCGTCATTTCAGCGGGCTTAATCATAATGGTTTATTTTATGTTTATAGAAAGGTTCCAAATGGCGTACCAGTTATTTGATGCGGCTCAATACCGTTTCGTAGAGCTTAATTTTATTATACAGCGTTTTCCGGTCAATTTTCAGAATTTCTGCCGCCTTTGACTTATTAAAGTTAACTTTTTTAAGCACATTCATGATCGTGTTGTACTCTGCCTGTGCCGCTGCATTTTTAAGGTCAATCTCCTGATTTTCCGTTTCAGCAATGCGCATGGGTTTTGCCGGATCCTTCGGAATATTGTCCCATTGAACCCCGGCGATTTCTGCAGGAAGCGCCCTGGTCCCGATGATGCCTGAAGGAGAGAGAAGTGCCGACCGGCGAACCACATTCCTCAGCTCCCGCAGATTACCCGGCCAGGGGTAGCTAAGGAACATGCGTATCACTTCGTCTTCAAATCCCTCTACCTTCTTGTTTAATTCTTCGTTGGCTTTATCCAGGAAAAACCGGGCAAACAGGGGAATGTCTTCCTTCCGGTTCCTCAGAGGAGGCAGGATAATGGAAAATTCATTGAACCGGTGAAAAAGGTCTTCCCGGAATTTTCCCTGACGGTAGGCGTCCTGCAGGTCCTCATTGGACGCAACGATGATGCGGACGTCCGCACCCACTTCCTTATTACCACCCACCTGTTTGAATTTCCTTTCCTGGATCACACGCAGGAGGGCAGCCTGGATCTCATAGGAAAGGTTAGCCACCTCGTCCAGAAAAAGGGTTCCGCCGTTGGCCAGTTCAAAATGCCCGTCTTTGTCGTTCAGGGCGCCGGTAAAGGCCCCCTTTACATGTCCGAACAGTTCGCTGCCGGCAAGTTCTTTGGATAAGGTGCCGCAGTCCAGGGCGATAAACGGCTTATCCCTGCGCTGGCTTTTATTGTGTATGTTGCGGGCAATCACTTCTTTGCCTGTTCCACTCTCCCCATACAATATAACACTGTAGTTGGTCGGGGAAACCAGCTCCACCTGGCGATACAATTCAATGGTAAGCGGGGATTTTCCAATCAGGAATTTGATTTCATTCGGATCTTCGGTTTTCACTTTTGCTTTAGCCTGAGCCGCAATATGGGCGGCGGTTCCATTGAAATGGCCGTGCATCGCTTTATGGATCACCGTCAGTACTTCATCCGGAATAAGGGGTTTGGTTATATAATCAAAAGCGCCGGCTTTAATCACTTCAATGGCAATTTTGATGTCAGAATATCCGGTGATGATGATAACCGGAACCGCCGCATTGAATTTTTTCATGTCCACCAAAACCTCGCGTCCTTCCATATCCCCCAGTCGGAAGTCACACAGCACCATGTCGAATTTTTTCTCGCGGAACAAAGAAATTCCGCACGTGCCGGTATACACGGACTCGGTTTCAAATCCTTTGCGCTGCAAATAACGCTCTAAAAGATTGCACATGTCCCTGTCGTCGTCAATGATCAGAATTCTCTTCATTCCAATTGGCTTAAATTACAAATATCCCGGAAATACCATATTGTTGTAAACATCCTGCCATAGCAGGTCCCTATCCTTCGCCCCGGTGCAAACCAGATTACTTCCTAATTTGTAGAAAATTATACTCAGATCATTAAATTGGTGACACCCTCGTTCTGGGGTGATACTGCCTGAAAAAGCACCCTGGCAAGCGAATTGACTGCCTAAAGGTTAAACGCGGTATGAAAGTCATGTGCGAGTGGGTGCGAAAGGAGGTGTTGGTTGTGGACGACGAACCGGATATTTGTTATCTCCTGGAGAATATTCTTCGCAAAAGAAATCTGGTGCCGGACTGTGCTTTTAACCTGGCCGATGCTTCATTGCGGATAGCAAAAAGACAACCTTACCTGATTTTTCTGGATAACAGTCTTCCTGACGGAAGAGGCATTGATTTTATTCCTTACCTGAAGACCCATTGCCCCAATTCCAAAATCGTTGTGGTAACAGCAAACGACAGCCCTTCTGACCAGTATGCTGCCTACCTGCATGGAGCAGATGATTTTTTAAGCAAACCACTTAGCCTGGAGCGTATCAATAAAACATTGGATAAGATGATGCTAAGTCCACAGGATTCCCCCACTATGTAGAATATTTTCCCAACGGAACCAGCGGTTAATTATCGGCGCGGTCTTTTTATTCGTAGCTTAGTCTGGCAGCTTTTTGCGGGCATGTTTTGTATACTTAAGGTTCGACGGGTATAATTCTTCATTCATTCAATAAATCAATCATCATGGGAAATCTGCTGTACATCATTGCCGTTATTCTGGTCATTGCCTGGGCCATCGGTTTCCTGGGCTATCATGCAGGCGGGATAATTCACATTCTTCTGGTCATTGCCATCGTTTTGGTATTGCTGAAAGTGATTCGCGGATCTGCGGACTAATTGAACGATCCGGGGATGCAGAAGGTATGGCTACTTTACCCAGGTATGGTAGCCGTTTTTTTTGAAGATTAACGAATGGACTACATGAATTGGTGCACTTGTTGTACCTGAGAAAGGGTAAATCAATTCTTATGATTGCGTCCAATGTTCATAAAACGCCCGGGATTATTCTGGCCAAATTAAGCCGCCTGTTAAATGCCCTGCAAACGGTTAAGGATAATTATGAACAAACGGCGCTCCGGGTACAGAATAAACAGTTGCGCATTTCCCTGCTGGGTCTGGCCCAGGAAAGCAAACAGTATGCGAATGAACTGATAGCCCATATTGAAACCCTGGGAGGTAAAATGAATGATCATTTCAAGGGTGACTTCAACCGGATGGTTCCAAACCTGGACCATTTTTACATCGTAGACGGTAAGGCAGATCTGAGGGAAATGAATCTGGGTGAACTATTATTAATGAATGCCTACAGGGAGGTATTGAACGAACCTTTTTTATACGATAATATCCGGCGCATCATCCGTTATCAGCAAAATGGGCTGATGCATTGTTTTTCCCAATTGAAGGTCCTCTATGCGACCATCATTAAAACGACCATGCGTTCCTGATGCCAGGCCGGGAATTTCTGCAGGGAAAAAAAATATAATTTGATTTTAAGGAATGTTTGGGCGTTAGCCGTGAATTCTGGCAAGAATTTAGTTTATATAAATTGGCAGGTAAATTGATTTAAACTTAAAAAAGACAAACATGAATACTTCTAAAATGTTATTGGGATTTGTAATCGGTACCGCAGTCGGTGCAGCGCTGGGCATTTTATTCGCACCGGACAAAGGGGAGGAAACCAGGCGGAAGATCTCTGAAAAGGGTAACGATGTGGCCGGCTCCATCAAGGAAAAATTTTCCGGGTTGGTGGATGGTGTAAAGGATAAATTTGCCGGAATAAAATCCGACGCAGAAGACGTAGCCGAAAAAGGCTATACCGCCTACAACCGCAGCAAATCGGAAATCAATTCATTCTGAAATTAACAGTGGACGGCGGGCAATTGACAGCGAAAAGTCATCATTGTCAATTGTCCCTTGTCCATTGTCAATTCTTACTCAGTATTTTGTCAGTTCGGGATTCACCTGATCAATATAGGCCAGGATCCCGCCACTCAGATTATACAGGTTCTTAAATCCGAATTTCTCTTCCAGTTCTCGGATGGCTATGCTGCTTCGGCTGCCCATTTTACAATAGAAAACCACATCCATGTCTTTCGAGATCCGGTCCGCCTGTTCGGAAATGCCCGCCAGCGGTATCAGGTCTCCTCCGATCTCGGCGATTTCATATTCAAAGGGCTCCCGGACATCGATGAGTTGAAATTTTTTTCCTTTTACCTGCCAGTCGTACAATTCTTTGGCGGTAATTTCTTTGATGGGTTTTTCCTCTACTGCCCGCATGCCGCAGAATTGCTCATAATCAATCAGCTTTGTTATCGTTGGATTATTCCCGTTCACGGGATTATCGGCTCTGCGTTTGATATTATAAGTACGATTTTCAAAATTCAGGGCGTCGAATGTAAAGAACCGGCCGGAAAGTGGCTCTCCCACGCCAGTGATCAGCTTTATCACTTCCAGTGCCTGCAGGCTTCCGATGATTCCTGGCAATACGCCCAAAACGCCTCCTTCCGCGCAACTCGGTACCAGGCCGGGTGGGGGAGGAACGGGATAAAGATCCCGGTAATTAGGACCTCTTTCGCCCCTGGCATTCACATAATTAAAGACGGATACCTGCCCATCAAACTGAAAGATGGATGCATACACATTGGGCTTATCCAGTAAAAGGCAGGCATCATTGACCAGGTAACGGGTGGGGAAATTATCGGTTCCGTCCGCTATCACATCGTATTCCCGGAAAATATCCAGTGCGTTTTCCGAATTCAGATGGGTATTGTAAAGTTTGAACCGTGTGTGCGGATTGAGGGCCTCCAGGCGCCGTTTTGCTGCTTCCACTTTGGGGTTCCCGATTTCATGCACATCAAACAATACCTGGCGCTGGAGGTTGCTGTCGTCTACTTCATCAAAGTCAATGATCCCGATGGTGCCGACGCCGGCAGCCGTGAGATATAACAGGGCGGGGCTTCCCAGGCCGCCGCATCCGACGATCATTACCCTGGCTGCTTTGAGCTTTTTCTGGGCCTCTTCACCAAAACCAGGGATGATCATGTGCCTGTTATATCTGGCCCTTTCCTCTTTTGTAAATTTAATGTCTTCTGTTTCCATGATGTAGAATTTAAACGGTGATGCCGCCGGCTATGGCAGGCACGATGCTGACAACAGTGGATTCATTCACTGCCGTGTTTTCCTGCTGGAGATCCCGGATATCGTCATCTCCTGCAAAAATGTTCACGAAGGAGCGCACTTTTCCCTGGTCATCCAACAAATGTTTTTTCAGATCGGGGAAATTCCGAGTGAGCTCCTGAATGATTTCTCCAATGGTTTTGGCGGATACCTGAAGTTTTGCCTTTTGATTGGTGAATTTGCGTAATGGTGTTGGAATGATAACGGTTGCCATTTGATTATATGGATTGTTTAAATTTAATGGGTGATAATTCTTCTTCTTCAAAACGGGCATCTTCGCCAAGGCGCCATGAACGTATATGGTCTGTTTCTCCATGCATCACCGAAACGATGAGATAAGAGAAGTAGGGCTGCGCGGCAACACGGTCATGTTCAGAGGGAATGGCTGGATGGTTTGGATGGGAATGATAAATACCCAGCAACAAAAGATCTTTCTCCACGGCATATCGCTCGGCCAGCAGATAGTCTTTTGCACTGATTTCAAACTGCCGCCGTTTGTCGCCGGCTTTTGAATTAGACACTTCAGCGATTTCCTGAATAAGGCGGTTTCCTTCTGCGGTTTCGGTTCCGAACAAAAAGCCACAACATTCATCCGGAAATATTCTGCGGGCATGATCCAGCATCAGGGCGGCCGGTATGGGTTGAAAACTGATCATGGAAATAACTTTTTTAATATGTCGCCGTACTTTTCGCCATTGTCCGGCAGAACGGTTACCACTACGCCTTTTTCCAGTTCCGAAGCCACCCGGATGGCACCCACCAGGTTAGCGGCCGAAGAAGGGCTAAGCAGGAGCCCTTCCTGCTCTTTGGCTTTCCGGATCATCTCCCAGGATTCCTCGGTTCCTATTTCCAGGTTTTTGTCCGCCAGACCGGGATCATAGATTTCGGGAACGATGGCGGTATCGAGATGCTTCCAGCCTTCCAGTCCGTGCAATGGGTTATCGGGTTGTAGTGAAATAAGCTGTATTCCGGGATTGAATTTTTTTAGTCTTCTGCCCGTACCGGTAAACGTGCCGGTAGTACCCAGACCTGCCACAAAATGCGTTATTCCCGGAAGTTCTTTCAGAATTTCCACGGCCGTGCCATGGTAGTGGGCTTTCCAGTTGTTTTCATTTTTATACTGGTCGGCATAAAAATAAAGATTCGGGTGTTCTCCGGCCATAGATAGCGCCACTTCCTGGGCGCCGTCTGTTCCTTCGAAGCGGGAAGTGAGGATAAGTTTAGCGCCCAGTGACCGTAAAATTTCCTTTCTCGCGGCAGAAGCATTTTCAGGGAGACAAAGGGTAACTGGAATACCCAGGGATCTGCCTATCCTGGCGTAGGCTATTCCGGTATTTCCACTGGTAGCATCCAGCAGGATCTTGCCGGGTGTCAGCAGGCCCTTCTGCAGGGCATCGCGGAAAATGGCATAGGCAGCCCGGGCCTTGACGCTGCCGGACAACTGCATCCATTCCTGTTTGGCAAAGATGGAAACCTGTTTCTTCCGGAACAGGTTACGTACTTCAAACAGGGGTGTATTCCCGATCTGCGACTGCAGGGCAGCCAGTTTTTCGGGCATTCCGGGGATGACCAAAGACGATGAATCAGGCATGTCGTAAAAATAAAAAAGCTCCACATGGGTGGAGCTTCTGTATAATTTATCGTTTTTTTTGTTTACGTAAGCTTATCCTCCACCCGATATATCCGGCGTTCGGCACAACAACAACAGGCATAAAGGTTAAACAAATTCATTATCACAAAGATAATCGATTTTGCCTGAAGTAAAAAGCAAAAATTATTTCAGCAACCCATCCACTGTAATCGCCACATAATAAAGGCCGCCAATGGTTGGGCCGCCTGCATATTGTATATACCGGTGATTAAATATGTTGGAAGCACCGGCTTTAACAACAGCTTTTTGCCTCGGGATATGGAAACTGACCTGGGCATCGATGGTATTATAAGCCGAAACCCCGCCCGTTACCAGGGGGCTTTCCCAAAGGAATTCGTCTTGCCATCTCCAGGTAATATTAAATCCGATATTTTTAACCACTTCCCGGTTGCCGAAGGAAAGGTTGGAAGACCATTTCGGGGTATTGAAACCGGTAACGAATATATCATTCGATGTATTGGCTTTCATTTGATTAAAGTTGATGTTGCCGGCGATCGTATATTTCTTATAGAGGTTATAAGTGATTGCCAGCGCCGAGCCGAAATTGTGATATGTATTTTTTGCATTGGTGTAAACCCGGTATCGATCCTGCCCCTGGCTTGCGGCATTGCCTCCTAAAGCTGCGCCGGCATCCCGGTTTCTGTCCAGCATGGCCAGTACGGCTGCATCTGATCCCACCGTAACCCCTTTAGGAACAAATACCTGCACCTGACCCAGGAAACCATTGTACTGATTACTGTACGCATCAATATCGATCACCAGCCGGTTGTTCAGCAAAACACTTTTATAGCCGATTTCACAGGAGATGATTCTTTCGGGCCCGGCATCCGGAAGATTGGCCACCACCAGCAGGTTGCGGTTGGCCAGCCCCGATGCATCGGTATTGCCCTGGGCGCTTACGGCCGCATTGAAATTGATGGCTGACTGCTGGGTATAACTGTTTTCCAGATAACCCAGGCCCTGGTTGATATAGGGCAGGCTGCCCACCCGTTTTACCCTGCCGTTGTTCACATAAGACAGGGCCTCGAAAAGTGCAGGAAAGCGGTAACCCTGCTGGTAAGTGAACCGGAAATTATGATTTCCCTTAAACGTGTATACGGCAGCCAGACGGGGGGTGTATTTGGGTTTAAGTTCCGGGTTATAGTCCCAGCGCAGGGAACCAAATAACTTCAGCCTGTCATCAAAAAAGGTTTTCGTTACCTGGGCAAATGCACCGAATTTTTTATAATAGATGTCTTTTCCAAAAGTCCCGTTGGGTTCCTGTTTATTGCGCTCGTCGATCGGCCGGGAAAAATCAACAAAATTATTTCCATCGGGGATCACATCATAGATGCGGGCGTCTCCTCCAATCAACAGATCGAAAATCTTCACCTTGTGGGACAGATCCCATTGGGCTTCCGTATGATACAGGCGGCTTCTCTGAATCAGGGTGGCACCGCCCGTTGCCGGTGCATCGGGAATGGAACTGGATTTAATATCCCAGTTATTGATTTTAATGATGGTATTTTTTAACTGGTTAAACTCCGGAGTTCCCGGTTCTACCCGGCTGGCATCCGCCTGTTGACGGGCGTATTGATTGGCTGCGGCCAGATTGGCCTCCGTTAAGGTGCCCCCGTTTTCCGCTGCAAAGGTACTGAGGGCATTTTTGTATTTAGTTCCCCAGCTGGTTGCCGTTTTGGTGTCGGTGGCCCCTCCGCTGTACAGATCCATATTATCCGCCAGTGGTTTTACATTGTATGAATGGCCGGTATTCTCAATCGACATATAGGCGCTAATCACAAAATTGTCTCCTTTCAGTTCCATGTGATGATTTTGTACCACCACCCCATTCAGCCTTACTTTGTTTCCTCTCTGGAACACACCGCTCATTTCTCCAACCCGGTAAGAATAGGATATTTCCGCTTTTTCACTGATCCGGTAATGAAGGGCTGCATCGAATTTGAGGTTGCTCACCCTGGGACTAACCAGATCCGTTTCCCAATATCCCGTACGGGCCACACGCAGGGTCTGGTTTGGTTTCCCGTTGATAGTCAAACCACTTAAGGAAACAATATTGCTTCCCGCCAGGGCATCATCTCCGTATTTATTCCAGCCGTCAAAAGCCGTGTTGTTTTGTCCGTTCAAAGCAGGAAAACCCGGATTGGCACTTTTCAGGTTGTTGGTGTTCTGATTAAGCCGCGTATTGGAACGCCAGTCGGTCCCCTCCATATAGCCCAGGTTCACTTTAAAAGCAAAACGGTTGTTAAATGCTTTGGCATACCGGATGGCCGTTTCCGTTAAAATGCTTGGGGCATCATCGATCCCGTCAACATGGTTTACACCTGTTTTATGATAAACGCTTAATCCCTGGTAAGTAAAAGGACTTTTGGTTAGCAGATTGGCCATGCCATTGATGGCACTCATGCCATACAGGGCAGAGGCGGCTCCCGGAGTTATTTCCACGCTGGCAATGTCCAGTTCTGTTGATCCGATCGCATTACCCAGCGGAACGCCCAGGGTTGCAGCCTGCATGTCCACACCGTCCACCAGTTGCATAAAACGGAAATTATTCGGAATGTTAAAACCGCGGGTATTGGGTACTTTGAAGGTGAGACTGGATGTGGTCATCTGAACACCTTTTACATTTTCCAGGGCATCGTAAAAAGAAGGCGCTGCTGTTTCCCGTATCGCCCGTATATCCAGTTTCTCAATGGCGACCGGCGACCTTAACCTGCTTTCCGAAACGCGGGATGCGGTAACCACCACTTCCTTTCCCAGTGCGGTTTGGGTAACCAGGGAAACGAATAATTTGGACTCGATGCTTTTCACTTCAAATTCCTGGGGTTGAAAACCAACAGAAGTAAAAATAAGCGTTATCGGAAATTTATATTTCGTACGCAGTGAGAAGGCGCCGGAGTCGTTGGTGATTGTTCCGGAAATAGTTCCTTTTACACTCACGCTCACACCCGACAGAGGTTGTTTGGTATCCCGGTCTTCCACCCGGCCTGAAATATCAATCAGGTTGCCACCCTGCGCGCGAAGCGCCTTTACGGAAAACAGGGGCATTAACAGGAAGATCGAAATTTTAAGAAAACCGGTGAATCCGGAATATGACATGGCGCGTTCCTTAGTAAGGGGAATTATTTTCTTCATGACTAATCTGGGAATTAAAAATATTGTTTTGAGGAATGTTGTGGAGAACCTAATATGTTATTTCACGCCACAACAACAGCGGTTGCTTAAGATCATTTTCATTACGGTCACTTTATTTTGGTTTGCAAATATATAGTCTATTAATATAGTAGACTAATTAATTATAAAAAAATCCCGGTCAGATGGCATGCGCATACATCAACCGGGAAATACGTTTGAAATTCCTTTGACCAGAGTCAGGATACTGGTGACGATCACCAGTAAGCCAACGGCAAAGAACATAATTTTCATGGGAATTTTACCCACTAACCGGGCTGCGATGGGCGCCGCAATTAAGCCGCCGATGATCAGGCCCGCAACATCCACGAGAAATATGGTTTTCAGCAGGATAAAAAAAGTGATCGAGCTGGCGAATACAACAAAGAATTCAGCGAGACAAACAGATCCTACCACATAGCGGGGATTTCTTCTCTTGGAAATCAGGGTACCGGTGACCAGGGAACCCCAGCCGCCACCGGCAAATGCATCCATGAATCCGCCTGCGGAAGCCAGCCATCCCGCATTTTTTACTTTATAATTTTTTGGCTTTTTGCGGAATGCCTTTTTGATGATGTAAAAACCCAGGTAAAGCGTGTATGCGGAAAGGGGTAGCCTCACATAACTGGAATATTTTTGTCCGAAAAAAGCCAGCGTAGCCCCCGCAACGGCACCGATAACACCGGGTATCACCAGTGTGCGGAATAATTTTTTGTTGATATTCCCGAACCGGTGATGACTGTATCCAGACACCCCACTGGAAAATACGCGGGCGGAATGAACGCGGCTGCTTACGATGGCCGGACTGATCCCGTTCGCCAGCAGGAATGTGGTGGAAATAGTTCCATAACCCATGCCCAGGGAACCATCAACCATTTGCGCCAGAAATCCGGTAAACAACATCATGAGGAAAGAAGTGACATCCACAAATTCAGGAAGTTTCCGGATCCCTTCCCACATTTTATAGAAGGGCAGATAGGTGAGCACCGCATGACCCAGTAACATAAAGAAAAATGCAAACAGGCACCCCTTTACGATACGCTGCCACTTTTTCCCGCCGGGTTTTGCAACCTGTTCCAGGTTTTCCTGCTTGGCACTGAGTACCTTGGTGAGTTCGTCTAATTGTTTTACTTTTTCGGCGAAACCGACTTTTAAATCCTGACGGATCGTGTGCATGTTCTGCAATACGTCTTCTATTTCATCCGGGATGAGTTCGTTTAATTGTTCTTTCATCCTTTTGGCCATGGTGGGAGACTTGCCATTGGTTGAAATGGCAATCTTTAGATTTCCCTTATCCACTATGGATCCCAAATAAAAATCACACAATTCCGGTGTATCCGCCACATTGACCAGTAACTTCTTTTGCTTGGCCAGCACTCGGATGTAATTGCTGACTGATTTATCGTTCACGGCAACCACCACAATATCCTTATCATCGAGGTCCTCCGGTTCAAATGGTCTTTCCATCAACCGGATGGAATGGTGCAAACCGGCAAATGCTTTTACCGCTTCCGCAATTTCAGCACCCACCACCGTTATGGAAGTAGCCGGAGCATTGCCGATGATCGCAGATAATTTTTCCATGGCTACTTTGCCGGCACCGACCAATAAAACTTCCAGACCCTCCAGTTTCAGGAATACAGGAAACAGGTGGTTTTTATCCGCCTGCTTTTCCGCCACATCCGGCGCCAGTTCTTCTGAAACTATTTTTTCACTCATAAATGGATTTCGCGTTATGCTGTTTCCAAAACTGGACCAAAAGTAGTGTATTCCCTACTTATTTAGTAGACTATTGATCTGCTTTTTTAAGATCAGGCAGGAAAATATAATTCTTTTACAGATCCTCTGTTCTACACAATCTGTTTTCTCAAAGTGAAATCTCCAAAAGATTCATTTTTATTTCTTTCTTTGGCAAAAATCCCGAGCAGGATATTCAATTCATCTAAAATGGCCGCCTCATCGAGACTTTCCTTATACAGCTTGTTCAGTCGCATGCCCTGATGATCCCCGCCCAATAAGAGGTTATATCTCCCCAGGGTGGTTCCTATAAAACCAATTTCAGCAATATAAGATCGGGCGCAGCCATTGGGGCAGCCTGTCATCCTGATGATGATCTCTTCTTTTTCCAGACCGTTTTTGTTCAGTATGGGTTCTATTTTACTGATGAGCGACGGAAGATAACGCTGGCCCTCTGCAAAGGCGAGGGGACAGGTGTTCAGGGCCACGCAGGCCATAGAATTTTTTCTTATCTCCGAAACAGATTCCGTGTAGGATATGATATTATACTTATTCAGGATCTTTTCAATCACCGGTTTATCCTCAGTGCTAATGTCCGCCAGAATTACATTCTGGTTGGTGGTGAACCGGAAGTTTAGTTTATTGGTCTTAGCGATTTCGTACAATGCCGTTCTCAGAAACACTTCTTCATCCACGATGCGGCCGTTTTCCACGAAGGGCGTATAGTACCAGAGCCCCTCTGCATTTTGAAACCATCCGTAATAATCCTTCCTGTCCACAAACTCAAACGGCCTTTCTTTTTCCAGCGCAAAACCGGTGCGTCTTGCGATTTCTTCCTTAAACCAATCCGTGCCGAGCCTGTCCACGGTATATTTCAGCCGGGCGAGGGAACGGTCGTTCCGGTTCCCGTAATCCCGCTGAATGGTTACGATTTCATAAATCGTTTTCATGATCCGTTCCTCACCGCTTACAAATCCGATCACTGTCGCGAGGCGGGGGTAAGTAGCCGGATTCCCGTGTGTGGAGGACATACCGCCGCCGATGGCCACATTAAATCCTTTCAGTTGGTTGTTTTCAATGATGGCAATCAGGCCGAGATCATTTCCGAATACGTCAATATCGTTGTTGGGGGGAATGGCCAGACCAACCTTAAACTTGCGGGGAAGGTACCGGTCCTGATACAATGGATCTTCTTCTTCCTTTTTATCAGCGAGTTTTTCCTCATCGAGCCAGATTTCGTAATACGCCCGTGTTTTCGGCAGCAGGTATTGGCTGATGCGGTCCGCATAGTCGTGTATTTCCTTGTGAATGGGCGATTGTTTGGGATGCGCCGCACAGATTACATTCCGGTTGATATCGCCGCAGGTGGCTATGGAAATGAGTTTAGCTTCGCTGAATGCTTTGATGGTGGGTTTGATGTGCGATTTCAGCAATCCATGCAGCTGAACGGTTTGGCGGGTGGTGATTTTAATAATTCCTGTGGTATGTTCTCCCGCAATGTCCTGGGTTGCCAGGTATTGCTTTGCGGTTAAAAAGCCGCCGGGCAGGCGAAGGCGGATCATGAAAGAATATAAACGTTCGAGTTTTTTCTCCGCTCTTTCATCCCTTCTGTCCCGGTCATCCTGCAGATACATGCCATGAAATTTCACCAGCGCTTTGTCCCCGTCACTGATGGCGCCCGTCACCTCGTCTGCCAGACCCTCTTTAATGGTGCCCCGCAAACCGTCACTAGCCATTTTTACCTTTTCTATTCCGGATATATTATTATCGCTCATACGATTTTAGTTGGGTTGACAATGGACGATCAATAAACATCTTTCAGATACCTGCCCGACTCCTTTAACTGGTTAAAGAATTCATCTGCGTCTTCTGTTTTTCCGGACTGCCGGATCACTTCAAGAATCGCTATTTCAACATCCTCGCTCATTTTCTTCGCACCGCAGACGTATACAGTGGCCCCGGATTGCAGCCAGTTATAGAATTCGTCCCCCTGCTTTTTTATTTTATCCTGCACGTAAATTTTTTGCTGCTGATCGCGGGAGAACGCCAGGTCCAGCTTATGGAGTGTGCCGGTCTCGATCCATTGCTGCAGTTCGGTCTGGTATAAAAAATCGGTGGTAAAATGCTGGTCGCCAAAAAACAGCCAGTTCCTGCCCGCAGCGCCGGTGGCATCCCGTTCGGCCAGAAATGCGCGGAAGGGCGCGATGCCGGTGCCGGGCCCGATCATGATCACGTCCTTATTTTCTTCGGGCAGCCTGAACTGATCGTTGTGGTGAACATAGAAATCCATGGTATCACCGGGTTTCAATGCACAGAGCAGGTCGGAACACAATCCGTATCTCTGTTCTTCCGCAACGCAATAGGCATCGCGGCCCACGGTTAAATGCACTTCGCCGTCAAACTTTTCCAGGGAAGAAGCGATGGAGTACAGCCGTGGTGTGGTGGGCTCAAGTTGCTGGATAAAGGCTTCAAAATGGGATGCGTCTTTTACCGGGTGAAGGGTGAGCAGTTCCAGCAATCCCGTTTTAACCGGTGTTATTTCTTTTTGAATATGCGCGGCATATTTCGATACCACCCGTTCGGGAAGATAGATGATATTCAGTTTTTTGTGCAGCAACTCGTAGGCTGAGCAGGTTTCATCCCGGTGTACAAAGCTGATTTCCGGGTCGATGCCCGTGTGTTGAATGATGGCCCTGACCAGATGTTCCGGGTTGTGTGGAATGATGCCGATGGAATCTCCGGATTTATATTGTACCCCTTCGGACGCGATTTCAATATGATGGGTCCGCTTGTTGGATCCGCGGTCGTTCAGGTTGATGTTGGCCAGGATCTCACCGCGGTATATTTTTTTTCCGCTGCTTTTTTTCGCCGGCTTCAGAACGGGCGCATTCAGGGACGGCTGTCCGCTCAGCTTCTGCAGCACCCCGTTAAACCAGCTCTGGGCGTCTGTTTCAAAATCCACATCGCAGCGCTGAATGTCAATAATCCTTTGCGCACCCAGGTGACCGAGTTGATTGTCCACGTCTTCGCCGGCTTTGCAGAACATGGGATAAGAAGTATCACCCAGCGCCAGCACGCCGTATTTTAATTGAGGTAGTTTGAACCCGTTCTGGTGAATATGGTCATAGAACTTTTTGGCGGAGGATGGCGGTTCGCCTTCTCCCTGGGTACTGATGACCGTTAGGAAATATTCTTCTTTGGGCAGATCGGTAAAGCGGTACTGATCGAGACTGACTACTTTGGTCTGTATGCCTTCCTGTTTTGCCTTTGCGGCAAATACACTGGCTATTTTTTTAGAATTTCCGGATTCGGTTCCGTAAGCAATCGTGATCTTTTTACCGCTGGCGGAAGTTTTGGCCACCGCGCCGGCATCTTCGGGTGTTTTGGATATCACGCCCTCAATAAAGCCTTTCAGCCAGATCAGCGCGGGTTTGTCCAATGAGGCAATCAATTCCTGAATCTGTTTATTTTTATCTGCTGGTATCATGCTCTTTCCTCCTGTTGCTGGTTTTTCCTGACTGGTTTAAAATAGAGATCTTCCGTTTGGTTGTTGGGTTTCCACTGAAACTGTCCGTATAATCCGGCCACTTTTCCAATGATTAATATGGTGGGTGAGATGTATTCTCGTCTGGATATCCGGTTAGCATATTCCTGTATTGGGCAACTGAACACGGACTGCATCGGCGTGGTAGCCTGTTCGATCACAGCAATATGGCGGTCGGCCCCGATGCCCTGCCGCAGCAGCTGATCTACCAGTTCATCCGAATGGTTGCCGGACATATAGAAGACCAGCGTATCATCGGTGACTGCCAGTTCTTTCCAGTATTCGGGTTTGATGAGTCCGGTTTGATGCAGGGTCAGGAACCGGACGGCATTGGCATGGTTCCGTGCAGTGAGCGGAATGCCGGCATAAGCTGCCGCGCCGCAGGCGGCTGTGATTCCCGGAACAATTTCGTAAGGAATATGGTATTTATTCAGTGCCTGCAGTTCGTCCAGCAGGTTCGAAAAAACAGATACGTCACCGCCTTTTAACCGCACCACTTTTTTTCCCTGCAGGGCGTATTCCACCATCAGTTCATTGATGATGTGCTGTGGGGTAGATCCTTCTTTAGACCGCTGTTTACCGGCATGCAGGACCAGGGCTGTTTTGCTGGTATATCTTTCCAGGATCTCTTCACTCACCAGGCGATCGGTGATCACCACTTCCGCTTCGCGCAAATGGCGGGCCGTTTTGACCGTGATCAGTTCCGGATCTCCCGGGCCGGCCCCGGCAATGATCAGCTGTTGTATTTGTTGAGGTTGGTTCATCTCTGGATTAATTTTTTATGATTATTCCTGGATCATGCAGGCGCCTACCGTTACGTTGCTGGTTTCGTCAATCAGGATCAGTCCCCCGTTTGCCCGCAGATCTTTATACAGATCGTAGGCGAGGGGAGAAGCCGTTTTTATTTTTGCACGCACAATATCATTCAGGTCCGCTTTGTCCACCCCGGTCTGTTTTTCCAGGGAGTTCACATCCAGTTTGAATTCAATTTCCCGCACCACCGATTTAACGCGCCGGCTGTTGTGCTGCAAAAGATATTTATTTCCTGCACGGAGCGGTTTATTGTCCATCCAGCAAAGCAGTACATCCAGTTCCTGTCCCAGCAGCGGCGGATGGTCGCTCTTTACGAATACGTCTCCGCGGCTGATATCGATATCGTCTTCCAGGTGCATGACCACACTTTGACCAGCCACAGCTTCCTCCACATCCTTCTGGTTCCTTTCAATCCTCGACAGTTTCGAGCTGATGCCGGCCGGCAGGATAATGATGTCATCGCCCTTCCGGTAAGTGCCGCTGATGATTTTTCCGGCATAACCACGATAGTCGTGCAGTTCCTCACTTTGCGGGCGGATCACATATTGAACGAACAGGCGGGCATGGGTGAGGTTGATGTCGGAAGCAATGGACGTTGTTTCCAGGGTGTCCAGCAAAGTGGACCCTTCATACCAGGGCATATTACCGGATGGATCCACGATGTTGTCTCCATTCAGTGCACTGATCGGCAGATAGGCAATATTTTTTAGACCAAGGGTTTTGGCAAAGGCGGCGTATTCGATAACGATGTTGTTGTACACGTCCTGGGAATATTCTGCCAGATCCATTTTATTGATGGCCACCACCACATGGGGTATATTCAATATGGAGGCGATCAGGGTATGCCGGCGAGTCTGTTCCACGATGCCGTTCCGCGCATCCACCAGGATGATCATCAGCTGGGCATTGGAAGCGCCGGTGACCAGGTTGCGTGTATACTGGGTATGCCCCGGTGCATCGGCAATGATGAACTTGCGTTTGGGTGTGGAGAAATATTTATAGGCCACATCGATGGTAATGCCCTGCTCTCTTTCTGCACGGAGCCCATCGGTGAGCAGGGCCAGGTCTATGCTCCCGTCTTCTTTATTCCGGCTTTGTTTTTCGAGGGCTTCGAGCTGATCGGTGAGGATGTTCTTGCTGTCAAACAGCAATCGGCCGATGAGGGTGCTCTTCCCGTCATCCACACTACCCGCCGTTATAAATCTCAAAAGGTCCATGCTGCTGTTTTCAATGTTTAAAAATATCCGTTCTTTTTCCGGTCTTCCATGGCTGCTTCAGACAGCCTGTCGTCGATCCTCGTCTCCCCGCGTTCGCTGGTGCGTGTGGCGATGATCTCGTTGATGATGTCGTGCACCGTGGACGCTGTGGATTCCACGGCAGCCGTGCAGGACATATCGCCCACGGTGCGATACCTGACTTTTTTATTCATCACCCTGTCGGTTTCATCCAGCCGGATAAAATCAGAAACCGCCACCAGCTGGCCTTCGTATTCGATCACTTCCCGGTGATGGGAAAAATAAATGGAGGGGAGCTGAATGTTTTCCCGGCGGATATAGTTCCAGATATCAAGTTCGGTCCAGTTGCTGATGGGGAAGGCGCGCACGTTTTCCCCTTTCTGAATCTTGCCGTTATAGGTATTCCACAGTTCGGGCCGTTGTCTTTTCGGATCCCACTGGCCAAATTCATCCCGCACGGAAAATATCCTTTCCTTGGCCCTGGCTTTTTCTTCATCCCTTCTCGCCCCGCCGATGCATGCATCAAAACCAAATTCCTCGATCGTGTCCAGCAGGGTATAGGTCTGCAGCGCATTCCGGCTGGCGAATTTTCCCCTGGGTTCGGATAGCGATTTGGACCGGATGGTATCTTCCACTTTCCGTACAATCAATTTCTCGCCGATTTCAGCAACAAGCTGATCCCGGTATTCCAGCGCTTCGAGAAAATTATGTCCGGTATCAATATGTACCAGCGGAAATGGAAATTTACCCGGACGAAATGCTTTCAGTGCCAGGTGGACCATGGTAATAGAATCCTTCCCGCCGCTGAATAACAAAGCCGGTCTTTCAAATTGTCCCGCCACCTCCCTTAAAATATGAATGGACTCGGATTCCAGTTCGTCTAAATAATCGCTCATTGGTAATGTGTAAATGTGCTAATGTGTAAATGTGAAAATGAAAAACGGACTCAGATCATTTTCACATTTCCACATTTTCACATCATAAATTAATTACTGTGCAAACCGCACTCTTTCTTCCCCGAATCTTCCCACCACCACCTGCCCGCACGGAAATCTTCTCCGGGTTTGATGGCCCTGGTGCAGGGTGCGCAGCCGATGCTGACGAACCCGCGGTCGTGTAAAATATTATAGGGTATATCGTTATCGTTGATATAGGCTTTTACTTCATCCTGGGTCCAGTGGAGCAGGGGATTGTATTTGGTCAGTTTGTTCCCTTCGTCCCATTCAAGCAGGGAGAGATGGCTCCGGTTGCCGGAATGTTCGGCGCGGATACCGGTGATCCATATTTTCTGCCCCGTCAGGGCGCGTTTCAGTGGTTCCACCTTGCGGATAAAACAGCATTGTTTGCGGTTCTCCACGGATTCGTAGAATGCATTCGGGCCCTTTTCTTTAACAAAGGGCTCCAGTAAGTTGAAATCGGGTGAATAGGCCTGGATGGGGATCTGGTATTTTTCTTTGCTGGATGTCCACACGGAATAAGTTTCGCTGAACAGCCGGCCGGTATCCAGGGTAAATACAGAAATGGGCAGGTTCCCTATGGCGATGTGGTGAAGGATCACCTGGTCCTCGAGACTGAAACTGGTAGAAAAACTGACCTGGCCGGGGTATAGTTCCGTAAACAGACGCAGGGCGCCGCTTATGGGAAGTCTACTAATCTTGTCGGTTAAGTTGGCGGTTGTTATTTCTGCTGTTGTGTCCATGTATCTATTACCTGTTTTATGAAAGTAAATGGGGAGATGGGTGTTGCTTTTATTCAGCAACAGCAACCCATGCTGCAACAGGAATGTCTGGATGGCTCCATGCGATACATAACGGTCAGTCTACAAATTAGATGGACAAAGATAGGGTGTGCTGTTCAGAAAAAAAAATTTAACCGGGGCCTTCCTCTTTTTGGTCTTTTTGATCCGGAGGATGCGTTTTTGACCCAATCCGCGCATACATGACTATACTTGGGGAATTGCCCTGGATGGATCTACCATCCTGGTTTAAGCTGCCCATTGCAAACCCCCGCATAAAGCCGTATTTTTCTGAAAAATACGTCCCTTATGCCTCAGCTTTCGGGGAAGGAAGGTCTTTTTTTCCTTATCGGTTTCGGACTGGTCAATGCCGTTGTCTTTACGTTTATCGGCATGTCCCTGACGTTCCTCGCGGGGTTTTCTTTGGCTTCCTGGCATTTTCCACTGGCGGTTTTGTTTGCATTGGGTGTGAATTATTATGCGGCACATTTTCTTTTTGGGCCGCATTTCCGGACGACGCTGATCGTTAGCACCGGCATCATCGTGGCTGTGATCATCGTATCTATCCTTTTTTCTTTATTATTTTATGATATCTCAATCGACGGGCAGATGTACCACATCGATGCCGCTTTCTACCTGAAAAATGGCTGGAACCCGTTTAAAAAAGAGCTTTCTCCGGATATCAACCAGGCACTCTGGCTCAACCATTACGGGAAAGGCGTGGAGGCTCCGGAAGCTGCGCTGTATGCGCTCACCAACCGGATTGAAACCACCAAGTCGGTGAATTTTATGGTGATGGCCGCGTCTTTCTGCCTTTCTATGTCTTTTTTACTCCGTTTAAACCGGTTTAGTTTCCGGAAAAACCTTTTTTTCAGTTTTCTGCTTTCGGGTAACCCCATCGTTATCTATCTTTTACTAACGACCTATGTTGACGGACAGCTGTCTTCTTATCTTTTGTGTTTTCTGGCAGTGGCAGGACTGTTGTACCGAAATGCCAACCGGGTTTACCTGATGCTGCTGGCTATGCTGCTGGTCATCGTTGTGAATATTAAATTCTCCTCGGTTGTTTTTGCGGCCATTTTTTCTGCCGGCTTGCTGCTGGCACTGATCCTTGGCGGCCAGATTAAATCATTAAAAAAAGTATTTGTCGTTTGCGTGATAGCCACGGCATTTGGCATTGGCGTGGTGGGTTATTTTCCCTACGTCAGCAATACCGTTCATTTTCATGATCCGCTGTATCCCGGCCTCCACTTGCTTCAATCGGAAGCGGCTAAACTCGCCCCCGAAAGTTTTGCGCGCAGGAACCGGTTCTCCAGATTTTTCATTTCCTTTTTTTCGCATACCAATGAGCTGCATATTTACCAGGATAAGGATCCGCAAATCCCGTCCAAGATCCCTTTTAGTTTTAATAGAACCGATATCTACAATGCCCTTAAGCCTACCGTATGCCGCATGGCCGGATTCGGTCCCTTTTTCAGCGGCATTAGTATCCTGGCTTTGGTTTTCTTTATCATGTCAGCGTGGCGGCTTCCGGATAAAAAACAGCTGACACCCGTTCTCGTATTATTGGGAACCCTGGTGGTTTCGGTTTTTGTCCTATCCGAAGCCTGGTATGCGCGCTATGTTCCGCAACTCTGGTTTGTTCCGGTTATCGCACTGATTGCTTCCGAATATTACAGACCGGCATTCATCCGGTTGAAAAATCTTTTGTACCTCATTGTCCTGATCAATCTATCCTTTGCTTTTGCCGGTTTCCCCTATGTATATTATCAGTCGGCAAAAATTGATTATGAACTGGCGAAACTGAAAGCCAGCGGGCAAATCATTCCTGTTCAGTTCACTTATTTTGTTTCCAACCGCATCCGTTTTCTGGAAAAAGAAATTCCTTTTCGGGAAACAAAGATCCCGGAGAATACAGGCGTATATATGGTGTGCTCATCCACCCGGTATACTCCACCGGAGCCCGGGGCAGACCTTCCAAAATCCTGGATCCTGCGCCTGGGCGAAAAGATCGGGCATCGGATCAATCCCTGAAATTCCGGGAACATACAGAAATCAATATATTTACCGGATGAAGATCGCCATCATTAACGGACCCAACCTGAACCTGCTCGGTACGCGGGAACCCGGTATCTACGGGAGACAAACCTTTGAAGAGTTCCTGAAAACCCTCAAGGAAAAATATGCGGACGTGCAGATAGATTATTTCCAGAGTAATGTGGAAGGGGAGCTGGTGAATGAACTGCAAAGGGTTGGCTTTTCCTACGATGGCATCCTGCTGAATGCGGCAGCCTATACCCACACGTCTGTGGCCCTGGGAGATGCCGTTGGCGCCATCCGCTCGCCGGTGATCGAAGTGCATATCAGCAATGTGTCCGCAAGGGAAGAATTCCGGAAGCTCTCTTATATTACGGCAAAATGTGTGGGCACCATCTCGGGTCTCGGCCTGAAAGGATATGAACTCGCGCTCCGCTATTTTTTATAGAAAGA
>JBEPUT010000048.1:0-36757 GCA_041691395.1 Chitinophagaceae bacterium
AATAACCGTGGAAAGATAAATTCTAAAAAACCGCTGTTTTTAGAGATGCCCTTAATTTATAAGGATGGCAGAAAATTAAGGTAAATACTGATGTTATGAATATGAGTAAAGCTGTATTGCTTCTCTTTCTCCTGGTTTCTTGTAGTTCGTCGCCGGAAAATAAGGCCTTTCTCTTGTTATCTGAGCTTTCCAACGTTCATTTAGGCAGAGATAAAATAAAAATGATTTATTTGGATCAAAAGAATTCCGGTCTGGCAGATATGGATCAGACCAGACTAGCGGTGTTTGATATGAAAAACCTGGATATTGAATCCACGGAATCCATGCATAGGCGGCTTTTGCAATTGGATTACAGAAAATTGCCGATTAAGAATTTGGATATAAACAATTTGTTTGCCGAAAATATTAATGAATCTGATTCTGGTTATTATTCAATGACTTTATTTCATGGTGCAGTTTATTAGCTGGTTATTTTTAATTTCTCAAGAATGAGAATAATCGCTTACGAATCAAATAGAAAATATAATACTCACTGAAAATTACAAACAAGGGTATATACAATGTGGTTTTGCAGCATATCAATAATTTTGTAATCTTGGCACTTAATACCCCATCCCGTTATGAGTATGAAAAGAAGAAAATTCCTTAAACTGGCTTCTCTCTCCACCGCCGCACTGCCCCTGACTGCACTGGCAAAAAGAGCGGCCCTGCTGAATGGTGCACTACCCATGCCACAGGATCAGGATATGCTTTTTGAGATATTCAGAAATCCGGAAAACAAATACAGGCCCTATGTGCGCTGGTGGTGGAACGGTGACCGGGTAACCAAAGAAGAAGTGCTGCGTGAACTCGATGTGATGCAAAAAGCGGGTATCGGCGGGGTGGAAATCAATCCCATCAAATGGAACGAGAATGCCGATGATATGGGCATAAAGGCGCTGACCTGGGGCAGCGATGAGTGGCTGGATGTGGTGGACACTGCCGTGAAGGGGGCAAAGGAGCGGGGCATGACCTGCGATATGATCGTCGGTTCCGGATGGCCTTATGGCGGAGAATTTGTTCCGCAGGCCGAGCAATCCCAGATCATGCTGCTGGGAACAAAAAAACTGGAAGGCGGAAAGTCGTACCAGTTCTCCAGGGAGGAATTGATGAACAGCGTCACGCCGCCGTCCAATTACGAAAAAAAGGTTAATGACTTGTTCATGCTGCGACTGGCCCCTGCGGCCATGCCGGAGTTTTCCGCTGGCACGGATCTCAACAGCCAGGTGAAAAATGATACGATCGATGTTAACGTGCCCGCGGGCGATCATGTGCTGTATTACCTCGTAAAGGTGACCGGATTTCAGTCCGTGATCCAGGGCGCCCTGGGCGCCAACGGGCCGGTGATCAACCATTATGAAAAAGCGGCCGTGGAAAATTATCTCAACCACTTTGCTGGTATCCTTAAAAAGAAGATTGGTCCGCTGAATGAGTATTTCCGCGCTTTCTTTACCGACAGCATAGAACTGGAAGGCGCCAACTGGTGCCACGATATGTTTGAACAATTCCGGCAGCGCAAACACTATGATGTGGAGCCGTACTTCCCATTTATCCTGTTTAAAGTGGGGGAAATGGGCAATGCCGTGAATGAAACCTACGGATCTGTTTTTTCGGACGAAGTCAAAACGATGCTCAACCGCGTCCGCTTCGATTATGAGGAAAACAGGGTACAACTGTTCCAGGAGCGATTCATAGAAACGTTCACCGGATGGTGTACCAAACAGGGTGTGAAGTCCAGGATGCAGGCCTATGGGATGGATTGCCAGCCACTGGACGCCTCCATGCTGATCGATATTCCGGAATGCGAGACATGGATCTGGGTGCCCGAAGTGGAAGAGTTTGGAGAAGACGGGAAGGGAAGGAACTATACGATGATCAATAAATTTGTTTCTTCGGCGGCGCATTTAAAAGGGAAACAACTGATCAGCTGCGAGGAAATGACCAATACCGGACAGATCTTCAGCACGTCGCTGGAACGGATAAAAGTAACAGGCGACCAGAGCAATTTGTCCGGGGTCACGCATTCGGTATTGCACGGATTTAATTATTGTCCACCGGATGCTCCCTTTCCCGGTTGGATCCGTTATGGCTGTTATTTCAATGAACGGAATACCTGGTGGCCCTATTTCCGGCTTTGGTCCGATTACAAAGCCAGAATTTCCGCACTGTTTCAAAATGCGGTGATGCAGGCAGATGTAGCGGTGATGCATCCTTTGTCTGACCTGGTATCCAAATACGGATTTCAAAGAGATCCTTTTCCCCGGGTGTCTTATCCATCCTATGTCCATCAGGTTTGGGAAGCCATCCATCAGAACGGGAATGGCTGTGATTACATCTCGGAACATGTTCTTCTGCAGTCATCCGTCAGCAAAGGCAGTCTCCGCTACAACGGCCGTACCTATCACAGTCTCCTGCTGATTGAAGTGGAAACCATTTTGCCCGAAACGGCAGAAGTCATAAAGAAATTCGCCGATGCGAGTGGCAAAGTAATCTTTGTGGGCAAGACGCCGCATCTTTCTCCCGGACTACAGCAATATAGAAAAAGAGGAAAAGAAGTAGAGGAGATCAGTGCGGCCATTCTAAAAAAACATCCCGTAACAACCGGCGTGGTGCCCGTTCCGGGCAGGGATATGATTGAATGGTTCCGGAATATCCAGCAGCAATTTTCATTGACTCCTTATATCCGTGTCGAACAACCGGTGTACCACGTCAATCAGCTGTTTTACCGGGACGGTGCAAAAGACATCTTCTTTTTTGTCAACTACAGCGCACAGAAACCGCATGCTTTCACGGCGGAATTCAACAGCAAAAAGACGGCCTGGCTTTGGAATGCGGAAACCGGACAGCGATTGCTCTACCCGTCTTCCGGAAACAAGCTGCAGATTACCCTGGCACCCTCAGAATCCAGGATTATTGTCTTTGACGAAAACGAAACCGGGGAAAAATATATTCCGGTGGACCTGAGCCATGCTACGGAAACGATCCTGGAGGGCCCCTGGCAGATGGATCTGTATCCGGTTGGCGGTGGTCCGCGAAAGCTGTTGCTGGACCAGCTGACCGATCTGAAACAGATCAGAGAACATAAGGATTTTTCCGGCACGCTGGTTTATCATAAAGAAATTGATATTCCGGAAGCCGGCGCCAAAACCTTCCTGAGCCTGGGCCATATCAACGATGTCTCGGAACTCCTGGTGAACGGGCAACCCCTGGGTGAGCGCTGGTATGGGGAACATCTATATGATATTACACCCTCGGTGCACAAGGGGAAAAATTATCTTGAAATCAAAATCGTCACTACATTGGGGGCCTATACCAAATCCCTGAAAAACAATAAAGCAGCGCAGGAATGGTCGGGTGGTGAATTGTACGGACCTACCGGGCTGACCGGCGACGTGAAATTACTCACCCTAAGCGCAAGTTGAGTGACAGCAGAGTACATTTGTAAAAAGGAAAATAATTATTCAGATTCTTTATATCAACTATAAATGAAAACCGATCTTTCTTCCACCCAGGTTGATTTTTATCAGAAAAACGGATATCTCGTTATAGAGGATTTTCTAAATGCGGCTGAGCTGGATCACTGGAGAAGTTCAGTTACACAGGCAGTGCAAGAAAGGGGCGGACAAAAAATTCCCGGGAAAGAGGGCAAGATCGGAGAAGATGACGGCATCAACAAAGACGCGGATTATTACAGCAAGGTTTTCGACCAGCTGCTGAATCTCTGGCAAACCAACGAGCAGGTAAAGGAAATCATGCTGAATGAAAAAATCGGAGAGATGGCAGCAAGACTTGCTGCTGTGGACGGGATCAGGATCTGGCATGATCAGGCATTGATCAAAAGACCCTGGGCAAACCCTACTTCCTGGCATCTCGATACCCCTTTCTGGTCTTTCTCTGACCGTAAAGCGCTGTCCATATGGGTGGCTTTGGATGATGCAACTCTGGAGAATGGTTGTTTATTTTTTATTCCGGGCTCGCAGAACGGAACAAGTTTTGAAAATCCGGGTATTGGAAAAAATATGGATTCCGTTTTTGATTTTTATCCTCAGTTCAGATCTTCTCCATCCGTGGCTGCACCGATGAAAGCGGGCAGTTGTTCCTTTCACAATGGCCTCACCATTCATGGAGCCCATGCCAACATGACCCCGGGTTTTCGCCGGGCGATGACCTGCGCCTATATGCCTGACGGTAATGTTTTTAACGGCCAGGCCAATATTCTTCCGGAAAATTATCTCAAAACATTATCCGTTGGCGACCTGCTGAATAACGATGATCAGAACCCGCTGATCTATAAAAGATGAACAGCTTACGATCGATAAGGCATTGACCCATTTTACAGGCTGTCCCTGGACTAAGTGGTGCGGCAACGATTGAATTTCCAGGTTGTTTATTTTGCACCGCACAAATGAAAATTTTCTTTCCCTTTGTTTTTATTTAAATTTAGGATACACTTCTTCCTAAAATTCAATCTCATGTCAGTAAATATGCTAAAGCGTTTTCCTTTTATCCTGCTGTTATCTATTTGCAGTATTCCCGCGTATACCCAGCCGGCATCTGCATCCTCTGAAAATGCCTCCGGTAAAAAATCGTCTGGAAACTGGGTACAGTTATTTAATGGCAAGGATCTTTCCGGCTGGAAACATGTGGGGCCGGGCAGCATGTCGGTGGAGAACGGCCTCATCCGCGGTCATGGCGGAATGGGTTTGTTATACTGGGCCGGCCAGAAGTTCGGCCATTGCGTGTTTAAGGTGGTTTATAAAATGAAAGACGAGAACGACAATTCCGGCGTGTTCATCCGGATCCCGATTGAGCCGCGGGAAGAATGGATGCCGGTATTTTACGGATATGAGGTACAGATAGACAATAAGCCGGAGCTTTCCGGCGAAGATGAATATCACGTGACCGGCACTTTGTATTCCCTCACGAAGCCATTGGCAAAACCGGGCAAGCCGGGACCGGAATGGAATACCATGGAGATTACAATAGACGGCAAGCATACCATTGTGGTCGTTAACGGGCAAAAAGTGACCGATTACCGGGAAGGCGAGCCCGTTCCCCCGAAGAAATTCGACTTTGAACCATTCCGCGGTCCAAGACCGGAGTCGGGGTATTTTGGTTTGCAGAATCACAGCGATAAGGACATTGTATATTTTAAGGAAGTTGCCGTGAAACCGCTTCCAGGATATTCCCTGAAATAATCTTTTGGATTGATCAATTATAAACATCCGTCAATTGATTGCCATGAAAAAAAGAGATAACGCCATTCGAAAGAAAACGATCAGCCGCCAGGATTTTATAAAGAAAACTGCCCTGGCCGCAGCCGGATTTTATATTGTACCCCGCCATGTGCTCGGCGGAAGAGGATTTGTTGCGCCGAGTGATAAATTATACATCGCCGCTGTCGGCTGCGGTGGTGAGGCGGAGAATGATATTCATCATTATGCCACAGCGCCAAAAAAAAATGCGGTGGTCGCCTTTCTTTGCGATGTGGACGACCGACAGGCTGCCCCACGCCGTAAGCAATTTCCGCAGGCGCCTTTTTACCATGACTGGCGGGAAATGTTTGAGAAAGAAAATAAACATTTTGATGCGGTCACCGTCGCCATCCCGGATCACAACCATGCGATCGTCGGATACAGTGCGATGCAGCTGAAAAAACATTTGTATCTGCAAAAACCGCTCACCCATGATATTTACGAAGCTCGGGTGATTACGGAAGCGTCAAAGAAATTTAAGGTGGTCACCCAAATGGGTGATCAGGGCGCATCCTGCGATGGCATGAGGACCCTGAGGGAATGGTTCGAGGCGGGCCTGATCGGCGATATTGAGAAAGTATATTGCTGGACCGACCGTCCGGTATGGCCGCAGGGTATTGCGTGGCCCGCTGCGCAAAAGATCATTCCCAAAGAACTGCAGTGGGATCTCTGGCTGGGCACCGCGGAACAAACCGATTATATTGACAACCTCGTTCCTTTTAACTGGCGCGGCTGGTGGCGTTTCGGAACCGGCGCATTGGGAGATATGGGATGCCACATTATGGGGCCGCCGTTTAAATTGCTCAGCCTGGGATATCCTACGGAAGTGTCCGGCAGCGCCAGCACGGTGTACAAAGGTATTTTTGCAGAAGGCATTTATCCGGATAGCGGGCCTGTATCCAGCTCCATCCGGTTCCGGTTCAAACAAAAGAATAACCGCCATCTCGATCTGTACTGGATGGACGGAGGCATTACACCCGAGCGTCCGGATGAACTCGACGAAGATTCGAATATGAACGAAGCGCTTTCGGATTGGCCGGGGGAGAATGATTTTGAAGGTGGGACGATGTTTGTCGGTACAAAAGGAAAGGTTTCCTGCGGATGGGGCGGCAGTCATCCCCGGTTGTTGCCGATGTCGAAAAATAAAGATATCCATATTCCGGAAAAGTATCCGCGGGTAACGGGCGGCATGGACGGCCACTGGTGGCAATGGGTGGATGCCTGTATTGCCGGATACGGAAATGCTGAAGTGGATTCGCCATTTGAAGGATACGCAGGACCGTTGACGGAAACCGTATTGCTGGGGAATTTATTATTGCGCAGTTTCAGTTTACAGGAGAAGATAAAAAGGAGTGATCCCGTGTATGGCAATATGGAAGGATATAAATTTCCCGGCAGATACATCAACTTTAAATGGGATGGTGACAATATGAAAATCACGAATTTTGAACCCGCCAATCAGTTTATAAGACGTTCCTACCGGCAGGGTTGGGGAGAACTGAAATTATGATGATGGTGAAAATTGCACTGTCCGTCAATCGCTGATCTATGAAGATAAACGTGCTGGATTCTTATGAAGACCTGAGCATGCTGGCTGCAGATATCCTGGTGAGGCAACTGGAGGAGAAAAAGGATTTGCTGTTTTGCGCGGCAACCGGCAACAGCCCAGACGGCGTTTATTCATTGATTACAGAGGAGTATCAGCAAAGGCCCGAATTGTTTGACGGGTTGAAGGTGATTAAGCTGGACGAGTGGGGTGGAGTTCCGATGGAAGATCCCGGAACCTGTGAATCATACCTGCAGAGCCGGTTGATAAAACCGCTTCTTCTGGATAGTTCCCGGTACATATCTTTTCAAAGTGATCCGGAAGATCCGGCGTTGGAATGTAAGAGAATACAGGACCAGCTTGAAAATATCGGTAGGATTGATGTTTGCCTCGTTGGGCTGGGCATGAATGGCCATCTGGCGCTGAATGAGCCTGGCGGTTTTCTTGAACCGGACATTCATGTCGCAACACTTTCTGCTTCTTCACTCACCCATTCCATGGTTTCGGAAATGAATAAGAAGCCGTCCTATGGCTTAACGCTCGGAATGAGATCCATCCTGGATTCGGAATTGATTATCATGCTCGTGAACGGGAAAAAGAAAAAAGAGATTGCCCGTGCATTTTTATCCGGGAAAGTAGCCACGCAATTGCCGGCTTCGTTTTTATGGCTTCATCCGAATGTGGTCTGCTGTATAGACAGGGAAGCGTATTCAAATTAAAATCAGGTAATTATTATGATGGGGAAAAGCGTCTTTTATATACAAGTGCTCTTCAGTTCATTGCTGATTTTGACTTTACCCGCACATGCTCAAAAGTCAGGATATGCGGATGGGCGGCCCATGGCCACGCTGCGGTTTCCCTGTACGGACCAGGGAATCATATTACGATACGGGAACGGCCCGGACAGTTGTGATATTTATGGCGCCAGGGAGGCTGTGGTTAACCGGGTCGGTCAAACGTATTATCTGGTTTATGACGGTGCCGGGAAAGACGGATGGGTTGCCTGCCTGGCAGAAAGTAAGGATTTGAAAACATGGTCTGAAAAAGGAGCTTTGCTCAGCCTGGGAGCGCCAGGATCAAAGGACGCTAAAAGTGCTTCGTCGCCCTGGGTGATCAAAGAAGATGGCATCTGGCATATGTTTTATCTGGGAACACCGAATACTTCTCCGGCGCCTGATCGCATTCCCTCTTTTCCATATCTGACCATGAAGGCAAAGTCCGCGTCACTGGAAGGCCCATGGATAAAACAATATGATGTTGTTCCCTTTTCTCCCGTAGAGGGAACTTATTATTCGGCAACGGCAAGTCCCGGATTTATCGTGCCAGACAAAAAGGAATACCTGCAATTTTTCAGCGCATCCATCCAGGACCATGATCTTACTAAAAGAACGCTCGGCATTGCCCGCACCCGGAATCTGAATGGTGCCTGGCGAGTGGACAGCCTGCCGATTGTTCCCTTAAGTGAACAGGTGGAAAATTCATCATTGTATTTTGAAGACAAAATAAAGACCTGGTTTTTATTTACGAATCATATTGGCATTAATCAAAGCGGAACGGAATACACGGATGCCATTTGGGTGTACTGGTCAACCGACCTTAACCGGTGGAATACGAAAAACAAGGCCATCGTATTGGATAGTTCCAATTGCAGTTGGGCAAAAGGCGCCATCGGCATGCCGTCGGTGATACGGTCTGGCGACAGGCTGGCTTTATTTTATGATGCTCCGGGAGGAAGTAGTATCAGCCACATGAAGCGGAATATAGGACTGGCCTGGATTGACCTGCCGCTGAAAATTCCGAAGGCTATTTTTCCTTTGCGGGTCAGCAGCAATAAGCGTTACCTCGTCGACCGCCAAAACAAGCCCTTCCCGATACTTGGCCGTACTGCCTGGAGCATCATTTCCCAGAGTGAAAGCGGATACAAACAATTTATTGCCAATACCACCGACCATGGTTGCAATGCCATTGAGGTCAGCGTATTGATCCATTGGCCGGATGCCAATCATCCGCCGTTTAACGGTCGGGGCGACAGGCCGTTTCTAAAGCGGCTGAACGGGGCGGACTGGGACGGTAAGCTCAGCTACAGCCGCATCAGCCAGGAAGGCCCTGATCTCTCCACGCCCAACGAAAAATATTGGAATTACGTAGACGGTTTCCTCGATTATTGCGAGGCTCATGGCATACTCGTTTTTCTTTTCCCCGCTTATCTTGGTTTCAATGGTCAGGAACAGGGCTGGATGCAGGAACTCCTGGCCAATGGGGTGGGAAAGACCGAAGCCTACGGAAAGTGGATAGCCAGCCGGTTTAAGCATCGGGGGAATATTGTCTGGATGTTGCTGGGCGATTATGGAACGTTGAAACCCGCAGAAACCACGATTGAGGCCGCGCTGATCAGGGGTTTAAAAAGCGTACCCGGGCAATCCCTGCAGTATAGCGCAGAATCCTTCAGCGGTCAAAACAGCGCAGATCATCCCGATTTTGGCAAAGAGATGACGCTGAACGGCAGTTATACCTGGACAAACGATGTGCCGGTGTCCTATATGGCCCGAAAAGCTTACCGGCACAATCCAGTGATACCATCTTTTTTACTCGAAGAACCCTATGATGAGGAAGGGCCGGACGGGAATAAGTATAACCCCAATGCCACGCAGCCGGTGCGGCGGTTTGAGTGGTGGGGATGGCTGGGCAACATCGGTGGATACCTGGCGGGCAATGGGTATATATGGCCATTTAAGGATTCGGTTTGGGAGCGACATTTGAATACGCAGGCGGCTCTGGATATGAGCAGGCTAAACCATTTTATCCGGTCGGTAAAATGGTGGACCCTCGTTCCTTCGGGTCTGGCTGGTATGGATACCGTGATTGTTGACGCAGACAATACAGATACGTCGGCTTCTTATGTTGCCGCCGCGGTTTCTGCCAACCGGGATCTGCTGATTGCTTATTTGCCACCGGGTCATCGGGGTGGCGTTACGGTAAATCTGGGTGCTTTAAAAAAGAGATGCTTTGCCCGCTGGTTTGATCCGGCTGCTGGTAAATTTATCAACATCGGCCATGCAGCCCTGAATAATAAGGGAACCCGTTTATTTACGCCACCCGGGAATAACGGCGCGGGCGATGCGGATTGGGTCCTTCTGCTGGAAGAAAAAGAGAACTAGGAATGCCTGCATGATCTCACCATGGAAAGGCAGAAATAAAAAAGGGGCCAGGATAAAAATCCAGCCCCGTTAAAATCCAATATCCTATGAAAAACCGTTTAGATAAATACCAACGGCGTGCCATCAATTTCCCCGTTTAAAATGGCAGTTAATGCCTGATTTCTTCCATTTTCTGGACGATATTTTCCTAATATTAGAAAGCAGGAACAGATTTGCAGATTTCATTCAATCGCTTAGCGGAATACAGCGATGCCATTTGGGTGTACCGGACAAAAGATATTGATCAATGGAATGTGAAAAACAAGGCCATTGTATTGGATGGTTCCAATTGTTCCGGGGCATTATTATTTATTCTTTCGCGCAACCACTGCAAAAATTACAGCGTTTTTAATCTGGTAATTTGACCAAATGCTCTTTCCAATCCGGCTCTACCGGGTTCCTGCTCTTTTTTGCCCCGGCCCGTCTCTTTATTTCCGTTCCCCGCAAATTATTTTTTCATCTTTAAATTGAATCAGTATGTTAACCAGTTTACCAAAAAAACGGCTGGCCTTTATCCTGACGCTGCTGATGGCGGCAGCGGGTTGCCGGAAAATTGACCAGCATCTTTTATTGAACGGCTTTGAGCAGACCAATCTTGTGGCGGATACCTCCGGATACCACGCAACGATCCTGGACGCCAACCTGGTGAACGCCTGGGGAATAGCAGTTGCGCCATCGGGTCCTTTTTGGATTGCGGCAAACCACACCGGCGTCAGCACAATCTATAACAAAGACGGTGCGACCCTGAGGCCGCCGGTAAGTATACCGTTACCGGGAGGGGCCACCGGAGGATCGCCGACGGGAGTCATCTTCAATTCTACGACGGATTTTATGATCTGGTCCGGCAAGACCAGTATAGCCAGCAAATTCATTTTTGCAACAGAAGACGGGACCATTGCAGCCTGGGGCGCGGGAAACTGGGCGAGCATCGTTGCCGACCGGTCAACTGATAATGCGGTATATAAAGGCATAGCGCTGGCTCAGGACGGGACGGATAATTTTCTATATGCAACCAATTTCCATGCGGGGAAAATTGATGTTTTTGACAAGGATTTCAATCTGGTTCACGGCAAATCATTTCATGACCCCGGAATCCCGCCGGGATTCGCGCCGTTTAATATCCGTAACATCGGCGGCTGGCTCTATGTTACCTATGCAAAACAGAAACCGGACCATCATGATGATGAAGCGGGCCCTGGTAACGGATTTGTGACGATATTTAAACCGGACGGTTCCATGGTAAAGCGGTTTGCCACGCATGGTGCCCTGAATTCACCCTGGGGAATTGTTCAGGCAAAAGCCGCATTTGGAATGGAAGATGAAGATGGCATACTCATTGGGAATTTCGGCGATGGCCGGATAAATGCCTACGGGATGAATGGGCGGTTTATCGGTCCTCTGAAAGATGATGGACGTCCGATAAAGATTGACGGGTTATGGGCGCTGGAAGATGAGGTACCACTGGCTGATCCGGCACAGTTATTTTTTACTGCAGGCCCGGTGGAAGAAAGTCACGGAGTCTTTGGGTATTTAATGAAACGACATTAACCGGCAGAGAGATGGATGGTGGATGGAATTATGCCTGTGAACTATCCACCATCCGCTGACGTCAAATTTTTCGGCAATGGAATTGACATTGTGCAGCTGCGTGGCGATCATGCTGATGATGGACCGCCGGGAGGCCTGGTCATTTACACATGCCCGGCGGTCTCTTTTGACCGTCTTATGGCATGGTACATGAAATAAGATCCGAAAACAAAGACGAGTCCGACGATCAGGAATGACCAGGTGATCAGCGAGTCGCCGGCGGCAAGACCTGCATAAAGCGCACCCATCAGGTCATAGACGAAGCCGGCATAAGCCCATTCCTTCAGTCTCGGATAGCCCGGAATCAGGATGGCAATGACACCCAGTATTTTTGCGATGCTGAGCAGCTTTAACACACTCATCGGGTATCCGATGTGTTTCATCATCATTTCCCCCTGGGGATTACTGGTAAAACTGGACAGCGCTGAAAAAAGCATCAGCATGATCAGTAAGATGGTAAAAATCCAGTAAGCGATTTTTTTTGATTTGATATTTTTCATGTTTATGTTTTTATGAAATAAAGGTAAAAGGGGTAAAATTAATAAAGGGGTTGTGGATACGACAAACAGGTGGCAGTTTGCGACATTTTTTCGGGTGCTGAACACCGTTGGGGGTTAGGTTACCCGGAAGGGGATAGTGGTTCAAGGCATAAAAAAAACTTCAGTCCCTTGATGAAGGTTTCGATCCACTGAGATTCAACTATTCCTCCAAAGATATATTTTCATCACCCTCCCTATAAGGCGTGTAGATCAGCAGCAAAGTCATCATTTCATTGGAAGCACTCATATCCCCAAATGAAAAAACACCCTGGGGCGGATTATTGGGGTTAGACGGATTGTTGGTTGTATTGTCATAAGTGCAATCCAGGTTTATCACGGAGCCCCTCGGAATCCTCAATAATCTTTTTAGCTTATACAATTCCTGCCACCTGAAATCCCAATCAGGAATATGCACCAGTTTAATCGTGTCATTCTCCGGTGTTACCGCGTAGGCATAAAACTCCTTACCGAGAAGGTGCATATGAGGCCAGACATACATCACCGATTGTTCGTCGTTTGTTTTGACTTTTAAGTGGAATACGCAGATCTTATTTGCGGGTATATACAAAGGTGGCGTAATGTCATTTTCCGCAATGCCGCCCGATCCCAGGCTGATGATTTGCATGGGCCTTAGGATGGAATCTTTCCGGAAGAAAAGATTGACACCGACGATGGATTGTTCATCTGCAGCCGTTGCCGTATAATGTGCCGTTAATATCAATACGCCGCGCCGGGGAAGCGTCCATCCAAACCCTTTGGGATAGTTTTCCACGGATGATCCGGGTATCCAGCCGGTATAGTAGATCATCTTCTTTTTTAAGGGGTCGAAAGGATCCGGCTTAGTCCTGTCAATATCTTCTGAATTGACCAGCTTTCGTCCCCCGAAAATAGCTATTGAGCTGTCGGCCACTTCATAGAAACCGTAATTGACATGATGGATGATTCTTTTATTATTCGTGTATAATTCAATGGCTTCTACGTTATGGGTCCCGGCAAATTCAAAAGGCACTTTAAAATCAATAAATTTTTCAACATTGTCGCCCTTGATTGTAAAAGCGGTATCGATTTTCAGCGTGAGATCCGGCTTGCGGGTATAAGCGGTGAGTTTCAGTAAGGCTTCCTTTCTCCCATCCACCGGCTTGTAATCTCCTTTGGGTGCCTTGTCGGCGATCCATTCAAGAATGATTTTTTTCTCCTCATCGGTGAGAAAACGGGTATTGGCAAAGTCACGGTAATGTATGTCCGCTCTCCAGGGTGGCATGTATCCTTTACCGATCACCTCTTTGATAAAGGATAATCTCTTCGTGACGTCTTCATAACTGGTCAGCGGAAAAGGGGCGGCATCACCGGCTCTGTGGCAGGCGGCACATTTGTTTAAAAAGATCGGCTCGACATCCTGATAAGTAACTTTTTGTCCATTCAGCGCCGAAGACCCCAAAAGCGATAGGAAAATGAAAAAGATTGATCTTTGCATCTAAGCCGCACCCTTTAATATTCGTTAATGAAGCAGCCAATGGGCTTTACTTCTTTTGTTTTGACCGACTCTCCCTTCAGATATTCTTCAATGCCATCTTCCAGGTAATTTTCAGTGGCTTTCCTTCTTTGTTTTCCCAATGCCGTCACCCAATTATCAATGGCTCCGTGGTAGAGTAGTTTTTTTTCCTGGTCCAGCAAGAAGACCTCCGGGGTGATACTTGCGCCCAGTGCCTTTGAGAGACTTTTCAATGTATCGGTAAACAGCAGGAACTGAATATTGTATTTGGCACGGAATGCCCGGCACTCAGATAACGAATTGGACTTGCCTGGGAAAATGCCGGCAATATCCATTTCTTTTCCGAACCGGGCCTGCAATCTGTTCAGCACGAGTGAATAATTCTGACAGAGTGGGCATTCAGGTGATAAGAAAACGACAGCGACCATTTTCTTTTGCAGGGCAGACAAAGTAAATGCATGCTGATCCAAGGTCTGCAAAAGTATTTGGTCCAGCTCCACGCGGTTGATTCCTGCACCGTCTGCTGAAAGGTTAATCACGGAATGATTATCCTGGCCATAGGAGCGGTTTCCGATAAGCAGCATAAGCAAAACCAGCATCCGGGGCAACCTGCCATTCCTCCATTTCCTCATATGAGCAAATTTACAAAAAGTCATGGGGGCGTCCACTAAAAATTATTTTTAACGCACACCCCCATGAGAAGTTTTATATACTGATTGCCGGATGCTTACTATGGCTGATCCCACCATACCCTTCCGGTAATATCAGAAGGATCTCCGAAGGCCGGATCTTTACGCATATCGTCAATAGCCTGGGTAACATTGGTGAAATTCAGGTCGCCTGAAGAGGGATAGCTCACGGAATACCTTCTCGGCATGGGCCCATAGTTACTCACGTCTTCCAACGGCATGATTTGACCGGCTGCATTGGGGAAACCAGTCCGCTTGATCTCAGCCCAGGCCTCATTGGTATTAATGAAAAAGTTCAGGTACTCCTGTACGCAAATTTGTTCCAGTGCGTTTGTAGGATCCCATACCACGCCAGGCTGGGTCAGGTAATTGGAGATCTCACTGGCTCCCAAAGGGGTATAATCTTCCAATTGGGTGATATTACCCCAATTGTCATAATTAGTAATGGAGGCCGTGATACCTGCGTAATAAAGGGCGTCCGCCGTAAGCGGATCAGTACTCAATCCCCTTTGCACTAATTCAGCGCGCATCAGGCAAACATCCGCATAGGTGATCACCGGGAATATATTGGATCCGGTACCTGAATTATACGCCGCATAAACCAGCCTGGGTTGAATGAGGGAAGTATAGTTGAGGGATTGGGGTTGCCCGTTAAAACTAAATTTAAGAGTATTAAAATAATAACTCTTGGTTGCATCCTGCGTGGCTGCCGGGGATGCATATTGACCCCTGTATTGGTACCCGTCCCAGGTAACCGAATTAGGAATTGCACCCTGTGCCTTGGCCGAGTCTAACATCGCCTGAGAAGTAATTCCGCTCTTCTGATAAAAGGTGCGGGTTCTTGGATCCTGCGTATTCCGCATGAAGCTGACGGTATTTAATTCTCCCGAATAAAAGGCCTGATTAAAAGGGTTGGAGTTTCCGCCATTCCCAATATTTGATTGTGCACTTGCATAAAACACCCAATCATCGGCAACGGAAGCGATCAGGCCCACCTGATCATTTAATACTTCGTTTGCGATCGCGGTCAGCTTAGCGGCGTTTTGTTTCATCAGCCGCATGGCAATCTTTAAGCGAAGGCTGTTGGCGGCCTTGATCCAATGAACTGGATCTCCCTGGTAATAGATGTCGTTGGCTCCCGGAAGCACCTGAGTAACGCCAGGTGAAGATTCCAATTCGGTAACAGCGGCCTTCAATTGCATATCCAATGTATCAAACAAACTTTCCTGGGTATCATACACCGGCGTAAGCATGGGCGGAATGGTATATCTCGCCTGAAAGGCCTGCGTATATGGGATACTGCCATTTGCATCGGATACAAAAAATGCATAATAAGCCAGTGGTATCGAAGTGATTGCCCTTAGAAATTGATATTGCGCCCGCTTGTCGTCCGGCATTTTATCTATAATATGCAGCACGTCTTCCAGATTATATCCTACACCTCCGTAAAAATTGCCCCACCGGTTATTGATGTTACCCCCGGAGGTTTGAAAGGTCGCCGAATTGCCAACAGTAGCCACATAGTTCTGCGTCCAGGGTTTGATATTCCTGACAAAATCATAAAACACTTCAAAATCATTGCTGTGGATGTCTATTTCACCGGGAGTGAGTTCGGTTTTCGGATCAATGGTTAATACTGCATCCGGATCGGTATTCAGCTTGGCGAAATTTGTCCGGCTGCAGGAAAACACTGTAATTAACAACAATCCCAAAAAAGCACACCTGTATTTGAAATTTATTACCGTATTCATAATTCGATTTTTAATGGTAAAATGATGGGGATTAAAAGGTAGTATTCACGGTGAATCCATAACTCCTAACATAAGGCACCCCACCTTCTTCAAAGGCGCTGCCCGCCCCTGTATCGTTCAGATTCTCGGGATTGATATGGTTCGGAGCACTGTTATACAGGTATACCAGGTTCCTGCCTACCAAAGAAACCCTCAGATTATTCAATTTTAATTTCCTGGTGAAAGTATTGGGAAGATCATACCCAACCGTAACCTGCCTGAGGGAAACCCATGAATTGGTGAATACTCCCGCTTCGCGTATCCCCTTGCTCCAGCTATAGGTCTTTACATAATAATCAGCCGCATTCACCGGGGTAACAAATCCCTGTTTATAGGCATCGGCAAAGGTCATTCCAGATACATCATGCTGGGCGCCGTCCGTACCCACACTAATTGAACCAGCCTCGAAAATCCCATTTAAAGCGATACCATCATTCCTAGGCGCTGTTCCCAAAGGGAAGCCCAGATACTGGGAATTCGCATTGGTGGGCGTGTACGTCAGGCCACCCAATGCTTTCGTTCTGCCAAACAGGGTACTCTTGATATTCCCATCCTGGCTTCCATAGAAATATGTAGTGGAGTATTCCAGTCCCCCGAACCGGGCATCCAGAAATACGCTTAAGGAAAACCCTTTATAATTGAAAGTATTCAACCAGCCACCGAGGAATTTGGGTTGAATGGAACCCAGTACCGGTTCGCGCGAAGCTGGATCTGTGCCATAATTCCCTGCTCTGACGTAATAGGCCTGGGTACCGTTACCTGTCATGCCCAGCACACGCTGTCCGTTTTGAGCACTTGACTGATTATTGCCATTGGCATCTTTTGCCTGATAACGGGCATACCCATAACTAGCGACCATTAATCCATATTCCCCGCCCTTCTGTGCAATAGTCCTTATGCCATCCTCTCCGTTCAATCCTACATTGTCGGTTCCGAATGGTAAGGAGACCACGGTATTGCGGTTGCGGGTGTAATTTAACCGGGTTGTCCAGGAAAAATCCCTGCTTTGTAACGGCGTTCCATATATCGTCAGTTCAATACCCCGGTTGCGAACAAGCCCTCCGTTAAGCAGGGCGGCATTAACGCCAGAAGTACTGGGCACCGTGAAATTGATGATTTGATCTTTTGTATCCTGTGTATACCAGGTGATATCACCTCCTATCCTGTTATGAAGAGCGCGGAGTTCAAGTCCGGTTTCGATCTTGGAGCCCTGTTCCGGAATGAGGTTCTGATTTCCCAGGGTATTGGAAGAATAAGAGTATTGATTGACCTGATTTCCTGAATAGCTGGTATAAACACTTCCT
Organism: Chitinophagaceae bacterium; assembly: GCA_041691395.1. GTDB lineage: Bacteria > Bacteroidota > Bacteroidia > Chitinophagales > Chitinophagaceae > Puia. The sequence continues at coordinate 17,439 of JBEPUT010000048.1, forward strand.
GCTGAATAACTGCCTGTGTTGGCGGTATAGGGATCAGATCCGTTACCGGTTAGGGAATAGGACACTCTCAGCTTACCAAAACTAATAAGGGAAGGTAAGTTTTTAAACATATCTGTGAAGACCCAGGCCATATCGGCGCCTCCGTAAAAATAAGAATACTTTCCGTGTGCATCATTATACACCAGGGAAGAATTCCAGTCATTCCTGCCGTATAGATTAAGAGACAAATAATTATGATACCCGATGCTTGCCTGGAAATAAGCGGAACTCAGCTGGGACTTATTTGGTTTCACATCCGATACAACGGCGGTACCTTTGGAATTAGACAGCCGGAATACGTCGGGTAAAACACCTCCATTTGTATTAAAGTTCGATCCTGTTTGTCCGGAAGTGAATACTTCCGCTCCTACATGAAGTGCAGTGGTGAATTCGCTTATATCCTTTTTAAATTCGAATTCACCCCGGTATCTCGCCTGTAATAAATTATTCACGGAACCCCCATAATAGGGATTTCCAAATCCCGGATCTGAACCCCTGGAATCATTCTCATAACTTTTGTCATACAGATTCATACTGGCATTACCCTGAAATATCAGCCAGGGAAGAATATTCGCTGTAAGGTCAATACCTGCCCGCAAATTATTTTCCGTCTGAAAAATTTTATTTTCATTCAGCGGATAAAAGATTGTCTGCGCAATTCCGCTTACATCTGCATTATTACGGCCGCCGACGGCGGAATCTATATAATGGGTGGACCAATACTTTGTATCATAGTTCCGGACGCCGTCATAAGCGAATTGATACATGGGGCTGTTTCCCCCCTGTTGCGCGGGATTCAGATTATAAGAATGGACATAGCTCACATTCCCATCTAACAGCAGGTTCTTTGTTATCTTGTGGGTGGCCCTTACCGTAAAGCTATTACGCTCAAATTTATTATTGGGCAGCACGGTGGAAGAACCCAGTCTGGAATAGGACATGCGAAATGTACTGGTCTCGTTTCCCCCAGAAACAGCAATATTCGTATTTGAGGTTTCACCTATGCGGTATATATCCAGCAAATCATTCGGATTGGGATTATTCAGCCTCAATTGGCCGTTTATATCCTGGAATACCTGCCCTTTCATTTCGGGGCCAAAGCTGATTCCGTAATCTCCCGCGTTAATCGCCAATACCCCGTTATTTCCGGTGCTCCAATCATCGGCAAACAAGCCTGCCCCGAACTGGTTCTGAAAATCGGTCGTTTTGTAGGCCTTGTCGAACATCAGGTTCTGCGATAACGTAATGCCTAGTCCCTTCATCGCTGTTCCCTTTTTCGTCTTAATGAGAATGACCCCATTACCTGCCCGGCTGCCATACAAAGCAGTTACAGCACCACCCTTCAATACACTGATGGATTCTATATCGTCAGGGTTCAGGTCCTTCAATATATTTCCGAAATCCGTACCTCCCTGATTGGGTGTCACGGACTGATCATCCAGGATCATTCCATCCACTACCACCAGGGGCGTATTGCCATAGGAGTTTAGTGAGTTAGCACCCCGGAGCAGTAATTTTGGTGAAGAAGCTGCACCCGCTACGCCCTGCTGCACCTGAAGACCGGTGACCAGCCCCTGGAGGGCGCTGATGGGGTTGATCTGCGCCGTTCTGCGAATTTCATCCCCCGAGATCTGCGTAACAGCATAACCCAGGGTTCTTTTAGCCCGGCTTTCACCAAATCCGGTGACCACCACTTCGTTTAATTCACTGTGGTTTTTTACCAAACCGATTGTCAAATATCCACTGGAGCCTGCCTTCATCTCTTTAGAAACATATCCCACACTCGTGAATAAGAGTATGGAATTGGTGGAAGGAACGGTAAGCTTAAATTTTCCTTCACCATCCGTTATTCCCTGAATCTTAGTGTTCCTTACTACGATGGTAACGCCGGGCAGGGGATTGCCAGCCGAATCAGTCACCGTTCCCTCAATGATTACAGGAGGAATGTTCCGGTCAGAAAGCGTTATTATCCGGGTATGCCCCTCCCTGGCGTATACGTGTAAAGAGGCGACAAGAAGAAAGGCCATTGTCAATCTCATAAACAGCACGGGGTTGATTAGTAATCCCGCCCTGCTTCTGTTGTTACAAATAGAAGATCTCATACTTGTGTAGTTTTGGTTAAATTGAATAGATATATAAAAGCCCCTGAACTTAATTTTTTATTTGTCTCGGTCATTTAACAGGAAGGAGTGATCGCATTCAGCCATGTTAGTTGTTTTGTAAAAGTCCTGATTCCGCCTTATGCGTTTTCTTCAACATTAACTTTTCAAAATTTTCCATGACCAGTGCCGCAGCCCCTATTAACTCCGCATCATAGCCTAATGCAGATATTTCTATTTGCGTGTTAACGGCAAGTCTCGGAATACAATGCTCATTCAATGCCTGTTGTATAGGAGCCTGCCACACTTTTCCGGCAGATGATCCCATGCCGCTGAGAATGATCGCTTCGGGATTCAGGAGATGAATGAGGATGGCTACCCCCCTGCCAATATTGTAACCGGCTTCCGATAATAATTCCACCGCGAATTTGTCCCCTTTTGCCGCAGCCCCGAGAATAGCCTGAGCCGCCTGCTCAAAATTTTCTTTAGGTAGTTGTTTTAACATGGAAACCTGTCCTTCTTTCAATCCTTTTTCTGCTTTCTCCACAACCACAAGCAATGAAGCTTCTGTTTCCAGACATCCACTTTTACCACAGCTGCATAATTTATTGTTCAGAAAAAGGGGGATATGACTAAACTCTCCGGCAAAGCCATTATAGCCTTTAAACAATTCACCATTGAGGATCATGCCCAAACCGATACCCCATCCCAGATTGACAATCATCGCACTTTTCTTATTATGCGCTGCTCCAAACTTAAGTTCTGCCAGGGCAATCAGACTGGAGTCATTATCAATGAACACATGTAGTCCAATGCTTTCGCCAATCAATTTTGTTATGCTTTTACCGCCTGTTTCTAAGAATGAATAATTAAGTCCTTTCTCTGCATCAATAAAGCCAGGCATGCCTATGCCCATGCCTATTATTTTATCCTTCTTAACGCCTGATTTAAGAATATGCTTGTCGATTCTCTTGATTAGTATGGAGAGTGCCTCCCCATTCTTGGCCAGGGGTAATTCGAATTTTTCAACGTTGGTGACAGGCCTGTTTTTCATGTCAAAGATTACAATCCGGGTAATGAACTGATCCATCGCAATGGCTACGATGTACATATTGTCCGGCCTGATCGAATACATCAATGGTTTCCTGCCTCCGGTGGAAGGGGCATAGCCCATTTCCAAAACTTGGGATTCCTGAACGAGTTCATTCACCATCTTCGTCGTTATTGGCAAGCTTAAATTTATTTGGGCGCTCAGGTCTGCACAGGATAAGGTATCGTAGAGGTAAAGCTGTTTTAATATTCTTTTTTTGTACAATGTGCTTTTCTCAGCCATACCAAAGACTTATTATTTATTGATGAATATTTTGATAAATATATGTTAAGTTGTGAGACTTCTTAAAATTTATATAAAGTTTTTCTATTTTTTTGATAAGCGGCAGCAGTTCTTATAAACTAAGGGAAAGTCAGTAATCTTTTTGGGCCGTTTAAGGTCCCTTATAAAATCAAAATCATGCGGAAGAATCTATTTCGTTGTATCGTTTTTGGAATGATGGGAATAAATGGTCTGAGCGATTCCTGTTTTGCGCAGGAAACCCATTCTTTTACAAAGGGATTACTGGCCGTGGTGGGTACCCGGTATGGCCGCGAGGCTTTGTATTCGGATCCCCTGGCATTTCAACTGTACAGCCATACGCTGAAAACGCCGGTGGCCGGAGCTGTATTCGGAAAGAGTGCGAAAGGGAAAAATATAGTCTGGCAGGCCCTGGAAGCCGATAGTTTGCGCCGGTTTCATATGAGAAGGTTAAACAGGGACGGGGAGTTCGGGGCGGGCGGAAGCTACCTCTACCTGAGTTATTTTTCCGACAAAAAAAAGACCGGCCTGCTGAACGTCCGCGGCGATGCGGGATTTTTCTTTAACGGAATACCCCACGCCGGAGACCCTTACCGTTCAGGCTGGCTTTATATTCCCGTAGCGGTTAAAAAAGGACTTAATGAATTATATATCCGGCCCTACGGAGAGGTAGAAGCAAACCTCTTGTTTCCGGCTAAGGAGGTGCAATTGAATACAGAAGACCCGACAGTGCCGGTTATCCAGGCGGGCGCAACAGACAATGATTCCCTGAACGCAGCCGTGGTGGTAATCAATAGCTCAGCTGCCGATCTGCACAACTACCGGATCAGGGCGGTGCTGGATGGAAAAGAAAACGTGACGGAAATTCCGGTGGTGCCGGCCATGAGCAGCCGCAAAGTTCCCTTTGTTTTTAACGGATCAGACATTCGGGGGAAAGGACGTTACAATTGCTCACTGGCCTTGTTGTACAAAGGAAAAACGATCGATGACAAGGAATTGGCTGTGGATGCCGCCGGGGACGGCGAGCAATACAGCGTAACCTTTACAAGCGGCATCGACGGCAGCCTGCAATATTATGCGGTGACACCGCAAGACCGGACAAAAGATTCGGTCACCCGTGCAGGAGACGGAAAGACTACACGCGGGGCCAACGCCAATGACGCGCCGCCCGGAACTGTCTTTGCTGCGGGCAGTATTACCGGCAGGCAGGCTGCTCCCCTTGCGATCGGCATGCCGACCAACGGGCCCGCTCTTTTCCTGTCCGTGCATGGTGCAGGCGTGGAGGCCATCGGACAGGCCAGGGCTTACCGCTCCAAAGAATGGGGGACACTCGTAGCAGCGACCAATCGCCGGCCGAGGGGCTTTAACTGGGAGGACTGGGGAAGGCTGGATGCGCTGGAAGTTTTAAAACTGGCAAAAGAACGGTTCATGCCGGACCCGAAATATATTTACCTCACCGGTCATTCGATGGGAGGCCATGGCACCTGGTTTCTGGGTGCGACCTACCCGGATAAATGGGCTGCGATCGGTGCCTGCTCCGGTTATCCGACGCTCAAGGATTACGGCAGCCACGACGAGATTGTTCCCGACAGCGGCGCTTCGCCCGTGGAACAGATGCTGATCCGCGCGAGTAACCAGAGCGATGTGATCCGGCTGGCCACGAATTACAAAGCGGTGGGCGTGTATATTCTGCATGGTGATTCGGATAAGGTGGTACCGGTGAAATATGCCCGGCAGATGCGACAACTACTGGGAACCTTTCAGCCCGACATGAGCTATTACGAATATCCCGGCGGAGAGCATTGGTTTGGCAACCAGGCTGTCGACTGGAAACCGCTCTTCGATTATTTTCAATGGCATCAGCGCCGGCCCGACAGCCTCGTGAACAACATCGATTTTACGACAGCGAGCCCGGGTATATCCGCTTCCTGTTACTGGGCTTTTGTTCAGCAGCAAATACATCCCCTCATTTATAGCCGGATGCAACTGAGCCGGAATACGCCGCAGCGAACCATATCGGGTACAACGGAGAATATCCGGATGCTCGGATTATCCCTCGCCGGTTTTGGCGCTAATGAAAAACTGAAGATCGTTCTTGATGGAACGACGCCAGTACAGTATACAACGAAAGGCGGTGCGGATAGTCTTTTCCTGCTGAAGGAAGAGAGTGGCTGGATGGCGACGGGGCGGCCCGGAAGTGATGAGAAGGGACCTCAACGGAGCGGCACATTCAAAGAAGCTTTTAATCACCAAATGGTTTTTGTATACGGAACAAAGGGCAACCGGGAGGAAAATGCGTGGAGCCTGAACAAAGCCCGCTATGATGCAGAGAGCTGGTACTATCGCGGCAATGGTGCCGTGGATATCGTTTCTGATAAAGAATATACGCTGAGCGGTTACCCAGGAAGAGCTGTGATCCTTTTCGGAAATGCCAGCACCAATGCGGCCTGGAAACTGTTGCTGCAAGATTGCCCGATACAGGTGGAAAGGGGACGGATCAGGGCAGGGGATAAGGTTTGGGAAGGGGATGGGCTGGGCGCCTATCTGGTATGGCCGCTCCGGAATTCCCCGGTAAGTTGTGTTGCCGTGATTGGCGGCAGCGGACTGAAGGGCATGGAAGCTGCCAATGCCAACCAGTATTTTGCGGGTGCAAGCGGGTTCCCTGATTTCATGTTGTTTGGGCTGGACATGCTGCAATCCGGTGGCTCTGCTGTTAAAATGGCCGGCTTCTTTGACAACGACTGGAAACTGGTGAACAGCGAGTTCGAGGCGAATAAATAAAACAGAACACCTGTATTTATTCTCTTCAGGCAAATACGAGATACAGGTATTGGATAACTATAACAAAATTGGATGGCCATCCCCGTTAGTTTGCGGTACAAGCCGTGCTCCTTTACCGGAAGGCGGCGTTATATGGCCGAAGCGATCCGGGAAGCCTGGCCCAGCAGGCCGGCATACTGCATCGTCTGGGTAAACGCAGAGTCCTTCTTCATCCGGAAGGCGGTGCAGGCTTTCCATGTCCACCAAAGAAGAACAATCAAATAGTGATATCTATATCGTGCGCGGAGGGGAGATACATCCCCCATTGCCGGATGGAAAAGATATGGAGTGTATAGGCCAGGGGGACCAGCAGGCCGGGTAAGAAAATAAAAGGAAACCTTGTTAACAAGGAACTGTCGGGTTGGTTGTGAAAGACACGTAGCGGGGTTGGCATGGATAAAATGGTAATAGTGACGATATTCAATAGGGAGACAAGACCGGCAATATTGTAAAATAGCGATGCAACTGGAGGCCAGGTCTTCTTTACAAAACAATAGTAGCCTACCGGAAAGGCTAGCAATCCGATGAGAATGTCGAAATTGCGCCCCTCAAAACTCATCTGCACGGGCAGTGAACCATTGCGCACGAGTAACCATAGTGCCATTTCAACCAGGATGCGAAATGACTGGAGATAGATTAGCCATTGGGGTTGGATATGATGCAAAAGCTGTTTGCCCGCCTTTGAGCGGGCGAAGGGCAGCACCAGGAGTAGGGGTGGCAGCAGGGCAAAACCCAGTCGCGGAGGAAGCTGGGAAAAATCAGTAAAAAAGCCACGTATCGACAATATGCCGAGCAGTATGAGCCAGGCGATGAGGAGGACGCCAGTCCTGTAAAAAATGGATCTGAACATTGTTGGGTGGTATGAAGAAACAAAGTTCTGAAGATTGGCGGTTCGCCGGATAACCAAAATTGCTATTTTGACCGGAGCCGGTATTGTGTAGGGTAGAGCCCCATCCTCTGGTAAAAAAGCCGGCTGAACGACTGGCTGTTGTCAAATCCTAACTGTCCGGCAAGATCCGATATCGGGATGACGGAATCGGCGAGTAAGACCTTGGCTTTTTCGATCCTGAGGTGCTGGATATATTGATAAGGGGGTAAGCCATAAGCCCTGCGAAACAATCGTAAAAAATGATATTTAGAAAGACTGGCCTCCGCTGCAAGCTGGTCCAGGCTTATTTCTTCGCAAAAGCCAGAACGAAGGACGTCCATTGCGCGGGAAAGGCGTTTGTAGAGTTCGACCCGAGTGGCCTTCCGAACAGACGGCAGATTGTTTACAGTTTCGGTGATGCGGTGGTGCTGTTGCAAATGATAAGACAACAGGGAAGTCATCTGCTCTTCGAACCGGAGTTTGTTATACCCCGTTTCGTAATACGAAGTTAGGATCGCCCGGATCAGGGCATTGAAGGTCGTATCCCGATGGTGCAACTGGTTAAAGAACGAAATAGAGCACAATTGTTTTTCAGTGCCAGCGTCCAGGATCCTGTCTGCCGGAGTTATAAGGGAATTAAGAACAGATTCGCTGAAGAACTCGCCGAAATGGATGTTAAACGTTTCGGTTCTGCGGGAACTTTCTTCGACCTGTAAAGTATACGGCTGGGAGCGATTACTAACAAAATAGTTGTCCTCGTCTATGCGGGTAGTCTGCCGGTCTACGCTGCAAAAGCTATTTCCCCTTATATTCAGAAAAAAAGAAAACGGTCCTTTGATTTCGGGGCGGAAACATTCCGTGACCTTCGTATGAATGATGACACTGGGGAAACCTTCGGTATCCAGCGGAAGGTTGCCCCATCCCAACCGATTGCTAAATCCTTGGGCTATCTGGCTCTTCAGCCAGGTAAGATCGGGAAATTCATGAAAGATCATCAATGTAAGATACGATGAAGTGGTGTGTCTGGTGGTACAAGCTGTTCGAACAAAAAAGGGATTCAGGCACTATGACTTTAAAGCTCTTTTTTAATTTTTGACCATGAGATCCCCCGGACCGCGTTTACTGTTTTATAAATCCCTGTAAGGCCATCCAGTCCATAAAACGGTCGGTCCAGGTGTCGGTGGGCAATCCCTGTTTGTTCAAGCCAAAGCCATGGCCTCCCTGCGCATAAATATGTAATTCCGCAGCGTGTTTGGCAGTCACCCATGAACTATAAAGCGATACCGCCGCCATTTCAAGGTTATAATTGTCGTTAGTGGCGGCGGCAATGAACAGGGGCGGCGCATCGGCAGGTATCTTATTTTGCATATCAGCCGGCAGGTTGCCGCCATATATAAAGCCAACAAAATCGGGGCGATTTTTGGGGGTATAGTTGTAAGCGGTAGCTGCCGATACCACTCCGCCGGCTGAAAAGCCGATGATGCCTATGCGTTTTGGGTCGATGCCATATTCGGCGGCGTGAGCACGTACATAGGTGAGTGCCTGTCTGCCATCGGCAACAGCCATATTGGCTACCGTTAAGAGGTCGGCATTGGCGCCTTTGCGGGTGTGGTCTTCCATTTCCTGTTTGTACGGATCGCCGCCTTCGGTGTGCATCAGCCGGTATTTTAATAGAAAAGCGGTGATGCCCTTACTTTGTAGCCATTTTACCACAGCATAGCCTTCCTGCATGATCGAAAGCGAATGGAAGCCGCCGCCGGGACAAACAATAATGGCCGTGCCTGTCGGTGCATGCAGGTTATCAGGCGGATAAACGGTAAGGGTTGGTTTACTGACATTAAATATAGCGTTGGAATGATACATGTTATTGGCGTTCTCCTGCTCGTTCCACGTCCAGCTTTCGGAACCGGGCGCGACACCGGGGTACAGTGGGATGACTTTTTGTTGTGCTTTTACCGAGATACTAAAAAGGAACAATAAAATGCTTGTTGAAATTTTATTCATATTATACAGGCTTTGCTTTGCTCAAACACAATTTACGCGTAATCCTTCTGAAAAGCTGACAGCATAATTATTTGACAAATGGGTTCTTCTGTTTATTATCCGTTTCAGAAAGAGAGGGGTCTATTCATTTTATAGTCGAATTAAGGTGACAGGATTCGAATGTTCCTAAATAAAAAGGCCGCCTTCGCTAAAGCTTTGGCGGGTTAATGTTGTCTGGATTTAGGCATTGTAAAATCGTATTAAAGGGCAAAACGCGCCGAAACCAGCAGCATTCTTGGTTGTATCCAGTAACTATATTTAAAACATTGTTGCTAATGTTTACGGTTTGATAGCTTGTAATATCGGCGATATTATAACAGCTCAACCTTATGTATATAACGATTGAAGACTGCACCACATAACGGTTGAAAAGTGCACCACTTTAGCAGGGAATAAACCCGTCCCTTTGTCGTCCAACAAAGGGGCACAAATTCATGCTAAAAGTGGAGACAAATCATCAGGTGATATTACTGTTTTTGAGAGAAGGTCTTAGTATCCGTAAAATAGCCCGGAAATTAAAGATCAACAGGCGAACCGTTGCGGCAAGAATCAAAGAATGCGAAGCATTTAAATCTTCCCCCCTGAGTGACCAGGATAAACTTGGCTCGTTGTTAAATCAATACCTCAAAACCGGTTCTGTGTATAACGGCGCTGGTCGTTCCAAACGCAGGCTGACGGAAAATATCATGGCCATTATCGATGGTTGTTTGCAAGAGAATGAAGCTAAAAGGCTGGATGGCCGGATGAAGCAGCGGCTCAAAAAGATAGATATCCATGAGCAAATCCTGAGTGCGGGTCATTCCATCAGTTATTCTACTCTTTGTGAACACATCAGAACAAGAGTCTCACAATTTCAGGAAGCTTTTATCCGGCAGGGTTACCCGGAAGGCTCCTGTTGTGAGTTTGACTGGGCAGAGATAAAACTTAATCTGGATGGTAAATACCGGCGTTATAATCTATAAAACATTTGTTTCAGGAAAAATAAGAATATACATTTGTTGACTAATCAGTCAGTCAATAAATGTCCCCGAGAGAAAAAAATAAAAATGAGCAAGTCCGTCAAGCAAGCATTCAAAATATAGTTAATGCGGCGGCGAAACTCTTCATCGAAGTTGGATACCTCAATGTAACCATTGAGCAAATTGCCAAGCGAGCTAATATTTCAAAAGGTTTATTATACAATTACTTTTCGGGAAAAGAAGAACTTCTCAAGCACATCATAGACCAAATCCTTTTGGAAATGTCTGAGTTTTCAAAGCAAATATTGAATACTCAAAACCCTTCCTTAAAAATAAGTCTTATAATAAAAACTACTTTTAAATTATTAAAAGAAAAGTCGGAGTTCTGGCAAACTGTAATGCCAGTAATTACTCAAAAAGCGATTTCAGAAAAAATGATGCTGAATTTAAGGCAAATTTTTATGTCATTAACGCAAGATTTGATACAAACATTTAAGGCTGGCGGTGTTAAAAATGCTGAAATGGAAGCTTACCAATTAGGTGCGTTAATGGATGGAATAGCTTTACATTATTTCTATTTTTCTGAGAATGAATATCCTCTCGATAAACTAGAAAAAGCGTTGCTTACTAAATATTCAAGAATTCTAAAAAATGAACAATAAGAACTTATTAATTTCAGGAGCTGGAATTGCAGGGGTAACACTTGCATTTTGGTTAAAAAAATTTGGTTTTAACCCGACAATAATTGAAGTTTCGCCGATATTGCGTGAGGGTGGTTATGCAATTGATTTTATGGGAGCAGGTTTTGATGTGGCTGAAAAAATGAACATTATTTCTGATTTAGAAAAAGCCGACCTTAATATTTCAAATGTCGCATTTGTGGACAAGGACAATATTGAAAAAGGTAGTATGAACTATCAAAAAATCAAAAAAGTTCTTAAAAATAGAGCATTCACTATACTTCGTAGTGACTTGGCAAAAGTCATTTACAACTCTCTTGACAAAGAAACCGAAATTATTTTTGGCGACACCATAAAACAAATTGAACAAGATGAAGAAAAAGTTAGTGTAACATTTAAAAGCGGTTTAACACGTTCGTTTGACTTGCTTGTTGGTGCAGACGGTTTGCATTCTAATGTTAGGAATTTAATTTTTGGCGAAGAATCTCAATTTGAAAAATATTACGGCTATTATACTTCTTCTTTTACAATGAATAATTTTTCTAATGAAGGAAGAGCATTTTCAATGTTTAATGTGCCTAATAAACAAGTCGCTGTTTATACAATTAGTAAAGAAAAAGCTGCATCATTTTTTATTTTCACTTCATTAAAAAAATTAATTTATGAGCATCCCGACATTGAAAAACAAAAACAAATTCTGAAGAACGAGTTTATGGATGCAGGTTGGAAATGTGCAGACTTTCTTTCAAAAATGGATACAACTTCGGATTTTTATTTTGATTCAATTAGCCAAATAAAAATGGAAAAGTGGAGTAAAGGAAGAGTTTCTTTGGTAGGCGATGCTTGTGATTGTCCGTCATTGTTATCAGGCAAAGGTTCGACACTCGCTATGGTTGGTGCTTATATTCTTGCAGGAGAATTGAAACTTGCAAATGGAAATTATAAATCCGCTTTTGCTGAATACGAAAATGTTTTCAAACCATTTATTGACAAGAAACAAAAAGCGGCACAATCATTTGCAAAATCTTTTGTTCCAAAAAGTAATTTCGGCATTTGGTTGAGGAATAAAGCATTTCAGTTAATGTCTTTTCCTCTTTTCACGAATATATTATTCAATCAGTTTAAAGACAAGGGACTACATCTAAAAGAGTACTAACCAGCACTGGCTATAATATCGGTTTTGTGCAAGCGGGGATGAAGTACTAACAATGAGCAGTGGTAAATGTTTCAGAAGATTTCAGGGAAATCAAGTCAGACTACTGTACCAAAGTAGAAAAACTGGAAGGTAAATTAGTGGGCTTGCCTACAACGATATAAATATCAAAGACCTACTTGATAAAGGGATCGACATTCTTTTATAGCTGGATTACATCTATGAGACCGCAGATATAGCGAAGAAACGGGAAGTCAATAGTTCGATGTTCCCTGAAAAATTGCATTTTGAAAATAGTTCACTTCGAACTGGCAGAATAAATGAAGCTGTCAAATATATTTATATGATAGACAGCAACTTAGGCGGAAATAAAAAAGGACAAGCCAAAAATAAATTTGACTTGTCCTTTAAAGTCGGGATGACAGGATTCGAACCTGCGGCCCCTACGTCCCGAACGTAGTGCGCTACCGGGCTGCGCTACATCCCGAATTGAGTATTGCAAACTTACCATCGAAGGTAAATCATCCAAAATCAAAATTTAACCGCGCCGTTCGGATCCTTTATCCTGACGGTTTATTGAGGCGGGATCCGGAACCTCTGCATATATAATTGATGGCCCGAACAGATGTGTTCGTGTGTAAAATGACCCCATTTCTCTCAAAAAATTTTTTTATAAATGCATAACTTTTGCTAAAATCGCTTCATGAAATTATTCCTTCCCGTTGCTGCCTGTTTTTTATTCATGAATATTATTTTGTGTACATCCGCTTTTTCCCAATACAAAACGGACAAAAAACTGGAAGCCCAACTGAAACTGCTCGTGGATTCCTTTCATGGTACCGCAGGTATTTATGTCCGGAACCTGAAGACCGGCAGGGAGGCGGCCGTAAATGCAGATACGCTTTTCCCCACCGCCAGCATCATCAAGCTGCCCATTCTGGTCGGCATCTTTAATAAAATAGATCAGGGTGAATATACGTACCACCAGCCCCTGGTTTATCGCGATTCTATTTCCCGCGGTGGTTCGGGCCTGATGCAATATTTCAAAGACAGCACAAAAACGGATCTGAGGACTGCCATCGTGTTGATGATCACCCACAGCGACAATACCGCTGCGGTCTGGTGTGAAAAACTCGCCGGGGGCGGTATGGCCATCAACAGCTGGCTGGCAGACCATGGTTTCCAGTTCACCCGGCTGAATGCGCGGACGCCGGGCAGGGAGGCGAACAGGGAGTTATACGGTTGGGGTCAGACCACTCCCCGGGAAATGGCTGAATTACTGGTGATGATCAGGGAGGGTAAAGCGGTGAGTGCCGCTGCCAGCGAACGCATGTACCGAATACTTACCCAGGTGTTCTGGGACGAATATGCACTTTCACAGATCCCCCCTTATGTGCAGACCGCATCCAAGCAGGGCATGGTGGATGAATCCCGGTCGGAAGCGGTGCTGGTGAATGCACCCCATGGGGATTATGTTTTTTATGTGGCCACAAAAAATAACAAGGATCAGCGGTGGGAACCGGATAATGAATCCTGGCAGCTGGCGCGGAATATATCGGCCCTTTTATGGAATTATTTCGAGCCCCGTTCCGGATGGAAACCTGCTGCGGGTGTTGAAAAATATTTTCACTGACCGGCACCGGCTATTCCGTTGCGCTTGTGACGCAGCCGGATGGTGGCATTTCCGTTGAAATCGCTGGACATATAAGTCTCGTATCTTTTTTCGCCGTCACTGATCACCATCAGTGCAGTATTCGGCGGATATTTTCCCAGGTTTTCTGCGAACATGCTCACTTCATTCACATCTTTCGTGCTGTCCAGCTTCACGTACACGTTAAAGGCGCGTTCGGTGAGACCCTGATGGGCAACTACCAGCGCGCCATTTAGAAATACCGAAATACTGTCGCCGTCCACTTCCGCATTATCATAAAAACTCAGCCGCACACTATCTGAACCCACGTCGATCAGTTTGCTGACGATCTGTTTTCTTTTTTTATACTCCGTGTTGATTTTGACTAAGTCCGGGGGAAGAACAGGTTTATCGTCTGCTTTGACAACCGGTGTGACCTTTTGTTTTTCTGCATCAGCCGCTGCATTACCGGAAGTTGTTGTTTCCTTATTTCCGGTATTGGCCACGGACTTTTCCCCGGCCTCTTTCAGCTTTGCCGGAGAGGGGGCTCTCCCCGATTTATTTCCTGCTATGGCGTTGGCGGGAAGATCCGTTGCTTTCGTTTGTTTTGCTGAATCCGCCACGGCCGTCATTTCGGACTCTGTCCGCGCATCCTTTGCTTTCACCAGTTCCACAGGAGGTGGTTGTGGTTTCCAGAAGGAACGCGTGCTCGTCATATCTTTAAAAATGCTGTCTTCTACCTTAGCCTCAGCGTACAGCGTGTAATTGACACGGAGGTCCGGGCAGGTATACGTGTATTTTTTGTCCCGGTAGAAATAGCCGGACAGTTCTGATTTCACTTTGGAAACCCGCAGGGTGCCATAAAAACTGGTGATGCAATCCACACCGTTCTCGGTGGAATTCGTTCTGTAAAAAATAATGGGAATATCGTTGATCACTACTCTCCGTGTGGCTTTGTCATAGGTTCCTTTCACCACGAAGCTTTGGTAAACATCCTTAAAATAATAGCCGAAAAATCCTTTAACCTTATTCCCTTTCTGGGCAATGATGAGTTCGGTCAGGTAATTGTTCTGGATGCCGGATACTTCCACGTTGGCCTGTCCATACCAGTATCCGGTAACGGATTGAGCGTGACTGGCTGTTGCCACAAACAGTGTAAAGAAAACGATCAGATTTTTCATGGGTCTTTTAAGTATGGGTGATCGAAATGATCTAACGTATTAATCTGGCAATCATTATACCACCCTGTGTTTATTTTGCCCGTCCGCTCAAAAAGTAGGTATAACCCAGAGGCAAAACTACTTCAAGTATCGTTTGATCTCACGTTCCGTATCCCGCTGCCTGATGGAATCCCTTTTATCGTGCAGTTTTTTTCCCTTTCCGAGGCCAATCTGCATTTTAACCAGTCCCTTTTCATTAAAATAAACCCTCAGCGGCACGATGGTATAGCCCTTGTCCTTTAATTTGGCCTCCAGCCTGCGTAATTCCCTGCGGTTCAACAGCAGTTTACGGTCATGAACGGCAATATGGTTGTTGGTGGTGCCAAAGCGATATTCGGCAATATGCAGGTTCCTCACCCAGAGTTCAGACTTAAAAAATAGGCAGAAGCTGTCGGCAAAGCTCAGTTTCCCCTCTCGGATGGATTTTACTTCCGTTCCTACCAATACCATACCCGCGTCGAGTTTCTCCTCGATCTGGAATTCATGATAAGCCGATCTGTTCCTGATTTCCGTCATGGTTTATAAAAAGTACGCAAAGTTAGGATAGATGCTCAGTTCCTGAGCAAGGTGAGGATGGTGGAGGTCTTTTGTTTCAATTCCTTGCGGTTTACGATAAAATCCAGAAATCCGTGTTCCAGGAGGAATTCGCTGCGCTGAAAACCTTCCGGCAGGTCCTTTTTGATGGTTTCCCGGATCACGCGGGGACCGGCAAAACCAATCAGTGCGCCGGGTTCGGCGATGTTCAGGTCGCCCAGCATGCCAAAAGATGCAGAAATCCCTCCGAAAGAGGGATCCGTGAGTAAAGAGATATAGGGAATACGGGCATCGGTCATCTGGGAAAGCTTGCCGGACACCTTGGCCAGTTGCATCAGTGAAAAAGCACTTTCCATCATCCGGGCACCACCGGATTTGCAGATGATCATCAGTGGTGCACGGTGTTCCAGGCAATAGTCCACAGCCCGCGCAATGCGTTCGCCCATCACACTGCCCAGTGATCCGCCGATGAATTCAAAATCCATGCAACCCACCACCATGTGATGATCCTTCACCTGGCCCACCGCGATCCGGATCGAATCTGTAATATCCGTTTTGCTCCAGGTTTCTTCCAGTCTTTTCTCATACGACTTTAAATCCGTGAAATGCAGAAAATCCTTCGACCGGATGTTCTCATACAGCACGTCATATTTATTATCGTTGAACAGAATCTCAAAGTATTCGTCGCTGCCGATGCGGTGGTGGTGGCTGCATTTTGGACAGACAAACAGGTTTTCCCGCAGCTCGGTCATCGTGCAGATGTAATTGCAGCTCGGACATTTGGTCCAGAGGCCCTCCGGGGTTTCTTTTTTGTCGGCCGTGCTGGTCAGAATTCCTTTTTTGATCCGCTTGAACCAATTCGTTTTCATCTCCTCTGTGGTTCCTTCCTCACCCGAAAGATTGGCTTCAAAATCTTCTTCGCGTTTCATCAAAAACAGATTTTTGAGGGGCTAAGATAGGGATTTCCCATTTCCTGACTTATTTTTGCATTATTCTACTGATTCTCAATTTCCAAGACAAATATGAAATGGTCTGAATTTTTCACCTCGTCCATCGGAAAGAAGTTTATTATGTCCTTAACGGGAATTTTCCTCATCGCTTTCCTGGTGGTGCATGTTGGCATCAATGCCACCATCTGGGCCGGAGACGGCGGAGAGATGTTTAATAAAGCTTCTCATTTCATGGCCACCACCATAGTGATCCGCATTCTCGAAGTGGGATTATTTGCCGGACTGCTGCTGCACTCCATCCAGGGCCTGGTGCTGGAAGTGCAAAACCGGAGCCGCCGGAAAATCGGGTATGCCGTCAGGCTCGGCAACCGGGGCAGCAAATGGTACAGCCGCAGTATGGGATTGCTCGGTACACTCCTTCTTTTTTTCCTTGTCATGCACCTGGCCCATTTCTGGGTGCCTTCGCGTTTCGGCGATCTGCCCACGGTGGACATTGACGGCAAAGAGGTTGCCAACCAGTATGCGGAAATCGTTCGCGTGTTTCAGAGTCCTGTTGTGGATGTGTTGTATATCGCCGGTTGTGCATCTCTGTTATATCACCTGCTCCACGGGTTTCAGAGCGCCTTCCGAACCCTGGGTGTGCCCAACGGGAAATACATTAACCTCATCAAGATCGTGGGATATGCCTTTTCGGTGATCGTTTCCGTGGCCTTTGCCATGATGCCGGTTTCGGTTTATCTGGCATGGGTGAGTTGAGGAATTTGAAAATTTGATGATTTGAAAATTTGAAAATGAAGGACAAAGATTTTACGGTAGCTATTTAATTATCGTCTCGCTTATTTTCAAATTTTCAAATCATCAAATTTTCAAATTAAGATTAACCGGTTCTTTAAAATAAAAACTCTCTAACTAATATGCTCGATTCAAAAACGCCCCCCGGAATACTGGAGCAGAAATGGAACGACTACAAGGGACATATCAAACTCGTGAATCCGACCAACAAGCGGAAGATCGAGATTATTGTGGTGGGCACCGGGCTTGCCGGCGCCTCTGCCGCAGCAACCCTGGGCGAACTGGGATATAAGGTAAAGTCCTTCTGCTTCCAGGACTCTCCGCGCAGGGCCCACAGCATAGCGGCTCAGGGCGGCATCAACGCGGCAAAAAATTATCAGAATGACGGAGACAGTGTGTACCGGCTGTTTTATGAAACCATCAAGGGAGGCGATTACCGTTCCCGCGAATCCAATGTGCACCGGCTTGCGGAAGTGAGTGTCAAGATCATTGACCAGTGTGTGGCACAGGGCGTTCCTTTTGCCAGGGAATATGGCGGCCTGCTCAGCAACCGCTCCTTTGGAGGAACCCAGGTACAAAGAACTTTTTATGCGGCGGGACAAACCGGTCAGCAATTGCTGCTCGGCGCATACCAGGCCCTGGAGAGGCAGGTGGCCCAGGGAAATGTGGAAGTGTATGCCCGTCATGAGATGCAGGAGTTGGTAGTGATAGATGGCAAAGCTCGCGGAATCATTACGCGCAACCTGTTGACCGGCGAACTGGAAAGACATTTTGGCCATACCGTGGTGCTGTGTTCCGGAGGTTACGGGAATGTATTTTATTTGTCCACCAATGCCATGGGTTGTAATGCAACGGCAATATGGAAGGCGCATAAACACGGCGCTTATTTTGCCAATCCCTGTTATACACAGATTCATCCCACCTGCATCCCGGTGTCGGGGGACTACCAATCTAAATTGACCCTGATGTCTGAATCGCTGCGCAATGACGGGCGCATCTGGGTTCCCAAAAAACAAAACGATACCCGTAAGCCCGAAGATATTCCGAAAGACGAAAGGGATTATTACCTGGAAAGAAGGTATCCGGCCTTTGGAAACCTGGTTCCGCGGGATGTGGCCAGCCGTGCCGCTAAGGAACGATGCGATGCCGGTTATGGTGTGGGGACCTCTAAGCAGGCGGTTTTCCTGGATTTTTCGGATGCGATTCAACGGTATGGCCATGTGGTGGTTCACAAACGGCGCGTGGAAAATCCAACGGCGGAGCAGGTCCGGGAATTCGGAAAAGAAGTGGTAAAGGAGAAATACGGAAACCTCTTCGATATGTATGAAAAAATTACCGGAGAAAACCCTTATGAAGTGCCCATGCGCATTTACCCGGCGATCCACTATACCATGGGGGGGCTCTGGGTGGATTATGAGCTGATGACCAGCATCAGGGGTCTGTACTGTTTGGGTGAAGCCAATTTTTCCGATCACGGGGCGAACCGGCTGGGCGCCTCAGCCCTCATGCAGGGGCTGGCGGACGGATATTTCGTGATTCCGTATACCATCGGCAATTATCTCGCTGATGAAATCCGCACGCCGGATATACCCACCGATCATTCGGCATTTGTGGAGGCGGAGAAGGCCGTGGCTTCGCGGATGGACCGGCTGATGAATATCAAAGGAACAAAAACCGTGGATCATTTTCATAAGCTCCTGGGAAAAATTATGTGGGAAAAATGTGGCATGGCGCGCAATGCCGCCGGCCTGCAGGAAGCCATCCGGGAGATTCGGGAACTCAGGGAAGCTTTTTACCAGGATCTGAAAATTCCGGGCGGCGTTATGGAAATGAACCCCGAACTCGATAAGGCAAACCGGGTGGCCGACTTCCTGGAACTGGGTGAACTGATGTGCATCGATGCGCTCAACCGGAATGAAAGTTGCGGCGGCCATTTCAGGGAAGAAATGCAAACCCCCGAAGGAGAAGCCAAGCGGGATGACGAACATTTCAGTTTTGTTTCGGCCTGGGAATACAAAGGCGAACACCAGTGGGAGTTACATAAGGAGGAGTTGAATTTTGAAGTGGCGATGCCATCGCAGCGAAGCTATAAGTGATGTGGAGATGTGGGGATGTGGAGATGTGGGGATTTTTTGTTTTCTTGAGTTCTTTGCAGATGACTGAGGGGTGGTAATAATAGTG
>JBEPUT010000049.1:0-35729 GCA_041691395.1 Chitinophagaceae bacterium
GCGGCGCAGGCCGCATCTTCTATCAGCCGGAGGTTGTGTTTTGCAGCGAGCTCCTGGAAGGCATCGATATCGCCGGGCATACCAATCTGATGAACCAGCAGGATGGCCTTTGTTTTGGCCGTTATCCTTTGTTCAACATCTTTAATATCCAGGTTATAGCTGGCGGGGTTTATTTCTGCAAATACGGGTTTTGCTCCTACATATTTGATGGAATTTGCTGTAGCTATATAACTCAGGGAAGGGCAGATCACTTCATCTCCGGCACTCACACCGGCAACGATCATGGCCAGATGCAGGGCGGTGGTGCAGTTGGAGACGGCAACCGCATATTTTGCCCCGGTATAGGCCGCAAACTTTTCCTCAAATTCCGCCACCCGCGGACCCTGCGTGATCCATCCGGTCAGGATGGTGTCGTATGCGGCTTTGGCTTCTTTTTTCGTCAGGTAGGGTTTAGCTATCGGTATCATGCTGGAGAGGTTATTTTTATTTTATCAAAATACCATTCGGTAAGTTCTTTCATGCCTTTCTCAAGACTTACCGTAGGGGTGAAATCGAGTAATTTTTTTGCCTTGCCAATATCCGCCATCCTGCGGCTGACCGGATTGATGGAATTTTCCGCCCTGAATTCGGGAGAAAGGGCAGAATGGTTCACTTTCAATAAAACGTCGAGCAGGCCCCTGAGACTGGTTTCTTCGCAGTTGCCGATATTGAAGGATTCGTCTGTTACTTCCGCCTGCAAAGCGGCTATATTGGCCCTGGCAATATCTTTCACATAAACAAAATCCATAGTGGTTGACCCATCCCCATAGATCAATGGATTTTTGCCATCCCGGATGCAATCCAGCCATTTGATCATCACCTCGGTATACTTTCCGTCGGTATCCATGCGCGGCCCATAGGCGTTGAAATACCGAAGGGCAACATAGTCCAGTCCGTACATGAATTTAAAACTCCGGAAAAGTTGTTCACCCCACATTTTGGCCGCACCGTAAAAGGTCTGGTTATTATACGGATTGTCTGTTTCCGGCGTTGGAAAATGCTGCGCCAGCCCGTATACCGATGCGCTGGAACTGTAGATGATTTTTTTTACTTTATGTTTTGCGCTAAGGCTCGCTACCTCAAATGTCGATTTCAGCATCACCTCAAACCCATCGCGTGGATTGGCTGCGCAGGCGTTTATGCGGAGGGCTGCCATGTGAAAAATATAATCCGTACCCGATATGCATTTCTCCAGCAAACCGGTATCCCGGATATCCCCTTCGTGGAATTCAATCAGGGGATTATCGAGAAAATTTTTCATATTGGCCCTGCTGCCCCGTATCAGATTATCCAGGATGATGATCTTTTTTGGGTTTAAGGGAATGAGCTCCTCAATAACATACGATCCGATAAATCCTGCGCCTCCGGTTATCAGGATGGTGCTGTCTTTTATTTTATTCATGATTCGATGGGTTTATACATTCAACAAATAATATTCTTTATGCGGCATCCAGGTCAACGATTTTATCAATTATAAATACAGGCCTTTTCCGGCTGGCATCCAGGGTTCGCCAGAGATACTCTGCGATGATACCCAGCGAGATGTTGGTGATGCCAAAACCGATCATCAGAATCGACATCAGTGCCGGCCAGCCACTGGCCAGGTTATGGAAAAATAACTTACGGAAAACAATATAGACCGTCCATAGCAAGCCCACAATGAACATGGAAATGCCGATGATGGTGACCATGCGGATGGGCGCGTAGGAAAAGGCGACAAAGGAATCAATGAATAATTTAATCTTTTTAGAAATTGTCCATTTGCTTACACCGGTTTTTCTTTCCCGCTTTTTATAAGATATGGAATCCTGCTGAAAGCCCATGCCCAGGATTTGCAGAAAGATGGATGAATTGGCTTCCACATTGCTGTTGACTTCTACCGCTACCTTTCTGTTGAACATGACTATATCAAAGCCCTTCTCCGGAAAATTGCTGAAGGCAAATTTCTTCATCAGGTAGGCATAAAAAGAAGAGAAAGTCTTCTCTCCGAAGGATACCTTAGTGCTTTCCCTGTGCGCCCAAATGATGTCCTTGCCTTCCCTGGTTTTTTCCGCCATCCTGACGATCAGTTCCAGCGGATCCTGGAGATCGGCATAATTAAAACAGATCAGTTCTCCGGAAGCTATGGAAATTCCGGCGCGGAGGGCTGCGTGGGAGCCAAAGTTCCTGGACAGGCTGATCAGCTTTGCCTTGTAGGATACGTGTTTCAGTTCCTGCAGCCTTTCTACGGAACGATCCCTGGAACCGTCATTGACGAAAATGACTTCCGGCTCTATCTGCGGATACTGCACAAAGAAAGCATTCAGGTTTTCCACCAGGTAAGGAACCCCTTCATACTCATTATAAATGGGTATGATAACGGATACTTTGGTTTTATTTAAATCATGCATGGGCATCATATTTAAATCTGACCCGGATGCTTTTGATAAACTCAGCGGGTGCCATCAGCCTGCCCTGATGTTCAATTTCCTGGATTTCCAGGAAGTTTTCCCTGCAGGCTACCCGTATGGTTTTAGTATCCTTCTGGATGGCAGTAACATGTCCGGGCACCGCCAGAAATTTTTCTCCCGATGTAAAAACAAGGGCTTTCCATATAATTATTTTTTCCCCGTTCAAATAGCTGAATGCTCCGCTGTATGGCCGGGCGGAAGCACGAACGAGCCTGCAGATGGTTTCTGCAGTTTCATTCCAGTTGATCTGACCATCTTCCGGTAATCGCGGGTAGCAACGCAAACCATGAACGGAACCCTTTACTTCAACTGTGTCGGGCCGGATGAACACTTTGTTCAGGGCCTCTTCATAGAGGAACGGAACGTCCAGTTCTGCCTGTTTCAGGATTCCGGCAATATACGTATTCTGAGTAATTGGAATTGATTTTCTGGCTATTACATCGCCGGCATCCAGTTCAGGATCCATTTTATGGATATTTCCGTAAATTTTGTCTTCGCCGTTAATGATGGTCCAGTTCACGGTTGCATTACCCTTATAATCCGGCAGGTTACCCAAATGAAAGTTCAGGATGCCACATTCAAAAAGATCGAGGAAACTTTTGGGGATGGTGTATTTCCAGTTGGCACTGATGGCGGCGCGGATCTTGTTTGATTTCACAATTTGGATTAATTCCTCATTATTTAACGATTTGATCATGAAGAACCGGGCACCTGTTCTTTTTGCCAACGATTCAAAATCGCTGTGTTTGATGTCATACTCCTCATATGCCTCTTCTGTAACAATGGCTTTAAACACAAATCCTTTGGATTGGAGGTATTGTATGCCGTCATACAGATAACGGGAACGTCCAATGGCTATTAAATGGTTTGCATTGCTCATACGAGGTCCACTATTTTTATGCCGTTAAATTCATATTTGCCGGTGAGTAAAGCTTCCGCTGCTTTCAGTCCCCCGGACTGCAACCGGATGATGGGATCATAACCAATGGCGGAAGGCAGGATGCCCATGTGGCCGCTGTGAACCTCCTGCGGAAAAAACCGAACGCCGGCATTTCTTAAAGCCGCTGCATCCACGTCGCCCGCATACCGCAGAATCAGGGGATCGGTCAGCTGTGATTTTATTCCTGATAAACTGATCGGTGTTTTTTCTCCGATCCAATTCCGGTCAAATGGATAAGCCGTAAAAATTACAGCTTCTGCATCCTTATAAGCGGCAGGGATATTGATTTCCGGGAAGCCGCCGATCCATTCGACGCGTTTCATATCATAACGGGATCTGTTTTCCGGCAGGTCAATCACCGCCAGTCCGTCGCAAACAGCAGCAACCACCCTGGCAATGAAAGGCCCGAAATCATTATTACAGAGCAGGATGAATTTGTTTTTATAGGGACAGATACCGGCATCAAAAATTTGTTTTAGCGCCATATCGCCGAGGTAATTAAAAACATCAACGGCCGGATGTCTTTCATTGGTAGCGCCGACCTTAAATCCTCTTTTTTTGATGTATTGGATGTCCATGTCCGCTTCCCGCCATTCCCAGGCTTCATACATGAGCGGGATAACCACTTCATCTTTGGCATGCGCCAGCATGGCTTCATTCAGTGGCCTGAGGTGACCGGCATTGGTGATGATGTGTGCCTGTGCTATCACTTCCGGGGTCAGGGCATCAACATAGGTGATGTTGAGCGGATAATCTTTGAACGAAGCAGCCAGCTGTTGGGTGGCCGCGAATACTTCGTCCACTTTGCCATAACGGGTTGTTTTAGAAAAGGCAAAAACCTTTGCACCGGCAAGTGCCGCCAAAACCGGCGTAACAACATAGGCCCCGGTGGCCGCTTCCGTTAATACGGTGCTACCCTTTAAATTTAATTGCAGTTGCGCAACCTGTTTAACCAGTTTGTCTATGAGCATACTCAGTAACTGTTCAGTGTGTTAATAACATAATCCACTTCTTCATCCGTTAGTTCGGCATACATGGGCAGGGACAGGCAATGCGCCGCCAGGTATTCCGACTGCGGGAAGTCGCCGTTTTTATATCCCAGCCCGGCATACGCTTTCTGCAAATGGCAGGGTACCGGATAATGCAATCCCGGAAAAATATTCTTTTCATTCAGGTACTTAGTCAGGTTGTCGCGATCTTCCGTGGCGATAACAAAAAGATGAAAAACAGAATCATGTCCCTCCGGCTGTACCTGCATCTTTATTTTCGGGTTCTTTAAGGCCGCATGGTATTTTTTGGCAATCTCTTTCCTTCTCCCGTTCCAAGACGGCAGGTATTTTAATTTTACGCTGAGCGATGCGGCTTCCAGACCGCCCATCCGCATATTATATCCGATTTCATCATGGTAATACCTCACTACGGAGCCATGGTTTCGCAGACTCTGCAGGTGTTTGTAATAATCTTCGTTGTTGGTGGTTATTCCCCCCGCTTCGCCGCAAGCGCCCAGGTTTTTACCGGGATAAAAACTGAAACAGGCCATGGCTCCGAATCCACCTACCGGAATCCCATGGTAAGTGGCTCCCTGGGCTTGTGCGGCGTCTTCTATCAGGTGAAGTTTGTATTTTTTACAGATGGCTTCTACTGCCCGGATGTCGAAGGGCTGTCCATACAGGTGAACGCCGATCACCGCCCGCGTTTTTAGGGTTATGGCGGCTTCAATTTTCGAAGCATCTATTTCCCAGGTATTGGGTTCGCAATCTACAAATACCGGTATGGCACCGGTGTAGGATACGCCCCAGGCGGTAGCAATAAAGGTATTAGCCGGAATGATCACTTCATCGCCGTTACCAATTCCCAGCGCCAGCATAGCCAGATGCAGGGCTGTGGTGCCATTATTCACGCCAACAGCATAGTTCGTTCCGCAAAGGCCGGCATAACTTTTTTCAAAGGCTTCCACAAAGGAACCACCGGAAAATGCCGTTTGTTCGTACACTTTTTCGAATGCTTCGAAAATTTCCTTTTTAATCTGCTGATGTTGTCCTTTCAGGTCAAGACAGGGTATTTTTTTATTCATGTTGTGAAAATAGAGTTATAGGGATTTGATTATTCTTGCGGGAACGCCGGCCACAACGGTGTTGGGCGCAACATCTTTGGTTACCACGGAACCGGCACCGATCAGGGCATTTTCTCCGATGGTAATGCCGCATAAAATGGTGGCATTGGAACCGATGGATGCTCCTTTCTTCACTTTCGTTTCAATCAGTTTCCAGTCGGCCTCCGTTTGCGGACTGCCATCCGGATTTGTGGCCCTGGGAAACAGGTCGTTTGTGAACATGACGCCGTGGCCGACAAAAACGTTGTCCTCAATGTGTACACCTTCGCAGATAAACGAGTGACTGGAAATTTTACAATTCTTTCCTATGGTTGCGCCTTTCTGAATTTCCACAAAGGCGCCGATCCGGGAATGGTCATCGATGCTGCAGCCATAGGCATTCACAAAATTGAAAATCCGGACATTTTTGCCGATGCTTACCTGGTTCAGGCTTTGTTTGTCGTTGTTGGTGGTTACCGTTTCCATGATATTATTTTATTCTGACTTCTTTACCTTTATTCTTGATGGATAACTGGGAAGCTTCCAGTATTTTAACCACACTTCTTCCCAGCCGGGCATTGGACAAGGGATCTTTTTTGTGCAGGACGGACTGAACGAAATCATCTGCCACGCCGGCCAGGGCTTCGCGACTGGACAATTTCGGGATAAACACGTCCCCGGTTCTGTAATCCACCATGATGCGGGTTTTGTCTTCTTCGGTTTTATGATTGTATCCCGTATCATAAACCCTCACTTTTTCTGAAGGTTCCAGGTCATTGTACAGGATCATTTTTTTATCGCCGCCGATCAGCGTTTGGCGCACTTTTACCGGGGACGACCACGAACAGTTGAAATGGGCAATGAAATCCGAATTGTAATTGACCGTGAGGTATGCGATATTTTCAACCTGGTTGCGCGTGTGTGAAATGCCGGTAGCGTTGATGCTCTCTGGTTCCTCGGTGATCAGATAAGTGAGAATGGAGATATCGTGCGGAGCCAGATCCCATAACACGTTGATGTCAGGCTGGAAGAGACCCAGGTTGATACGGGCAGAATCAAAATAGAGCGGGGTGCCGATCACTTCGGTTTGAATGATCTCTTTCATCTTCTGCACGGCCCCGGTATATAAAAAGGTATGATCCGCCATTAAAACCAGCCCCTTTTGAGTAGCCAGTTCAATCAACTCATCCGCCTCGGCTACGGAAGAAGTCATGGGCTTTTCGATAAGTACGTGTTTCCCCTGCTGGAGCGCGCGCTTTGCCAGCCCGAAATGGGTGTATACGGGGGTGGCGATCACGATGGCATCTATTTCGCTGCTGTTGATCAGCGCTTCGCCATCCCTGACCGTTTGAATGGAGGGGAAATTTTTTGACAGCAGGTTAAGCCGTTCCTGACGGCCATCTGCCACCGATTTAACGGTGCAATCGGAATTGGCAAAGAAGTTCCGGACAATATTGGGACCCCAGTAGCCGTAGCCGATGACACCGATGTTGAGATTTGACACTTTGTTATCTTTTTGGTTTAAAATTTCTGATGCTTAATATTGGGTTCATTACTTCATGTTCGTGGTTTTATCCGGGATAAGTATTTTAAATGCCTGATTCGACCAGACTTCCCTGTAATGATGGGCACTTAAAAAATCATTTAGTATTTCATTCCGTGTTTTACTCAGGTTCCAGTTCAGCGTGGTTTCTTTTAAAGAATAATCCGGCCATCTGCCTCCGACCGACCCGTTTGTCCGGATGATCTGAAAAATCACGACCGGCAGGGGTTTAATTTCTGTCTCGGATTTTTCCAGCTGGGCCTTAAACACATCCGGCTGATACAACCAGGGCCAGGAATTTCGCAGGTATGGTTTGGTCTCCGTTAAATAATGGTATAAGGGAATGTTGTCGTATGCCAGCACATAGTCATCAGGCTTAACATATTTAGCACTTTCCTGCAACAACTCATTCAGGGCGGATGCGCGCTCCTTTGTGGTGAAAATGCCGCCCATGTATTTGTTGTGAATGGGATAATGCATATCCAGCCGGTTGTGCCTGTCAAAGTAAGGATAAAAAAAGGATTGGAAAAGGCAGGCAAAAATAACTATTCCGCAGCCCGTTTTTTTTATTTCCGTAAGCTGCACGTCACTCAATACCAGCTTTGAATTGAAATCTGCGAATTTGGCCGAAAGGTTCAGATCGATGCGGACGCTGCTGATGGTTAATAAATATTCCAGGGCAATCGGGAATGCGAGCCAGAGCGAATAGATGATCACGGTATGAATTCCCGTGGAACTACCCATGGGATGGACCACGGCTATGAAGATGCCGAGGAACATCAGCAGGCTGATCTCTTTATTTTTATTGGTGATGAAAATGGCTGCGGCGGACATTAAACAAATCCCGGTAAAGAAATAGATCATGATGATGTTGTCTATTTTTCCGGATATGATCAGCGCTAGCATCAGCAGGAGCAGCAGGGACCTGGAAAAAATATGCTTCGTCACGATGAACGGAAACTTTGTTTTGAGATAATTGAAAATGGGAACAAATACCAGTACAAATACAAAAAACAGGGTGGCGGCAATAAAAGAGAATTTATATTGCCAGTAAAGCAGTTTCAGCAGATTGGCAATGCCATAGTCGGCATCGGTGCCATCGCTGAGTTTTGTTTTTTGTCCCATGGCAAAAACGATCTTCAGCGAGTTCACATATACCTTCAGGTGGCCCATCAAATGCATGACCAGTAACACAAGGCCTGTACACGCCAGGAATCCGGCAATAAAAGCCACGCACTGTTTCAGTTGTCGTTTATATCCGGTGTGGTAAAGATATCCGTAATAAATTATTCCGGCCATGATGCCCAGGGCCAGTATGTTCGGAACCCGGTTAAAAACATTCAATGCGACAAGGGCACCGCTGAAGAAAAGAGGTAATAACTTATGATCGCGCAGTCCGGTGAAAAGGGACCAGGCCACCAGCAGATAAATAAGGGAAGAAAAATTATTATAATAAAATTCTTTGGGGTTATTATTGATGAAAAGTACCAGTATCAGCAAACTCAGTTGAAGATGGCCCTTGTTGAGATATTTTTTTAACAACTGATAAGCTATTAATAGTGTGGAAGTGGAAACAAGAACGCCCAGGAGCCGTAAACCCCAAATACCCAAACCAGGAAATAGTTTCATATACAGGGCGCCAAACACACCGGAAAGCCAGAACATAAAACTGTACTGCACGGAGTCCGGACTTTTAAAGATCAGCTGATAAAAGTTGGCATAGGATCCTGAGTCTCCCACATCCACACCCTGGAAAATAAAGGCGATCTGATAAACAACCAGCAGGGAAAAGAACAGGACGCTGTTCATTTCCTTCAGGTGGAATACCGAATCTCTATTCAGGGTTTGGGGTAATGTATTTTTCATGCTCATCGCATTGATCAGGTGATATTTTTTCTGATCGGGTATTTTATATGGGTTTCTTAAAACATATTTTTAATCTATTTATTCATCTGACATATGCCCGTTGAACAGCAGCTTTCTGAATACAATACACAGAATAACCAGGTAGATCAGGTATACGATTGCGAAAGCCAGTGTCGCGCCAACGCTGCCATACCAGTTCACCAGAAAATAGCTGATGAAAACGAGCAGCAGGAAACTGACGATTTCCATGACAATATATATTTTGCTCATGGCCTTGGCCAGCAGCAAATATCCCAGCACCCATCCCAGGATCTTCAGGATATCCCCGATCAGCTGGAAGGCGAACAGGTTCTGCATACCTGCAAACTCGGCGGTAAATAAAAGCCGTATGATAAAAACCCGGAACACAAAGATAATCGCCGTGGTCAGGATTAAAAATGGTAAGATCAGTTTATAAACTGAAAAGATCTCCTGCCTCAGTTCCCACCTTGTTTTTAATTCGGACAGCTTGGGTAAAAAATAAACGCTTAAAGATGCCGTTATCACCATGAGGTACATCCCCGATATCCTGTTGATGCCCTCCCACAATCCGGCATTTGCGATCGATCTGTTTTTGATGATGAAACTTCTGACAATGATTTGCCCCGCAGGCACCGTTATGGCGCTCACTATGGCCATCAGCGAATAATGACCCAGTTTGATGGCAACCTGTTTGTTGAATCTTAAAATAAAGATTCTCCATTTGAACCAGTAAGACCTTGCAACGATCGCCAGGGTGATGAAAAACACGACGGACTGAAAGGTAACGGTGGATACGAGCGCTCCGTAAATTCCATACTTTATGGATAGAACTACAGCGAAGATCAGTCCGACGATGCTGCCCACGATATTGGCAATAACATATTTCTTATATTCTTTGAACCCGTTTATAACGGAGATCAGCAGGGCATTCAGAGCATACAGCAATATGGTTCCCCCAAAAATGTAAAAGACGGATCTGTATTGAATGTCGTGCAGGATGTAGGTTGAAAAATAACCGGCGCCAAATACCAGCACCAGCCCGGTTACAATGGACAGGACAACGGTTATCCAGAATCCGGTTCCCAGATACAGGAAATAATCTTTTGGTGAATGGGAATGTTCTGACGTGTATTTGGTTATTCCGGCATTGATTCCGCCGTTAGATATACTGAGGAGGATCTGGGCAAAGTTATTCAGCTGACCCAGCAGGGCCACACCAACGGGTCCGATGATGGCCGCAACCACTTTGACGCTTACAAAACCGGTCAGCATACGGATCACCGTAGCCACCGCGTTCAGGAAAGAAACCTTTACCAGGTCAGTTGATAATATTTTTTTTGCTTTAACAAGCATGATTGTTTGGTTTGTGCCCTACCTACGCAAGCCGTAAAGGGACACCAGCTTATTCGGTATTTTCATTTGAATAAACTCTAAAAAAACAAGTTAATTGTGTGACTTGCAATTCAATAGAAAACAAGGATAGTGAAAGTGAAAGCCTTATCCGGCAATTTTGGACAAGCTTAAGCGAATCGCTTTTCAGGATATTTTTTTCTTTTTCTTGCCATATTCCTCGTAAGAAGAACGGATATCATATCCGTAACCATGGCCATATCCATAACTGTATTTTCCGAATCCGCGGTTTTTTACGCCATTGAATACAATTGCAACGTTTTGAATATCATAAGATTGCATATCCTTATCGAGCATTTCAATGTGTGATTTGGGAGTGTGATTATGACGGATCACATTCAATACCAGGTTGCAATAAGGTGCAATCACCAGTCCGTCAGTTAACACTTTGATGGGAGCCGTATCGATGATGATGACATCAAACTGGGTATCCAGGTAATTCAATAAAGTGACCAGCTTGCCGTTAACCAGTAATTCCGATGGTTCTTCGATTAAATTTCCCGCCGGTACAATAAAAACGTTGGCATGTTTCGTCGTGGGGAAGATGATTTCATCCTCTTTTACATTACCCAGCAGAAAATCGGTGATTCCTTCGGATTTGGGAATGTCAAACGTTTCGCTGATCCTGGGTTGATGAAGATCCATTTCCAGCAGGGCCACTTTTTTTCCGCTTCGGGCAACACTGATCGCCAGATTGGTGGAAATAAAACTTTTCCCATCCCCTTTGATACACGAAGTCACCAGTATCCGTTTTACATTTCCCGGAGGCGTGCCCAGGTGTTTTAAACCGGTCCTGATCAACCGGAACTGTTCGGCTATAAAACTCCGTTCTGCATTTTCCGTAACGATGGGGCTTTTTAATTTCTCATGGATCACCTCACCGACTATCGGGAAGCTGGTTAATTTTTCTATATCCGTTCTGTATAATATTTTCCCATTGAAAACATCTTTTATCGAAACCACCACAATGCCTGAAATAAAAGGAACAATTAGGGCGAGGATGGCCAGGAATGGTTTTTTTGGACTTATCGGTGTTCCCGAAGTGGTCGGGCTGCTTACGATATAACAATCCGGCAATATAGACGTAATGGAATAAGCGGTCTCTTCCTTTTTTTGCAGAAGAAAAGAATAAATATCGTTTTTAATGCTGTGCTGGCGGCTTACTTCAACCAGTTGTCTTTCTTTTTGGGGTACTGCGCTGAGCATATTGGAATACCGGTCTTTGGATTCGGACAAGGTGGATTTTCCGGCTTCTATATTTTTCCGCTGGCTGCGGATATTCTCCAGGATATTGGGTCTGGTTTTACTTATTTCCTCCTGGAGGGAAAGCATGATGGGGCTGTTTTCGGCATTCGTCCTTTTTAACTTCTCATATTGTGCCTCATCGTTGGATAAGGTGGTCAGGAGCTGGGTGAGGGATGGGTCGTTGATGTTGAAGGTGGAAGGAACTATGTTGCCGTTGTTGTCTTTTGACTGTACATATTTCTCCACCTCATCCAGTGCCGAGAGCTGCAGGTTCAGCGTACTTAATTGTTTGTCGTTGGATTCAATACTTTGTAAATACAATTTGCTTTGCTCGCTGATATCCACGGTACCCGATGCATCCTTATATCTTTGAATACTGCCTTCTACGGAATCCAGTTCTTTGGACGCATTTTTCAGCCTATCCTCAATAAACTTCAGTGTTTTTAGTGCTACACCGCTTTTTCTTTCGGCAGAAGCCTGGTTATAGGCAACGACAATTTCGGAAATGATGGTTTCACCCCTTAGAGAAACGGGATCCTTAATGGATAAATTAATGATGGACGATTGTTTGCTGGCGGAAGAAACCGTCAGGTTGCCCAGGACGCCATTGGTGGCATGATCCAGCGATATGAGCTGAAAAAAGAATTTTACCGAATCCTGGTTTTTTTTAGACGACGGGAAGTAATGCGGGTTTTGTGTGAAACGCAGTGTGCCCCAGGGAGAATTGACCCATTGGCCCAGCGGAAATTTATCTCCGTTTATGGAAACGCTGCTGTCTGCTTTTGAAAAATGGAAATATATTTTTTTGCTTTCATCAATCTCGCTGGGATCCGGCACTTCAACAATGATCGGGCTGGTTAGATAGGCAGATGATGTACCCAGGCCCCGCCAGCCTTTCTCTTCAGATATCGGGGCATAGAGTTTTAATTTTTTAACAACAGCAATGATCAGGGAATTGGAATGGAAAATCTCCAGCTCGTTTTCCACTATTTTCTTGGTACCGAATACATTCAACACCTCTTCCATTTTCGAATCTTCCTGTCCTTTCTTTTCATCCTTGATCAGTACGCTGGCCGTGGTTTCGTAAATGGGAACCGTAATTTTCAGGTAGAAATATAAAGCGGCAGCGCTTAATATAAAGAAAACCAGGAACAGGGGCCAGTAAGGAATGTATTTGGTAAGAATTTGTTGAAGACCATTATTCTCTTTTTGCGGAATAATGGGTTTTGACTTTTCCATAACAAGATCAGGTTTAATACGGGAACGATCAGGGAAATACTAAAATTTTATCTGACTTATCGCTACAATTAAAAAAGAAAGCACACTGAATAAAATGGGTACAAACTGGGAATTTTTTTCTCTCGCCAGTCTGCCGCCATTGGACTCTACTATAAGAACATCATTCGATTTAAGGTAATAATAGGGGGAACTTAATATGTCCTGTTTTGTCAGATCCAGGTGTTTAACCATTTTTTCACCGTGGTCATTTTCCCGGATCAGCAGCACATTGTTCTTTTTACCAAAAACAGTGATATCACCGGCAAAACTAAGAGCTTCCATGATACTGAGCTTTTCAGTAGGCGTGGTAAAAACCCCGGGACGCGAAACTTCACCTAAAACGCTTACCCTGAAGTTGAAATACCGGATGGTAACAATCGGGTCTATCAGCAGTTTTTTATCGAGTAATTTCTCTGCAATCAGGGTGGAAAGCTGAAATTTATTCATCCCCTGCACGTGGATCGTGCCCAAAACCGGGAACTGGATATCTCCGTTCTGATTCACCAGATAACCAACGGTTAATGTACTGGCAGAAGCAGCCGCTGCGTTGGAAATATTGGTGGATTCATTGGGTGCGTTAAAAGCGGCAGATGCCTCGGGACTGGAACTGCTCACCAGGATACTCAGCAGATCATTTACCTGGATCAAAGGTTCTGTATTTGGAACTTTTGCTTTTATGGTAACATCCTGAATATCAGGGAAATAATTCATATTTTTTGTGCTCCTGCAGGAAAGGATAAAGCAAACGGAAAGCAAACAGCAAAAGCGTATCCAGGTAATCTTACAAAACACAGGAGGAAATGCCTTGATTGATCGAAAGATAGGATGGGTCAAAGTATTTGAATATTAGGGGTTAACAGGCTTCGGAAACAGGTCGCTTTTCAGGGAGATTATTGGAGCGTAGTTGGCTGTCGGTCAAACAGTTACAGCTAGGTAAATGATGCTGTTCGGAGCTAAAAGTAACAAAATTTATTTAAGATGCAAAGTATATATCAAAAAGAATCTGC
This sequence comes from Chitinophagaceae bacterium, assembly GCA_041691395.1. Lineage (GTDB taxonomy): Bacteria > Bacteroidota > Bacteroidia > Chitinophagales > Chitinophagaceae > Puia. The sequence continues at coordinate 13,892 of JBEPUT010000049.1, forward strand.
GTTTGATAGGCCGGGAAGAAATCTCCGGCTCTTATAGATTTGGACCCGGTAGTGGCCCGGTTGATAACGCAAAAATAACAGCATTATCCCAGCCAAAAATAAAAATTCAATATCTTAATCCCCAATTGATCTTTACGATGACTCTTCCCCTGGTTTCGGTAGTGATGGCGGTGCACAACAGCGAAAAATATCTTAGAGAGGCCATAGAAAGTATTTTGAACCAATCTTATACTCATCTCGAATTGATTGTTATTGATGACGGATCCACCGATTCAAGCAAAAACATCATCAGGTCCTTTACGGATCCCAGGGTCCGTTTTCTCGAAAACGAATTCAATTCCGGAATCGTCTTTACCCGGAATAAAGGGGTGGAGGCTGCCTGCGGAGAGTATATTGCCACGCTGGACAGCGATGACATCGCCCTGCCGGGGCGGTTGGAGAAGCAGGCTGATTTTTTAAACAGGAACCCGGATCATGCCTTATGTGGCACTTTTTACAGGACGATTGACCAAAACGGCCGGTTCCTGAAAAAAATATGCTATCCCACGAATAATCAGGATATTGTTACGTTTTTAACCCTGGGAAATTGCTTTTGTAATTCCACGATCATGGTCCGCCGCGCATTGGCCAAAGAGTTGAAATACAGGGATGTATTTTACATAGGAGAGGATTACGATATGTGGTGCCGGATTTCCCAAAGAGCCAAAGTAGCCAATCTGCCCATATTTGGGGCCAGCTACCGGGTTCATGAAACCAGTATAACCGTTCAAAAAGCACCGGACATGTTCGCGCTGGTTAAAAGAATTAACCAGCAGATATTAAATGATTTACAAATTGAATTTTCCGAGAAGGAACTGGAGGTTCATTCCAACCTGCTGAACAGAAATATTGATTTTTTTCAAAATGAAAGTAATTTTGCGTCTCTGGAAGACTGGATTATTAAATTTTATGATAAATTAAAAAAGTGTAACAGGTATAATAATTTATTGTTATATGGATTACTTGTCCAGAAATGGATTGTTGTTCTGGTCAATACCAAAAGATATAACAGACTGTTTAACAACGGGGTTTTTTCTTTAAACCGCAAATCCTATATCGGCAACCTGTATAAAAGAGTCTGGCATAAAATAATGAGAAGGCTGTGAGCAAAGGCCGGATAGCCGGTTAAAAAAATACCATTAAACCTTGAACCTGATTATCCTTATTGTCGCGGGCGCCCTGTTCACCTATGCGCTGATTTATAAGCCCGAGATTGTCGCGGTGGCGCTTTTTGTTTTAATCCTGGCGAAAATTAATTTCGATCTTAAGGGATTGCCCCTGAATTCCAGGGCCATTATTTCCCTTGCCCTGTTTTGCCGGATCTTATTCGACAAATCCGGCTTGGAGAAATATTCTCCCTATTTGTATCTAACCCATGTGAAAATGTTGCTGGCGTTCATGTTGTATGTAATTCTGGTTTCTTTCTCTCAGGGTCTTTTTCAAATCGATTTACTCAAGGAAAGCACGTCTACCGTGCTGGCCACTTTTTTCGTATATCATTATTACTTTAAATTTCAAAATGCCAATCTGCTCAAAACGGCATTGACCATAGCCGGAATCATCTGTTTCGCAGATCTCGCCTATACATATATAGCGTACGGATCTTTTCCCATCCACCGTATCTATTTGCAACTCACGGGCGCAGCAGACACTTTAACAGATGATGATTTGGCCCAGACCAACTGGAACTTTTTTGGCCAGATTTGCGGAATGGGCTTTGTATACCTGCTCAGCGATTACATCAAGCACCCTTCGGAAAATAAAACAAATCGTCTCACTACACTGGGCCTTTTGCCCGTCATGCTTCTGGGTGTAATGCTGTCGACCTCCAGAAGCGCCATATTGGGTATGCTGCTTGTCTCCATTTTGATTATTTTAAATGGGGTAAAATACAGGGATCAGAAGAGAAAGCTCGTCAGGGTCGGCACCTTCGCTGTGGGTGCTCTCTTCATGGGCATTTTATTATTTGCGACGCTGGGAAAATACGTCAGCCTCGACAGCAAATTCATCGACGAAATAACATCCCGGTTAACGGATGAACCGGTGGCCATCGTAAGGAAAGCGATGGGACAATCCTACAACATCAATAACCTGGGCTCCATGGACTGGCGGGAGGAATCCTCGGAGAATGCCTACGCGGCCTTTATGAACCTGGATTTCCAGGAACAGTTCTTCGGTATTGGAAACGGCGGTTTTGAGGTCAGGGACCTGGGTCACGGTTATAATGCCCACAACGCTACCCTGCTGCTGCTGATCGAAAATGGGATATTGGGATTTTTTCTGTACTTTCTGATCATCGGCAGCGTATTTTTTCAAGCCATCCGTCAAAAAAATTTCTCCCCCTCTTTTGCCGTGGTTTGTTTTATACTGCTTTATGGCCTGGGTCAAAACAGGGAGTGGACCAGCATCACCACTTTCATATTTATTTATAGCATGGTTGCAGAAGGGGAGTTTCTGCGTTTGGAAAGAAATAATTATGAACTACCCACAACGGAGGAAGATCCGGAAATGACCCAGGAAAAATAATTTATGAAAACCCCCATTAGAAGGAAAGGGTCCGGAGGACTGTACGTGCTGGGTTCACTGTATCCACAGGTTACCGGCGGCATGGAGATTTTTAATTATTATTTTCTGAATCAGCAGCTGCAGAAGAACCGGGGCAGTATTTTTTATCTGGGGGAAAAAAGTACCGGAAATCAAAACGGTGCGCTTGTTTCTTTTAAAAAACGCCGCCCGACCCGGTTTTTTTATCCCTTTCAATTTTTTCTTGCTGTATGGAAATTACGTAAAATGCTGGACTATGCTTATATCAGTTACGCCGAGCAGTCATGGTTGATTTGTTACGCCACCAGTCTAACGCTGCGTTTCTTTAACATACCTTATATCATCACCATTCACTGGGGGAAAGAACCCGACTGGAGATTCAGTTATCCCTTTGTTTCCTATTTCCGGCATGCCCATGCCGTTATCGGCGTTTCCGAGCCGATTTGCTCGGCCTTTAAAAAAGTGATTCCGGGAAAGGAATTTCAATACATACCGCCCCTGATCCCATTTGTCAGGAATCCGGGAACCAGATCCGCATCGAAAAATAAACTTGGATATCAAAACGAAGAAAAAATACTTCTTTTTGTCGGTTCCCTAAAGGCCATGAAAAACCCGGATAAAATCATTGAGGCCCTTCGGGTGGTGGGTGCCGGATTCCTGGAATCTCATCAAATCCGCGTACTTTTTGCCGGGAAAGGAGAGATGGAAAATGACGTAACGGAAAGGGTCGAACGCTACCGGTTGGGAAAATACATCCGGTTTGACGGACTGGTGAGCCGGGAAATGATACCGGAATATTATAATGCCGCTGATGTTTACATTATTTCTTCCGATTATGAAGGTACTTCTGTTTCCCTGCTGGAAGCCATGTTCAACAGGTTGCCCATTATTGCTTCGGATGCACCCGGCATCAACGGGATGCTTGCCCATGAATACAATGCCCTGCTGTATGAAACGACCGATACGGAGCATCTTGCGGAAACCATAAAGCGGATCTTTTCCGATCAGGTGCTGGCGGACGGACTGGCCGAAAATGCCCGCGCGGACTTTCAAAAAAAGTATTCTTATGATTCCATGATGGAAAAATACCAAACTGTTTTTTCATCAGTAAACCCATGAATAGTTTCTTATGTGCGGAATTTCGGGATTTGTAGATTTTGAATCAAGAACGGCAGAGCCGGAACTTTTAGCCATGTCGGATGCGCTGATACACAGGGGACCCGATGCTTTCGGATATTTTTATAAACCAACGGGTAAGTATACGGTTGGTCTGGCACACAGACGACTTTCCGTTATTGATCTTTCGCCCGCAGGCAATCAGCCCATGCAGTTCCTGAACGGAAGATACCGGATCATTTTTAATGGTGAAATCTATAACTACGCCGAAATAAAGGAAATACTGGCCGGATCGGGCCATCAGTTCGTTTCGCACTCCGACACCGAAGTGATCCTGCATGCTTATCATGAGTGGGGTGCAGATGCCATTAAACGGTTCACCGGCATGTTTTCATTTGTTATTTACGACGCCGTGGATGAAAAACTCTTCTGTTGCCGGGACCGGGCAGGGGTTAAGCCATTCTTTTACTTCTGGAAGAATAACGTATTTCTTTTTGGTTCAGAACTCAAAGCGCTGATGGCGAATTCTTTTTTTAAAAAAGAAATAGACATCGGGGCAGTAGGCGCCTATATGGAATGCGGATATATTCCGGCACCACACTGCATATTTAAGGATACTTTTAAGCTTTTGCCCGGGCACACCCTGCAGCTTGACCTGAAAACCAAAAAAATCAGCACCGCTGAGTATTGGAATGTGTACGACTGTTACAACCAGGAGAAACTGGTACTTTCCATGGATGAAGCGGTTGTCGGAACGGAAAAGGTTCTTGAGAAAGCCTTTAACTACAGGATGGTGGCCGACGTGCCCGTCGGGGTGTTTTTAAGTGGGGGGTACGACAGTACCTGCCTGGTGGCCCTGCTGCAGAAAGACAGATCCAGGAAATTGAACACTTTTACCATTGGATTTGAGGATGCAAAATTGAATGAGGCTGAATATGCCAAAGAAATTGCCGCGGTACTGGGTACTGAGCATCATGAATATTATTGCAGCGAAAAAGATGCGCTGGATGTAATTCCGGATCTTCCTTATTATTACGATGAGCCCTTTGCCGACAGCAGTTGCATACCGACCATCCTGGTGAGTAAAATGGCCAGGCAAAGCGTGACTGTAGCCCTGTCTGCCGATGCGGGCGACGAAATATTCGGAGGATATGACCGCTACGGCTGGATGGTGAAATATTACCGCAGAATGAACGCCATTCCGGCCGTCTTCAGAAAAGGGGGATCCTCCCTGTTAAAAGCTTTTCCGCTGGACCAAATGCCCGGCATTCGCGGGAATCACCAGCTGATCAAAAAATATGAAAAACTCGCCGGTCTTCTGCAGGATCCCAGTGCCCGGAATATTTTTATGGGCATGACTGTAAACTATACCGAAAAAGAAAGAAACCATCTTTTTCTGGAGAAGCCGGATATCATTTTTTCGGCTTTCTACCGGGAAGAATTGCAACCATCTTATTTTGATCCGCTCACCTATGCCATGGCCAAAGATTACCAGACCTATCTGGTAGATGATATTTTGCAGAAAGTGGATCGGGCGACCATGTCCGTTAGTCTCGAGGGACGTGAGCCTTTCCTGGACCAGCACGTGATTGAATGGGCAGGAAAACTGCCTTCGGAATACAAGATCTATAAGGGACAACGGAAATACATATTGCGACAGATCGTTCACGGGTATGTTCCCGAAAAATTAATGGACCGCCCCAAAATGGGTTTTTCGGTGCCGTTGGGAAGCTGGTTGCACGGGGTGTTAAAGCCGCTGGTGGACAAATACCTGGGCGGATCCTACATCCGCAAACAAAATATTTTCAATGAAGTCTATATAGAACAGGTTAAAAAAAGCTATTATGGCGCAAAGAAGGAAAATGATTACAAAATATGGTTTTTATTGATGTTTCAGATGTGGTACGACAAATGGATGAAAAACTAGTCAGATGAAAATCTTAATGGTCACGGATTCTTTATTCCGGGGTGGCAAAGAAAGGCGGATGCTGGAGTTGATCAGGGGGTTGAAAGATCAGCCCGAGCCTGTGGACATTTATCTCATCTCATTGACCGGAACCGTGGAGTATGATGTGGTATATAAACTGCCGATTACCCTTGAAATCATCGAAAGAAAAAGCAATAAGGATTTGTCAGTTGTATTCAAACTTAAAAAAATCATCGCGAACTATAAGCCGGATATCATCCATTCCTGGAGTACCATGGCCAGCATCTACCTGTCCGTTTCCAACCTGTTTACCGGCATACCATTCATCAACGGCGTATTGGCAGACGCGTCTGATCATTTGAACCTGTCGGATAAACATTATCTGAGGGTAAAGTTAACCACTCCGTTTTCAGACGTGTTTGTGTCGAATTCGGAAGCGGGCATACGGGCATACAGGACGCCGGCGGGCAGGTCGGTCTGTATCTACAACGGCGTAGACTTCAATCGTTTTGAGAACCTGAGGCCCTTACCGGAAATGGAGCAGGAAATGCTGGGAGGTCCCAAGGGAGACCGGATCGTGATGGGCATGGTGGCCGGTTTTGACATCCGGAAAGATTATGGCACGCTGATCGGTGCCGCGATAAAAATGTGCGAGGCCAGAAAGGATCTTGTCTTTTTACTGATTGGCAGCGGACCCCTCCTGGAAATACTGAAAAGCAGGGTACCCGAAGAATTTTTGAATACCCGTATTATTTTTGCGGGTAAAAGATCCGATATCGAATCCATTTTACAGGTCATTGACATTGGCCTGCTCATCACCTATTACGAAGGTATATCGAATGCCATCATTGAGTATATGGCAATGGGTAAACCCGTTATTGCCACACGCGGCGGGGGAACGGAAGAACTCGTTAAGGACGGTTTAAATGGATACTTAGTGGCTCAAAGCAGCGAAGTGCAGGTCATGGAAAAGTTGGACCTGCTGTTGAATGACAAGGAAAGAAGGTTGCGGATGGGTATCCATGCGCATCATTGGGTCAGGGAAAAATTTGAAATCAAAAACAAGACGGAGGAATATATGGGACTCTATAAAAGGCTGATCACCAGGAAAGGAAAACAAACGGTTAACGCCTAATGAATATTAACCTGAATCAATGAAAAAGCTGAAACTCGGTATTGTAAACAGTTCCTCATTGTCCAAATCATATGGCGGGGTAACCCCCTTTACCAAAAATCTGGATCCATTTCTCAGGGAAGCATTTGATCTGACCTATATTTTTCTCCCCGATTTTTTGCACGATATACAGTTTATTCCAAGGCGACTATTGTTTGGTTTGTATTTGTTGGGGAAAAGAAGGCGTCTGAACCAGTTTGATATGATTATTTCGCACGTTCCGGAGGGATCTTTTGTAGTATCCTATGGAAAGGCGCCTTTTATCCATGTTTTTCATGGCAATTCTAACCCCATGCTGAAATCCCGGTATTGGTACGGAAGATATTTTGCTTCCATTTTTGAATCCATGGAGAAACGGGTCATTAAAAAAGCCAGTCTCCTGTATACGGTAGGTGTCGAAAGTGCCGGTATTCAAAAAATATTTAACCCGATTCTGCATGCGGTGAAAATCAAGGACCCTGCGTTGCGCAGCGGATTTATTCATGCGGGACGTTTGGAGAAAGGGAAGCACATTGATAAAATAATCAGGCTGTATGCGAAACTACCGGGGGAAATTCAGCAGGAAAATCCGCTGTACATTGCCGGGATGGGAACCCAGGAAAAGGCACTGAAGGAGTTGGCGGACACGCTGCCCATGAAGGGGAAGATCGAATTTCTGGGAAACTTAAGTAATGATGAGCTCATTGAAGTGGATTCAACAAAAAAGATCCTGTTGATGGCCTCCTCCCAGGAAGGTTTTCCAATGGCCATTGCGGAGGCATTTTCGTTGGGCGTGCCTGTTGTTTCAACTGATGCTGGCGATATTGCCCGGTTTCTGAAAAGCGGTGAGAATGGATTTTTATTGCCAATTGCGTTCCGTGAGGAAGAATACATTAAAAGTATTATGAACATATTGAATGACTATGACCGGTTTTCAAAAAATGCACTGGCCTCTGCTGCGGTTTTTAAAGCCGACCAGGTTGCCCGTAAATTAATAACGGATATTCATCAGGTAATTCCCAGAAAGTGAAAATACTCTTCATCCACAATAAGTATCAGCAGAAAGGAGGGGAGGACACTGTTTTTGAGCAGGAGCTTGAATTATTGGGACAAACGGAACAGGTAAGATCTTTAACCTTCCAGAATTTTTCCGGTCGGAAGGGCGTAGTGCAGTTTTTGCTGTCTGCGTGGAATGTATTTTCAGCAGGGAAGATAAAAAAGGCCATCCGGGACTTTCAGCCGGAAGTGATCCATGTACACAACTGGCATTATGCGGTGGGTCCGCTGGTAGTGCGGATCGCCGGCAAAAGGAATATTCCCGTAGTGCTTACCATACAGAATTTCAGACTGCTTTGTCCTTCCGCTACGTTGTTGTATAAAGGGGCGCTTTTTATGGACAGTGTTCAGGCATCATTTCCATGGACGGCTGTCAAAAAGAAAGTCTACAGGAATTCTTATTTTCAAACCTGGTGGCTGGCCTGCATCATCTGGATCCACAAAAAAATCGGCACCTGGAAAATGGTGGACCGGTTTATTGTACAGACTGATATTGCAAAAAATGTATTTATTTCTTCTTCGCTGGGCGTAACGGAAAATCAATTTTCCATCAAACCCAATTTTATAAAGGATCCGGGACTGGTGCCGGTGGAAAGGGAAGATTTTTTTCTCTTTATAGGGCGACTGGCGGAAGAAAAAGGAATTGATGTGCTGTTGAATGCCTTTAAAGATAAAAATGCCGACTTGTATATCGGCGGGGATGGTCCCCTGCAGGAAAAGGTGATTGCCGCCTGTAAAGAAAATCCCAGGATTCATTATATGGGACTCCTGGATAAGAAAGCGGTCCGGGAGCTGATGGGCCGATGCTCCACCCTGATTTTCCCATCCATCTGGTTTGAAGGAATGCCGATGACCCTGATCGAAGCATTTGCCGTTGGAACGCCGGTTATTGCCAGTGACCTGGGAGCCATGGCATCCATGATCAGGGGAGGCGACAACGGGATTCATTTTACACCAGGTAATTCGGGGGAATTGGCGGAAAAGATAGAATTTTGGGTAAATCTGGATAAAAAAGATAAAAAAAGCTATTCTGAAAAAGCCCGGTTGGGTTATGAAACATTGTATACTCCGCAGCGGAACAGGGAACAATTATTATTCATCTACCACTCAGTGATTAAAAATAAATCAGGACAGTAATCGTTGTAATTGTTCAGCTTAACCAGGAAACCGGACTATGGTGATTTTGTATTTTAATTTGATTATCAGTGAAAACCAAGCAGCTACTTAGTATTAAAATTAATCTGAATCCGTATAACTCTTTTGTGGATGATCTGGTTGGGAGCGCCCTTTCAGACCAATCGTCCTATGCCTGTGTGGCCAATGTACACATGTTAATAGAAGCGCACCGGACATCTTCTTTTGCGAAAGTGGTTAATAGTGCGGATATGGTCACGCCGGATGGCAAACCGCTTACCTGGGCCCTTCGGTTCCTGTATGGCATTAAGCAACCTCGTGTTGCGGGCATGGATCTGCTCCCAGACTTGCTGGCTGCCGCACAGAAACAGCAGATCCCGGTTGCTTTTTATGGGGGAACCGACGATATGCTGACAAAAACAAAGACATTCCTTCAACAAAATTATCCCGATATCATTGTCGCGAAAATGTACAGTCCCCCTTTCCGTCAACTGAATGCAGCAGAAGAAACATCCATCATCCAAATGTTCAATGAATCGAATGCCCGGTTGATCTTTGTTGTACTGGGATGTCCCAAACAGGAAAGATGGATGGCTTCTATGAGGAATAAGATTAATGCCAGCATGATCGGAATTGGCGGGGCACTGCCGGTTTTGCTTGGAATGCAGAAAAGGGCACCTATCTGGATGCAGGATTCGGGATTGGAATGGCTATTCCGGTTAAGGCAGGAGCCGGTGAGGTTGTTCAGGCGATATGCCACCACCAACGCTTTATTTATCTATTTAGTATTGAAAGAAAAACTTTCTTCCGTAAAATAATTCCAGCCGGAATTAGTACGAAATTTTCACAAGCCAAACAAGTTTTTCCGGCATTATTTTATTTTTGTGGGAAAGTCATTTTTCATTTGTTTGCCAAATTGTGGCCCGATTATTTTTCCCATTTTAAGAGTTTTACACATTTCAAAATGTGGATTACTTTCTATGTACTAAAGATCAACTCATTAAAGAAAAATCCTGGGGTAAACCTTTATTTCTGAAATCCTTGAGACCATTTCTGGCAAGAAATTTGACCCTGTTTGAGCCAATAAGATTAGAATTTTAGATTCTATTTTTACTCAACTGTTAATCCAATATCAGAGCTATGAGAACTAATTTCTACACAGCACGGAACATTTTCTGTTCCAGGGAGCGATGCGCACGTTATTCCAGAACTTTAACGATTTTATTATTAGCCTTATCCGGATTCTTTTCGGGCTATACACAAACGACTCCCTTATCATTTACTCAGATTCCTTACGGTAACGCCGATCTTATTGCACCGGGCCGTGGTGTTGAGCATTGGAACGGCGTGAGCTGGGACAATAATTCGGGTATTCAGATTCCGGCAGGGAATACACAGGCGTTGAATTATTATGCCCGTTTCAACTGGGTTGATATTGAATCTTCCGGTTCACAAGGTTCTTACAGCTGGACCGCATTCGACAATCAGATGCATAAGGCCATGGACGCCGGCGCCATGTTTTCTTTTGGCGTGATGCCAATGTGCAGTGGTTGCGGATTGGGCGGTTATGGATACCCCACTTATCTGCATAACCTGATGCAGGGGGAAGGTTCCAACAGCGTGGACTGGCAGAACAGCGATGGACTTTGGGTTCCAAACTGGAACAGCCCGAACTGGCTGAGCAGATGGGCGGCGCTGATGACCGCAATAGCAAACCACATCAACTCCACCACCTATAATGGAAAAAATTATAAGGATGCCATTTATTATATTGACGTGAGGGGATTCGGGGACTATGGAGAATGGCATACTTATCCATGGACCGGAACAGAACCTTCCGGACGAACAGCTACTGTGGCTTCTCTGGAATCGATAGTGAATGCGGTTAAATCGGCATTTCCCAATTATCCGCTGCAGATTGCGATGGGGGCATTTGATACGAAAAATGCCAGCATGATGCCACCGGAGTTTTGTTATTATGCACTCACTACATCCAATGCCTGGGGACAGATCGGATGGAGACGTGATAACCTGGGTGATGCGGGATATGCTTCCTACCTCTCCGGAAATCCCGGTTCTTATTCCGGAAATTCTTTTTCAACACTGATCATGAACAAATGGAAATATGCACCCATTGGAGGAGAACCTGCCAATGATGCGAATGCCATTTCAAGGAATTGCGGGGTGCTCCAGTGTGATCTCGTAAACGAAATAACCACTTTTCATATCGCTTCCTTTGGAAACGGGAACTATCCTGTTTCGGCAAGTGATGGTAATCTAAAGGCCAATGTTACCGCGGCCTCTAAGGCAAGCGGTTACCGGCTTATATTGTCCGGAGGCAGTATGACCACCACCCTCAGTGGCGGCGGTGCATTTAATATAACACTCAACTGGCAGAACATAGGTGTGACCCCTACCTATGAAAACTGGAATGTGGTTTATGAATTAAGGAACAGCAGCGGGGGCGTCGTTTGGACAGGTAATTCAGCATTCAGCCCAAAACTTTTTCTTCCCCAGGGAAGCGCTACCGGCGCATCTGATAACTTCACTTTATCTTCCGTTAGTCCGGGTACATACAGTATGTATCTGATTGTTAGGGATCCAACCAATTATAAAAAACCACTTCCGCTGGCCGTCAATGGCAGGAATTCCGACGGCAGTTATTTGCTGAGAAGCAATATTACTGTTGGAACGGGAACCGCAAACCAGTCACCCACAGCCGATGCCGGTTCAGATAAAACCATTCAATTACCCACATCCAATGCAGCGCTTGCCGGAACGGGTAAGGATGCGGACGGAACCGTGGCTTCCTATGCCTGGACAAAAGTATCCGGACCTGCCGGAGGTACTCTTTCTTCGCCCACAACCGCAAACACCAATGTTTCCGGAATGTTGGCCGGTGTGTATGTGTATAGTCTCACCGTTACCGATAATCAGGGGGCTACCGCAACAGCCAAGGTGCAGATAACCGTAAATGCGGCCGCTATGGCGAATCAATCACCAGTCGCCAAGGCGGGATCTGACATCAGCATCAGCCTGCCAACCAATCAGGTTACTTTAGATGGAAGCGCTTCAGGCGATCCGGACGGATCTATAGCATCTTACGCGTGGGCTAAAATTAGTGGCCCTGCCCAGTTCAGTATATCCAATAGCACCTCAGCCAGCACGTCTGTAAAGAACCTGGCGGCAGGTGTGTATTCATTCCAGCTGAAGGTAACGGACAATGGAGGAGCAACAGCGTTGGATACTATTGTAGTGACAGTGACTACAGGAATTCCACAAAATCAACCACCGGTTGCGAATGCGGGTTCGAATATCACGGTTACCCTGCCAACAAATGTAGCCAATTTAAACGGATCTGCCTCACAGGATCCTGATGGAACCATATCCACTTACACCTGGAGCCAGACTTCCGGTCCTTCTGCCGCAACCATGGCTTCTGCTTCAACAGCTTCTACCGGCATTTCCGGATTGGTGCAGGGTTCTTATAATTTCATGCTGAAAGTAACCGACAACAGCGGTGCCACCGATACCGATACCGTTATTGTTACGGTGGATGTTCCCAATCAATCCCCGACCGCAAATGCAGGTGTTGATCAAACGATCACAGCGCCGGCCAATACGGTTAACCTGGACGGTTCCGGTTCTTATGATCCCGATGGCAGCCTCAGCAGTTACAGCTGGGCAAAGGTATCCGGTCCGGGAACTATAACCATCAGCAACTCCAATACGGCAACGCCTTCTGTTATCGGATTGCAGGCCGGCAGTTATGTATTCGAACTGATCGTAGCTGATAATAAAGGGGCGACGGCAAAGGATCAGGTCACCATCACCGTTAATCCCAAGCCAGGCCAGCCCAATCAGCTCCCGGTAGCCAACGCAGGGAATAACCTGACCATTACTTTACCCGTCAGCAGTATAAATCTGAATGCAGGCAGTTCATTTGATCCCGATGGAACAATAACCGCCTACAGTTGGCAGCAGCTTTCCGGACCTTCTACTTCCATGATCGCTGGTGGCAGCAGCGTTGCCCCAACGGTTTCCCAACTCGATATGGTAGGTCAGTATACGTTCGATCTGACTGTAACAGATAATAACGGTGCAACAAGCCAGGATCAGGTTACGGTAACCGTAAACCCTTCCGTGGCCAAGGCCAACCAGGCTCCCGTGGCCGATGCCGGAAGCGGGGATACGCTTAATTTACCGGTGAGTAATTATATACTGGACGCCACCCATTCCACCGATCCGGATGGCAGCATCAGTTCGTATCAATGGCAGGAACTCACCGGTCCCAATATGGTTACCAGCTCTCCAATGAACGAAAGCAAAGTGAACATCAGCGGTTTCCAGCCCGGAGAGTATGAATTCCAGGTTACTGTAACCGACAACCTGGGCGCCAGTTCAACGGCAATTGACAAGATTACTGTGATACAGGGTTCAGTGGCATTTAACCGTCTGGTCATCTATCCTAACCCCGCACACGATGTGGTTAATGGCAGAATCATCAGCTCCGTAATGGGTACGGTCAGGGTCACTATATATGATATGAATGGCAGACAGGTGTTGACCGACCAGATAGAAAAAAGTGGCGATGAGGTTGATAAAGCATTCGACATCAGTCAGCTGGCCTCCGGCATGTACATGATCCACATCAACATTGGCAACAGGAAAACAATGATCAGAAAGTTCATTAAAAATTAACATTCGGTTTGTCTGGATAATGCAAAATGACCCGCCTCGGCGGGTCATTTTTATTGCAGGGAAATCGGCTGAGGCCCATTTTTTGACCCGCCCGCGTTAACCGGCGAAAAACAACAAAAATCACGTTAAAACGTTGGCATCCCGGGCGAACCGAAGGAGCATGGTTGAAAATTCCTTCCTTATTAAGTAGTTTTGAAACTTCGTACGAACTGACAGGAAGGAGTACACAAAAAAGCATTCAGAAAGGATAAGTGAAGAATGCCCCCGGATCGTTCGGGTTTTTAACCGAAGAAAAAAAATGAAAGCTTTTTTTGTCATTATCATTGTTGCGGTCACCGTTTTTTGTTTTTCTTTCAACAAAAGGGAAAACCATCCTTACAACCAGTTATATTCCCGGGAACTGGAAGCATTCAGTCGGCAGGATACTGCCTTGGAAAATATCATTGCCGGTTCAGATTTGTCGTCCCCCGATAACGTCCGGCAGATCAGGGCCGGCATCGATGACGCGCGCCTTAAACTTAAAAATATTGATTTCTGGCTGCGTTATTTTGAACCGGTGGCTTACAACCGGATTAACGGGCCTCTCCCGGTAGAATGGGAGAATGAAGTTTTTGAAAAATTTGAACCCCCATACCGAAGAGATGGGGCAGGGCTTTCACTGGCTGAACTATACCTGGATGAAAAATCACCCGGTAAGGATTCACTATTGCGGATCATTGAGAAGAGCAGGAAGGCCGTCCATACTTTTGAAGCGGACTCCATAACCAGCCAGTTGAATACCTTCCATCATTTTTTCCTGGCCAACCGTTTGTTTCTCTTAAATCTGGCTGCTGTTTATACAACGGGTTTTGAATGTCCGGATACAAACCGCGTGATTCCGGAATTAAGATCCATGCTGAACGGTACAAAAAATATATACGAAAGTTACAACCTGAGTTTTCCGCAAACTCCGCTCACTCCGGCCTATTTCGACATGTACGATAAAGCCATTTCCTTTGTAAACGGGCAGTCCTTGCAGTTTAGTAATTTTGATCAGTTTGATTTCATTAAAAATTACGTGAACCCGCTGTTTGCCCTGAATCAGCAATTTATCAATGGTTACCAGGTAGTTTCGATCAACTTTAATGATTATACATTAAACAACAGCAACCTGTCCATTTTTGATAAATCCCTTTATACTTCACAGGACATAAAGGGAATTTATTCCATGGTTGATGATGAAAAAGCATTAGATGAAATAAGGCATATTGGGAAAATGCTTTTTTACGATCCCATTTTATCGGGGAACAATCTGCGGAGTTGTGCTTCCTGCCATAAATCCAACGAATATTTTAACGATACCACGCAGAGAACGGCCTTCGCTTTTGACCATCAGCAGCACCTGGCCAGAAATACCCCCACGCTGATCAATGCCATATACAACCATTTGCTGATGCTGGATGGTAAACACATTTCGCTGCTGGCCCAGGGTAAGGATGTGATCACCAATCCCACCGAAATGAACAGCAATCAGAAAGAGCTGCTCAAAAAAGTATTGAGCTGCAGGGAATACAATGAGGCCTTCCGGAAATTGCTAAAGCTTACTCCGGAAGAAAAGGAAATATCGCTGGATCACGTGGTTTCTGCCCTCTCTTTTTACTATGGAGGGTTCAGCCGGTTTTATGCACCGTTCGATGATGCCATGAATAATAAAGCCGGCGTGCCGGATGATGTAAAAAGGGGATTCAACCTGTTTATGAGCAAGGCAAAATGTGGCACCTGCCATTTTGTTCCTTATTTTAATGGCGTGAAACCGCCTTATATCAGTACGGAATTCGAAGTTCTGGGCACGCCGGAGGATACTACATTCTCCGAATTGAGTACGGATAAAGGAAGATTTCTGGTGAACCCTGCACCTGAAACCCTGCACGCATTCCGTACCGGTTCGCTGCGCAATACACAATACACAAAACCCTACATGCACAATGGGGTTTTCAATACCCTGCAGGAAGTGATTGATTTTTATGATGCGGGCGGGGGTACAGGTAAAAAGGAACATGTCGGTAATCAGACCCTTCCCGGCGATTCCCTGAAGCTGAACGCCGCAGAAAAAAATGAACTCATTTCTTTTCTGCATTCGCTGAATGAGAAAATTATTTTTGAGAAGCCTCCGCTATACCTTCCGTTGTCCTCCAACAAGTCGCTGAACCAACGCAAAATTGGCGGCGAATATTGAGTTATCTTTGAACATGAGATTTCTTAATGGAAAGATAACCTGCAGGAATACCGATGGCCCGCTTTTCGCTGGCATAAAATTTTGATGACCAGTGGATTTTGAATTTCTTGTCACCGTACCCAAAAAAACCAGGATATGCGTAAGGAAGTTGTTACCCTGTTACCGGACAGAAAAAAATCCATGATGCCGAAATGGATTTTATGGGGGCTTCTTTTGGGCGGCCTTTTTTTCCCCGGATGTGATCCCAACGGGAACAGAGATAAGGCTGTCACCCTGCCCGATTCCACGGGCACAGGAACCGATACGCTGGGCCACCGGAAGTCGACAAACATCCTTTTTTTTGGCAACAGCATTACGGCAGGTTTTGGACTTGATTCCCTGGCCAGATTTACCACCCTCATCCAGCAAAAGATTGACTCACTGAATTTACCTTATAAAACACTCAATTCCGGTCTGCCAGGTGAGACCACCGCCGGAGGCGGCATCCGGATTGACGGAGTGCTGGCCACACCGTTCAACGTCTTCGTGCTGGAACTTGGCGGAAATGACGGTTTGCAAAGACTTCCCTTGACGGCGATGACCAAAAATCTGCAGACCATCATTGATAAAGTGAAGAATAAGTACCCCACCTGTAAAATAATATTGGCTGGCATGCAGGTGCCTGCGAAACTTGGGCAAACGTATACTTCGGCCTTTAAAGCGGTTTTTCCGCAACTGGCTGCAAAAGACAGCTTGTATTTTATTCCATTTTTGCTGGATGGGGTAGGCGGCATTCCGTCACTTAACCAGGCAGATGGCATACATCCTAATGCACAGGGAGAAAAGATTGTTGCGGACAATGTCTGGAAGATTTTGCACCCCCTGCTGTAAAACAACATCCTTTGTCCGGCGATGAAGTGTTATTTCTACGGGGAAAAGCCGGATACCGGCGGCATAAACTTTTTAGTTAGCGGAGATTTCGGTAAATTACGACAGCGTAATGTCACTTGCTCAAAGCTTCACTCCGGCAGGAGCTGTTTTTTATGAAGCGTATTTTTTTATACATCCTGTTTTCCATGCCTTTGCTGCTTCCCGCGCAAACGGTTATTTCCATTAAAATCGATGGTGCCATTAATCCCGTTGCGGCAGCGTACATACAACGTGGAATAGAAAAAGCCGTCAGCGAACAGGCTGTTTGCCTCCTGATCCATCTCAATACACCCGGCGGGTTGCTGAAATCCACGCGGCAGATCGTGGGAGCCATACTGGATTCCCGGGTACCCGTGATCGTATTTGTTTCCCCGTCCGGGGCTCATGCAGGATCTGCGGGTGTATTTATTACCCTGGCCGCAGACATCGCAGCCATGGCGCCGGGAACGAATATTGGGGCGGCTCATCCGGTAAACCTCCAGGGTGGTTCAGACAGCATCATGAACAGCAAGGCCACCAACGATGCGGCGGCTTTTATACGGACCATTGCCGAATATCGGAAACGCAACCTGGCCTGGGCGGAAGAAGCCGTGCGGCAAAGTGTGGCCATCACGGCCAAAGAAGCACTGGATAAAAACATCATTGACCTGGTTGCCGCGAATGACCTGGAACTGCTTAACCGGCTGGATGGAAAACAAATACAGCATGATTCGGCAACGGTTGTTTTGCATACCAAGGGTGCAACGGTTCAAACCCTGGAGATGGGGTTTACCGAAAAAATACTAAACCTGGTCAGCGATCCGGATGTGGCCTATATTTTATTGATGCTCGGATTGTTTGGACTGGTATTCGAATTATTCAACCCCGGCAGTATTTTCCCGGGCATCATCGGCGTTATATCCCTGATTCTTGCTTTTTATGCTTTGAATACCTTTCCTGTAAATTATGCCGGCCTTGCGCTGATTATCTTTGGGGTCGTCCTGCTCTTACTGGAGATTAAAATAATAAGCCATGGCATGCTGGCCATCGGTGGTATAACAGCGATGGCCATCGGCTCGCTGATGCTGATCAGGCCCGTGTCTACGCTGGAATTTGTGCGCATATCCCGCTTGTTGATTGTATCTTCCGTGGCGGTGAGTGCCGCCTTTTTCCTGTTCATTGTTGGCATGGGATTAAAAGCACAACGTGCTAAACCGGCTACGGGAATAGACGGGATGAAAGGTGAAATCGGTGAAGCCCTTGATTTGCTTGATCCCGGCGGAAGGGTGCGCGTGCATGGCGAGATCTGGAATGCATTTTCGGAATCCGGTCCCATCCGCAAGGGGGAACAGGTTCGCGTGCTGGCAGTGAAAGAACTTAAGGTTTATGTTGAACAGGTTCATCCTTCTATTTTAAAAATATAATTTATGCAAACGGTTCCGGTATTTACTTTAGTTATCATTCTTTTCGGCATCATTATTCTCGCAAATGCGGTCAGGGTTCTCCGTGAATATGAAAGAGGGGTTATTTTCAGACTGGGCCGTTTGTCACCAGGCGGAATAAAAGGACCAGGTATCATTTTGCTGATTCCGATCGTTGATAAAATGGTGAAGGTAAGTCTGCGCACCGTGGTCATGGATGTTCCACCACAGGACGTGATCACCCAGGATAATGTATCCATCAAAGTGAATGCAGTGATTTACTTCCGCGTACTCGAGCCAGATAAGGCCATTGTGGAAGTAGAAAATTATCTGGTGGCCACATCGCAGATCGCTCAGACCACACTAAGGAGCGTGCTGGGGCAATCCGAGCTGGACGACCTGCTTTCTCAAAGGGAAAAAATCAATCTTCGCCTGCAGCAGATCATTGACGGGCATACGGAACCCTGGGGAATTAAAGTATCCAACGTGGAAGTAAAACAAATTGATCTGCCACAGGAAATGCAAAGGGCGATGGCCAAACAGGCGGAGGCAGAAAGAGAAAGGCGGTCCAAGGTGATTGCCGCTGAAGGAGAATATCAGGCCTCCCAGCGTTTGGCCGATGCGGCAAAGGTGCTGGCAGAACAACCCAGCGCCATCACGCTCCGCTACCTGCAGACACTGAGAGAGATTGCTACTGAAAATAATTCCACAACCATATTCCCCGTTCCCATTGACCTGCTGAAGCCGTTTTTAAATTTTGAATATCAGAAGAAGCCTGATTAAACTTTTACGGGTGCGCTGCCAGCCCAAACTGACGGGAAACCCATGAAATCCATTCAAGGTAGCGGATCTGATGCCTGAAGTATTGTCTGTACGGCTGTTTCAAAGGGCCTAAACGGGATGAATACCCGTATAACCGGTACGGCTGAGCTGATCAACACATTGAGTTCAACCAGTCATCTGCTGACCGTATTGCTTATGGCCATAGCCGGTATCTCCCCGGTGATTGGCGGTATTGGCATCATGAATATCATGTACGTTTCTGTCACGGAACGCACGCGGGAAATCGGTTTACACATGGCTATCGGAGTCAGGGGCATTGACATCCTGCTGCAATCCCTGATAGAGGCACTGCGTTATGAGTAATAAATTAATATTGCCCGGCACAACGGGCAATCCTGCAATTTTATTTGCCTTTTAGATATTCCCAAACTTAAAACTCAAAGTCATGAAAAAGTTACTTTTTTTTATGGGCCTCGTCCCCTGGATGATGTCTTGTAACAACCAAAGTGTTTCTGCCACCGGTACGGCTTCCGATTCAGGGGTTGCGGCGATGACCGCGAATGACAGCGTACTGGAGAAAAATAAAGCTGCTGCGCTGGCCAGCGTGCAGGCGTTCAATTCTGCGAAGCTGGATGATGCATTCAAAGATGTAACTGCCGACGCGGTTGATTTCGGCGATGGAACAATGAAGCCGGTAAAAGGGGTTGATTCCATTAAAGCCGGTGCAAAGGAATTCCTGAACGCCTTCCCGGACTATAAAGGGGAAAATTTCCTCGTTCTTGGCGATGGCAATCATGTGGCAATATTTGCGGACTGGTCCGGCACTTTTAAAAATCCATTTATGGGGATGAAGCCAACCGGAAAGTCTTTTAAGGTAAAGGACGTTGACCTCTTTACTTTAAATGACGAAGGCAAGGTGACGGAGCACCGGTCAGTGCAATCCAGCCGCGCCATCATGGAAATGGTAGATGCGAAAATGAAAAAATAAAATTCAGGGTCGTTCTCAACCGCATTAATCTCCCCGGTAACTGGAATGACAGAAGGCAATGTTCCTCGGAAATTTTTTTTGCCGGAAATCTGCCCCGCTTCGTATTCCGTATTTAAATAGAATGGGCTGTCGTTTTTTCTGTCTGGCGCTTCTCTTTATTCTTCAGGCCATTGGCAGGGTGAAAGGTCAGGCTATTGACAATACGGAATCGTTCAGGTCCATCAGCAGCGAAAAATACTTCCGGGGCTATTATGAGAATGATTTTTTTACCGGAAAGGACAGGGATTATACCCAGGGGATATATATTGAAAAGGTGCATCCCGAAATCCGTCATTTTTTTCTGACCCGTTTGCTGTTGCATCCCCCGAATAGTAAGCTGAAATATGGGCTGGCTATTGAACACGATGCCTATACGCCTAACTACATTGACCGGCCGGGAATTCAGGTTGGAGACAGACCATATGCTGCCACGTTAACATTAAAAACTTTTATAACAGCGGTCAATCCAAAAGGCAAAAAAAGAATCACCACTGTTTTAACTACCGGTGTGATCGGCCCCTGGGCAGGGGGCGAAGAGATGCAACGAACCATTCATCACTGGATAAACTATACGCAACCGCTGGGATGGCACAATCAAATGAGCAATGACCTGGTATTGAATTATCAGATCAATTATGAAAAAGAGATCCTCACCAGGGCCAATTGGCTATCGGTAAGCAGCTATTCCTCCGTTCGCGTTGGCACACTCAGCGATAAAATCAGTTCCGGATTTTCATTTATAACCGGCAATTTTGATTCACCCTATAAACCCGCAACCTCTGTGCTATCCCGGAAATGGCGGTGGCATCTTTATTACCAGCCCCTGGTTTCCCTGATAGGATATGATGCGGTGCTGGAAGGCCCTGTTTTTAACCATAGCTCCCCCTATACCATTCCTACAGGTGATATACGCCGCCTCAGCTTTCAACATAAGTACGGGATCGTATTGACCAGGGAAGGCTTTTATATAGAATATTTTCAAACCGGGCTAACGGAAGAATTCAATCACTATATTTTTCACCGCACCGGGGGAATTCAGATCGGATTTGGTTTTTAATTGACCAATGGCTCCATACTTTTCAGGTACATTGAAGCCGGTTAGTATTTAAGGGCGCGATAGCTGGCATATTGCTGATTCAACCGCAGCAATACTTCGTTGCTGGTATAGTTCACCTGCAATGCATAATTCGCCGAACCCCCGCCGATGAAATAATTCCCATTCATTTTCTTTACGGAGCCGGCATACTGTATGAACTTGTCCGGAATGCGGTAGCCTGTAAATCCATTGGACCGTTTTTGCATTTTCATCCAATTTAAATTCCACAATGCGGCTGTAGGGACGCGTATTTTGCAGGCCATTGTCCAGGAAGATCAGGGTTTGTTGATTATCCGTGAAACGAACGAAATGCTGCCGCAGGAAAACCTGATCTGCGGATAAAGGAAAATCGCGGTCCGATCCGCCCAACCGCCACATGACGGCTCCCGTGATGCGGTTTATTTTAACGATCTGGTTTAAATTCCGGAAAGAGACAATCAGATTATGATCGGCGGAATCAACACACACCGAATTCAGGTGCATATAATCCATCGTATTTACAGAATCACTGAAGTCATTGTTTTCCATACTGGCACTGTAGAATTCGGGATAGTCCGTGCCATCCCATTGAAAAATAACCTGACCGTTTTCGACCTCCTGGATCAGACAGGCAATCACCCTTGCATTGGGGGAGGGATGTAATGCGGCAGGAATATTTTTGGGACTTTCCTGCCGGTCACTGATGGTTATGTAATGGTTGTCTCCCAGCAGGATGAATTCATGAACGTCCAGTTTATT
>JBEPUT010000050.1:0-33943 GCA_041691395.1 Chitinophagaceae bacterium
GAAAAAGAGGGAGAAAAATTTTTTCATTTGAAAAATCGAGTGAAACAAAAGTATTTAACAAGTACTATATCGATGCGAAAGAATGTAAACACGTGAAATAATTAGCAGTATCAAAATTAGGCAGATTCTTTTTATTAAAGGATTTTACTTGAGTTGATAAAACACATCAGTAGTGTCCCGTTAAATTAATGTTCAGTTCTTTGAAATTCTTGATACTCTTGCATTTGAGGGGAATTTATTTCGGTGACGATTTGAAATTGGCAGAAATATAACTTGCTGTAAATCACCATGTTTATGAACAAGGGCAACTTTGTCTTTGCACAAATCAGATCGTTTCTTTCTCAGCGGATTTTTGACGGCATCGTTGCCCGGTATAAGGGAGACCATCATGTCAGATATTTCACTTGATGGCTGATGACACCGTTCAGTTTTCCTTTCCAGAATCCAGCAGCACGGTTTCAAATACTCACAGGGTAAATTCGATGGGCGTCGAGGTTCTCTGACTGTAATAATCTAAATTTAGAAATGCTTTCAATAGAACCGTTAACCCTCATCCATGTGCCGCGTGAATCCTGTTTTGATCTGTCGCTTTGTACGCTTCCCCTAAGTTCGGCCAATGGAGTTAGAGTTAATAAACAAAAAGCTTATTAACTTTAAATTTTAATTAGCCATGAAAAAAGGAAAATTCACAGAGCATCAGATTGTCTCTGCGATCAAAAAACAGGAAGCCGGTGTCTTTGTCAAAGACATTGCCCGCGAAATGGGCATCAGCGATGCAACATTCTACAATTGGAAAGCAAAGTACGGCGACATGGAAGCCAGCGACGTAAGTAAAATGCGCGATCTTGAAAAAGAGAATGTTGAGCTCAAGAAGATGTATGCTGAGATCAGTATTGAGAACCGGGCAATGAAAAATCTGATCGAAAAAAAATTGTAACGCCTCAGGAGAAAAGGGAAGCCGTTGATTTTCTTATAAAAGATGAACAGCTTAGTAACCGAAAGGCGTGTAGACTGATAGGGATATCCCGGACGACCTGTCAGTACAAAGCGAAAGTAAAAGATGACAGTGAAGTTCAGGACGCCCTTAGCTTCCTGACGAATAAACATGCAGCCATTGGATACTGGCAATGCTGTTACCGGTTGTGGAACAAAGGGTATATATGGAACCATAAAAAGATTTACCGCGTGTACACAGATATGAAACTCAATATCAGACGCAGATCAAAAAAACGGCTGCCGGAGCGAATCAAACAACCTCTTACGGTTCCAACGGGGCCGAATATGGTCTGGCGTATTGACTTTATGAGCGACAGTCTAATGGATAGCAAAAGGTTCCGGTTATTAAACGTGATAGATGATTTTAACCGGGAATCCCTGGCAGTAGAAGTAGATACTTCTTTGCCCTCATTAAGGGTTATCCGGGTTCTGGAAAAGATCATTGAAAAAAGAGGCAGTCCGGCAATGATCAGAAGCGACAATAGTCCGGAGTTTATAAGTCATCAACTTCAACTATGGTGCGATGAAAACCATATTGATTTGGTAAACATACAACCTGGCAAGCCAATGTAGGTTCCCCTTATTTTAGTGCCTGGGTAGATTAGAGTTTTCTAAGTTATGTTTTCTTCCTCAACCGGCAAACGGCTCTCTTCAATCGCCTAGAATAACCAAGGCAACCAATTCCCTATTTCAAATCGGGTTTTATTTGATAAATATTGGTTTCGCGTTGTTTATCCTCCAGATCTATTGAACGCTCAATGGAGCTCATGGAATTATCGAAGTGCTCAGTTCAAAAATAGGGGGGTTCAGTATTTATCTGGGCGTCATGCTTTTTTTCAATCTATATCTCCTTTTCAGAGGTAAGAAAGTAGCAAAGCAGAAACACAATGCCCATATGTCCACGCAGGCTTTGGCTGCCAACCCTAATTAAGAAGGATAAATGCCGAAGGATTCCTAATGGGGATTTGAAATCCAACCTGTCTGTCATCAAAGTTCCATCAAATGTTTTTTCAAAGATATGTTGATGTCGAAATTGCTTAAATGGATCTTTGATCATTTCATCTGTATAATGATAAGGACGTATTAATTCTACTATCTTGATAATTATGGCGAAATTCAGGTTGAAATGCGTGGTTTTCCATTTAACCGTCTCGCCCAATTGGATAAGACCACTGGTTCTGCCACCGGCTTTTTCATTGATTTGTTCTATACTTTTTTTAAAAGACTTCAAACACAATACGGGTGCGGATTAATTGATTAGGTATGAATCTCCTTATTTCCACTTTTTGAACGCCTGAATTATATTGAAAGCCAGTAAAACACTTATTTTGCGAGCTTTCCTTTTTTTTAGTCTCACCGGATTTAACCGAAAAAACGAGTGGCGGAGTTTTTAATTGAATTAATAAGGCGATAAATGCCGATTTAAAAATCAAAACAACGCGACAGGTATTCCCACCCCACCAGTGCTCCACGATCGTTCAGGTGCGTGAAATCAGCCACAAACCCTTTTCCTTTCGGCCCTCCGTCACCGAATAACTGGCTATAAACGGAACTGTGCCGCCGGCGGGCCTCCTCCTTCGCAACATTCCAAAATTGATAAAATACATTGGAGGAAGCAATCGGCAGCGTTTGAAGCCGCTGGTTTAAACAATCTATGAAATCAAACACGCTGGCCTCCCCATAACCTTTAATAAAAGTCGTCCCCGTCTTGTCCTGCTCGTTCACAAGTCCATGTGCTTTGGCCGTAAAGAGGATATACGCAAACAGATCAGGGGAATAAGGCTTGCCCAGCAATCTTCGGATATAAGACTCGAAACGATCGGCAAATTGTGTCGGGCTATTGCTGGTATTGGAAGAAGACGCATCCGCACCCTCATTGATGGTATTGCAGGAATACAAGATCAGATCGGGTTTCCAGTAATCCACCGACCATGGCTCGAAGAAGGTCAGATGAGCAATATCATGCCCTCCCCTTGCACTATTGATAAACTGAAGCATATATTCCTTGGGCGAATAAGTAATGCCCCAGTAACACAATCTTCCTCCGTCGCGGCTGGAAATGCTGATGGGAATCATCTCATGCGGCAGCAGGCATCGCAGCTTCAACCGCTTTTGATAGATGGATTTCCGGAGAGCCGAAGCCCCAAATGTTTTTCCCGGGAAAAAAGATCCGGGAATCAATTCGTCCTTCTCCCGGGCTGAAAAGATATATCCATCTGCTTCTTTCCAGGAAGAAGTCTGTTCATCGTAAACCTGCACCCACCCCTTTTTCCCCTTTACGGAGACTTGTAACGCGGCACTGGACAGGTAATCTGTGCGATAGATAAAATCGCATCGCCGCGCTTCTCCGGGAAATAGATAAGATACCCGTGGAGCAGAACCCGACAGGATTCGCGTCAGTCCATTGTAACCATTGGACACCGGCGGCTTGTTTTGCCAGTCCCATGCGCTGTCGTATTGTTCGGTGATGCCGCCGCCCGATTCGGAAAATACCGCTGCCGAATCTTTTCCGTCCAGCCTGGCATCATATCTCCTGAACTGTTGCTCCTTCCACCGTAATTTTTCTTCAATAAAGGAAGGAATATTGTATTCGGTGAAACAAGGCGGACGATAGGCCGCATCCGGTCTTTTGGAAGCATATCCCATATCCGTCGACACAGACCCGTCCAGCAACACGATCGTCACATCCTGTTGCTTCAAGCGGTATTTGGTCACAAAACGGCTGATCTTGTCCGCAACAGGGGAGCCGCCGGTCATACATCCAATCACGCTATCCTGTATGGAGTCCGCGTGTTGCGCAATACCCGGGAAGCAGCATCCGATCAACCCCATGACGAGGGGAACACAACGATTCATAATGGTCATAATTCTCCGTAAAAGGCGGCGAAGTTTTTAATATCGGGAATTCCCTTACTCTCTTCAATGGTTAGCCTGAGTTTTCCTGTTTTCACAGTGGTAAATTCTTGGATCCTTTTATGCCCGATGGAAATACCTTCGCAGATGGTCGTCCATTTTCCATCCAGAAATGCATCCACCACATACCGTCGCACCCGCTCGCCTTCAGCGATATTTTCCGACAACATCACAAAATTCACCGCATGGATACCCTGTAGATCAAGCAGGAATGTGCTGCCTTTTCCACTGGTCGCCGACAGGGGTACGGAAAAAATATCATTGATTTTTGTGCCGAATGCTTTTAACCTGGCCACGTCCTTCTGCGGGCACAGGCCTGCGGTGTCTATTGCCATGCCCAATAGCATATTGGCATTTCTTCCAACACTGCTGCAATAGCTTTGGAGCAGTTCGTCCACCGTCAGCAGCAGATCTTCACCATTTCTGTTCCACATGAATCCGCCTCTGGCGCCAGAATCCCTCCGCAACGGAAAATCTGCCTCTCCGGGGCACCAGATCCTGCCATCCGGCTTCCCGTTTAGGTCCTTGATCTCAAATGCCCCGGTGGCAGACGTACTGGCATCAGCGGTACTCCATAACGGATAAGGGGCCCGGCCTTTTTCATTCCCAACCCAACGGACCAGGTTTTTATTACCGACAGGCCCCTGGAAAAGGATCGCCTGTGGTTGATTTTTCCGGATAAGATCAGCTATGGAGGCGGCAATGCCTCCTTTCTCATCAGACATGACGCCTCCGTCGAACCATATCTCAAACAGCTTTCCATACCCTGTCCAGATTTCCTTCAGCTGCGCGAGCACCGCCTGGTTATACGCAACACGCGCCGCATCATCTTTAAACGGATGGTACCCTGCTTCATAATAGGTATTGTAATTGGTGTTATAATATAAACCAGGGGCTATACCATACTTATGACAGGATCGTATAAAGTCGGCAAGAATGTCTCCTTTCCCGTTACGCCAGGGCGTATTCCCCACATTATAAGAATTTACCTTCGAAGGCCAAAGGGTAAATCCGGTTCCGTGTTTGACTACCAGAATCGCATATTTTGCACCGCCATCTCTGGCTGCTTTTATCCATTGATCCGTGTTTAACCGGGATGGATTAAAATTTGACAGCTCGGGCAGGGTCTCTTTACTTTTGTAATCAAAAGGCTTATTGGCAAAGAGCGTGATGTCATAATGAATCAATACCCCGATCTCCGCATCGGCCCACACCCGTTGTTCCAGGGTAGGCAGGACGGGGACAGATCCGCTCCCTGTTTGCGCCTGAGCGGCACTGAAACCAATAATCCACAGCATGACCGTCAGGCACCAAAAAAAATGTTTCATGATTGGAAAGGGTTTAGCGAAATTCGAAAAAACCTGATTAGTTCCATTGATTGTTCACTTCCCCCAATCCCAGGTTGGTGTCAATTTCTGCCAGCGGGATGGGGAACAGCATGTGTTTGTCGGATACGCGGGGCGCTCCGAAAAGGGCCTGCGTTTCAACGTTCATGGTATCCACAAGCAGGTTCCATCGTTTCAGATCGTTAAAACGTACTTCCTCTCCCATAAATTCCAGCTGACGCTCCCTCTTCAGGAGTTCGAAAGCCTGATCCGCCGAATAAGTATTTTGGTAGTTGAAAGCGCCGATCCGCGTACGTATCTGGTTAATAAGGGCCATACAACCCGGCACATCACCGAGGTTTAGCTTGCACTCCGCGCTCATGAGCAGGATGTCCGCATACCGTAACAACCGCAGATCATTACTGCTTTGAAGATTATTTTCCGATTCTTTATATTCCTTATTCAGGATCTTTTTATACCAATAGCCAAGGGTCGCAAAATCGTAGGCTCGCGGACCATCGGGAGATTTATTCAGCCAGGTCATTGCTCCTATTCCGCCATAAAAGGTCAGTTGCGCGCGGGGGTCTGTATAGGAATTGCCACTCTCGTCTTTATAAACAAAATCATTCACCCGCCTCGATGGGAAGAACCAGTTGCCCCAATCGTTCCATCCATACAATTGCGGACGGGCCGTTTGCGTGCCCGGCAGGTTGTTTATCCCTTCCACCACAGTGATCGGCGCATACACCCAGTTGCCATCAAACCATTGAAATTGTATTTCAAAAAGGCTCTCCTGATTATTCTTGTTCGTTTCGCCAAAATTGTCCTCCCATTGCGCTCCTGGCAAGAGGCTGTATTTCCCGTCCAGGGATGCAAACTGGTCCTGCGCCTCCGAATATTTTTTGGTATACAGGTATAATTTCCCAAGGAATCCCGTGGCCGATCCTTTGGTAGCGCGGCCAATATTACTATCGTCCCATTTTTCAGGCAGCATGATTTGAGCTTGTTTTAAGTCTCCTTCCGCCACTGCCCAGACGTCGTCCGCCGAAGCAGACCTGGGCGCATTGATATTGTTCGACTGATCAAAGCTGATTCGTATCGGGACCTTGCCCCAGTAAAACGCCAGCTGCGAATAGGCATATCCCCGCAGGAAATAGGCCTCCCCCATGCTTTGACTTACGACATGAGCGCTGTCATCCCCATTATTTTTGATATAGGCCGCTCCCTTATCCAACACCAGATTGCTCCGCAGGATCATCTGGTACAACATCTTCCAGAACTGACCGATGACTGTATTGGTATTTTCAAATTGATACTGCCATAGTGCGGACACCGCCGGTTCATTGGCCAGCGCCGGCAACGACGGCTGTGCTTCGTTGGCTAATACGTCGAACATTTCAGGCCACTGAAACCCCATCATATCGTTATTATAAAAGGAGAGGTAAATGGCCGTCGCCCCCTGGCGTATCTCATCCGGCGTATTGAAATAACTAGAATAGTTATACGTATTGGGGTTCGTAACATCCAGCAACTTTTTCTGGCAGCAACAAAAGGTAACGGATACCAGTACGATCACGATTAATTTCAGCATTATATTCATTTTCATCGTAATAATATTTAATAGTTATAATCCCACCTGGATTCCGAAGGAAATATTCCGGCTGGGTGGGAAGTCCAGGTATTGAAATCCCCTGTTGAGATTCGTACTTTCATACTCCGGATCATATCCCGAATATTTAGTAAAGGTCAGGAGGTTCGAACCGCTTAGATAGAACCTTATCCGGGTAAAGCCCATTTTACCGCTGATCCCCGCCGGCAGCGAATAGCCCAAGCTAAACTGCCGGAGTTTTAAATAATTGCCCGATTCTACCTGCAGCGTGGAAGGCCGGTTGTTCAGCGCGGGGTCCCCCATCACGGCCCTGGGGACGATCCCGTTACCAGGATCCGCCTCACTATGCCATCTGTTCAATACATAAGTTTCCTGGTTTTGAATGGCCGCCATACCCCGGGTATTCCCATACCCCATATAGAACAGTTTTGATCCGGAAATCCCCTGGAAGAAGATATTCATATCGAATCCTTTATAACCCAGATAAATGGACAAACCGAACAGATTGGTCGGGATGGAGTTCCCGATATTGGTCCTGTCTTTATCATCAGTTACCTTTCCGTCGCCGTCGATATCCGCGAATTTCTCATCACCCGCCTGCGTGGCCGGCAGCTGGTAATAGATCTGAGCCAGATCGGAAGATGACAAACCCGGATTTTGTTTCAGCGCAACGGCCCTGGCATTTTGATTGGCCTGATCCACTTCGGCCTGGGTCTTAAAGACACCTTCCGCCTTATACCCATAAAAATAACCGATGGGATTATTGATATCCGTGCGCGAAACAACATTCAGGTATGGCTGACCCAAACCCAGCGAGGTCACATTATTTTTGACATTTGTATAGTTGGCGTTGACCGAATAATTCAGGCTCCCTATGTTGTTTCGGTATTCCGCCGTAAGCTCGAAACCTTTATTTACACAGCTGGCCGCATTTACGATGGCGTTCCCATCGGTGACCCCCTGTCCGTATCCCAGCGACACCGGCCTCGGCACGGCAAATAAAATATCATTGGAGTTCTTTATAAAATACTCAGCCGTGACATTCAACCTGTTTTTGAGGAATCCCATGTCAAGCCCCAGGGTCTTGGAAGTAGTGGACTCCCATTTGATACCATCTGATGCATCGTTGATGACCGTCGCACCCTGCGTTAAGGTCGGTGTGCTGCCGAATGGATAAAACACTCCATTGTTCCATACCTGTGTTAAATACTGGAAATCTCCAATGGCATCATTCCCGGAAATGCCCCAACTGGCGTGTAATTTTAACTGATCAAAAATATTCAGGTTCTTGATAAAATCTTCCTCATGCAACTTCCACGCTACGGCTACGGAAGGAAAATTACCCCACCGGTGATTGGGTGCGAACCTGGTAGATCCGTCCCGTCTGATATTCACCGTCAAGAGGTACCGGTCATTATAGGAATAATTTAAACGGCCAAAATAAGATACCGCTGCATAGGTTCCCTGGGTCTCGTTGGTGATTGACCGGGTCGCAGCATAAAATACGTTCCGCACATCCGTATTGGAAAAATTCTGGCCCTGGATGGCGATGCCGCCAAATTCGGAACGGCTCTGATACGTGTTGCCCGCCATGACCGTAAAATCATGTTTTCTGATGCGTTTACTATAGGTCAGATAAGACTCGATGATCGGCGCAAAATTATAATTGGAGCTTTCCGTGTAATTGTTCACGACCGGCAAGTTGGCGGCATCATTGTATTGATCGTTCCAGATACTGCCTTTGTTCCAGAAGCCCGACACACCGGCCTGGATATGATACACCAGACCTTTCAGCGGTGAAATTTCGGCCCACAGGTTTCCCTGGTAATCCATCTCCGTGGTCTGGGGATGCGTCAGGGCGCTGGAAGCAACCGGGTTAACATTGTCTCCGAGATCGGTCTGCCGGTTGATCGAACCATACCCCCAATAATTGCTGGTGTCCCTTACAGGAATATACGGCGGCATGTTGATCATGTACTGTCCCTGCAATGGGCGGGCGCCCTGACCAAGCCGATACGTAAGGGCCATATTGGTTCCCGCTTTCAGCCATGATTTAACTGTAAGATCATTCTTGAACCGGGCAGTTAACATCTTGTACTCGGGACCAATGATGTAGTCATTCCCTTCCTTGTAACCAACGCTGGCGTAATAAGTTGATCGTTCGGAGCCCCCCGACAAATTCACATCGATCGAGTTGCTGTGCCCCGCCCTGAATACCTCATCCTGCCAGTTGGTCACATCTTTTCTTGAGTCGGGAGAAGCCAGCTTGGCCGTCACGGTCTGACCGGCATTGTTCAGCCCTTCCGTGACAAAGTCGATATACTGAGATGCATTCAGCACATGCAATTTTTTAATCGCAGTAGCAATTCCGCTGTTATAATTGATATTCACCTTGGGGGCTCCCGATTTACCCTTTTTCGTCGTAATCAGTATTACGCCATTCGCGCCACGCGAACCATAAATAGCTGTGGAAGAAGCATCCTTTAATACTTCGATGTTCTCTATATCGTTCGGGTTCACCGTATTCATGGTCTCCCCGAGAAAACCATCCACCACAACCAGTGGATCCGTATTATTAAAAGAAGTGACCCCACGAATGCGGATCGAGCCTGCATTGACATCCACACCTGCAACCTTCCCCTGCAACAGGGTGGCCAGGTCAGGATTCTGACGGTCCCCGATATCTTTGATGTTCACCGTGGACACAGAACCCGTCAGGTCGCTTTTTTTAGCGACGCCATATCCGATTACAACAAAATCATCACCCGCCGCCACGGTCCTCTCACTCATCGTCACCAGCACCTGGCCCGAAGAACCCACCGACATCACAAGATCCTGGTAACCGACCGATGTAATCAGCAGCTCGTGTTTACGGGAAGGTATTTTCAAAGAAAAACTACCATCTGCGCCTGCCGCCGTGGATATCGCAGTGCCCTTTACTGTTATCGTGGCATTGGCGACGGCCTCCCCTTTCGAATTTAGAATACGGCCCCTTACCTCCCTCAAGGTATCAGCCTGGATTTCCACCGTCGACATAACGACACGATTCGTCTTCGGGATGATGGCGATCGTTTTACTTTCGATCACATAATCCAGTGGCTGATCCCTGAAACACATTTCCAGCACTTCGGCTAATTTCCCGTCTTTAACATGAATGGTTACAGGTTTCGCAGTCTTCAGCAGCTTGTTTGAAAAAAAGAAAAAATAGCCCGTTTGTTTTTTGATCTCGACAAACACCTTTGTCAGCGGCATATTTTTTCCGGATAGAGTCACTATTTGCGACAGCCCACGGGCATGGGCATGCAGCAGCACAATCGTAAGAAAAATAAAAGTCAGTTTCACGGCTTTTAGAATTTGGTTGGAGATGCCCCGCCCGGGAGGCATTTTGCAAAGAGCATTTAAAAGCATAGTTTTGTGGAGTTTTGGGTGATTCAATATTGTCAGGGATTTTCCCTGGCAAGAAGTTAATACTCATCCTGTTGACTAGATAACCCAACGAGTGGCCGTTTCGGATGCAACCCGGAACGGTTTTTTTGTGCTACCTGATTTCCGTAATCATAATCTAATTAAGAACAATCAGTCGTTTTCCATTGATTTGAAACCTGACCTGATTTTTGTCCAGAATCTTTAATACTTGCGAAAGGCTAAGACTTTTTTGAATATCTCCGCTGAACGTTTCGCCTGCAGTTTGCTTTTCAAATATGACGTCTACGTCATACCACCTCGACAGTTGCCGCAAAATCGTTTTCAGCCCGGCATCGCTGAAGTGAAAATATCCCTGAGTCCAGGAGACTGCTTCTTCCATATCTGCATTCCTGTTCAATTCAATGCTACCGTTTTTCCGGATCCGGGCCTGCTGACCCCGGGCCAGCTGCAAAGCCGATCCTCCCTGGACCACTTTCACAGATCCTTCCAGCAAGGTTGTGTTGAGCTGATCTTCGTCTGAGTAGGCATTGATGTTGAAATGAGTTCCAAGTACTTCCACCTTCGCAATGCCTGCGTTGACGATGAATGGCTTTATACTTTTTGCAACTTCAAAATAAACTTCCCCCGTAATGTCAACAGATCGTTCCTTGCCGCTGAACAACACCGGGAACCGGATGGAAGAAGCTGCATTTAGCCATATCCTGGTACCATCTGAGAGAGTGAGGGGATATTGATGCCCCCTTGTCGTGCTAAGCGTATTGTATATTAACCCGGAAGCTGTGGTTGCATTAGCCTGATAAACTACGCGTCCATTTTTTTTTATGATCCGGGCATTACCCTGGGAAGCAAAAGCTCCGCTCGAAACGGTATCCAGCAGGATGGCAGATCCATCGCCAAGGGTCAGGGTGGCTTTTGTTGTACCGGGCAGCACATCTTGTAAAGCAGATTCCCGCTGCGCCGTTAACGGCATTTGCCGGCTGGCCGGCCTGGCAACCTTAAGAGTATAATACCCGAACGCCCCGCCGATGATAAGCACAGCCGCTGCTGCCACCCATCTTCTTCCAATTCGCCGGATACTATTACCGGCACTACCGACCACAGGAGTTTCCAAGGCAGTTTCATGGAGTGCCGGATCAGACATCACTACCGGCTCCTCCTTCATGAGTATTTGAGACAGCATCTGTTGCGTCCTGTCACTACCAAGCGCGTCCTCCGGTACAAAATCCTCCCAGGCATCTGTCAGCATTCGCCCCAATACGTCGCGGTCGGTACAATCATGAATCCAGCGAAATAACTCGTCCTTCTCTTCAGAAGTACACTCCTTCCGGAGATGCAAGGCGAGCAAATATTTGACTCTTTGTTCCGTCATCAGGTATCTTATATTATACAAGACAATTGATCGGAAAGAAAGTCGTAGTCGCTTAAAAGGATTTTTTTGAAAAGGCCAAATAGGTCACTATCAAAATGGTTACCGACTTGGCGATGGGATAGAGGCCTTTGCAGCGTGCCCGGAGAAAGCGCAGCGCCTGGGTCATATGACTCTTCACGGTAGGAACAGCAATATGCAGTTTTTCGGATATCTCTTCCTGGTTCAGACCCTGTTCGCGGCTAAGTTTAAAGACCTGCCTCTGCTGGTTGGGCAACGCTTCGATGGCATGACGGACAAAGGTTTCGGTCTCCCTGAACTGGACTTCATCCATCAGATTCAATAATGCTGGCTGGCGGATCTCGGAAAGTTTGACCAATTCAAGTGCTTTTCTTTTAAGCACATTGATACTATGATTACGAGACATCTTCAGGAGATAATGCTCAAAATTTCTGATCTCAGCAAGGTCCGACCGCATCATCCATATCCTCAAAAAGACATCCTGAACAATATCCTCAGCTTGTTGAGAGGACTCACATAGCCGAAATAAGAAACTGTATAATTTATCCTTATAAATGAGGAACAACTCCGAGAAGGCGGATTCATTTCCTTCGGCCACCAGGAGCAGAAGGTTTCCTTCAATATCTGGGAAAGTCTGTCGCAATCGTCTCAAAATTTGAAATCGAATATATAAAACTTTATATACCCACCAAAACATTGTTATATAGATGGTACAGCAACTATTGGGCGTATAGAAGTTTCAATTAGATACCTTTTAGAAATTTCCGGCATTTTGGCGTGCTGTTGGATAAAGATAAAATTCTCGTAAAGGTATATAACAGGAAACCAGGCTCAACCTGTAACCTAGGCCGGGAAGAAAATAATGCAGGTAGATCCAATGGTTGCGGGAAAAATTCGGATCCAGCGCCATGCCTATAAGACCGAATTCACTGTTATCGGCGTTTTTAATATTGCCCACCAACTTGGTTGACCTGTTTAGCGGATTCACTTTTATTAAATGCCCGTTTGTCTGAATGACGTAGATGTTCCCATCACCGGCAATCTCAAGCTCCATCGAATTATAGAGATGTTCTATCAATACCACCCGGCGGAAACGGTTCTCTTCCGGCATTTGATCATGTCCCCCGGCCTTATGACCACAACCGGAGATAAACAGTGATACAATAAACAGACAACAGCTGCACCGGTAAAACCCGGAAAAATCCTTCCCGGAAAAAGGGCTTTGTGAGGGGATGGACTGAAAGATAGCCAAAACAAGTTTTAAATCCAATCTACAGTTTTTGTAAGATTTTGCCAAATGCTTACTTTACGATGCATTCACCCGATAACAAAATGTCCTCGCATCCTTATACCGCCGCAATTAAGCAAAAATACGCAGGCATGAGCGATGAAGAGCTTCTCCTTTTGGCGAAAAAAGAGGGTTTAGATCTCACTGCGGAAGCGGTCACTTTGCTGAGGGAAGAATTAGGAAGGAGAAAGATCGGGGCCGATATAATGGCTGAGCTCGACCGGGAGATCATCGTTCGTTACGGCCTGAAAATAAAACAATCCGAAGAGGACGTGCACGCAGATTTATATAATAAAGCCTGGAAATTCGCATTTAACTCAAAAGCGAATGGACAAACAGACAACGAAACTTACAGCGGCCTGATTCAGACCGGAATTAACAGCGAGTACGCATATTACATTCTTAACAGTATAAAGGATAAGGCAGAGGCTCTTGCGAAAGATTCTCTCTCGGCCGCTCAGGCAGGTCTTGTTATCCTGATCATCGGAATATTTCTCGTTTATTACACCTTTAAACTCGGACACTTTCAGGCCGCGGCGGTGTTCGTACCGGTTACCGGAATGCTTCGCATTGTTACAGCCACCGTTACAAAGAGCAAGTATCAGACAATAGTGGACAATATAAAATCCGAGCGTGATCAGCAGGACGTTGAGCAAGGTTGAAGTCGCGATCCGAAAAAATACCTTCTAAGGCGGACACTCCGCCGTACCGCCCGGCAGGCAGAGCAGTTCAGGGTATTTCCCCAACCAGAAGCGTTCCTATATCATGCATGGTAACCAGCCCGGATAATTCGCCCGTTTCAGCGACAACAATACCAAAATTCTGATTTAGCGCTTTAAATTTTTGAAGCAGTTCGGTAGCTTTTTGATTGCCTGTTACGGTACAGGCAGGTTTGACATGTTCCCTGAGGGATTTGTTGGGCTGCATAAAAAATTCTCTCGCACACAGAAATCCCTCCAGAATATTATTTTGCTGCAGCACAGGAAAATAATTATGCGGACTTCCACGCAAAAGACGCCCGACTTCTTCTTCCGTCATGGTTATCTGAACCGAAATTACCTTTTCCAGCGGCGTCATCATTGACTGCACGCTTTGCTCATAAAAGTTAAAAATATTCTCATGAAGGATCAACTCTTCCTTTTCGAGTGTTCCCTGTCGGTAAGCCAGGCTTAAAATATTTTTCAGGTCAGCATCCGAAAGGTTCTTGCTTTCTGATTTACCGGCATGCATAAGCCTTAACAGAAACCGGCTGCTTCCCGTCAGGATTTTAACAAAGGGATAGGCCAGGCAAGTAAATATTTTAAAAGATGGAACGATCCGCAGAGCCATTTTTTGCGGCGACTGCAGTGCCAGGTATTTGGGAACCAGTTCACCGATGATGATCGTGACATAGGTAACAAGACTAATCCCGATAACTATACTGGCCACGTGCGCTAATCCGGTGGAAAAGCCCCAGGATAAAAATTTCGGTTCCAGGTAAGTTTCAAAAACTTCTCCTCCATAAAGGCCTTCAATCAATCCGACTAAAGTAATTCCCACCTGAACGGTGCTCAGATAATCTGAAGGGTCCTTTAAATATTCCAGGATCTGGCTGGCATTCCGGTTTCCCCTATCAGCCTCCGGTTGAATTTTAAACTTTTTAACCGAAACGATCGCAATTTCTGCAGCAGAAAAATAACCATTGATGACAATGAGTATGAAGATTATAATAAAGATGACCATAGCCGGATTTTTCACTTGTAAGATAATAAATCACACTACCAGCAGGTTATAAATAAATTATATCAAAATTTGCGCAGGAAAAGCAGTCCTTATTCTCGTTTTCACAACTTTTTTCACTTAGTTTTGAACAATCGATGCTACTGGAAACTCTACTCATAAATATCTGGTCTCTCTTTGGCCGCCTTCATCCCCTCACCGTGCATTTCCCTGTTGCGCTGATTTTGTTTGCAGCAATACTGGAGTTGTTTACACTCAGAAAATTCAATTCAAAACTCAGGCCGGGGATAAAACTTGCTGTGCTGGTGGGTGCCTTGTCCGCGGTGGTTTCCGTTGTATTGGGTCTGATACTGGCCAAGGGCGGAGATTACGGCCTCGAGACATTAAGTATTCATCAATGGTCCGGGATTGCAACGGCCGTGCTCGCAATGGCCACAGCAATTCTTTTATATAGTTCCTCGGGGAATTCAGGCAAGGGAAGAATCAGGCTCTACCGGTTATTTCTTTTTATTACTACCGCGGGAATTACCGTGACTGGTCATTTCGGTGCATCACTTACGCATGGGGAAGACTATCTCAGCGGCGCTTTCGATAAAAGCAAAGATGAAAAACCCATAACAAAAATCGATTTCGCTTCTTTGATCGCGGACACGGCGCGGCTTTCCCCAAAGCAGGAAACAGATCTTACAATCCAGGTAAGGGCGATATTTGCACACAATTGTTATAAGTGTCATGGGGCCGAAAAGATCAAGGGCGACCTTCGGCTTGATAATAAAAAGATGATCTTCCGCGGAGGAGAAACAGGTCCGCTTTTTATTGCAGGGCATCCAACCGAAAGCGAGATCATGCACAGGCTTACGGTTCCCCGCGATGATTCGACTGCTATGCCCCCCAAAGGCAAAAAGATTTCCGATGAGGACATTAAGGCGATCGGATTCTGGATTCAGAAAGGCGCCCCCTGGCCCGATCAGGCGGCCAATGAGAAAACGTTCCGCATAGCCAGGCTCGAACCCCGCAACCCCGCACTGCCGGCAGACGTGCAGCATATGGGGAATTCGGTTGATATTTGGGTGAACGATTATTTTAACAAGCATAAAGTAAAGTGGCAGCAACCGGTTTCTGACAGAATTTATTTAAGAAGAATATACCTCGACATCATCGGCCTGCTGCCTACTCCGCAGGAACTGGATGCATTCGAGAAAGACAATGATCCTGCAAAACGTTCGGCATGGGTAAGGCAATTGCTGAACCGCAATGATGATTATGCTATCAACTGGCTCACATTCTGGAACGATGCACTGCGCAATGATTACACCGGCACAGGGTACATTACCGGAGGTAGATCGGATATCTCCGACTGGCTATATTCCTCATTAAAAAATAATCGGCCGTACAATGAGTTTGTAAGACAACTGATCAGCCCGGACAAACAATCAAAAGGATTTATTGAAGGAATCAAATGGCGCGGTGTGGTGAATGCCAGCCAGCGTACGGAAATACAGGCTGCACAGAATGTATCTCAGGTATTTTTAGGGTTGAATTTAAAATGCGCCTCCTGTCATAATAGTTTCATCAATGAATGGAAACTGGAAGATGCCTATGCCTTTGCAGATATATTCAGCGACACTTCCCTGGAAATAAACCGTTGCGACAAGCCTACGGGTAAATACACCCACGCCAGAATACTTTGGCCGCAATTGGGCAGTATCGACAGCAGCAAAAATCATATCGAAAAACAAAAACAGCTTGCTGAAATACTGGTGCGCCCGGAAAATGGGAGAATATACCGCACCATCGTAAATCGCATCTGGGCACAATTGATGGGAAGAGGAATGGTAGAGCCTGTGGACATCATGGACAATGAGCCCTGGAGTCAGGACCTGCTGGACTGGCTTGCTTATAATTTTACACAGCAGGGGAATTATGACCTGAAAGAATTAATTTACAAGATCACGACTTCAAAAGCTTACCAGCTTCCTTCATCCGGCCTGGCCACTCCACTGATGCTTACGGCACAGGATTTCAGGTTTACCGGCATGGTGACGCGAAGGATGTCGGCAGAGCAATTTTCCGATGCAGTGGGAAATGTTGTATGGCCCATATTTGCTGATTCTATGGTGCGGTATAAACCGATTTTTAAAGTGAAGAAAACCGACGAATCCTTCGTTAACCGCGCCTCACTGGTGCAGAACAATTCTTTTTTAACGGCATTGGGCCGCCCTAACCGGGAGACCGTTTCAACCAGCCGCGAATCGCAGGCTAACCTGCTCCAGGCACTTGAACTGACAAACGGCTCTCGCTTCATTGATGCATTGAAGAAGGGGTCTGAGCGATGGTTAGCAAAATATCCGCGAAATGAAGAATTAATAAAAGCCATCTATATAAAATCATTACTCCGTCAACCGGATCAGGATGAAATGAAAGTGGCGATGAAATTATTCAGTGAGTCGTCGCGAACAGAGGCAACCGAAGATCTTTTATGGGCGATCGTACTGTTGCCGGAATTTCAACTGATTTATTAACAAATGAATTTATTTCACTTAAATAATATGGAATGAATACCGAATGGAGCCGGAGGAATTTCCTGAAGAACACCAGCGGGGCCATGCTGGCCACCATGGCCGCAGGCGTGCCGCTCACGCAGTTATTTTCTTCCTGCAATGGCAGGAAAATAACGGCCACAGCCGATACCGTGATCCTGCTGTGGATGGCGGGCGGCATGCCACATACAGAAACCTTCGACCCCAAAGCCTACACACCCTTTAACACCGGAATGGAATCGAATGCCGTGCTCAGCACATTCAAATCTTTCCCTACGGCCATTGATGGCGTGCATTTTTCCGAGGGGCTTCAATCCATCGGAAAAATTATGGACAAGGGAACACTGATCCGCTCCTACGTAGCCGCAGACATGGGATTCATTCTTCATTCACGTCACCAATATCACTGGCACACCTGCTATCAGCCTCCACAATCGGTGATGGCGCCGCATATTGGCGCATGGATAGCAAAAGAATTAGGTCCTTTAAATCCGGTGATCCCGGCATTCATCGACATCGGCCAGCGCTTTAACCTCGGCGAGGGCGAAGAGTTGAAGGCGTTTCACACGGCAGGCTTTTTAGGAAATGAATATGGCCCGTTTTTGATTTCCGACCCGTCTTCCGGCCTTGAGAGTGTTCGACCACCTGCAGGCATGAGCGCCAAAAGATTTGAGCGGCGCAATCAGTTGTATGAAGAATTAATCAAAAAAGGCCCGCTGGGCGAATTTGGAAGCGATTACCAGAAAGAATCTTTGAAGCGCTCGATGGAACAGGCGTACATGCTGCTCCGGTCTCCCGAAGCAGAAGCATTTGATCTGAGCCGCGAACCCAAAGAAATATATGACGTCTATAACACCGGCCGGTTTGGCCTTGGATGCCTGATGGCGCGCAGGCTTACTGAAAAAGGAGCCAGGTTCATCAGTGTTACAACAGAATACGAACCGTTCAAGGGATGGGATACGCACGATAACGGGCATACGCGCATTACCGACATGAAAAAACAGATTGACGGCCCCATTGCCCAATTGATAAAAGATCTCGAACGCACCGGCCGGCTCGACCGTACCATCGTAATTCTTGCCAGCGAATTCAGCCGCGACATGATGGTGGAAGGCAGACCCGGAAAAAAAGTACAGGAGCAGGTGAACCAACCCGATATCATCAAGGATATTAAATTTTATGGCATGCACCGCCATTTCACGGATGGCTGTTCCATGCTGATGTTTGGGGGCGGCTTAAAGAAAGGATATGTGCATGGCAAAACCGCAGATGAACGGCCATGCAAAACGGTGGACAAACCCATAACCATTGATCAGGTCCATCAGAGCCTTTACCATGCGTTGGGCATTCCCGATGATGCCCATTATGTAATTGAAAAAAGGCCTTTTTATACTACCCCCGATGGCATGGGTAAATCAGAGAAGGATCTGTTTGTCCAGGGCTGAGAACCCCACGGCAATACCGAACATATGAAATATGCCGCTTTCTTCATCCGAAAAATGTTGCCGGTTGCACTTGCCTTGGGCACGGCCTGGGCCGCCCGTGGCCAGATCGGTCATGAATATGGCGCTGCCTGGGCGGGAGCCATCGGTGTGCTGGCCGTGGTTTGCTTGTCCGGCCGTGACGACTGGTACGCGCGGTTGCCGGCAATCGTTGCACTGGGTTCCATCTCCTGGGGTATCAGCGGAGTAATCAGTTATGGGGCCGTGGTGGCCTACGGACAGGCGGGGGACTATCTGAACGTAAGTTATGGGTTGATGATGCTGGTGGTCATTGGCGGTCTGTATGGATTCCTCGGAGGAGGAATAACGGGGCTGGCTTTGGAATCCTCCTCCGAAAGAAAAACGGACTGGGCGGCCTTGTTCACCCAACTATTCGTTGGCGCCTATTTATGCTGGGGTTTTTTTATATACGAGCTGGAGTGGTTAATGACGCCGCCGAGATCCGAAATGTGGGCAGGTTGTTTAGGCGCTTCCTGCGCATTGGGTTGGTATCTCTATCGCAACGGATACAGGCATGCGCTCCGGACTGCCTTTTTTAGTGCACTGGGGGCCGGCTTTGGATTCGGATTCGGCAATTTTTTGCAAAGGATGGGAAGATCTTCCGGTATCGATTTTAACTGGTGGAATGTAATGGAATATTCCATTGGATTTTTCGGTGGACTGGGTATGGCTTATGGGGTATTCGCTGGCGGCCATTGGCCGAAAGGAAGAGGTGCTGGCAAAGTTTCGAATAATGCTGGTTGGGTTTTCCTGATCTTACTGCTTCCGGTGATTTGCCTGATCCAGGGAGTTAATACAAAAACAATGACTGGGACGGGTACACGTCTTGCCGCTGACAATCCGGCCACCTTCGCCTTAACCTGGCAGTGGATCTCGTGGATCCTGTCTGTTATTTCCATGATCCTGGTCGGGTGGATCGCTTATCGTTTCAATTTCCTGGCGCGGACTTTCCAGCATCACCCCTCAAATCCCCTCAAAAAAATTGTCATTACCCTAACCATCGTATACTTAGCCTGGTATATACTGATCAGTAATATAATCAGTGCGACCTGGTTGACCACCCGGTTCACTTCCCAGCACTTGTATTGGGTGAACCTGGTGGTTTTATATTTTCTGCTGCGTGGCAAAAGCGTGGCCCCATATGGGCTGACCGAAGACGGGCTTACAGCCGATGTCGTTGCCGGTCCCAACGGCGTTGCGTATGAAAAGCCTTATGGGCGCGCCTTGTTAATAGCCTGGGCGTTTGTGGTGTTCTCCATTTTATTGTTAAGCTATATTGCCATTTCCTGCAGTCCTGCAAAAGCTGCTGTGCAACTGCGATTTTAACAGAGGCAGATGAGCGTCAAAATCCGATCGAAGCTTCCACCATTGTTCCTTTAAACCTGCCCCCGTTAAGGATATTGTCGGCAGGATAATGCTGGTATTCCTGATTGACGTATTCAACCTTAATCATTATGTTGTTGGTCAGGAACCAGCCGGCCGATGCCACTTCCAGGTTAATGGTAATATTCTTCCCATCGCCTGGCATAGCCGCCGGCCCCTGATGCTCCTGAAGACTGGAGCCTTGTGACCTTTGGCAAGCAAAAAATATTCAGCATAAAATGGGTGGAAAAGATTGAGACACCCGATCCTGCCTTTTCGCGAATAATTCCTCGCGGTGCAAGGGATGGGCAATATCAATTAAAGCTTTTGCCCTTTCTGTCAAGGTTTTACCATGCAAATAGGCAATCCCGTATTCAGTGACAACATAATGAACCTGAGCCCGCGTAGTAACTACACCTGCCCCGGGTTTGAGCATGGAAACAATTTTGCTTTCCCCTCTACTGGTTGTGGAGGGCATGGCAATGATGGGTTTTCCACCTTCAGATAATGAGGCACCGCGCATGAAATCCATTTGTCCACCAACACCGGAGTACATTCTAGGGCCAATGGAATCGGCGCAGACCTGCCCGGTAATATCCACTTCCAAAGCACTGTTGATCGCCGTAACCTTGGGATTCTGGCGAATGATATGGCTATCGTTCACATACCCGATATCCAGCATTTCAATGAGGGGGTTATCGTTTACAAACTGATAAAGGCGTTTAGTTCCCAGCACAAAACTGGAGACAATCTTAAATTGACGCTTTTTTTTGAGCTCCCCCGTAATTACGCCTGACTCGATCAAATCGATGATCCCGTCAGAAAACATTTCTGTATGGATACCCAGCTTTTTATGTCCGCCAAGCATGCTGAGCACCGCATTGGGGATCTTTCCAATTCCCATTTGCAAGGTAGCTCCATCTTCAATTAAGGAAGCTACATGGCTGGCGATGGAGCAGGTCAGTGCGTCCGCTTCCTCTATTTTGATTTCAGGAATTTCGTCATCCACTTCCACCAAAGTATTGATTTTGCTGACATGGATGAATCCGCCGCCATGCGTTCGGGGCATGTTGGGATTGACCTGCGCGATGATACAGGAAGCTGTTTCTAAAACCGCCGGAGCAATATCTACAGAAACACCCAATGAACAAAACCCATGTTTATCCGGAGGAGATACCTGAACCAGGGCAAAATCAATTTTTATTTCTCCGCTTCTGAATAGAGCCGGAATCTCACTTAAGAATACCGGAATATAGTCTGCCCTTCCCTCCTGTACGGCCTTTCGAAGATTAGCCCCGATAAAAAAACATCTTACCCTGAACACATCTTCCATTCCCCTTGCAGCATACGGCGCTTCTCCTTCCGTGTGCATTTGATAAATGGTCACGTTTCTCAATTCGGCAGATCTGGCCGCCAGCGCCCTGATCAGCTGTTGGGGAGCTGCCGCAGCGGTTTGTATGAACAAATTGCTGCCGGATTTGATCTTTGCTATAGCTTGTACTGAAGATAAATACATAGGATCAGAGTAGGGAATTGAAGCAGGGTTTCATGATGTGTAATAAATAAACTGATGTTGGATATGGATTCAAAACGGGGTTACTAAACATTATGCGCTATAAATACAGGTATGGAACTCTTTCTAATTATCTGGTTTACAAAACTTGGCTTGAACAACATTGAAGTACCTGACCTGGAAAAAGAGCCTGCAACCAGCAAAGCATTCTTTTTATCTTGCAGCCACTCCCTGAAAGACTGGTCCGCCTGAAAATTCAGCTTGGTAATATTCCCCGCGTCAAAATGCGCATTCGAATACTCTTTTAGCAAATCCATGTCTGGAATATCGTCTGTTTCATCATCTTTTACATAAACGAATTCAACGGGCAATTCATCAAACTGGGAAAACAAATGACTGAACTGTTTCAGGGCAAATGCGCTTTCTTTTTTGCCATCATAAGCGACCACGATATGCTCAACTGATGAAAAGCTTTCCGGAATGATCATTACCGGGCATTCCGCAATGCGCAAAGCTTCCTCCATAAATGAATTCGGCTGATCTTCGAGTATTTCCTTGCAAAACAATTGTTCACTGATGAGTGCCAGATCGGCAAAGCGGGTTTCTTTAATAAACTGGGCCTGATCCCAACCTCCCTCATATTCTTCGATCTTGTGCCTGATACCATATGATTCACATTGATGAATAAATCTTTCCCTGCTTTTAATAAGGGATTGCCTTTCTTCTTCTATCAAACGGACATAGGGAGCAGCAAAAGAGCTGTAAACCGGGGAGC
Source organism: Chitinophagaceae bacterium (assembly GCA_041691395.1). Lineage (GTDB taxonomy): Bacteria > Bacteroidota > Bacteroidia > Chitinophagales > Chitinophagaceae > Puia. Next base: position 22,356 of record JBEPUT010000050.1, read on the forward strand.
TTAATTGCCGGATGGCTATTCCTGTAAAAAACATTCCTTTCAGGGTTACCGGCTCATTGGCCTGCAGCGATTTGATGAATTTAAATGCGCCTTCAGGGAAATGATCTCCATCACAGGCAAAAAGTATCTTTTTCATAAAATGTATTTAAAAAATTAATGGATTATTTATTCATTACTCAGAATAACTTTTAAGCTCTTTTCTCTTGCAGCGTGACCAAAAGTTTCATAAGCCTCCATAATATTATTCAACTTAAAATGATGAGTAATTAGCTTTTCCGGCACAAGCTTTCCGGAACTTACTGTTTTTAGTAGCATGGGCGTTGTAACTGTATCTACCAGCCTGGTGGTGATGGTAATATTCTGTGCCCATAATCTTTCCAGGTGAAGCTCCACGGATTTACCATGCACGCCAACATTGGCGATATGCCCTCCAGGGGCAATAATAGATTGACAAAGTTCAAAAGTTGCCGGTACGCCAACCGCTTCCACGGCAACATCCACCCCCTTGTTTCCGGTAAGCGCGAATACCTCTTTGATAACATCATTCTTTTGGCTGTTAATGACATGCGTGGCACCAAATTTTTTGGCTTCCTCCAGCCTGTTATCATCCACATCAATCATAATGATGCTGGCGGGGGTATAAAACTGAGCGGTTAATAATACGGCAAGGCCAACCGGACCTGAACCCACAATAGCTACCGCGTCCCCCGGTTTCACCTGGCCATTCAGAACGCCACATTCAAAGCCGGTCGGAAGGATATCACTTAACATCACCATGGCATCGTCATTTGAACCCGCAGGGATATGATATAGACTATTATCAGCAAAGGGTATCCTGACATATTCAGCCTGGGTACCATCAATAAGATGACCCAATATCCATCCGCCGTTCACACAATGCGAATACATGCCCTTCTTACAATATTCGCACTTTCCACACGAACTGATGCAGGATATAAGTACCCGGTCGTCTTTTTTAAAACTGCTCACGGCGTTTCCCACTTCTTCTATAATTCCTATGCCTTCGTGCCCCAGTATCCTGCCTTCCGTTACTTCGGGTACATCTCCCTGGAGAATATGCAGATCGGTGCCACAGATGGTCGTTTTGATGATCTTTACAATGGCATCGGTAGGTGCCTGTATAATGGGCCTTGTTACTTCATCCCAGGATTTTTTGTCCGGACCGTGATATACGAGTGCTTTCATTCGGTAAAAGTAGCTCAGGCATAATCCGGGAATTATAAGAGGGGTCAGCTACCCTTATGATTTTAATCAGGGAAGATCAGGCAGTCATATATCAATAAAGAAGAAAAAGATGAAATTAATCTGCCTGAAATGAGCCCTAGGCCCCCATGTCGGCATCCGCAAAGGTGTTTTATGCCTCGCTGGCCATTTTCCTTTGGATTGGCATGCCCGCCTGGATGGCTGTTCGTAAATTCAATACGAAAGACGTATAGCAAAATGATTGTATATTAGCTCGCGACTTTTGAAATTTGTTGGGAGTCCCGCCAAATATAATGTGCATTTCAAAAAATAAAGGGCTGTGAAGAGATTGTATAATTCAGAAAACGTAAATGAAGGCCAGGTGGTCGCTTTATTTGAATATGCGACGGAGGGCATTATTCTCACCGACGAAAAAGGAGAGATCATCCTTATAAATCCTGCTGCTTTAAAATTGTTCAATTATGAAAAAGAGGAATTACTGGGCAGGTCCATCGAAACCCTTATACCCGGCCGCTTTCATAATGACCATCTGCAATACCGTGACTTATTTAACGAAAAGCCCTCCAACCGCACTATGGGCTACGGCCGTAACCTGTTTGCCAAAACTAAAGACGCCAGGGAATTTCCGGTAGAAGTGAGCCTGAGTTATTACCGGCAGAACGATGCGCTTTTCGTGATTGCTTTTATTGTGGATATCACGCTGCGTAAACAATCCGAGCAAAACATGCTGGAACATCGCGCTCAACTCGAAAAAATAACCGCGGATATGCGGAAACTCAATGCCGAGCTCGAAATGAAAGTGGAGCAGCGGACCAGGATCCTGCAGGAAGCCCTGAAAGAACTCGAAAAATCACAAAAGGAAGTGAACGAAGCATTAAATAAAGAAAAGGAACTAAACGAAATAAAATCCAGGTTTGTTTCCATGGCCTCCCATGAATTCCGGACGCCACTAAGTACCGTACTATCTTCTGCCGCACTGATATCCAGGTATACAAAAGAAGATGAACAGGACAAGCGCGACAAACATATTAAACGCATCAAGGACTCGGTCAAACACCTCAACGATTTGCTTGAAGATTTCCTTTCTCTGGGAAAACTGGATGAGAACCGAATCAAAGCAGAAGCATCCATATTTAACGTGCAGGAATTTCTGGAAGAGGTCATTGATGAAATGCAATCAACCCAGAAAGAAGGTCAGCTGATTAACCAGCATTATACAGGCGGCAAGGAATTTATTACAGATAAGCGCCTGCTGAAAAATATCCTGATCAATCTTTTGGGCAATGCCATTAAATTTTCAGGAGAAGGATCGGTTATTACGCTGGTCATCCGGGAGGAAAATGATTATTTAATGATGTCCGTAAAGGATGAAGGCGTGGGCATATCCGAAGAAGATCAGCAACATTTGTTCAGCAGTTTCTACCGTGGTAAAAATGCGGTGAATATTGAGGGGACGGGCCTGGGATTACATATTGTTAAAAGATACGTGGACCTGCTGAAAGGTTCCATTCGGGTGGAAAGTATACTGAACGCAGGCACTTCGGTCTTTGTCAGGCTGCCTATACTGCAGGCATTGATGACTAACTTTTAGATTATGAAAACAATACTAATAGTAGATGATCATGATGATATCAGGGAAAATATAGCCGAAATCCTGTCTCTTGCCGGATACCATACGCTGACGGCAGAAAATGGGAAAAAGGGAATGGAATTGGCTTTAACCAAACACCCCGACCTCATCGTTTGTGATATCATGATGCCTGAACTGGATGGTTATGGCGTGCTTCATCTCCTGCGAAAGAATCCCGCAACCGCGCTTATTCCATTTATTTTTCTGACTGCCAAAACGGAGCGGCTGGATTTCCGGAAAGGCATGGAAATGGGCGCAGATGATTTTATTACCAAGCCGTTTGACGATATAGAACTCCTTAATGCCATTGAGATCCGGTTAAAAAAATATGAAATTATCCATGGTAAATATGCTGATGGTGAAAAGGGAGTCAATCAATTAATGGGCAATCTGCGCGGATCAGGCCTCATCGATATGAAGCTGGAGAATTATGAATCTGAGCAATTGCCAAAAAAAGCGCATGTATATCAGGAAGGGAAAAGATCAAAATATCTGTATTACCTGAAAACAGGGAAGGTTAAGGCTTACCGGCTCCATGAAGATGGAAAGGATTATATCACCAATCTGTATTCTGCCGGAGATTTTATGGGCTATCTTCCTTTACTGGAAGATAGCAGCTATAAGGATTCAGCCAGTGTTCTGGAAGATGCCGAAATTGTGCTTATACCAAAAGAAGAATTTCTTTCCCTGGTCTATAACGACGAAGGGATAGCAAGGAAATTTATCAAAATTGTTGCTCAAAACGTACAGGATAAAGAAGACCGTTTGTTAAGCCTGGCTTATAGTTCCCTCCGCAAGCGGGTTGCCCGGGCGCTGATAGATATTTACGCAAAATTCGGCAAAGAGGATCCTTCCGGTCAATCGGTGGATATCTCCCGGGATGATATTGCCCATTATGTTGGAACGGCAACCGAATCCCTGATCCGCACGCTGAGTGATTTTAAGGCTGAAAAGTTATTGGAGATCAGGGAAGGTAAAATCCGCATACAGGACATTAATAAATTAAAAAATCTCGCCTATTGATAAAATCGATTCCGCCCCGTGACACAAAGAGGATTGTTTTTTAGCCAACCAGGAGAAGCAGTTCATTTTCCATGGCTATCGCTTTGGGTAGCAGGATATCATTTTCCAGATACAGGTGTTGCGAAAGATTGCCATCCATTTCACGCAAAAGGGCGTAAACCGCTTTATGGGTAGAACAGGCATTTTCAGGAGGAGTATAGTTTGCCGTAATCTCCCTGATCCGGCTCAGGAATTTTATCATCAGGCCGTAATTGTACTTTATAACCTCTTCCACGGGTTTGCTTAATGTTCTGACCAGAAGGCCCGCATACGCTTCTTTATTATTGTAAGCATATTCCATCTGCCGTATATAGGGAAAAGTGATCTCTTCTTCCTGGCTTAAATGGGGCCATGTTCCCATTTCCAATTTCCTGAATATGTCCGCAAGCTCCGGCAGGTAACCAAACTTTTCCTGGTGCTTTGCAGCAAGTTCCTGAATCCGGACACTCAGCAAAGGCAAGATTGTTTTCAGGTAGGCATGATGGACATGAATGATATATTCCATCAAAAAATCAAGATTCCATTCCTTATAATTCAACGTGCTGGATACAGAACCTTGTTGGATGACCTGCTCCAGTTCACGCTTTATATTTTGCAGGTTCACACCTCCGGCAAGACACGCCTTGGCCAGCGGCAATCTGCCTCCACAGCAGAAATCAGTGTCATATTTCCAGAACACAATTGCGGTCCGGTAATCCTTTTTTATGATATCTGATACAAAATCCGTCTCATTTATCTGATATATCTCCTGTAGACTGTTGGGTGGATTCATCTGCCTGGTTTTAATAATGTAAATTAAATGCTTACCAAGGCAGATTCTTATGATTTGAATTGCCTATTGTAATGATACTTCTCATGCTGCATTCCGGTGCTGTTGCTGACCAAAATCATCCCGGATAGCAATTCAGGTCAGTCTTTTACGAAAAAGCCCGAACTACTTTTGAACAGCCATATTCCGGGGAAAACGGGGGATTGACCAAACAACCGGGAAAATGACGGCGGTGGCTGTAATATTTCATACAGTAATAAGAATTGGAAAATATCAAAAGAATAAATCCATGCTCGGAACACTTACAGAAATTCAGATCAATAATCTCCTGACACAGAATGCCGTTGGCAGGATTGGTTATCATGATGAGATAAAATCATACATCACTCCGGTAACCTATGTCTTTGACGGCGAGCACTTCATTGGTCAGACCAATGAAGGATTAAAACTGGATATCATGCGCAAAAATCCATACGTTTGCTTCGAAGTGGACGTGATGAGCAGCATGTCTAACTGGCAGAGTGTGATTGCCTGGGGTTATTTTGAAGAGCTTTTTGACAATGATGCGCTCGACGCAAGAAAATATTTATACAACAGTATCCTTGATCTATTGACCGTGCCTTCCGTTCACCCGCATGAACATGAGCCAAATATTCTCATTGACGACAGTAACCGGATTAAAAGGGTCATGTACCGCATTAAAATAACAGAAAAAATCGGTCGTTTTGAAAGCCGGTGAATGCAAAGCATCAAAGCTCGTTTTAGAAAATATCGCCAATCCATGATCATGGCCTGTTTTTTTGTATCCTATTTTCTGCCCATTGGGGATTCCTTAAATAATTTATTGGTAAATTGTATTTAGTCTGGCGGATTCCAGCTACCCTTTCTTCTATAAAAAAAGGAATTTTATGTATACAGAAGCTGTGAAACAAGAAAGAGCAAAAAAAATAAGAAAACTCCTTACGAGGTGGAAAAGACGGCAACAATCCAAACAAAAAGAATTGCCCTTCCTGAAAGCCAAGGATGCTTTCCAACATCATACCTTCCATCATCCGGTGAAAAGGTAGTTAAATGTATTCCCATGCGAAAGATCGTTTTATTCATGCATATCTCTCTGGATGGATATGATCATCCTGTTTCTGCAGTCCATAGCCAATCACTCTCTTCCGGATAACAAAACCCAATTTCTGATACAAATTAATAGCACGCTCATTTACTTCCAGCACATGCAAAAACGGGGTTTCTGATCCGGCAAGGATTCGTTTGATCTGGTCATTAACCAGTATGCCTGCATAACCCTTTCCAACATGGTCAGGGTGGGTGCAGACCGCGCTGATCTCGACAAAAGGATTCGGGTGCAGACGCTGACCGGCCATGGCCACGAGCCTGCCCTCTTTAAAAATACCCATATAATGCCCAAATCTGATGGTTCCGGAAACAAACGGCCCCGGGTTAGTCATTTTGGTTAAAGCCATCATTTCCAGAACCTGTTCTTCCTGTAAAACAATCAATTCCTCATCCGCTTCCGCCAACGGCACCGGATTGTTACGGACCATCTGGAGAATATTCATTTGAGCCATGACCTTCCATTTAACCGGAATTTCCATTTCCTGCACCGTAAATAAAATAAAAAAGCTTTTAGCGGGACTGATCTGATACAGCACATGCAGGTCAGGCTGCGAATTTTCCGGAAGCCCTGCAAAAGGAGATATATCCTCCGGAAAAAATTTCACCCTTTCATCACCCCGGGCAAAAATTTTATTCCCGGAAATGAGCGCGTTGTAGATCGGATTATTGAGTACATGGTCCATCTGAAACCAAAAGTAGCATTTCCATTTTTGTGTTCCGGATTTACACCTATAAAACGATAGTCCCGCTAATAACAGCAGGGGCTTACAATGCACCTGCACCCTCTTTACTCAATCACCAGCCAGGTATACCCATGCGCGGGGATTTTTGCAACATATTCCACGGTATAGTCCCTGTTTAAAGGATACAATCTCATCCCATTTTCTTTTTCTCTTATCCCGGCTACCTTAGTTAAGCCGGTATAGTATAAGGGCAATGTGATTTTCCGGCTAATGGGGGTGCCCAAAGGATTGTAGAGCATGACCAGGCCCTTTTCTTTTCCTAAAGGATCCACGTGCATCACCGCATCATAATCCCTTCCATCCGGACGGCGGATATGAATCATATCGGCATTGAGTATGCGCCGGTATTTTTTATACCAGGCCACTTCCCTCTTTACCAGCGCCTCCGTAGCCGGCGTGTCAAATAATCTCGGGCCGCGGTAACAGGCCTGAACGCCGCTCCCAAAATTCTGGGCAAGATGCGCCTCATAAGCATCTAGGTGTTCGTGCAGCGGTTCGATGGTTGCTGCAGATCCTCCGCCATGATATTGGGTGAGCGGCACAAAGGTCCAGCTCATGCCCGAAGTTTTATCCCAGGTGCCGTCATAAATATTTTGTCTGCCTAGAATGATCTGGCGCTCCCTGGGCAATGACCAGTTATCTTCGCGGTAACCTATAGCTATTTTGCTGGAACCATTCAAAAAATACCAGTCGGGCGCATTCAGATATACGTCCTTTTCCCTTAACCAGCGGTAAAAAGCCGCTTCCAGCCACCACTGTTTCCATTGAGAATCGTTCATACCGGCATGTCCCGGATGCTTCGCGGAGGCACAAATATCCCCCGGATAGGGGCCGTCATTTTCTAATACATTAAATCCCGTTTTGTGGATAAACGTTTTCAACTTCTCCAGATAATCAAGCCCCCACTGGCTGCCCAAACAAGGCGCATCACCAAAAATAGCTCCGCCCGGCTTGCCGGTTTTGGGATTGATCACATCGTCTGCCGGATCAATGCGGCGACTGGAAAATAAAGAGTATCCGCCGATCTCAATCCCCTTGGAATGGGCATAATCCGCCAGTGTTTTAAATTTTCCCGTATTGGCATCGCTGGTATCCTCCATATCCAGCCCGCTGCCGAAACTCAGAATCACCATTTCGAAACCCACGTCCGCACATTGGTCAATGGCCGATTTTACCTCCTCCGGATTGGTCGTGGTGAGATGAAGAAATATGGGATTCTCGGTAACCCATGGTGCGATCAGTGCGTACATCTTCCGTTCGGTTAAACCACAGCGCTCCCGGTCATAACCATCATACATCAATTCGTAGGTATGAAATGTTTCGAAATTTTGCCCGGGCTGCAAAACCTCATCCGGCCCAAGAGGTGGTTTGCTTTCCAGCAAACAATGGCTTTGCAAGGTATAGTTTACCTGGGACGTGTACAATGAATCCGGCAACCAGTTGGTGCTGTGATTGGCATCCGCATACGAACCGCCGCCAAAAGCATAATCGCTTTGCACGCAGATATGGGGTGAAGGATAACTCCCGTCTTTGTCAACACCGGCGCTTTCTTCCACCATGGCCAGCTTTTCGCTTTTAAATGAGTTAATCCTCATGCGTTCCTGGCCCCCATTGTGCACGACAACCCATTTGGACAGAAGCGGAATATCATCATACATTTCATAACAAACCTCCACGGTTACGCCCGGCAATGCATTCCCCGGCAACCGGAATGTAAAATCTATTTCTTTACCCTTGGGCGGCCATTGCTTGCGTGTGCTCCAGCGCACCGGCTTCCATTTGAAACGGGATTGTATCTCCCGGATGGAAAATTCAACCAGCTGAAAAGCCTGATCATCTGCAGCAAACTTATTCAACCAGTCATATTGGATATAGCCTCTTTCAAACTGTCCTTTCACTCCGCCCACCGCGTATGATTGGCCATTGATCATAATCTCCGCTTCCGGTTCAATGGCCCGCAGCATTTCTTTCCCGGTAATCAGATTTCTGAATCCAAAACAAGCCATATACGGCTGCAAGCGGAACTGCCGGGATACCAGGCCGTTTGATATGACCAAATCCTTCCCATTCGCGCTTTTGTAAATTTTCGTCTTTGCATGGGTGTTTCCTAAAAGCCAGTCGCCTTTCGCTGTCTCATTTTCAATGGAGGGATAAAACGGCAATGCTTCCTGTTTTTGCTGAAGAGGAGTTTGTGCCGCTAAATTCCCTGTGCAGCACAACAAAAAAAACATGCAAATTATTTTCATACTGTATTTGTTTTAGCTCTATGATCTTCTATGCCGCAACCCATATTAACTTCTTGGAATCAAAGGCGGGTCCGCCACCGCATCCAAGCGTACTCCTTCGACTTTCATTTCATTGAACCGGACGCCGTACTCATAAATAGAATCTTTTTTTAACAAATCGAAACTTAACGTAGCCAGCGGGTAATTCTTTTCATCCGGAAGACGATAAGCGCGGCCAGGAGTAATCCTTACTTTATGATCAACGATCTGCAATACGGATTCCGACCTGTATCTTACAATAACTAAATCCGCGTGACGATAATCTTTTCAGCCAAACCCGATGTTTTATAATTAAAGCTGATAGCGCCCGTATGATCACTTTTAAAATGACCAAGCATTTTACCGGCAACAGTAACCATATATTTTGAATCCGGCCGGAGCTGACTTAAGGTGTACGCTAACTTTTGTGTTCGCTTGTTTTCGGAAACCTGCAACCATTCCATTTGTTTGGGTTCCCAATGTTTAATATCCAGGGTCAGCCTGACTACGCTCCCTGTTTTTACCCCCAGGGCCGCGGCAGAATCATTACTCCGAAAGAAAGACAATTGATTATGAAGGCCATAAAAACCGAAATCATCGGAACAGATTATTTTATACTGCCCATTCGATACCGAATAGTGCTGAAGGTCAAGCACTACAGTCAATGACTGGCCGCGAAAATTATATTTCAGTTGCGTTCCCGAAAGCGCTTTGCTTATGTGCGGATCAAGATAGAACCTGTTATATAACGGATTAATCCCATAGATGGTCTGGTATAAGCCAACCACCGAGAGACAGTTTCCTGAAAGGATATCATCCCCAAGACCATCTTGCTTCACCCGCCCATACCGCTGAAAGGCCAACCCATCCTGACTATACCGGTTCATGACATTTTTAACGTACTTCAGCGCCAGTTCAGGTTTATAGGCAGCATAAGCTTCTACGGCCACAGATCCCCAGGATAAAAAAAGATCGCCGTTCTCATAAGCCGGAAAAGGAAACTGATCTTCCCTGCATTCACCGGGCGCATACGACGACATGGTGATGGGCCAGAAAAAAAGCTGCTCTTTCTGCATTTGCTTTTCAATGCCATCCAGAATGATGCTGCGCCTGTCTTTATCGTCGCAGATACCGTAAGCGATGGCCATAAAATTTACCGGCGTAACCATATTTCTGCCGTGTGCACTGCCATCCTTATCCAGCCAATGAACGTAACAGCCTTTTTCCTCATCCCAGAAACCTCCGGCAGTGATTGGTTTATTAAAGCTGATTTTTAGTTTTGATGCAAAAGTTTCATACGCTTTTGCTTTGTCCGTATTCCCCAGCTGACGTTCAATGGCGGCCCATTTCACCAGGGCATGATATAAATTGGCATTTACAAAAGCATTCTCATAGGAAGCCCAGACAATATCCAGCCAGTCGCTTCCTTTTTTTTCCAGCTCGCTGTTGGTCATCATTTCTACAAGACCGTCTCCATCGCTGTCCCGGCGAATGATCCAGTCCAGCACTTTTTCACAGGACTGTTGCTGGGATTTCACCCAGTCTATATTTCCTGTCTGGTCATAAAGCTCTGCCACATTGGTCACCAGGTCAGGATTTGAATCCATTAAATATCCCCATTGGGCTTCATAAAAACCGGAATCAGTTGTTTCTCCGGGCATCGCGTCTGAATTGTCATAGGCCCAGCGGGAGATCACCCTGCCATCAGGCCTTACCGCATTATCCCGGTAAAAATCAAGCGCCTTTTCATAGCCCTTGAGATAGGCGCTGTCGTTGATGGCAAGACCCATCTGGGCAATATACTGTTCATGCAGACAGATGGGTCCGTAAGGCGTATGCCAGCTGTTGCCGCCAAAAAGCTTTGCATCAATCACACCAATGCGGGCAATCGTATTCAAAATCGAACTTACCTGGGAGCCGTTGACTCCAACAAATTTCCCGCGTCCGTAAACTTTATTAAAATCAAAATAAGATAAGGTTATCCGTTGGTTCGACTTTCCTTCATCCATCTCATAGGGCGACCAGACATCCGTTTTATGGCGAATAAATCTTTTCCGGTTAGTGCCGGCTTCATAGCGGGGCAGCATTTCACGATCAGAAGAGGTGATGGAGTATGCCAGCTGATCATCGTTTGTTCTGCTGTACTTCATCGCAATCTGCTGATCAGGGGCGTCAACATCAACCTTCAGGCCATTACCGGATTGACTATTCCAGAAACTGGCAGTATGGGTATGTACCCCGTATGTGCATAGTTTTTGATTGAAAAGGTAAAACCAGGCCAATCCGCCGAAGCCCTGAAAAGCCCCTTCCCAGGTATTGATGCTTTTAAAGTTGAACCGGGGAGAGGCTGATTCCTCTACCCTTTGTTTCTTCGACAGTACCCGCTCCACATCAAAAACAATATCTGCTTTATGGATGGTAAATGTCCAGTTTTCTGTTATTCCCAAATTCCTGTCACCATAGCTTATCCCCCGCAATTTTATCCTGTTGCCTTCCACCAGGATCTTAGCGGGTGTGTTAGTTTTCAAAGTCGAAAAAACCGCCAATCCAGTGGTAATTTCGGAATATATGCCTGCATTACCCTGTATCACCTGTTCGCCGTTAACGGTCAGGGAGGAAATATTCGCTTTCCCGTTGTAGTCAAGGGTCAATTGCATTCTATTGTTTCCAAATGCAATGGTCTTCTGGCTTATATTATTTCTTAAGATGAAGGATGGCTTTTGCCGGCTTTGCGAAAAACAAAACAGGGGTAGAGCGCTCAGGCCTGC
>JBEPUT010000051.1:0-33774 GCA_041691395.1 Chitinophagaceae bacterium
TGAAAAGGTTACCCCTTGAAAGGCTTCCAATGTGATTAGTTTTGCCTTAAGCAGTCTTTACACCAAAAAGGTAACCGACCAGCGCAGTTATCCCCATAGCAACCGTGCCCCAAAAGCAGATTCTGATAATTCCTTTCATGATTGTTGACCCTCCCACTTTGGCAGCAACAGCACCAGAGAGTGCCAGAAATACGATTGAAAATAAATATTGATAGATCACCATAAATTTTATCGGAGCAAAAATTGAGACTAATAAAGGCAGAATACCACCAGATATAAATGATGCACCTGAGGCTAATGCGGCCTGTAATGGCTTTGGTTGGGTAATCTCATTAATTCCCAATTCGTCTCTTGCATGGCTTTCCAATGCATTATGTTTTGTAAGTTGTGACGCAACCTGCAAAGCAAGTTGTTTATCTAAGCCTCTTTTCACGTATATCTCAGACAATTCTTCTAATTCACTTTCTGGCATTGTTGTGAGTTCGTTTTTCTCCCGTTTCAGGTCAGCGTTCTCAATGTCCGTTTGAGAACTTACAGAAACATACTCCCCAGCTGCCATGGACATGGCCCCGGCAACCAGGCCCGCCAATGCTGCAAGGACAATTGGATTTCTTGTATCGCTTGCTGCAGCAATACCTATTGCCAGACTCGTAGTCGAAAGAATGCCGTCATTGGCACCCAGGACAGCGGCCCTAAGCCATCCGCTTCTATTTACATAATGCTTTTCAATTATCATTTTGGGCGATTTTAATTTTATTTGCAGTAAGCTTTCCCGTTAAGAAATGGGTTCTTTGTCTATAGACCATTATGTCACCTCCTCTGCTATCATATCTCTATTAAATAATTCGTAAAATATTTTTCCAAATATTACGATTGAAAATAAGCCCTTGATATCATAAGGATTTATAAATTCCTCCTTTATGAAATGGGGGAACAAATCTCCGGAAGAAAGGCTAGTGAATACGAAAGCTAAGATGAGTAAAATAATATTTATTCTGGTTTTAGTTTGAGAAAAGAACCAAATAGCGATGCCAGAAATTGATATGATATATGTAGAAGATTCTGCCTTGTGATTAAAAATGATCACCCAGATAAGTGTGGAACAAAGGACCAACAATCTAAAATCATAAATTTTATACTTTCGTATTTGTAACAGTGGAAGAAAAAATAATATAATACCGACAAAGGTTATGATATTTTTAGAAATATTAAATTTGAACCAGGATTGTAAAATACCCATAACTGATATTCCCGTTGAATTTCCTTGATCGGCTATCAATAACCTGCCCCAACTCTTATACAAATAGAGTAGTTGATTTAAATCAATCGCAACCAGCGGCAATATACCTAATAATAGAAACCAAAATAATGTATAAAGTAACAACCTCGTTTTTGAAGGATAAAATAAGAATAAGACAAACCCAATACCACCATAAATTTTAAGAAATACCGAAAAGACAACTAAAAATGTTGCCAGGAAGTATCTTTTATTTTCAAGAGATGTAAATGTCAAAATGAGAAGCGCAGCCATTAATCCATTGCTTTGAGAATTTTGCAAACTGCCCAATAATTCAATCGAACAAAAAAGTAACGCATAAACCTTGTTATTTACATTAATTCTTCTAAGCTGTATAAAACCAATTAACAACGGAATTGTGTTTAGCAAATTCCATAAAAGTAACCCGATAAAATCCGGTAAATAAGCAAGCAGACCAAAAATTAATGAAAAAGTTGGAGAATATTTATAGAGGTCCCATTGTTCATTTAGATAGGGTATGTATAAATCTTTACGTTGAATTAAATGGAAGAATGAATTCTTAAAAAGAATATAATTATTGTAATTATGATAACTCCTTTCGAGATGATCCGAGAAATCTATGCTACCAAAATAACATTGAATGCTTGCGATAATAGCAATTAATAAATACAGAAAAACAACATGATTAAACCTTATTTTCTTCAGGCTCCTGGAAAGAAACATACTAATTCCTATTAGGCAAAAAATACCGCCGAAGGGATGTAAATCTTCGGTGTCAAGTGTACCACTAATTTAGCGACCAAACACGAAAACTTCGAAAATTTCCAGTGCGGTGTGAACGCAGTTCTCAATATGCTTGAATCGCCATACTGCGCGCAGACCACTTAGCTTCAGAGCATTAACTTCTGTAACTTTAGGCTACCTACTAAAAATAAAAATATGCCAATGAAATTAAGGGTCGTCGTATTGGGTGCCGGTTTTGGGGGACTGGAACTGAGTTCCATACTTTCTGAAAAAATCGGCGACCGTCTCCAGCTTACCCTGATAGACCAAAACGAATCATTTTATTTTGGATTTTCAAAGCTTGACCTGATGTTTGGCGGCAAGTCATCCGATGCTATTAAAATTCCTTACAGCAGCATTGCAAAGCCGGGTGTACAATTCCGCAAAGAAACCATCACCTCTATTGACCCGTTAACGAAAAGGGTTACCACCAGAAACAGCGTCTATGAAGCCGATGTATTGGTCGTAGCGCTCGGAGCCAATTACGACATCCAAGCAACGCCCGGGCTCGCAGAATGTGGTAACCAATACTATTCTTTTGAAGGCGCAGAGAAATTGAGGAACCTGATTCCCCATTTTACAAGAGGTCACGCCATCGTTGGCGTGTGTGGGGCGCCCTTCAAGTGCCCGCCTGCACCCAGCGAAGCTGCTTTGATGTTGCATGACTATCTTAGCCATGCCGGAGTGCGGGATGCCTGCACCATAAGCCTGGTGATACCTTTTGGCTCTCCCATTCCGCCTTCTCCTGATTCATCGAAAGCATTGATCAGCGCTTTTGCAGAACGAAATATCCGGTTTATACCCCAGCGAAAAGTAAGCTCCCTGGATGGGTCAAAAAAACTAGTCATTCTGGATGATGGAACTGAAATGCCATTCGACCTTTTCCTAGGTATTCCAAAACATGTCGCTCCGGATGTTGTACTGCAAAGCGGCATGACCGAGAATGGATGGATCCCGGTTGACCGGACAAACCTGCTGACAAAATTTCCAAATGTCTATGCCATTGGTGATGTAACGAGCGTAGGAACGCCAAAAGCAGGCGTATTTGCAGAAGGCGCCGCAAAAATTGCCGCGGCTTCGATTATTGCCGCATTTGACGGGAAGGAAAACAACACAACCTATACCGGTGCGGGTTCCTGTTACATTGAGTTTGGCAGAGGTGAAGTGGGACGGGTAGATGTTGATTTCTTTTCCGGGCCCAAGCCCGTTGGAATACATCACGACGCTTCAGCAGCGTTGAGGGCTGATAAGGAATATTTTGGTTCAAGTCGTAAGGCCCGCTGGTTTGATGTAGTGTAAAAAAACCTAAATCTTTAATAATAATTTATCTGGAAAGTATAGTCAACAAACTAAATCTAAAAACGATGCCAACTTATTTAATTGAAATCCCCCACTCAGAAAATGCCTTTGAATGTAAACAAGTGATCAGGCTTTTTGTGGAATCCGGTTCGCATATACTTACCAATGCTCATTGGGGTTGTAAATCCGGCGTCCACAAATCATGGTTTATCAGCGATTTCAGCAATAAAGAGGAAGCGCTTCAAATTGTCCCTCCTTTCCTAAGGCATACAACCAGCATTATTGAATTGGTAAAATTCACCAAAAGTGATATGCTACAGTTGGCCGGCGGTGCCAAACAATAAGCAGAGCGGGCGGCCTTAATCTTTCGTGGAAGACTTTCTATCCGGCATAAAACCATTTTTTTAATCCCCTTGAATGGCACTCACCAGCGCTGCCATACCGATGGCGATCAAGAATTCAATTTCCAATCAGGTCTTTTAAAATGGCAGGTATATCCATTAGGATGTTTTTGAAGATAGTTCTGATGCTCCTCTTCAGCATTCCAAAAGTCAGAAGCCGGCAATACCCCGGTGACTATGGCCCCAGGCCACTTATGGGAAGTATTCATTTCAGCGATTAATTTTATCGCCGTTTCCTGCTGTGTCTCATCCAGGTAGAATATAGCGGAGCGATAAGATGTTCCGCTGTCGTTCCCCTGCCTGTTCCGCGTAGTCGGATCATGAATCTGAAAGAAAAACTCCAGGAGCTTCCGATAAGACAACCGGGAAGGATCAAATACAATTTGAATAGCTTCTGCATGCGTTCTATGATCACGATACGTGGCATGCGGCGTGTCCCCTCCGGTATATCCAACAACGGTGGAGATAACACCTGGGTAATTCCGTATAAGTTCTTCAACACCCCAAAAACAACCACCCGCCAATATTGCTTTTTCCATATTCATTTGTTTTGATCCTAAGGAAGATAAAATTCGCCGTTATGCTAACTACCTATTTTCACGTCTCCTGATTTCCGATTCCATGTATTGCCGGGCTACTGAAACAGCAGCTGGTATCAATCCCAAAAGAACTGCCGCGGCTAATAGATAAACAATTTTTCGATAAAGAAGTTTAAGGTTTAATAAGATGAATAGTTGAATTAAAGGTATTGCATACTGCCAACAATACAGAAGCTGAACAGGCCAATTCCACCGGGCGTCCTACAGGATAGTGACCGATTTCGGCACAACTATATGAAGACCAGGCTCACTGCCAAAATGGCCCGTTGCTGAACTTTCCCAAATGCATAAATCCCTTCCAATGGGGAGAAAAAAGCAATCTGCGAACCCCAGAGAATACACTGTTTATCAATGATATATAAAACGGCACTTCGATTGGGTTATAGGATTGTACCAAATGAAACCCATATTGAATACGACTACCTTAAAATATATTTTCACGGCCTGTACATGTATGTTTTTTGCAGTTCCGGCGGTTGACGGCGGAACGAAAAAGGTTGATTTTGAAGTAAAGGATAAGGCACCTGTGAACAGGCATGTAAAGCAGTTTGTGAAAACGTATATTCAGGAAAACGGGAAAAATTTGTATAAAATAGGAAAGCGAAGCAGTTCCCCTTTTGTGATCATAGATTCTGTATTTAAACGGTACGGTCTTCCTGTTCAATTGAAATATCTCGCCGTGGTTGAGTCTGAATTGCAAACCAGGGCCGTTTCCAAAGTGGGTGCCGCCGGCCCCTGGCAGTTAATGCCTGCGACTGCCCGTATCCTGGGTCTGAAAATCAATTCCCGTCATGATGAGCGAAAAGATTACTATAAAAGTACCCGGGCTGCCGCAAGATATCTGAAAGACCTGCACGAAGAATTCGGAGACTGGCTGCTTGTTTTTGCCGCCTATAATAGTGGGGAGGGCGCCGTTAACTCGGCCGTCAAACAGTCGGGAAGTAAGAATTTCTGGACGCTTCGTCGTTATCTTCCGGAGGAAACCAGGGAATATGTAAATAAATTTATTGCCACCTGTTTCTATTTTGAAGGTGCCTATAGCCCGGTCTTATTGTCAAAATCATATAATCTCCCTTACCTGAATTCACCCAGGTCTTTCCCGGGCATTCAACCGGTAAAATTCTCAGAGAATAAACAGGATGCGAAAAAGCGGGAGACTCCCGAAGAAAAATACAACCGGATACTGAAGGATTCGGAAGAATCTTTGGAAAGATCGAACCGTGTGCTCCAAAAGATTAAATAAATAATAAAGAACAGCGGTGCCAATAACTCTCCTGTTCTCCCGCGATGGCGTCCGGTATCTATAGGCCCACTAAAAAAGTCCTTCACCGGCATTACGCCGGTGAAGGACTTTTTAGTGGTAGCCAAAGACAAAAGGCTGTTTGTTCGGATATAAAAAATGAGGCGGCTGACTAATAATTATTTTATCAGCCACATCGCCGCGTTGATATCATCATTGCCACCGTACTGACTTGCGACGGCACTGGTATAGTTAGCGGCATTTACACTGGATTCATTAAGCGGATATGCGAAGCGCAAGGGAATAGTGCCCCCGTTACCATAGCCGGACTGATCAGGGCCTTGCAAAAATTCCGGCACGCCTGTCCTCCGCCATTGATAATAGGCCTCCAGTCCGGAATTCCTGAAATAAGCCAGGTATTTCTGTTCGAGGATCTGTTCGAGGCCGTGAGCCGGATTGCCGGCATCGTATTTCACCAGCGGTTGGTTATAATAGTTGTCATAGCTGAATGGGACCGTGTAGACTACCTCATCACCCAGCACGCCACTGGGCGCTTGAAAAATAACGGTATTCGCTCCGTCCACTACCCCATAAAAACTGAAATCAGCGATGATGCCTTTCTTATACCAGGATTCAGCATCACCGGTAGCCCAGCCCCGGTTGATCCCTTCGGCGATACTAAAACAAGTTTCCGGATAGCTGAGCAGCAGGGTAGGCTCGCCAACCAGGGTTTCATAATACCGGTGACGATTGGTCAGGCTGTAGATATTGGTGGTATTGCTATTTACTCCCGCTTGCATGATGCTTAATGGCATCCCGGAAGGAGCACCCCTGAAAGACCTGAAATCGGTGTCGGGGAATCCCAGTCCACGGGCAGGTTCAGTAACCATCATGACGCGGAGGTCGTTTAAAGATGCCATGGAATCTGTATAGCAAGCGGCCATATTGAAGCGTAGGGCCTCGGTACCATAGGTCTGGGTGTTGGTGGGATAATAGTCATAGGTGGAGTTATAGACATACTGCAAATTATCGCTCATGTCGCTCATGACGGGATAGTGGACCGGGTCGGCGATAATCGCAGCGAATTGTGCAGCCACATTCAGGTCAGGATCGGAGGCCTTCTTGCTCAAGTGGCACAACACGCGAAGTCGGAAGCTGTTCACCACCTTTTGCCATTTGATTAGGGCCGGCGTGGTAGAGTTACCGAGAACATCCGCATAATAAGAATCGCCGGAGAATTCGAATATTCCACTCTGAATAATACCAGCCAGTTCGGTATTGGCCGAATCCAGCCATTTATTGGCCTGAATAAATACGTCTTTCTGAGTATCATAGACAGGCGTCAGATTAGCCGAACCCAATAAAGCCTGCGACATGGGGATGTCTCCCAACTTGAGTGACATGCTCACAAAAAAGTAGGCCCGGAAAAACTTACCCAATGCGTTGTAAGGATTATTATCGGACCCACCCGCTGCACTCTTCGCCGAAATCTCCATATTCACCACGTTCGTCAGTGTGCTGTAACTCAAGTTAGGAGCCTGTGGATGGAAAACTCCGTCCCAGTAAGCGTTGTTACCATAATACGTAAAATTGGCACAGGTGAACTGGCAATTCCGCTCAGCTTGTCCGCCATGGTCATTCAGGTTACCAGGATCATTGTACATATCATATTCGATGCTCCTCAGCAGCAGAGAAGGCGGAACGGAAACCGGCAAATTGGGACTGGGCGTATATTTATCGATCGTTTTAGTACAACCACCTATGGCGATCATAGTAATAAAAATCGAGACTATAATAGTATATTTTTTCATTTCGTTTTCATTTATAGATTAGAACACCACATTTATATTAATGCCATAACTTCTGGTCGTTGGCGTCTGGAAGGCGTCATATAACAGGTTCGCATTATTGTTCATGTCTCTTCCGGGATATTGGTCAACGTCAATATCCTTAAACCCTTTATGGAAGAAATACAGGAGGTTGCGGCCTACCAGGGATATATCTATCCTGCTGATCATACTTTTGCCCAGCGCCGAGGAAGGAATGGAATAGGTGAGTATTACTTCACGCAACTTGGCGTATGTCTTGCTGACCGTCATATGTTCCGGATCGTCAAGGTAGCTGCTCGAAAAGTCCTGCACCCAATGCGTAGCGGTGTTATTGGGCGTGAAAGTGAGATCCTTAAAATTCGTCACATGACCGAGCGCATCAAAAGCCAGGGCACCGCCACCCGCGATCTGCACCCCTTCGGCCAGAACGGCTTTGCCGTTGTCATAAGCGCCTGTATAACCGGGATCACCGTAATGATATGCTTCGATTAAACGTGCCTGCCCCATCTTCCCGGTGGCCGTGGCCAGACCCCTTCCGCCCTGCATCTGCTTGGTGAGCACAAAATCCTGGATTTTCCCACCTACCATTCCGTCGAACTGGAAAGAAAGAGTGAAGTTCTTGTAAGCAAATTTATTGTTGATACCCCAGCTCCAGTCTGGATCACCATGTCCAAGTACCTGCGAACGCGGCAAATAAATGGGAAGACCGGATGCGTCATTTATCAATTGCCCATCCGGAGTCCTGGCTTCTTTATTGCTGGTCAGCAGGTCTACCCGATCGCCCTGGTGCAACGCATAATTGCCTTGCAGCAATAAATTATTGGTCAGCGAGGTATAGATCTCGCGGTAGGTAGCCCAGTTCACCAGTACATCCCAGCGGAACCCTTTAGCACTTTGAATGGGTGTACCCTGTAGGGATATCTCGCCTCCACTGCGGTCCGTCTTCTTGGCATTCGTTATAAAGGCGAGGTACCCAGTGGCTGAGGATACTGGCGCCGTATACTGCAGTGGCCCGTTGATATATTTAAAATACGTTGCGCTCAAGCCCAGTCTGTTCTTCAAAAAGCGCATATCAATACCGCCCTCGTAGTTGGTGTGTGTGGACGGAAGGATACCGGGATCGACAATATTGGTGGTACTGGTCGCCTGGGTCAGATTATTATAACCGTGGCTGGTCTGGTATGCCGTGGCCAGATTGTAGGCGGGTCCACCATAAACGGAATAATACTGTGAACTATAGTCAAGCGGAAATGCTCCATAGGTCG
Organism: Chitinophagaceae bacterium; assembly: GCA_041691395.1. Classification (GTDB taxonomy): domain Bacteria; phylum Bacteroidota; class Bacteroidia; order Chitinophagales; family Chitinophagaceae; genus Puia. The sequence continues at coordinate 8,675 of JBEPUT010000051.1, forward strand.
TTGCGTAAGTAGGCGTTGTACCAATATAAGGATTCGTACCACCGTCTTTTACATTGGCATAGCTGGCGCGTACTTTCAGGAAGGTAACCGACTTTGGCATTTTGATATAATCTGAGAGCACTGTGCTGATCGCGGCAGAAGGATAAAAGAATGCATTATGGCTAATGGGCAATGCAGAGCTTTTATCCTCGCGTCCGGTCACCGAGAGTGTCAGGTACTTTTTATACGTAAAATCGAGGGAAGCGTAGGCGCTCAACACGAGCATATTGGAATTGAAATTCCAGGACTTGATGGGAAATGTGGAATTGTCAAAATTATACAGTTCCGGTGTAGTCAGTTGATCTGTAGTGGTAAAACTTGAGCTATACAAAAAATTACGCACGTTCACCCCGCCCACTCCGAAGAGATTTATTCCGCTATGCCCCAGCTCGCCGTCGTATTTAAGGAGCGCTTCTGTATTATTTTCCCAGAGACTGCGCCTGTCTTGGCGATAATCTCCGTGATTATGGTATTCATGGCTATAAGGATGGCCCCACCAGGGAAGCTTTTCTGTTCTAACCACGTCATTGGTGCTCACATTGGAACGAACCTGCGCCTCAAAGCCATTTCCGAGTTTATAATTCAGCTTAAGATACCCATAGACATCGTTCTTTAGGTGTCCCCGTTGCCATTCGTTGGACATAAACCAGGGATTCATGTAATGCTTGTACTCTTCGAAAGTCGGCCGGACCCCTGCCGCACCACCGCCGGCAGGCCAGTAATTTTTAATATCAGGAGCATTAATATCCCAATCGGAGCCCATCCATACATCCATAGCATAAATGGGGCTGTTGGGGCCATAGGCTTCATCAGGGATGTTGTCTGTGTACTGCCGGTTATAATTCAGGTTGCCTTCCACCTTGAGCCGGCTGGTGATATCATAGCTTGCGAAAATATTAAAATTAATCTTACTCAGATCCGAATTCGGAATGAGCCCCCGCTGGTAGGAATGAGTTACAGACATGCGTACATTGCTCCGGTCTGTTACGGAAGACATACTGATGTTGTTCGTCGTCAGGAGTCCGGCCTGAAGAAAATTCTTCAGATTATTCTTACCACGCGGAATCCAGGGTGTGGGCTGTATATGCCCCTGATATATAGCACCGTCCGGGAAGGTAGTAGTATAGGTTTGACTGGGATCCACCTTGCCATCATATTGCGGCAACAAGCGGCCATCCATGATTGGGCCCCATACATCGTAGTCGGCATCGTTGATACCGCCACCCAATCCGTCTCCGAAAGCATACTTCTGGTTATCGCCGGGGCCGTACAGATCCTGCACTTTTGGAATCGCGATAAATCCTTTATTGAGCTGATCGCTGGAATTCAGTTCAACAGTCCATCCTTTGCGGTTACTGGCTCCGCGTTTGGTAGTGATCAGGATGGCGCCGTTCGTACCGCGGTTGCCGTACAGGGCAGCGGCTGCCGGTCCTTTTAATATGGTGAACGTTTCAATATCATCGGGGCTAATATTCCAGGTATCGGAAGTGATCGGCAGGCCATCCACAACGTAGAGGGTAACATTATTACCCCTGAGCAATACCAGGGGAGAGGCCAGGATTTCCTGGTTGATCCCTATGTTCAGGCCAGCCACTTTGCCGACCAGGTTACCAATGGGATTAGCCTCTCTGGCTTTCAGCATTTCGGAGGCATTTACCTGCTGGATCGCATAACCCAGGCGTTTGGTTTCTTTCTTAATACCCAGAGCCGTTACAATCACCTCGTTCAGATTATTGGCCTGAGTCACTACACTGACAAGAAGGTCTCTCATTTCCCTTCCAACCTTGTAGTTCTGCGGAGCGATGTCAACACCGGAAATGATCAGCACGTCTCCTGGTTTTGCGTTAATGGAAAATTTTCCATCCGCATCGGTGGAAGTTCCCACGCCGGATCCCTTTACCAATATCGAGGCTCCGACAACGGGACTACCGCTTTTATCATCCACCACACGGCCGGTGATCTCGCCCGGCGGTGACGCACGATTAATCGCAGACTGTACATTCGTCTCTGGCCTGGCGTTGATCAATATAGTATTCTCAACAATCTTAAATTCCAGCGGCTTATTCTTAAAGCAGATAGACAGCACATCTTCAATGGATGCGTTGATAACATCAATGTCAACATTACCAACGTTCTTGAGCAGTTTCGACTCATAGAAAAAATCGTAGCCCGACTGCTTTTTAATTTCCGTAAAAATCTTTTCCAGGGAAGCGTTCTTCTCTGAAAGGGTGATGGACTGTGAATGACCCGCAGCATTCCCCTGCAGGCAGGTTGCCAGCACCAGGAACAAAGTAAGCGTCATAGCCAGTAAAACTTTGGTAAAATGCCCTAATCTGTGCACCCGCGGTGCGAAATAAACTCCTAATGTCATAACTTCGTTTTGGTTTGGTTAAACAATAAGCAGATACCATTTTAATTATCGGTAACCAGGCTGCCGGGGCTTTGCCCGGCCACGCTCCGGCCTCAACTCCGGAGCGTTTTTTTGCCTTTCTTTCTTTACGGTGTCACGATAAGTATGTTGTTTTCCAGAGAACAGTGGATATTACTCATCTCCAGTACTTTCAATACGGCAGACAGATTTTTATTTCTCGACATATCGCCGGTGAACAGCCGGTCAACTGTATTTCCCCTGAACTGCACCTGCACATCATACCAACGCACCAGTTGCCGAAGGATGCTTTTCAAATCGGCGTCTCTGAACCGGAACTCCCCTTGCGTCCAGCCTATGATTCCATTCACATCCACCTTATCTGTAACGGTGAGTTTACCGCCCGGCATCACCAGGCCCTGCATGCCGGGTTTCAGGGTAACTTTGCTATCGCGTTCAGAGGAGGTAAGCCGTACGGCACCCTGGAGCAGGGTCACCTTAACCTGTTTTTCGTCCTGATAGCTGTTTACATTAAAATGCGTTCCGAGCACCTGTACGTCCAAATTCCCTTGTCTTACATGAAAAGGCCTCGACGGATCCCTGGCCACTTCAAAATAGGCTTCACCGGTTACGACCACACGACGATCCTTATCGGTAAACACAACGGGATAAGTAAGCGTAGATTCGGCATTCAGCCAAACCTTTGTTCCATCAGACAATTGCACCTGATATTGTCCCTTGCGGGGAACTACTATTGTATTGTAGATCTCCGTTCCTGTAGATGTTTGCCCGATCCCATAGGAGAGCAGCCCGTTCTGATCCGAAATCTGATTGCCGTTCTTTTCGGTGATCGTTTGCCGGCGGGCATCTCCCAGTTTCACCTGTCTGCCGCCATCCATCACGAGAATGGCCAAATTGCCGCCTGGTGCAACATCGTTTAACAATTTTGCATTGTTTGTTGCCAGCACGGCACTGACCACCGCTTTGCGGCTTTGTATATACCAAACACTACCTGACAGTAAAATGATGAACACAGCCGCCGCCACCCTGAACCAGATCCTCCGGTACAGTGGAATTATTTTAGATTGCCCCATTTCCCGCGCATCAATGGCCGCTTCTATGGTGTCGACCAATCGTCGGTTTTCGGTCTCCGCGGGAGATTTTTTTTCCGCGATTTCGCGATACCGTTCGGCCCCCAGCTCCAGTTCTTCCGGGGTGGCAGTGCGGAGCCAGTAAATAAATTGCTCGTGTTCCTCTTCCGTATGGCCGCCATCGGCAAATCGTTCTAAGAAGTCCTGGATAAATTCGGGAAGTCCGGCCATGTGGAATATGCTTAATTCAGAATAAAGACGGCTTCCCGTTCCAAAAACACTACGCGATGGAAAAATATTTTATAGAATTTGGCGGATCGCGAATAAGGAGATGGTCAAAATAAAGGAAAGTCCTCCCTCACGGGCCAGATATTTCCGGATAAAGTCGAAGGATTTGTATAACTGGTTCTTGACCGAGGATTTGGATATATTCAGCTCTGCGGCGATCTCGTCGTGCGAAAGGCCCTTCTCTGCACTCAGGTGGAATATTTCCTGCTTACGGGGTGACAACTGGCCAATGGCTTCCTGAACAATATGGTAGTAGGCTTTATAATCGAACGCTTCATCCGGCGTTTCTGGTGCTGCTTTTTGCCCGGCCAGCACTCGGGAAAGCGCCCTTTCCTCCGCTTCCCTGCTGCGAACATAATCGATTACCCTGTTTTTAGCAGCACGGAAAAGATAGGATTTAAATGACTCCACCTCGCGCAAAATCTGCCGGTGCTCCCAGATGCGGACAAACACGTCCTGGACAATCTCTTCCGTGCTGTAGGCAGACTTGGTAAAAAGAAAAACATATTGATATAGGCTATCCAGGTAATAGGTATACAAATCCGTAAAAGCATGCCTTTCGCCATCGGCGGCCTGGCATAGCCAGTCCTTCTCTAAATCAGCTCGAGCAGAGGTCATAAGGCTCAATCGTTTTGGAGTATTTCCTTGACAAATTAGAGGTTTTGCCGGAACTATACAAAATAAATCCTTTACTCGCCCTGGTTCCGCGGTTTGAGTCGTCTCTCAGTTCATTTGCCTACAAAGGCTTATATTGAAAAAAATAATCTTCCGTACACCAGCAAGCGATCTCTGGCACTTCTTCAAAGTCCTTTCTGAAATGGGCCTCAATGGCCGTTTTTCCTCATGCTTTCAAATTCGGATTCACGCCCTCAACAAAGATATTTACTTTATGACATCTGTTCAATGGCATATCACTATATGCATCATGTGTCTAACATGACCATCAAACCCATATTTTACTTTTAGGAAAAAAATTCGAAAGCGCAGCACACGGCGCATAATTAGCACTCAAAAAAATATGCCGCAGCCCGGTTTAAGGAAATTATGTACGTTTACCATCCAATAAAATAACACGAACCAACCGGCAAAGAGTAATCGACATGAACATGTATAAAAGCAATATTATCCGTATTTCAGGAGAGACTTCCAGGTCACTCTTCTTACAGATCTTGTTTTTCTTTATACCCGCCATCGGGATAGCTCAAAATAAATCAGATGCCGTTTCGGTGAAAAATACCGTTCCCGATGTCAGCATTTCTTTTGGTAAAAGCAACGGCCGCCCCGAAGTAACTTTTACAACGGGTACAACGGTTTATGAAGAAGTGCTGGACAAAAAGCAACTGATCGGCCTTTACTGGTCGGCCGGCGGCTATGTTCAAAGAGAAAACGTAACGGCTGACATGCCGGAAAGTAAGCATTCTTTAGACAATAGCTTCGAACTGGAAATTGACGGGCAGTCTCTTCAAACCGGCTGGAAATGGACGGGTGCCTATGAGCGAAAAGGCGAACGTCCGAATACTATTGAGGCAGTTGTGGAACTGACGCATGAATACCGGCCGGTAACAGTCAAAATAATAACGCGACTTGACGGATCGCCTATCCTTGTCCGTTATCTGGAGATCACCAACACGGGAAAAATGCCGGCTTCGTTATCGAAAGTCTCTTCTATGTCCGGCCTGTTATGGAATTTAAATCCCGAATCAGAAGATGTGCAGCAGATTCCTACATACAGCCTTGGATACTTTGGTGGCATTCAATGGGGCCAGGAAGGAAGATTTTCCTGGGAAAAGCTACCGGAGGAGACATTCCGGATCGACCGGGATTTACGACCACAACAGTTTGCATCACCTTATTATATTGTTCGCAATAATTTTAACGGTGAAATGTTTTTTATTGGCTTAGCCTGCAGTGGCCGCTACTATTCTGAATTCAGAAATGTGCGGGGGAAGGGCAAATTGTATTTCAGCGGCGGACCAAAAGCCTATGGTGCATTGCGGGTGATTGATCCGGGAGAAACCATTAAAAGTCCCGAAACGCATATAGGACCGATACATGCTACGCTGGACAAGGCCGTGGCGTTATGGTACCAACATATGTACGGAAGTGTAATCCCAGCCAGGCCCAAAGGAAAGGAGATGTATACGGTAGCCGGCAGGGTTGTGGAGAAACCGGGTGACTGGATATTGCGCGAAATGGATATCGCGGCCGAGATGGGCATTGAAGCATTTATGGTGGATGCCGGATGGTATGGCAATCATTTTGCGGAATGGCCGGAGAACAGGGGGGACTGGAACGAAGGAAGTTGGCTTCCCGGAGGGATAGCGGGTCTCCGTGACTATGCGCATAAGAAAAAACTGCTTTTTGGTTTGTGGCATGAGGCCGAGGCATTCGTGAGCACATCAAGCACGTACAAAGCGCATCCGAAATGGTCGGCTTTTATGGATATAAAGGACCTGGGTGTATTGAACCTTGCAAAACCCGAGGCCCTCAAATATTTCCAGGACAATATTCTCCATATCGTCAGGGATTTTAAAGTTGATTTTTATAAACTGGATTACAACATTGAATTTCCGGACAGAGCATCGGTGAATCTAAGGGAAGGCGCTTCGGGAAAGCTGCTTGAAAATGAGTCGTGGCGTCATTACGAGGCAGTGTATGGCATGTTTGACAAAATTCTAAAAGAGTATCCGAATGTATGCCTGGAAAACTGTGCCAGCGGCGGCGGACGAAATGATCTTGGCATGGTGTCCCGGTTCCACTATTCCTGCGAAAGCGATATAAGCTCATTCCCGAACAGCATCTGTACAATAAACAGCATGAGTCTCTTTATTCCACCCAGCGCCATTTGTTATTATCATAACCACAACGTGTATGCGCACCAGCTGGCAGACATAGATACCCACCTGCGGGTGACGCTCTTTGCAGTACCCATTTTTGTCGGATTTGGAAGCCAGGAAGCGGACAGGACCACCGGCTATTTTAAAGAAATAAAAAGATATATCGAACTCAATAAAACATTCTGCCGGAGAGTGATGGCAAACAACCCGGTTGTTTTTCACCATACGCCCGATGCCGGCGTTAATAATGGTTCAGCCTGGTGTGTACTGGAATATGCGCGAAAAGACCGAACCTGTGGTTATGCCGGCGTGTTCAAACTTAAAAATGAAATGAACAACAATGAATATCTTTTCAAACCGCGCGGCATCGATATCTCCCAATCCTATAAAGTAACACTGGATAATGATGGGCAGAGCATAATCATTTCGGGATGGGAGCTTTCGCAAACAGGCATAAAAATTCACCTGGATGCAGCCAAGACCAGTGAATTAATTCTGTATGAAGTAGCGTCCAGCAAACCCCATCCTTAATCCGAATTTATGTAAAGGCCGTTCCTTATTTAATTTTCCATTGCTCCTTCGCAAAACGTAAATATTGTTCCCAGTCATACAAAGTAATATCGTGTGTGCCCGTGCGGATGTGATAAGCGATTCGGTGACCGATGGGCTTGTTAACAGACGGAAGCTTATTGGTACCCAACCCCAATTGGCCGAATAAGGCATAAACCGGCGCCGCATTTACGGCGCTTAAAAATTCGCCCCTGGGATCAGACCACTGATCATTTTCGGCGCTGGCAACATAAAGCGGTCTGGGCGCCATCAAGGCCAATAATTCGTGTTGATCCACGGGCAACGCATTGACCGCATCATTATACGTTTTGTACTTAGCAACAAACCAGTCAGGAAAACTGGTATTTATCTTTTTAACGGTTTCGCCATACCATCTCCTGGCCAGGGCTGCTCCGCCCTCTCCCGATTCATTGGAAATAACCATTCGGAATCGCAGATCCGATGCACCGGCCCATAGAGCGGCTTTTCCCAAACGGGAAAGGCCGATGACGGCAACTTCCTCCGCATTGACCGCTTTATCCATTTCCAGATAATCCATGATTCTGCTCAGTCCCCATGCCCAGGCGCCGATGGCGCCCCATTCCTCCGGCGCTGTTTTCAGTAAGTCTTTGAGGGTTGTCCTGATTCCGGTTTTCCATCCTTCGGGGCGGTCTTCTTCAAAATCACTGTAACAGGCAGTAACGATTCCCATTCCGTTCAACAGGATTTCCTTTACCGGCCACCGGGAGGATTTTGTTCCGCGGGATGAATCTGTATTACGAATCAGGTAATCCGGAAATACCAGCCTGTCAGAAAGAAACACGGAAGAATCTTTGATGATGGTGGCGTTGCCATTAAAATTTAATCCCAGGAAAACCGGCACAGGCCCCTTTTTATTTTTTGGCAGATAGAGCAATACATCGGCATACACGGTTGTATCCGCAGGATTTAAAAAAACGCGCACCTGTTTACGGATGGCGGTTCCGCCCAGCGCATCCAGGTCAGATTCGCGCACCCGGTAATGAACAGGAACCGGGGCCGGGAAGCGTCCGTAAACATTTTCTTCAAACAGATGATAAATATAGGGTCGCTGAGTCATCGTCCATTGTCCCTGGTTTTTAACGATCGTTCCTCCCCGCATGCGCAAAACATCGGGTAACATATAAGGTATTACCCGGGATTCATTGAGATTGATCGAATCAGAAGGAAACTGGGATAAAGCCGGAATGCCTGTTCCCAAACCAAAAGACAGGAAAATAATAAAGACCAGGCTTTTTCCGGTTGTCATTCTATGGGGGATTTATGGATGATCAAAGATACCTTATTAACCGGGCATCCTATGAATCCTGCTTTAATCTATCATCCGGTTCTTTGGCTAGAAAATCGGCATTATCTGATATGCCGGATGCGAGATCTCCAAAAGCGTATTTAATACACCTCAATCACCTTTCCGGTTCCTGCGCCGATCGCAGATTTAATATAGGCATTCACAACCCTTTCCATAGTTACCGGAGTATGTCCCGGGAAATAAGAAAAATGAGCCGGGGAATCTTCCACCACGGTGGGACTCACGGCGTTGATGCGGACACCCTTTCCCAGTTCAATGGCTGCAGCGCGAACAAAGGATTCGATGGCGCCATTGACGGCAGCGGGATTGGCACCGTTGGCTACCGGGTCATGGGTTAATACGCCGGAGGTTAAAGTAAAAGATCCTTGCGGGTTTATATGATGCTGACCCTGAAGCACCAGGTTCACCTGGCCCATCAACTTGCTGTTGATGCCGGTTCTGAACATTTGATCGGTCATGCTTTGCAATGGACCGAAATGGGCATCGCCGGCGATGCTGATCAGCGCGTCAAAGGATCCGGTCTGCCGAAATAGCTCAGCTATGGATTCCGGGGAACAGATGTCCGCCCGTATATCTCCCGATTTTGATCCGACCCGGATGATCTCGTGTTCTTTCTCAAATGCGGCGACCACCCGTTTTCCTATGGTGCCACTGGCTCCTACAATAATCATTTTCATAATATGCAATTGACAGATTTAAAAACTTTCAAAAATCATCTCCTTGTTCAGCATCATACCAGCTGCTGTTCCCTGGGCAATGGCATTGGCCAGTGTACGGAACGGCGATGCATTGTCGCCACAGGCAAAGATCCCCGGTATATTTGTTTTCTGAAATGCATCGGTCTGAAGGTAGCCGGCTTCTGTAAAGGAACATCCCAGGCTCTCCGGAATCCGGCAGTGTTGTTCAAAGGGCACCCGTACGTATAAGGCTGTCAGCCCGACCCGGCTTCCATCCCGGAAAAGAATATTCTTAACTTGTCCATTCTCCTGGTCCAGCTTTTCTATTTCTTTCTCGACTATTGAAATACGATGACTTTGGAGTTGATCAGCTTGTTCCTGTGTCAATCCGGAAAGTCCATTCGTATACAGGGTCAGATCCGGCGCCCAGTGTGAAATCAATTTCGCCAATTCAAATCCTGTATCTCCATGTCCAAATATTCCCGTTTGGGCATTTCTCACTTCGTAACCATGACAATAAGGACAATGCAATACCGATAAACCCCAACAATCCGAAAAACCTTCGATCGCCGGAAGTATATCCTTAATTCCGGTCGCGAATACCAATTTCTTTCCCGTAAATATCTCACCGGACCCAATTTGTATGTCAAATCCATTTTCTGTCTTTTTTCCGCTGGTAGCGAGACCCTGGAAAAACGCCACCGTTTCATATTTCTGCAGCTGTTGTCTGGCCAGTGCGGTAATCTCTGCCGGTGGCTTTCCATCCTGTGTAAGAAAATTATGTGAAAAGGGTGTTTGCCTGTTACAGGGCCTTCCGCTGTCAATAATCAATACAGTTCTTGATGCTCTGCCCAAAGCCATGCCTGCGGCAAGGCCTGAATAACTTCCTCCCACGATTATTACATCATATTGGATCCTATTCGTCATTTCTTGATTTTTATAGAAAACAAGCCCACAATAAAATCAACGACCGGCATACCCACAAACAACATCCAGGGAACTAGCGAAACACTGAGTATAAATGTTCTTTGGTAAAGCGGCAAAAGAGACAGCCGATTTCCAAACAGCAAAAGAAAAATCGTAATGGATGGATAAATGACCAGCCAGATCTTCACAGCTGCTATTAACCTAAATTTCATGATTCGGAAATTATTTTTGACAATGATTTTACCTTGCACAAATTTAATTACCGCAGCGACCTATTGATAGGACAAAGATGCAGTTAAACAGGATTTATTGAAGATTCTTTCTAAAGGCTTCGGGAGATAGACCAGCGTGTTTTTTAAAGAATCTGATGAAATATGACATATCCTCATAGCCCAGGTGGTCTGCTATTTCCTTTACCTGGTTTGTAGTAGCGAGCAGGTATCTTTTGGCTTCCAAAATTATCCGCTCATTGATGAGGGCCGACGCTGGTTTACCGACTTTTTCCCTGGTAATTGCATTCAGCTGGTATGCGGAAAGATTTAATAAGTTTGCGTATTGCGATACCCGCTTAAGGGAAGCGATATTCATCTCCAATTGTTCCAGAAAGTCTTCAAAGCGATCCTGCGCATGAGCACCGGTATTTTTTGGATTGGCGTCACGGCTTTTATGTTGCCTTATAAATTCTATAAAGAATATATCAAGGTTGGCTCTTATCATTTCCAGATATCCTTCCTGCTTTGCCGTAAATTCATGAAAAATACCGCGCAAAACAGCAAGCAATTTTTTGAACCTGGCAGGTTCCACGGTACAAAAGCCTTTATTAACCGCTCTGCTCAATCGCTGTTTGGACAAGGTCTCATTTGGATGATAGAATGTTGGGGCAAATTCCAACAGAAATCCCGCGCAGTCTTTCTTTAGCTCAAGCTTATGCACCTGGCCGGGGCGCAGCATAAAAACGGCGTTGTCATGAACGTTGTAAGGGATGAAGTCGATTTCATGAATACCCAATCCTTTTCGCACCGCAAGTATAAAGAAGAAATCGTGCCTGTGCAGTTCATGAACCAGTTCTTTTCCGCCAAGTAAATCTTGCAGATCCCGTATGCTAAAGCCTCCCAAAAAATCAGGCTCTTTTGAATACCCATTAATTTTCCTGATTGGAATGTATTTCATTTTACATTAAGGCTGGGACCCTTATGCGATATTACGCTATTAATATCGAATTCGTCACTCACCTGATCAACACCACAGTTCCTGAAAGCGATCGATTTTGTCCGTCATTATCGATATAGCGTGTTATCCACGCATAGGTGCCGACGGGCTGCTCACTACCGCTAAAACTGCCGTCCTATACGGCGGAGGAATCTTCTCTGGCTAATATCCGCTGCCCCCAGTGTATCGGTCCTTTATAAACTGGACTGTTTTCTAAAGGTCTTTAGTAGCTTTTCATTTTCAAAAGGGATCGGATTATATCTTTTCCATGCCATTTCAGGAGCCTGTCTGCCCAGCGAACCATGTCTTCGTTTTTCGTTGTGCCATCTGTAGTACTGGTCTATGATCATTTGTGCATGGAAACGAGTCGATGGCTTAATGCCGTCAATTCTAAATTTTGGCAATTTTTTTATCCAAGTCGAAATAATACCTTCATTCATTAAAATGCGGAAATTGCGAAATGCCATCATGGCTATCTTTTCTACTACTGCTTTTACTTGACTTTCGTAGCCAAATTGTTGTTACTAAAACGAGTACTAAATTCTACCCGCAATTATTGGGAATCTTGCGTCATTCGCGAAGCGGTCACTTTAAATTATTCACATAATTTAAAATCAGTGAACTACCTTTAGATAACCGTCCGGTTTATTAAAAGCCGAGTCACTGACACTTCAATTTATGTATCAAATAAATGAAATTGCTCCTGACGTGTATCGTATTTCCGTATTTGTTTCTGAAATACAATTGCAGTTTAATCACTTTCTTATTAAAGACGATGAGCCATTATTATACCATGCCGGTTTAAAGCACATGTTCCCAATTTTGCAAGAAGCCGTTAAAACTTTGATTGACCCAAGGTTAATCAGATGGGTTGGCTTCAGCCATTATGAAGTAGATGAATGCGGGGCACTAAATGAATGGCTGCAATTGGCGCCCAATGCGCAAGCCGTATGTAGTGAGGCCGGTGCAATAGTGAATATGTCTGACTTTGCTATCAGGCCTGCTTTTGCCATGAAAAGCAACGAAATATTGCAAACCGGAAAACGTAAGTACCGTTTTATTCGTACACCACATCTTCCTCATGGATGGGATGCAGGAGTGATGTTTGAAGAATTAGACAAAACACTTCTATGTTCTGACCTGTTCCATCAGAATGGCGATTTGATCGCTCTGACAGATAAAGATATTTTGGAAGTGCACAAATCTTCCATGCTTTCTTTTGAAAAAGGCCCGTTAATGGATTACACTCCTTATAATCATAAAACAAAGGAGATGCTTCTTAATCTTGCGGCTTTGAAGCCAAAAACACTGGCTACGATGCATGGCTCTTCTTTTTATGGCGATTGCTCCAAAGCTTTAATAGATTTAGATGAAGTCATGAAAGAGATATGGGGTGATAAATAAATTATAATAGAAGCCAATAATTAAAATATCCGAATTTAAATACTGCCGAGTTTCAGTTTCCCATAATAAATAAACAAACGAACCAATACCTGCAACTGCACCGTTCACTGCCTGATTCATTCCTTTATCAACTCATCCAGGGCAGCGTTAAATTCATTCTTGTATTTAGTATAATATTCCCCCGAACCGGGTCCATAAAAACTGGTCTCAATCATCCTCACCCTTCCTTCACGGTCCAGGATAAGCGTTGTCGGAAACGAGCGGATGGTAGTCAGCTGCGGAAGGGTCTTCGCGGCCTTTTGGTCATCACCAGCCGTAACACCTGTCATCAGAATTGGATAGTGTACTCCGAGTAATTTCCGAAATTTCTCAATACTCCTTTTGGACCGAAGGGGATCTGTAGTGTATTCATACGTCAATGCAATGATCTCAACGCCTTTTTCGTGATTTCTTTTATAAAAGTCAACGAGGAACCGCGTTTCATCCAGGCAATTTGCGCACCAGCTGCCCATGAGTTGAATGATCACAACCTTATGCCTGTACTTCTCATCATTAATAGATACCCATTTCCCCTGCAAATCAGGAAAACGAAAATTAAGTCTGGTCTCACCTTCCCGCATTCGCGTAGGATCCGTGGCCTCCGGCGGCGGGATGCTATCCTTCTTAACCGCAATCCAGCTTTCTTTACCTGTGTATCCATTGTAAAAAAAACCTCCGGAGATCATATTTTCATTGGCGATCCTCGCCTCAAATAGCCGGATATTGTCCCCATCAAAACTTGACATTTTCAATGAATCGCCGGTAACAATGCCGTCGAGATAACGATAATCCGCCGAAGGAGTAAGGAAAGTGCCGGTAAGCCGGCTACCCTCCTGCGTAAAGATGGCCAGGGCCTTGCGGGTTGTGCCATTAGCCCGGGTAATCGTTACGTCCCATTTTCCGCTGATATTTTCGCTGGCCTTACCCAGATTTGAAATAAAGCGTTGTGAATCTTTAGCATTCGCTGTAAAAGGCCAATACTGCTTGTTGCCGGTAGTCAGCTTTATAAATTGACCGCTCAGTTTTTCCCTGCCTTTCTTCCTGGCCCTGAACGACACTTCAAAAGCGGGCAGCGAAAAAAATACCGAATCTTCTTTTTCTCTCCATTCAGTGACCGGTATTCTTTCCGCTGCGTTTTTGATATACCAGGACTCATGGCTATTTTTCTGCGTCTGTATCATTTGAAAGCGAATCTGTTTACCATCCTTTCGTTCCACCGAAGCCAACCAAACGCGTGGGCCCAAGGATTGAGCCTTCGCTTTATAGTATGGTAATAAAATTATGCAGACACAAACGGATAGAACAGCCTTTATAAATCTGGTTCTTGTCATTGTTAAGATATTAAGCTGAAAAAAACTATCGACCCCATATAAACTGTACTTCTTTTGTTATGTTTTCTCCATGAACTTACTGACTCTTGGAAAGCTCATCAGTCAGCTCCTTATCCATGAAAATCAATTTGTATATTAAAATAGGTAAATATTCTCAGGTACCAATACAGAAAGTAACATCGCCCGGTTCCAGCGGGTTTCAGCGGAATTAGCGACAGATTGCTGACAGGTTTGTGCCTATTGAAAAGTCATTTTAGGCCATTATCGGGAAGTCGGGAATGCTTGTAAACTGAATGAAAAAGGTCGCTTCAAAACCTGAAGCGACCTCATAATATGAATTGTAATACCCTGTCAAATCCTTTATTGGTGTAAAGTAATTGCCGGCAATTTTGTCTCCATGCCTTTTTGCACCTGGATATTCGTAAGGGTCGTGTCTTTATAAGGAGCTATTGCTTTATAGAGAACAGAATAGCTGGCTTCTGCCAAACCCCGGATTTCGAATTCGCCTTCGTCTTCCGGTTTTGCATAGGCAGTATCACTACTGTTAAATACCATGATGCTAGCAAGTGCTTCATCGGGAATAACTTTTCCGTCAATACTTCCCGAAGTTTTTTGGCAATAGGATTTTAATTCAGGCCGCAGGCAATACTGACCATCTTCATTTTCGATGGATCTGCCTATGTTAAAGTCTACGCGGATCATATATTGCCCTCCGGGTAAACTATCGATCGAAGAAGAAGGAACCTTAACATAAATATAGGGACTACCATCACAAATGGGCAGAGGGTAGGTATGGGTACTGTCTGTGGAAATACTATTATTTGAACCCAGGGTAATCCTTACTTTTGTGATTTTCCCAATATGGGAAAAGCCATTGGCGATCAAGGTATCCCTGCCATTCCTGAGTTTCAATAAATCATATACTCCTGGCGTGACGCTCAAAGTATCCCATTTTCCGAAATGGTCTCCGTGATGACCATTATCCTCTTCATTGTTGTTGTCGCCCCTTTCATGGTTGTTATTGTCCCCTTCATGATCGTCATCATAAAAATGGTCATCATGATGAATTTTACCGGTATCTACCTTCACTTCCACATACCGGATGTCTATCAGGACGCTGGTTACATTAGGAATCGGATCATCATTCAATGAAACCGACACTTTCTGCATACCGGCAGGAGTGGTGCGGACTGAAGATGAATTTTCCTTGTTACAGGCGATAATGATGAATACGGACGCTAAAGTGGTGGAGATTAACGCTAACCACAAGTTTCTTCTAAGTTTCATAGTCGTTTTATTTAAATAAAAGGAAAAATCGAAAAGAGTAAAATTCACCGAACCGATATAGAGTTAATACAGGCTATTGAAGAATTTGGACGGGTGGAACTTGAAATATTACAAGAAATATACCATTCTACATAAAATATCCAACTAATATGAAAATTTATGACATTTCCATTTGGGGGAATGTCGGAAGAATACATCCATTGTACATGGTCCTGTCTTAAATTTTGTCACGACTATCAGCTGTATTCTTCCATTTTAGGATATGCCAAATGGGGTATCACAAAATTACCTTCCATTACCCTGCATAAATAAATCTCTGTTTCATTTTTTTTATGTGAATCACTCCCTAAAACAGAAAATGAAAATGTCCCATTCCAGGGCGTTTGAGCAAAATTAATGATAGTGACCTTCTACCGAAAAACGGAAGCAATTTAAGCTGGAAAAAATCGGGGCAATGGCAGAATAAGTGCGCACGACGAACTAATCGCCTGTTTCTGTCGTCCCCGTTTATGCATATTCAATGATATTTAGCCGCTTGATCGTCATCTTGTAATATTGATTGCCAATTGGCATCGGCTCACCGTCAACGATTAAATGATCTTTGGATATATCATCAATAAAATAAATGGAAACAACCAGCGAGCGATGTATTTTAATAAAGATATCTGAAGGAAGTTTTTTAAGCGCGCCCGACAAGGATGACCGTACCAGGTAATGCGATTTATCGGAAAGAAACATTTTTGTATAATTTCCTTAAGTAATCAGACACATGACCTGCAGGGGATCAATTCTTTTTAATACTTTGTTTTGCCATGCAAAAAAAGGATTCAACATAGCGGGTGATATGTAGCGTTAAAATGATTCTAATATAAAAAAAAATCTTCAGGAGCCATCCAATCCCTGATAGGATCCTTGCTCCACCCCGATAAGTTCTCATTTGGCCCCCGGATTCCGGGTACTCAAAGAGGATTCAAAGAGGAGGAATCAGCGCACTTTCGGGGAGAATCTGCGTTTCGCCACACGGTTTTCAAAACACCGTCCCAGGTATAGCCGAAACGCATCACATTTTTAAACACAAGGGGGCTGGGCTGACATAGATTTGCTCTATCGGCCACTGACCACGGAGTTTTTCACGTAGAGCTACCGGGAACGTGAACCCGGGAATCCTCTCCCCAGTCGGCGACCGATAAAGTAAACAAAATTCAATAACTATTAAAAAAAAGTACCTATGGCAAACGCAAATAACAGCGTCATAACAGGTAAATTTAGAGGAGCCCTGGAAAAGAACTCGTATTTCGCGAGTGGGAGGACAAAACTGTAGTCGCTAAAGCGCCCAAGGGCAGAACGGGTGACCCCACTCCCGCACAGGCACAGACACAGGAAAGATTTCTGCTGGCTTCGAAATATGCAAAGGCAGTGATGAAGGGCCAGGACCAGGGCATCAGAGACGCGTATGCTGCTGCGTTGAGACCCAGGCAAAATCTGTATAGCCGGGCGGTGGAAGACCTTATGTCTCCGCCGGTCGTCAAAAGCATCGGTAACCGCAATTATACCGGTGTAAGTGGAAGCACGATCACGATCCGCGCTCTGGATGATTTTCGTGTAACCGCTGTACAGGTGGAAATCTATGCTGCCGGCGGTTCTTTGCTGGAAAAAGGCAATGCTGTACAACAGGTGAACGGTGTTGACTGGACTTATACCGCCACGCAGGCAAACAATCCGCTGACGGCTAGTAAGATCAAAGCCATCGCAACAGATGTTCCGGGTAATGAAGGAACGATGGAGATAACGTTGTAGCCTTTCGTTGGAAGCTGTATCCAAACCGGATACAGCTTCCTCTTTAACAGACTCTGTAATTCATATCGCCCGGCATATTATGCTGGCTATAATCTGGCCACACAAATCATCAAAATACCAAATTCCGATTTTGGTAATATTAGCCCCCATAATCAGTCTTTCAAGAGAATTAATGACGAATTAGTAGCACAGTTTTTACTAAATAAAGTTCCACTTCTAGTGCATACCTTTAATATTCCATTAGCAAGTACCATATTAAGATATAAGCTTTTTATTTTGAAAATACTTGTTTCGATCTTCACTATAATTTATAGCCTCTCGGGCAAAGCACAAATTGTCGATTCCTTTACCTTATCAGGCAATATAAATCGGGACAGCGGATTGGTAACGCTCTATTCGGGCGGATATGACCGGGATTATCCTGAACTCGTGAATTTTAAACCTATTTCGGTAATTCATGGAAAATTTATTATCAGGGAACGGCTCAAATATCCCATTTATGTATTTCTGAAGTTTTCTTCAGCCGCTCAACTGTATTTAACCGACAAGTTTTATCTTGAACCCGGAAGTCAGCATATTGAATGCCATGCTGACTCTTTAAGAGAAATAGTCGATCTGCGAAATTCAGCTATGTTGGAATTTAATAAAGAATATTGTTCGAAAGAATATAATTTGATTGATTCGGTTGGTGATTACTATAAAAGGTCAGCGCTAAAAAAAATGTATATATATCGATACTCGCAAAACCATCCTGACTCATACGTTGCTCTTTGGCAGATTTCCAGATATTTGTCAGACGGATATAACAGATACCTTGATTCCGCCTTTGCTGTTCTGTCAGCTGAAATTAAAAATACAGAGACAGGGAAATTGATCGGGGATGATCTGAAAAAATTGGAATTAACTGACACCGGTAAAGTATTCCCTGAATTGTCGTTGATTGATTTGTTGGGAAGCCCGAAGAATATTTCCTTCAGGAGACCTTCATCTAAATATACTTTGATTGATTTCTGGTTTGCCCATTGCGGAGCCTGTAACAGTGAGTTTCCGACTTATATCGATCTCTATAATAAATATCATAAAAAAGGATTCTCTATTGTTGGAATATCCATAGATTCAAGTTCTTCCAATATTCAGGCATGGAAAGAGATTATTAAAACAAGACCTCTTAGCTGGGACCAATACAGGGCAAATGAAAAAACTATTGATGACCTTCGGATAGGATATTATCCCAGTAATTTTCTCATTGACAGTTCGGGTAAAATCATAGCCATCAATCTGGGATCCAATGAAGTGGGCGATTTGATACGGACTAAATTAAATTAGGATTAACTTACCTTTTGCATTCGCATTACTTTCACGGATCGTATTATAGTAACTGAGATACTGTGTTTATTACATGCGCTGATCATTAAATAAGATCAGAAAAATATATCCATCACATTTTGACATAGGTTTTTTCCATTTTTTCCATAATAGGATTATTTTTAATCGGCATACTCAGGATCAAATGATCTCCTGAGACGGTCAGTGTATAAATATTCATGGCTGCCTGCTGCGTGGGATCGTTTCTTGGATCAGGCTGCCGGGAATCCAGTTTGGTAGTCAGCTGGTTGCCTGCCAGGCTCCAGGTTCCGGTAAGTTTCAGGGTGCCTGGTATCCAGCTCATATACTGGTTCGTGGTGAAGCTATGATCTGCCCCGATCACTAACACCTGCGCCTCCGTATAAGGTGGATGTTCGGTAAATTTTTTACCGGATTCCTTTGCTTCCTGGGGACTATAATAATTTCTTATGGAAATTTCTTTCCATCTGCCCGCAATGTTCTGAGCTTCGCAAATAGCTGAAGTCGACAGGCATATGATACAAAACGACAAGGCAAACAGCAACTTTCCTTTGCTAAGGTTCATTTTTACATTTTTAATAGTTAATAAAATCCATATACAATAATAAGCTGTTCTTACCTTTTTTAGTAGGTCGTTTCCATTTTTGTTATTGGATTTCCCGTCGGAGAGTTGTCGACGATATCATTTTGTTTGCGGTGAGTATAATAGTCGATGTTTTAGATTCCTGACCCTTCACTGGAAAACCCGGCAAGGTTGATCCCCTGCCGCCTGTCAAACTTAGCTTTTAATTCGTTATGGCGAGAGCGGGTCAAGGGACGCGGTTTTTCCATCTGACATCATACTGGGTATGTAGTTTAATGGCGGCTTTTGTGGTTCGAAAGGTTGCCCAAAAGAATACATCCAGGCACAAATTAATGGTGGTGGAATCGAAAGCATAAACGGAATTGGAAAAGGAAAACTGAATGGTGTCATTAGCCAAACATATCTTTCTTGCTTCTGCAATAAGATGGTTGGCGTACTCCTGGTATTTTTGCCAATCCGTATTCTCATTCGACCTTGCCAAACTAGTTTTAGAAACACTTTTTCCGAACCCAAGGTGATAAACAAGCCAATTTTCACCCAGTTATGTTTTCGCCAATCTCAAATCGTCACCGAAATAAATTCGCCTCAAATGCAAGCGTATCAAGGATTTAAAAGAACTGAACATTAATTTAACGGGACACTATTCATCGTAAGTGATAACCCTATTGGCGAAATAAAAAAATAAATGTAATTAACAATTGCCTTGGAATAGTTTCTGGTAGTATTGGTTGGAGCCTGATCACAATTACATCAATATATCCAAGCCTTCGGGAATTTTACTTCAAACGAGAGTTTGATAAATCAGATTTTAAAAATTAATGCCCATCCACTTAATTCAAATTAGAATATTAGGTTAAGCTTAGAACATCCTTTACACCAATAAACAACCGTATCATTCCAGTGCGTTTCAGCGGAATTAGCGACAGATTGGTGATAAATTCATATCCCAAAAACACCAACTAAGAAAATATCCCAACAACCACTTTGTCAATACATTATTCGGTCTTTCGAAAACTGAGACAATGAATGGTGCCCGGCTCCGGTTAGTTATTTCTTCTTTTCATTTCTGCTTCGAATATTTCAGAAAGGGTCATATTGCTGTAGTCATTTACATCAAAGCCCTGTGTTGAGATGTTCGTGGAGGAAGCCAGCAGACTTACCGTATGCAAACTGAGTTTTCGATTGCCGGCAGAGTCCGACATTTCGATGTCGGTAATCAGTGCTTTTGGCTGCATCATTGCCTGCATGAGGGGATGAGTTGACATTTTGTCGCTCATTGCCCCGTTTCCCATCATCGACATCATGGCGGTTCCAAACATGTTCATGAAGTAGTCTGACTGTACAGGGAAATCAACATTCGCAATCCATATGGAACCCGTCTGTTTAGGGCCGATTACGGCATATTCTGTACTGGTATAGCTGCCAAGTGTTTTTGTTTTGCCGCTTTTGGCTGAATGAAATTCAGGATGGTCCGGGTTCCTGCGCAGGTGCGCCATCAGGCTGTCCATGCGAATCCATTTTAACATGCCCATCATATCCGTCATCAGTTTATGCGGATTCATAATGGAGATTTGCTTTTCGCGCCTATTAAATACAATCACATTCCCAGCCCTTGTCAAAACGATCAACAGGTTACCTTTCTTATTTTCATTTTTGCTCCATTCCGCAGCGGCATACTCACCGCTCCTGGTATAGTAAAAATGAAAGAATGCGCTGTCGCCTGTCCTATTCCCGGCTACTGTTTGAGTGAGCGTATAATCAAAGTTAAAGGCGTCCGGCAATGCATAAACTGGGGCAGTCTGCGCATGAATTTCAGTAATCAGTAAAGAAGCGATTAGAAAAAGGAGAAGGGATTTCATTTGGAGGCTTTTTGTATAGTTAGATACAGGCAAATTCCATACCAGCCCGGGTACTATCATTTACCCTGGCCATGATCACCCCTTTTAAGATTCCATTTTACTTTATGCGCTTCCACATCAATCTCAATGAGTTGCACGTGTAGGGCAAGAGCCCTTACTTCGAACCAGGCACCGGTAGGAAACTGCTTTTTGAAGATCGGGTAACGATAACCGGCTTCGCAATTGACCTCCGTCCGCTTCCCGGCACTCGTGTTGTTAGTAAGAGCCGCCACTCAATCGAGGAAAAGTTCACATTTGTCCTAAAGTCAATTTTGCAGCAACACAATCTTCTTTTGTTTTGGTACAATCTGCCCTATGGAATCAGCGCACAACTTATGCGCAAGAAGCAAGTCTTTCACCTCATTTGCCGAAGCGGGTGCCACTGCAATCAACAAACCGCCGCTTGTTTGCGGATCAGCCAAAAGCGCTGTTGCATAAGCTTCATCGATGTCTTTGTCAATTGCAATTTTATATCCATAGCTATCCCAGTTTCTGTAAGTTCCACCAGGGACACATTTCATGTTGATATATTCCTTAAGTTCTGAAGTAATCAACGGGATATTCTTAAAATCCAATGTTGCGCTTAAGCCACTGCCTTCCGCCATTTCAGTAAGATGGCCGAGCAAGCCGAAGCCCGTAACATCCGTCATAGCATGCACGTATTCGAGTTTGCCCAATGCTTCCCCAACCTTATTGAGTTGCATCATCTGTTGTGGCGCTAATTGCCTGTGCGCCTCCTTCAGCAACCCTCTTTTTTCTGCGGTGGTTAAAATACCAACTCCCAATTTTTTAGTAAGAAATAATATATCGCCTTGCCGCGCGGTATTGTTTTGTTTGATATTGCCAATATCAACAAAACCATTCACTGCCAATCCAAAGATCGGCTCCGGTGAATCAATGCTATGGCCGCCTGCAAGATGGACGCCTGCTTCTTTACAGACACTGCGACTGCCTTCCATCACACGCTTTGCAATAGCAGCCGGCAACACATTAACGGGCCATCCAAGAATGGCAATAGCCAAAATGGGCCTCCCTCCCATAGCATACACATCACTAATGGCATTGGCAGAAGCAATGCGGCCAAAATCAAATGCGTCATCAACAATCGGCATAAAAAAATCGGTGGTGGAGATCAGCGCGGTGCCGTTGCCCATATCATATACGGCGGCATCATCTTTGCTGTGGTTACCTACAATTAATTTATCGTCATCTGGCATCACGAAATTGCTATTGAGTATTTCGTCGAGCACTTTTGGTGATATTTTGCACCCACAACCCGCACCATGCGAGTACTGTGTGAGTTTAATTTCGGAGGTGTTTTCAGCATTCATTGTTCTAAAATATTTTCAGATATTTTTAATATAAGTCTAGCGTTTGTCTCAGCAGTCACATCAGAGGAATAAACCTTGCTAATTTGTCGTTTCGTATTTTCACATAACTCCAACAAACCTTTTTCGTAGTATTTATCGTAATATCTCACCAAAATGGCGAAGCATTTTTCTACATCATCCTCCACCAAATAATTAATAGCTGTTTTTGTTTCAAGAGAGCCTAGTCTTTTATTAATGCGCACGATGGCATTTATCAAATGCTCTTTTTCAAATTTGCCATATTGGCTTGTGATAAATTTCAGTCGCCATTCAAACGGCACGTCAATAAAATAGACAGGCATGGATTGCTTAGATCTGTACAATTTCGTCGGGATGTTTACATCACCGATGCGCTGGCTTTCATCCTCTATCCAAATGGTTTGCTGTTTGCATCTTCCCTCATAAAGCGCCAGTGCAAGCATGTTCTCAAATAGCTCCTGCGAAGGTTGCTTTGACTCTTCCAGATTGCCAAACGCAGATCCTTTATGGCATGCAAGCGCTTCAAGGTCAATGATCGTTTCGCCTGTCGCTTTCAGATATTGCAGCACATCTGTTTTGCCGCTACCTGTGTAACCTCCGATCACTTTAAAGGAATATGACTCTTCAAACTGTTGCAAAACCCATCTTCTAAAAGCCTTATAGCCTCCTGAAAGCGTGAGTACTTTAAACCCGTACAAATCCAACAGCCATGCAATTCCTTCACTGCGCATTCCGCCTCGCCAGCAGTGCACCAGCACCGTTTTCTCCATTCCACCTTCTATGCTTTTTTTTGAAAATCCCGTTACATGCTCAATGGCTTCAACAATCTGAACCATCCTGGCACCAAAATATTGCAAGCCAATCTTGATCGCTTTCTCGCGGCTCTCCTGCTTATAAGCTGTGCCTACTATCCTTCTTTCATCATCAGTAAACAATGGCAAACTATGAGCGCCAGGAATATGCGCATGAGCAAATTCTCCGGGACTGCGTACATCCAGTACAGGATATTTTTTGCTAAACTCAATAAACCCTTCGATAGAAATTTTTTCAACAGCCATGTTTAACAAATATACGCGTTACAAAAGGCGCCTCATCATTTTAAAATTCGTTAAAATCGAAGTCACACGCGACCTTCTTACTTTTCAAATATAAGTGCATTTGATAGCTTTAAGATTGCAACGTTTTGTAGGATTTCTTCGGATTGACCAGGCCAAAAGCCATCTTAGGAAACAGTCGGCTAAGAATGTACAATGCTTTCGTGTTACCCACACGAATCGTGTATTGGTCCTTTTTAAGTCCGGTTATCAAAGCTTCTACCACTTCTTCTGTGCTCATTTTTTTTCCGCCCCTTGCTGCGGTCATTTCAGTTGCAACCACTGGCGGAAGTAGTTCAAATAACTTTACATGGCTGTTTATTATTCGCAAATGTTTCCTAAGTGCTTCCGTATAAAATCTTAATGCAACCTTAGAAGCCGAGTAAGTTGCTTCAATTAGCGAGGGCATATAGCTTAGTATGGAAGTAGTGTTGATAATGGCACTTTCTTCCCTCGATTGCAGCATATCCATAAAACAATTGTTCAAACGAATAACGCCCAGATAATTGATTTGAATTTCGGCTGAAGCCTTTTCAAAATGTAATTCATTTGCCACGCCCAAATTTGATGAAGGATTTAATACACCGGCATTGTTGTATAATATATCAATGCCACCAAGACGTTTAACTTCTTTGAATAATGAAACTGCATCATCGGCACTAGAAACATCGCCCTTGATGGTAGTGATGGAAGGTAAAATTTTACTTGCTTCATCCAATTTCGCCTGGTTTCTACCCGTAATAATCACTTTGGCACCACCAGATAGAAATTGTTTGGCCGCCTCCAGACCAATACCGGAAGCACCGCCTGTTATCAATACTGTTTTTGCTTTTATGTTCATGGTTTCATTTTTAATGTGTTATAACTGGTGCCCTCACTTATTAAAATTGTTTGTTTCATTTACTTCCGCTTCGTACTTTTACTTGCATATTGCAAGTGCAAATATATATATAACTTGCATATTGCAAGTGATTCCTAAATGCTTTTATGAACAAAATCAAAAAAAGATCAGATTGTCCTGTTAGTTGTTCACTTGATATATGGGGAGACAAGTGGTCGCTGTTGATTATCAGGGACTTGATGTTTGCAAAAGAATGCACCTATGGTGACTTTTTAAAGTCCCCGGAAGGAATAGCCACCAATATTTTAGCCTCGAGGTTGCAGTCTCTGGAAAAAAACAAGATGATTGAGAAATTAGACCACCCGGATAGTAAAGCAAAAGTGTTATATAGGCTAACCCAAAAAAGCATTAACTTACTTCCCATAATGATTGAAATAAATTTATGGGCAGAAAAATATTTCCCTATACCGGAAGAAAGGAAATCATTGTTGAAAGTGGTAAAAAAGGATAAAGCCGGATACATTAAATCAATGACGAAAGAATTGAAGGGATTAAAGTAGATTATATATACTATCTATGAGAGTAGTATTTGTTTGTGAAAAAACTGTCAGTGAGAAAATTGTTATTGCTTATACGAAATATATCTTATTCATTAAAACAAATTTGAAAAATTAAAGTACAATTGATTTATTGTATTGCTGTCATGGACTGTAATGATGTATATATGTTTTGTTTTAAATAATTTGCCAAGTAGTGAAACATTTATTTAGTGATTCTGATTTGCAAAAGTAAATTAAGGG
>JBEPUT010000052.1:0-32135 GCA_041691395.1 Chitinophagaceae bacterium
GTCAACGGTCATCTGTCAACCCAGATCAGTTCTCCTTTCTCTCGGGCCTCTCCAGCCCCAACTGAAACTCCTCATACGCCAGCTTGATGTAATCCAGGAAATCATAGTCGTTGGCCGTTTTGGCGAAATGATAAGAGGGGCGGAAAGCGACCATAAAGGAATCGAGCAAGGTGCCGTCCAGGTGGGTGATTTTTTTTACGGTATAGCGACTGAACCGGTGATCAACGAATCTATCTTCTTCATCTTCAATCAGCCTGGACTGGAAGGCTTTGGCCCGACGGATTTCCTTAAACTTCAGCATCCCGATCAGCGCATCCAGGTCGAGCCCCACGCCGAGACCCATGCCCGGACTGGTAAGGGCCAGCCCGGGTTTTTTATAATCAAAGGATTTCTGGTAGTCACGCCGGTTCTGCAGGGAATCCATGTGGTAGTTGCGGGGGGCAACGCGCACCTCATTCAGTATGGTCGGACTAACGTGCAGGGCTATGTCGAACCCCGTGGTGTGGTTCATGTCTTTTACCGCGAACATCTGGGTGGCACGGCCGAGATAGGAAAAACTGAGAGAATCACTCTCGTTCACCCGGATGGCATAGTTCCCGTTTTCGTCCGTGGTGGTTCCCCTGCCGGAACTGGAAATCACGCTCACGGATTGCAGCGGGTGGGTTTTATACATATTGAAAACGGTGCCGCGAATGGTCACTTCCTGACCGCTGGCCCGGACGGCCATAAAAATAAGGAGCCCGCCAAAAAACCATTTTCTGAAATATGCATAAAAAATGCGCAATAAGATCGTTTTTAGCTTGATTGAATGGCAAAATAGGACTAAGAACCCAAAAAATACATGATTTAACTATAATTTGGTTTCTATCCAGCGGGCGATCTGCTGCGGATAATGGGCATGTTCCAGGGCATGTATTTTTTCCGCCAGCGACTCCGGGCTGTCGTCCTTCGAAACGCCGCACCGGGCCTGGAAAAAGATCTTTCCGTGATCGTATTGCTCGTCCACATGGTGAATGCTGATCCCACTTTCCTTGTCCCCCGCGGCAATCACCGCCCGGTGCACAGCCAGTCCGTACATGCCTTTTCCCCCATAAGCCGGTAAAAGGGCCGGATGAATATTGATGATCCGGTCAGGAAATGCGCGAATCAGTTCTGCAGGAATCTTCCATAAAAATCCTGCCAGCACAATGAAACGGATATTCCTTTCCTTCAGTTCTTCCAGATAATGGGATCCTTTAAAAAAGATTTCCTTCTGAATAAGCAGGGAAGGGATGTCTTCCCTTTTCGCGATTTCCAACACGCCGGCGCCGGATTTATTGCAAACGATCAGGGCAATGCGCACAGAATGCCCCGCAACACTATGCGCACCGGAATGAAAATAGCTGATGATCTGCTGGGCGTTGGTGCCCGTTCCGGAAGCGAAAAGCGCGAGGTTGATTTGTTGCATATTTTATCAGCTTGGGTAGCGTTGACAATTCACAGTTCAGTAAAGATGATTGAAAAATCTTATTTCCCGGTTGCTTTTTGAAACAGAAGACAAGCAGAAAAAAAGTTAAAAACGAAATGAAAATCCGATGACAAATTAATGACAAATAATTTTGAACAATTTCTGTAATCTGCTGAAACGCAAGCCAGATCAGGGAAAAAAAAATTATGGCATGTTGATATTTTGTTAATTTCATGCCTTACTTTTGCAACCGACCGAGATGATTTTTCACATTTATACAACGAATTGTATATATGCATCATTACAGACCACGTGCATTAAGAATATCCTACAGCTTCCTCCTCACCACAGTAATTCTGCTTTTTGGTAATCTATCTATGGCACAGGATGGGAAGGCTTTATTTCAAAGCAATTGTGCTTCCTGCCACAACCCGATCAAAGTATTAACGGGACCTGCCCTGAAAGGGGTCACTTCGCGTGTTCCGGACCAGAAACTGCTGCATGCGTGGATTCACAATAATGCTGCGGTGCTGGCTTCCGGGAATAAGTACTTTAATGACCTCTATGTTCAGTTCAGCAAAACCCCGATGAGTACATTTCCGGGATTAAGCGATGCTGAAATTGATGCCATTCTGAAATATATTGAAACCTATCCTGAGCCTGGTCCTGCCTCAGGGAAAAATAATCCGAATCCGGAACAGGCGCCTGCCAGCGACAACAGCCTGCTGTATGGCATTCTGACGCTGATCCTGGCTGTTATCATGCTGATACTCATGCAGGTAAACAGCAATCTGAAAAAACTATCAGACGATAAATCGGGCGTTCCTTCCAGTGATCCGGTACCTTTTTACAAGAATAAGGCCTATATCGCCCTGATCGTACTGGTGCTCTTTGTACTGGGCGGTTATTACCTGGTGCAGGCTGCGGTCGGACTGGGAAGGCAGCAGAATTATCAGCCGGTTCAGCCCATTTTCTTCTCCCACAAAGTGCATCCGGGAACAAACCAGATCAGTTGTTTATATTGCCACGGAGGCGCCTGGGACAGTAAACATGCCGGGGTCCCGTCCCTGAATGTTTGTATGAACTGTCATGCTGCCATCAATGATTATAAAGGTGAACCGCTGCACCGGGAAGACGGAACCGTGGTGGATGCAAACGCCGAGATTCAAAAATTATACAGTTATACGGGCTACGATCCGGCTTCCGGGAAATATACCGAACCCGGCAAGCAGATTGAATGGGTGAAGATCCACAGTCTCCCGGATTTTGTTTATTTCAACCATTCCCAGCATATCCGTGCAGGTAAAGTACAATGCCAGACCTGCCATGGCAATATCACCCAGATGAATGAGGTAAAACAGTTTGCCGAATTGAGCATGGGCTGGTGTATCAATTGTCACCGAACCACTAAAGTGAACTTCCCCGACGGGAAGGGGAACGGAAATAAGTTTTACGGTATTTACGAGAAATTCCATCAGGACCTGAAGAGTGGAAAGATGGACAGTGTAACGGTTGAAAATATCGGCGGCACGGAATGTTATAAGTGCCATTATTAATGTGGTCATGTGAAAATGTGGGAATGTGAAAATGGCCTGACCCTCATTTTCATATTTTCATATTTTCAAATTTTCAAATTTGAACTTCAATGAGCGAAAAAAAGTACTGGCAAAATTTTGGAGAACGCAGCAGTTCCGAATCCTCCAGAAAGTTGGCCGAAAATGAATTCCAGGAAGACCTTCCGATGGAAAGTTTCGACAGCAAGGGCTTGCTTGATGTAAAAACGCCAAGAAGGGATTTCCTCAAATATCTTGGATACAGTACGGCAGCCGCCACCCTGGCCGCCAGTTGCAAGGTTCCCGTTAGAAAAGTGGTTCCCTATCTGAATAAGCCCGATAATATGATACCGGGTGTTGCCGATTATTATGCAACCACCTATGTTTCGGGCGGTGACGCCATTTCCATTGTAGCGAAAGTGCGCGACGGACGGCCCATCAAGCTGGAAGGAAACGAATTATCCGGAATCACCCAGGGGGGAACATCCGCGCGGATGCAGGCTTCCGTACTCGATCTGTATGATACCGCACGGTTGCGTTATCCGGTACAGATGGTGAACGGACTGCCGCAGGAAGTGACCAGTTTTGAAGCCTTCGACAAACTCGTTTCGCAATCGATGGCGGCACAAACCGGATCGGTGGTATTGCTCACCGGCACCATCACCTCTCCCACCAGCAATCAGATCATCAGCGAATTCCTGGCGAAATATCCGGGGAGCCGTCATGTACAATACGATGCCGATTCCTTCAGTGGTATGTTGCAGGCCAATGAAGCCGCTTATGGAAAACGGGCCATTCCCTCCTATCGTTTTGACATTGCCAAAGTAATCGTGAGCCTGGGTGCGGATTTTCTCGGAACCTGGCTCTCTCCCGTAGAATTCGCCCGGCAATATGCCAAGGGCAGAAAAATTAATGAGCAGGCGCCAGAAATGAACCGTCATTACCAGTTTGAATCTTTGCTGAGCATGACCGGTGCCAATGCCGACGAGCGGTTTACGCATAAGCCATCCGAAACAGGTGCCGTGGCCCTGGCGCTGCTGGCCGCCCTTGGTGGAAATGTAACAGCTCCGGCCATTTCTGAAAAACTGAAAGCGGCGGTGGCCAAAACGGCAAAGGACCTTGCTGCCGCAAAAGGCAAGGCACTCGTTATTTCCGGTTCCAACGACATGTATGTTCAGCTCGTCGTGAACGCCATCAACGAAGCCGTCGGCGCCAATGGCACGACCATTACCTGGTCTGCGCCCCTGTTAACCCGCCAGGGTGTTGATGCTGAATTCGCCACCCTGGTGGACGATATGAATGCGGGCAGGATCAGCAGCCTGCTGATCTACGATGCCAATCCTGCCTATGATTATTATGATGCCAAAAAGTTTAAAATTGGTTTGGAAAAAGTAAAGACCAGCGTTTCCTTCAATGGCAGGCTGGATGAAACTTCCGAATTGTGTAAATATGTGCTGCCTTCTCCGCACTTCCTGGAAAGATGGGGCGACACCCAGGCGAAACCGGGTTATGTTTCCCTGATCCAGCCCGTGATCGCGCCTCTGTTTCTCACCAGGCCCTACGAGGATTCCCTGATGAAGTGGAGCGGCAACACCCTCAGCTACGATGAATTCTTTAAAAAATATTGGGAAGACAAATTAGGCGGACTCGAGGCGTACGAAAAAGCTTTGCAGGACGGTGTGCTGGAATCCAAAACAGATGCCGGCGCCGGTGCGGGTGCCACCTACAATGCTGCAAAACTGGCCGATGCCGCAACTGCCATCAGTTCAAAAAAGGGAAGCGACCTGGAGCTGGCGCTGTACATGCAGGTGAGCATGGGTACTGGTGCCCAGGCCAACAACCCCTGGTTGCTGGAGCTGCCTGATCCGATCACCCGGGGAGCCTGGGACAACTACGCCATGGTATCGCCCAAATTCTTTAAAGACAATTACGATATTGACCTGAGTGACGCGCACCAGGCAGACCATTTTGAGGTGCATCCCGAACGCCCGGTAATTAAAATAAAAGCCAACGGAAAGGAAACCAGCATTCCGGTTGTGCCGGTTCCCGGTACCGCGGAAGGCGTGATTGCCATTGCGGTTGGGTATGGCCGTGAGAGCGCCGATCCGAAGAAAACAGCCGCCTTCATCGGCCGTGCCGTTCCGGGAGCGGGAAGGAACGCTTATCCGTTTGCCACTTCCAACGGAACTACGGTTGACTGGTCCGCGACGGGTGCGAGCTTTGAAAAAACAAACGAAGAATACCAGATCGCTTTTTCGCAGACGCATAATTCTTACGAGGGCCGCACTTCCGTAATCAAGGAAATGAACCTGGAAGAATTCATCAAAGACCCGAATGAGGTATTGGAGGAAAGGGAGAAGGAACTGAAGAATTTTGGGGGTATTGCAAATTATGAAAAGGAAGGAACCCTTTATGGTTATTATGATAAGCCGGGTATTCACTGGGGGATGTCCATCGACCTGAACTCCTGTACCGGTTGTGGTGCCTGTGTCATTGCCTGTCACGCAGAAAACAATGTATCCGTTGTCGGTAAAAATGAAGTGATGCGTTTTCACGATATGCACTGGTTGCGCATCGACCGGTATTTTACCGGCAACTATGCGGATCCGGATAGTGTGCAGACGATATTCCAGCCGATGTTGTGCCAGCATTGCGACAATGCACCCTGCGAAAATGTTTGTCCGGTGTCCGCAACCAACCACAGCAGCGAAGGATTAAACCAGATGGTTTATAACCGTTGTATCGGAACCCGCTATTGTGCCAATAACTGTCCGTTTAAAGTCCGTCGTTTCAACTGGGCCGATTATAACCAGGCAGACAGTTTCCCCAACAACCAGGACCAGCACGGGGTAGGTGCGCTGAATGAATCCGTTCTGATGATGAGTGACGATCTTACCCGCATGGTGCTTAACCCGGATGTAACCGTTCGTTCCAGAGGAGTTATGGAAAAATGTTCATTCTGTGTTCAGCGTTTGCAGGATGGCAAGCTGAAAGCAAAAAAAGCAGACCGGCCTTTACTGGATATGCAGGACGTTAGAACGAGTTGCCAGCAGGCCTGTCCGACAGAAGCCATTGTTTTCGGGAATATCAATGACAGCAAGAGTGCGATCGTGAAGGAAAGGGTGAACAATCAACACCGGGTCTATCATGTGCTGGAAGAATTGCATGTATTGCCAAATATAACTTACCTCGCTAAGGTCCGTAATCCGGAATCAGAGGCGAAGGCATAAAATGGGAAGCGTTTTTAGACATTACGGCCTGAACCGATATTAAAAGTATTAACCGATTATGGCTTTATACAAGTACGAATCACAGGTGAGACCTCCGCTGGTAGACGGAGATAAAACCTATCACCAGATCACGGAGGATATAGTACGTCCCATTGAGGCTCCGCCCTCCAAACTCTGGTGGACGGGATTCCTGATTGCCGTTGCCCTCCTGTGTTTTGGGATCTTTTCCGTAACCCGCGAAGTGATTTATGGTGTGGGACAATGGAACCTGCATAAAACCGTGGGCTGGGGATGGGATATCACCAACTTTGTTTGGTGGATCGGTATCGGTCATGCCGGAACTTTGATCTCCGCGATTCTGCTGCTTTTCCGCCAGGGTTGGAGAACGGGTGTGAACCGTGCAGCAGAGGCCATGACCATCTTTGCTGTGATCTGCGCGGGACAATTTCCGATCTGGCACATGGGTAGGGTATGGATGGCGTTCTTTGTACTGCCTTATCCAAACAGCCGCGGATCCCTCTGGCCGAATTTTAACTCGCCGCTGCTTTGGGATGTATTTGCGGTATCCACTTATTTTACCGTTTCTCTTTTGTTCTGGTATGCCGGACTGCTCCCCGATCTGGCCACCGTGCGTGACCGGGCAAAATTGAAATGGCGAAAATTCTTTTACGGGCTCACCTCTTTCGGATGGACGGGTTCCACCAAACACTGGCAGCGTCACGAATATTTATCGCTGATACTGGCCGGGCTGGCCACGCCACTGGTACTCTCTGTGCATACCATTGTATCTTTCGATTTCGCCACCTCTGTTGTTCCCGGATGGCATACTACCATTTTCCCTCCTTATTTTGTAGCGGGTGCGGTATTCTCCGGTTTTGCGATGGTGCAGACCCTGCTGATCGTCACGCGCAAAGTATTTAACCTGAAAGAATATATTACCCTGGAGCATATTGATGTAATGAACAAGATCATTGTACTGACCGGCTCCATTGTTGGGATTGCCTATCTCTCGGAGTTGTTTGTTGCCTGGTATAGTCAGAACCCCTATGAAGCCACGGCCTTTATGCAGGACCGGGCCAATCTTTTCACTCCTTACGGATGGGCTTATTATATCATGATGAGTTGCAACGTGCTCTCTCCGCAGGTGTTTTGGTCACGTAAAATGAGAAGGAACCTAACCGTTACTTTCTTCATGAGTGTGATCGTGAACATCGGGATGTGGTTTGAGCGGTTTGTGATCATCGTATCTTCCATATACCGGGATTATATTCCAAGCGCCTGGTCCACGTATTATTCTCCCAGTATCTGGGAAGTCGGTTTTTATCTCGGCACGTTTGGACTCTTTTTTACCTGTTACTTTTTATTTTCTAAATTCTTCCCGGTCATTGCCCTGGCAGAAATTAAACATATTCTCAAGAAATCCGGAGATGGCTTTAAAGAAAAGATGGGTGAAGCAGAAAAGGAAACACCAGAGGCCTTTGCACATGAAATGGCGCATGCGCATTGATTTGAACAACTGTTAAAGCGAATATATGGCTATAAAAAGATTTGTTGTCGGCAGTTTTGAAGATGAGCCGGTATTGTTCCGGGCCGTGAAGAAAGTGCGTACGGCCGGGTATAAGCTCTATGATGTATTCACGCCGATGGCCATTCATGGTTTGGATAAAGCCATGGGGTTAAGGGAAACCAGCATTCCGACAGCCGGATTCATTTACGGAATTACCGGCACTACTACCGCGTTGTGCGGCATATCCTATACGCTGGTGTATGACTGGCCGTTGAATATCGGCGGTAAGCCCCATTTCTCTATACTGGCCTGGGTTCCCATCATGTTTGAACTGACCGTGTTGTTTTCTGCTGTCGGCATGGTACTCACTTTTTGTTATCTCTGCCAGATGGCGCCTTTTGTTCGAAAACATCATTTCAGCCCCCGTTCCACCGATGACCGTTTTGTGATGGTGATAGAGTGTACGGAGAAGACCAATGAAGAGGAACTGAAAACTTTTCTTCAGCAAACGGGCGCGGAAGAGGTACATGTTCAGAATGCAGAAACCGGCTGGTGGCTCGGATCATACAGCGCCACCAGAAAGCCCAATGAGAATCCAAACACAATTCTGGCATAAACGAAATGAAAGTTGCAATGCGGATCATAAAAATTATAATACCTTCTTTTTTAGCGGTCATGCTGCTAACATCCTGCAGTGATGAAGTGAGGCGGAGCCCGGGAAGGGTGTATATGCCGGACATGGCATACAGCCGTGCGTATGAAACCTATTCCGTTACACCGGAGATGCGGGAAGAATTGCTGAAAAAAGGAATTCATTACAGCAATATTCCGGTGGCCGGCACCATTAAACGCGGAGAACTTTTTCCCTTTGCCCTGGCGAAAGACAAGGAAGGGGATACGACCAATTATGTAGCATCGAAACTGGTTAAGAACCCGATTCCGGAAATTGATTCCGCCACGATGGTAGAAGGGGAAAGACTTTACCTGGTGAATTGCGGAATCTGTCATGGTACCAAACTGGATGGTAACGGTCCTTTATACAAGGGCGGAGATGGCCCCTTCCCGGCCAAACCGGCAACCCTGGTGGGCGATAAGAAATATGAGGCGATGCCCGAAGGACAGATGTATTATTCTGTAACGTATGGTAAAAACAAAATGGGCAGTTATGCATCGCAGCTGGATACCCGGCAGCGGTGGATGGTGATTGATTATGTGAAGAGCATGCAGGCGAAAGGTAAAATGGCAGCACCTGCCGCACCGGCTTCAACAGCAGCAAAGACCGGGGCAGATTCAGCAGCAAAGAAGTTATAATAAACAGAGAACCGAATAAAATTTTTTACGAATGTCACTTAAAGAACGTTTTGAAATTCCTTCCGGTTTCAGGATGTGGTCCCTGGGTTTGATCGGTGTTGGAGTTCTTTCCCTGATCATCGGATATATTTTATATGGCACCGGAGACGATGCGCACCAGGCCAGGTTCTGGGGCGTGCTGTTGCACAACAGTATTTACTTTCTGCTGGTCACGAATGCGGTGATGTTTTTTTTCTGCGCCACCACGCTGGCACTGGCGGGCTTTCAGATCTCGTTCAAACGGGTAACAGAAGCCATTTCGGCCTGTGTTCCGGTGATCGGCGGCATTACGTTTATCATACTGCTCTTTATTATATTTGGCCACAAACAAATGGTATATGAATGGCTGGACAAGAGTAAAGTATCCCAGGACGCGGCGCTGACGGGGAAAAGAGGATTTCTGAATCCGGGATTTTTTATGACCTGGACCGTGCTGGCCATCGGATTGTGGAGCATACTGGGTTATAAAATGAGGAGCCTCAGCCGCAAATCGGACGATCATCCGCTGAGCGTGGAAGAAGGAAAGAAATTCATGTTCAAAAATACGGTGTGGGCCTCCCTGTTTATCATCTGGTATGCGCTTACCGTTGCGGCCGTAGTGCCCTGGCTTTGGCTGATGAGCATCAGTGCACACTGGTATTCCACTTTGTACAGCTGGTACATATTCGCCAGCACGTTCGTGGCGGGCATTGCCCTGATTTCTGTATTTGTCGTTTACTTTAAAAACCAGGGTTACCTGGAATATACCAATAAGGAACACCTGCACGATCTGGGGAAATTCCAGTTCGCCTTTTCTATTTTCTGGACCTATCTGTGGTTCGCCCAGTTCATGCTGATCTGGTATGCGAACATTTCTGAAGAAACGATTTATTACAAGGCCCGTGCGGAAGGCGCTTATTCCGGGATATTCTACCTCAACCTGGTCATCAATTTCCTGGCGCCCATACTCATTTACATGAACACGCCATCCAAGCGCAACTACGCCGTAGTAACATTTATGTCTGTAGCTTTGCTGTTTGGACACTGGCTGGATTTTTACCAGATTGTGTTTGCGGGTATGCTGCCGGACCATGTGTCCATGGGTTTGTTTGATTTTGGCATTGCCGCCGGATTTGTAGGTGTGATCATTTACCAGACGGGGAGGGTATTTTCGAAATTTCCGACGCTGGCAAAAAATCATCCGTTCTTTAAAGAAAGCATTATTCATTATACTTAGTCGTTGGTTGCGCGTTAAGAGAAGATTTAAAACGATTTAATTTTTTTAAGTATCATGTCAACTATTTTTCTATTTGCGATTTTAATAATGGGTTTTGTGATCACGTTCCAGATCGCCAAAGCCAGCGAATACGTGGGCATCCTGAAGGGCGAAAAGAAAAATTTAGAGCAGAATAACCGGATCAACGGGTTCCTGATGATCGTTTTCCTGGTATTGGGTCTGATCGGCGTTTACTGGTGCAATGAATTATTCAGGGGGAAAATCCTGGGGGAGGCGGCGTCTGACCACGGTAAGAAGATCGACACGATGATGTATATCACGATTGCCATTTGCGGTGTGGTTTTCTTTATTACGCAGATCCTTCTTTTCTGGTTTTCTTTCAAATACCAGTACTCTGAAAAAAGAAAAGCATATTATTTTCCACATAACAACAAGCTGGAACTGATATGGACCGTGGTTCCTGCGATTGCCCTGACGGTACTCGTGGGTTTCGGCCTGATGTATTGGTTTCAGATTACCGGTGAAGCACCAAAAAATTCCATGGAAGTGGAAGTGACGGGTAAACAGTTTAACTGGATCTTCCGATACCCGGGCAAGGACAATATTTTCGGGAAGAAGTATTATAAGAATATCAGCGACAAGGATAATAATACCCTGGGTTTATTGTGGGATGATGAACGTTCGCACGATGATATCGTAGTTCAGAATACCATGTACCTCATCGTTGGCCAGCCCGTGAAAATGATCATCAATTCCAGGGACGTGATTCACGATGTGGGCATGGTTGCCTTCAGGATGAAAATGGATGCCGTGCCGGGAACGCCAACCACCATCTGGTTCACACCCCTGTATACGACGGCGGAAATGAAGAAGAAAACCGGTAACCCGGACTTTGAATACGAGATCTCCTGCGACCAGATGTGCGGCAAAGGTCATTTTTCCATGCGGGGGGAAATACAGGTGGTCACGCCCGAGGAATTTATTTTATGGCGTGCCAAGCAGCAGACGAATTATGCCCAGGTGATGAAAGACAAAGCGCCCCCGGTGTCACCTGCGATTTCAAAGGATTCCACCGCCGCACCCGCAGCAATGATTAAGCGGAACACGACTTCCGGCCTGGTGGCCCGGACCAGGTAAACAGATTATACAAACAGAAATTAAATTTTTTGTGATGAGTAATGAATTGGCGATACACGGACACGGTGAAGTTATTGGTTCACATGATACACACCATGACCATGGGGCACATGAGCATAAACAAAGTTTCATCACCAAATATGTTTTTAGTCAGGACCATAAGACCATTTGCAAGCAATTCCTGATCACGGGTATTATCTGGGCGATTATCGGAGGTTTGATGTCGGTTCTATTCCGTCTTCAGCTGGGTTATCCTGATTCCACTTTTCCCTGGCTCGAGCAAATTCTCGGCAAATGGGCCAAGGGCGGCAAACTGACACCGGAGGCTTACTATGCGCTGGTGACGATGCACGGAACCATCCTGGTTTTCTTTGTGCTGACCGGGGGGCTGAGCGGAACCTTTGCCAATTTCCTGATTCCATTGCAGATTGGTGCGAGAGACATGGCTTCGCCCTTTCTCAATATGCTTTCTTACTGGTTCTTCTGGCTGGCCAGCGTAACCATGCTTAGTTCCCTGTTCATTGAAACCGGTCCCGCGAGCGGAGGCTGGACGATCTATCCGCCACTGAGCGCACTGGGGGACGCGAATCTCGGGTCGCAGGCCGGCATGGACTTTTGGATTGTTGGTATTGCCCTGTTTGTTATTTCCACCCTGCTCGGCGGTTTGAATTATATCTCCACGATTCTGAATATGAGAACAAAAGGTATGAGCATGACCCGGTTGCCGCTGACCATCTGGGCGCTGCTCTTTACCGCGATTCTGGGCGTGCTTTCATTTCCTGTGCTGTTTTCCGGACTGATCCTGCTGTTTTTTGACCGGCATTTCGGTACCAGCTTTTTCCTTTCGGATATTTTTATTGCGGCCACCCAAACGGCGTTACCCAACGAAGGAGGCAGTCCTATATTATTCCAGCATTTATTCTGGTTCCTGGGTCATCCGGAAGTATATATCATCATTCTCCCGGCCATGGGGCTGGTGTCTGAAGTAATGGCCATTAATGCCCGTAAACCGATTTTCGGATATATGGCCATGGTGGGTTCCCTGTTTGCCATTTGTGTTCTGGCCTTCCTGGTATGGGCGCATCACATGTTTGTAACAGGATTAAATCCATTCCTGGGATCGGTGTTTGTTTTACTTACGCTCTTAATTGCGGTTCCTTCGGCAATTAAAGTATTCAACTGGCTTACCACGCTCTGGCGTGGCAACCTGCGGTTCACCCCCGGCATGTTGTTTGCCATCGGCTTTGTCAGCATATTTATTTCGGGAGGTCTCACCGGTATTTTTATCGGTAACTCCACGCTCGACATTCATTTGCATGATACCTATTTCATGATTGCGCATTTCCATCTCGTTATGGGAGTAGCTGCTTTTTTCGGCATGTTCTGCGGTATTTATCACTGGTTCCCGAAAATGTTCGGCCGATATATGAATAATACGATGGCGTATATCCATTTCTGGGTTACGCTGGTGGGTGCCTACCTGATATTTTGGCCAATGCATTATGAAGGATTGGCCGGTATGCCGCGGCGGTATATGGATTACAGCGGATGGAGTTCCTTTAACCAGTTTGCCGGTTTAAATCAATTCATTACGGATGTGGCCTTGGTGGTATTTGCCGTTCAGCTCATGTTCGTATTCAACTTTTTCTATTCCATTTTCAAAGGAAGAAAGGTTACCGTAAAAAATCCCTGGGGAGCGAATACGCTGGAATGGACGACGCCGATCAGACCGGGACATGGAAACTGGGTCGGAGAGATTCCTGAAGTGCATCGCTGGGCGTACGATTATGGTAAGGACGGAAGGGATTTTATTCCGCAAACAGAACCACTTGGAGCCGATGAACAGCATCATTAGTTCCGGGAAAAATTCCAATCAGCTAATGGAACAGGACACGGTGAAGCAATCCAGTTCTTTTAAGGTAGCAGCCAAATTGAAGGACTACCTGATGCTGGTCAAATTCAATCTCAGCTTCATGGTTGTGTTCTCGGCGGTGGTGAGTTATTTACTTGCCCCGATGGTAACCGGGTTCGACCTGCAGGCCATCGTGCTGTTGTTTGTCGGCGGTATGCTGGTGACCGGAAGTGCGAATGCCATCAATCAGGCATTGGAAAAAGATACCGATGCCATGATGAAACGTACGGCCGGGAGGCCGGTAGCATCAGGAAGAATGTCCGTGGCAGAAGCCATGTCGTTTGCCACCATT
The DNA here is from genome assembly GCA_041691395.1 of Chitinophagaceae bacterium. Classification (GTDB taxonomy): domain Bacteria; phylum Bacteroidota; class Bacteroidia; order Chitinophagales; family Chitinophagaceae; genus Puia. The sequence goes on from JBEPUT010000052.1 coordinate 13,645, forward strand.
TGCGGATTGGCGGGTGTTATGATCCTCTGGCATTTTAATTTCCTGACCGCCCTGTTATCTGTCTTCAGTCTTTTTTTTTATGCCTTTATATATACGCCATTAAAAAAAGTCAGTTCTGTAGCTGTGTTGGCGGGTGCGATCCCCGGCGCCATGCCCTGCCTGATCGGGTGGGCCGCAGGAAACGATAACCTGAGCGCCGGAGGCTGGATTTTATTTGCCCTGCAGTTCTTCTGGCAGTTTCCCCATTTTTGGGCCATTGCCTGGATTGCCCATAAGGATTACAGTAAGGCCGGATTTAAATTATTGCCATCGGGGGAAGGGCAAACAAAATATTCCGCCCTTCAGGCAGTTATTTATTCGCTGCTGTTGTTGCCGGTGGGGGTAATGCCCTATTTCAACGGCATGAGCGGTATGGTGAGTTTGTTTGTGTTACTGATTGCGAACCTGTTTATGATCGGGACCTGCGTACAATTATACCAGAAAATGACCACAGCAGCGGCCAGACGGGTAATGTTTGGAAGTTATTTCTATCTGCCGGTGGTTTTATTGGCGCTGCTGATTGATAAAGTACATATATTGAATTGAGTATGATGAGCCATTCACTAGAATTTGCAAACGTGGTTGAACAAAATAAAAAAATACACCCCCATAAGTTCACCTTATGGGTGGGCATAGCCAGTATTCTGATGATGTTTGCCGGACTCACCAGTGCTTACCTGGTAAAAAGGGAACAGCCGGGCTGGACCAATTTTGAGGTGCCTTTGATTTTCTGGTATTCCACGGCAGTGATCCTGATCAGCAGCCTGACCATGTATTTGTCCCTGAAATCTTTCCGGGACCGGAACATGATAAAATATAATAAACTGATAGCCGTTACCGCCGTGCTGGGTGCACTGTTCATGATGCTTCAGTTCTTTGGTTTCCGGCAATTGTGGCGGAACGGGATGGTACTAAGAGGATCCGGCGCTGCTCAGTTCCTGTATATTATTGCGGGCCTGCACGTCCTGCATGTAATGGGTGGGGTCATTGCGCTGCTCACCCTGTTTGTGCGTTCAAAGAATACCAGGATCCGGAGTTATAATAGCGTGCCTGTGGAAGTGGTGGCCACTTACTGGCATTTTGTTGATATACTATGGATTTATCTGTTTATTTTCTTTTTGTGGGTACAGTAAGTATGCCTTTTGTTAAATAAATTTGCGAACAGTTTAAAACAATCTCATGGCACAAGCAGTTCCTGCGGGTCAAAAATGGTGGAGTGGCGGAAAGAGCCCGTTTCATGTGGAATATGGAAAACTCATGATGTGGTTTTTCCTGATGAGCGATGCCTTTACATTTGGCGCCCTGCTGATCTCTTACGGAACCATCCGGATGTCTTCCAACTCCTGGCCCAACCCCAATGAGGTGTTCAAAACTTTTCCCATCGTTGGTGAAATGCCCGTGCCACTGGCTTTCGTGAGCCTGATGACGTTTATCCTGATCATGAGCTCCGTAACCATGGTTATGGCCGTGGGGGCCGGGCAAAATAACGACCGCAAAGCCGTTCTGAAATGGTTGTTTCTTACGATCCTCGGCGGCCTCGCATTCCTCAGCTGTCAGGCCTGGGAATGGACGCATCTGCATATGGAAGGCGCCTGGTGGGGAAGGAATCCGTTTATGAATATCGACGGTACCCAGTCATCCACGAATTTTACCAACTACTTTTTTACGATTACCGGGTTCCATGGTTTTCATGTATTCTCCGGAGTGATCGTGAACATCATTATGTTTATTATGACCTGGAAAGGAACCTTTGAACGTAAAGGTCATTACCTGATGATTGAAAAAGCCGGATTATACTGGCACTTTGTGGACCTCGTCTGGGTTTTCGTGTTCACGTGTTTTTATCTGTTATAAATTAATTTATTCCGTATATGGATTCAGCAACAACGGTCCCACAAACAGCGCATACTGACAAGCACAGCTTTGATACCCGGCTCATCTGGAGAACATTTTGGGTATTGACGGTCATCACTATATTTGAGCTGGGCATAGCGATCCTTTATTATGAAACGGATTTTCTGCCCAAACACATCCTGAATGGCGTCTTTATCATCATGACCCTGGCCAAAGCATTTTTCATCATTGCCGAATTCATGCATTTGCGTCATGAAATTAAGAATATGATCATGGTTGTTGGCGTTCCCTGTTTATTGTTCGTCTGGTTTGTGATTGCTTTTATGGGCGACGGGGTTTCATATCGTCACCTGCGTAACCGCTACGACCGTTACCAATATGAACAGAGTAAGACACCGGTTAAGAAAACAGAAAATCACGAGGCAAAAAAGCCGGGGGTTGAGTAAGGGTGGATGGCCTGACATAAAAATATTCATGAACCATTGCCCAGGCGGTGGTTTTTTTATCTGATAAACTTTGCAGCATTGAGTAAGAAAGCGCTTTTGGCCATTGTGATTGCCCTGCTGATTCCGTTAGCTCTTTTTAGAATCCTGACCAAAGCCAGTGAAAGGGCCATTGATATGCCCCGGCGTTTTTATCCGGATACGGTGATCACCCGTATGCAGGATGGCAAGCAGCTCACCGATACCGTATGGCATGCCGTGGATGATATCCGCCTGACCAATCAGCTGGGTCATACCGTTTCGCTGCGCGATGATACCAGGGGAAAGGTGATCGTTGCTGATTTTTTCTTTACCAGGTGCCCTTCTATCTGTCCCTATCTTACCGCAAACATGAGAAAGCTGCAGGATGCTTTGCTGACTAAGGACCGGTTTAAAGAATTGAATCCTGCATTTGTACAATTCATTTCCTTCAGCGTGGACCCCGAACGCGATTCCGTGCCGGTGCTCAGAGCCTATGGGGATAAATTTGGCGTGGATCCGGATCTCTGGTGGCTGGTGACCGGCCCTAAAAAAGAGATTTATGATTTTGCGCTGAATGAATTGAAAATGGGTCTGGTGGATGGTGAAGGCGTGGATTCGAATTTCATTCATACCCAGAAAATGGTTTTACTGGACAAGGAACATGTCGTGAGGGGATATTATAACGGGCTGGACAGTGTTGACCTCGCGAAACTGGCCAACGATATTGTGTTCATCATGCTGGAAAAAGACAAGAACTATGTTTCACCGCTTCAGGAACTGAAACCCCTGATACCGATGATTTTATTAATTGTTGCCGCAACCGGCGCCCTGATTTATTTCCTATTCAGAAAGCCAAAAATTCCTTTAAAAAGGCCGGAACAAATATGAAACAGCGGAACCTGACCCTGCCCATCGTGATTCTCTCTATAGCCATTCCACTGGGTGTGGCTGCATTGATCGTGCTTCCACATGCGAGAATGAATCCGGGCTTTAATACTTCCTCCCTGCCCCTGTTCCATGCCATCCTGAATTCCACTACGGCCATGCTGTTGCTGGCGAGTTTATATTTTATAAAACATCAGCGGATCCGGGCGCACCGGGCGGCCAATTTAACGGCCGTTGTGCTGAGCGCCATTTTCCTGATCTCCTACGTTATCTATCACAGCAGCAATCCCTCCGTCAGGTTCGGCGATACCAACCACGACGGTCTGTTAAGTGCGGATGAAAAATTGCAGGCAGGCAATATGCGCTACGTCTATTATGTTGTGCTGAGTTCGCACATCGTGCTGTCCGGAGTGATCATTCCCTTTGTCTTAATTACCCTGCAGCGGGCCTTTCAGGAAAAATTCATTCAACATAAAAAAATCGCCCGCATCACCTGGCCGTTGTGGTTCTATGTAGCCGTATCCGGGGTGCTGGTGTATTGGATGATAAGCCCGTATTATTAATGTGCTGATGTGAAAATGTGAGAATATGTGCTGGTGTGAAAATGTGGAAATGCTTTGTGCATACATTACAATCAAATAATCTGACGACCATTCTCACATCAGCATATTTTCACATCAGCACATTGCCCCCCGGATCCCAGAATTTTTCTTTAAAATTCACTACCGTATCGTCTTTCACGAGCACACCTTCTTTTTTTAAGAGACGCTCCATTTTTTCAGGTGGTTTAAAATGCATTTTACCGGAGAGTAGTCCAACGCGGTTTACTACGCGGTGAGCAGGGACCGTGGGATTCACTTTATCGGCGCAATTCATCGCCCAGCCCACCATGCGGGCGGACAGCCGGGTACCCAGGCAGGCTGCGATGGCGCCAAAACTGGTTACCCGGCCGGGTGGGATCTGGCGGGCAACCTCGTACACCTGTTCAAAAAATGACTGGTCCTTTTTGCCGGAAGGATTCAGTTTTTTCAGTTTGTGCTGGGGAACTTTCTTTTTCGGGACCATGCGATTTTATATTATCCTGTTCGATTTTCCGGGTTTCGTGTTGCGTTTGATTATCCTGCTTAATTTCCCGGTTTGCATAGGGCGTTGGATTATCTTATTGGATTACCCAAATCAATTATTTTTTGGGGCCCGGGCGCCCGGATTTTCAATTTCTTTTAACAGCTCGTTCAGCGCTTTGTCTATTACAGGCAACGGTTCTTCCGGCAAAGTAAAACTCAGATAAAATATTTTTTTGCTCCGGGCAATATCCAAAACTTCATAGTGCGTTTTAATGGCCAACTCCGCGGGTATTTCGGTTTGCGCATAAACGTCTTCAGAAAAATGATTTATGGGAACACCGTACAGATCCAGTACGAGCCTGGTGAAATGGAACAAAACCGGAGAATCAGTTTTGAGGTGAACCAATCCTCCGTGGGTTAATATTTTCTGGTAGAGCCGCAGAAAGCGGGGATGGGTCAGTCTTTTTTTGGCCCGGGAGGTTCTGAGCTGAGGATCGGGAAAAGTGATCCAGATCTCGCTGACTTCAGCAGGTAAAAAGTACTGGTCTATTTTATCAATGTGGATCCGTAAAAAGGCCGCGTTGTGGAGACCCTGCTTCAGACATTCCTTAGCGCCGACATAGATGCGGTTTCCCTTCAGGTCCACGCCGATAATGTTCCTCTCCGGATGCATTGCCGAAAGCGCCAGGGTATACTCTCCCTTGCCACAGGCGAGTTCCAGGGTGAGGGGATGCTCATTTTTAAAAAAAGCCTTCCAGCGTCCGGGCATATTCTCCGGATATTGCAGCACATTCGCAAAGGATTTTATGGCTTCGAACCGCTGTAATTTATTTTGGGCCATATCCCGCAAAAATACGGTAAGGCGGAGAACCGGGATCTGCTGCGGAACTTTGTGTTGGATCTTTTCTGAAATTAATTGCGCGAACTGTAATTCAGGGAGTGGAAAGAAGGTTTATGAGTCAGAGGCGATATCAGGTTTTTCTGAAGCAGGCTTTCGATTACGATCATGGCCGTCATTAATCCGGACAGGTTTTGGGACATGGACTTCAGGCAACCGGTCCGGTCCATAATGAGCTGAAAACTTAAATTACCCACCATGCCCTGCGTGGCAATTTCCCAGAATTTATAGACGATGCCTATAACGAGGGTGGCCGTTACCAGCACCGTATAAGAAACTGCTTTCGGAACGCGGAATTTGATTGAAAACAGGGCGTAAAAACAAAGTGCGAGGAGAAAACTCATACCGAAATGGGCAGAAAAATGAACCAGTTTATTGTGGTCGGATAAAGAATCCGGAAATACGAACCCAAAGCAAACCACCCCCAGGCTCAAAAAGATCAGGGTCAGTTTATCCCGTACCGTATATTTCTCACGGATGTCATTCAGACTATTCACGTTATACTTTTCCCTGTATAAACGAAATCCATGCCAAAAGGGAGTCTAATTCTTTAAGGAAAAGATAAGGCTTGTTGGAATGCCCAATTGTTGAGTAAGTAATTAAGGAAAAGATGAGGCTTGATGGGAGCCTGGTTAATCTGTTTAGTAAGCAATTTGTCTTTTTGTTAACATACGTCAAAGTGTGCGGCTACCCTGTAAGGTTCCCCGAAATTCAGATCCGATCTGAACTCAGGTGAATTTTTCTTTTGTGGTCCCCTTTCATTTGGGCGGCCATATCCAAGGCCAGCTTTTTTTATGGGGTCAAGTAAGGGCAGGACGTTAAAAAGTGCTATATTTTATTGTATTTGCAACTATCTTGAATTGTAAAGTTGGCTAAACAGTTGGCTATCAAATCCAAATGTTAATTCGATAACTATCGAGTGCTCACCCCTCGTTTAATAAATGATTCAAGTTCCCTTGCATTAGGTCTATATAGGGTGTCAACCGCCGTCATTGCTGCAGTTTTATACTTAAATACCCAGTAAGCGGCCCTTATTAGTATGGGTGATTCAATGAACACGGCCTCCTCATGAAATAAACCGTTGGTTGCAGAAATATCAATAGAGAACCGTTGCACCGGAAATTCTTTCCAATTGGAGCTTAGTATGATGGTATCAAGTTGCATTGTGTTGGCAACTTCCTCAACGTCGAAATGACCCCAATGATTATCTGAAGGCGCTGGGTGATGGTAAACGTTATATTCTATATTGATGGCAAGACCGTGAAGCGGATATTTCCCGACATCTCTAAGAATAATTCTTCTGAATTGGCCATGTTCATAAGCGCTATTGAACGTGATAAGTGGATATGAATCATCACCTCCGACATAGTTATTTATTTTGTTGCTGATGTTTTTTATCGCGGTATCAATTTGCTTTATGGAGTCTGTTAGGGAATAATTTTTCCCGGACAGTTTTTGGGTCTCGACGACAGCTTCGTTAATATTTGAATCTAATTTGTTGTTTAATTCCTGCAGTTTCGTAATCTTTTTTGACAAGTCCGTGTTAATCTTCCCCAATCTCTCGATGTTATCAAACTGTATTTGCGAGAATATTGAATCAGTCACGGAGAGAAATGTTCCGACAATCGAGAGGATGAAAATCAAGAGATTGTTTGTAGATTTTTCTTTTTTGTATTCCAAATAAGAAACACCGCCCGAGCAAGCAAATAATACGATGAAAAATATCAGCATCCTGTTGCGGGTTTTCGATAATAAGGTTAATAATTAAGTACTTGGCGCTGTACCTTCTTCTTCTCTAACGAAATGGAGGCAAATGAAAACACACGGTAGGAGGATTAAAAAGGGTGTCTCAAATTTAATCTTTCTTTGCACTTGATCACTGATGCCACCGGTCAATAAATTGGCCAAGGAGGTACACGAGTTCCGAATCAGTCTTTCCATCACCCAGCCTTTTGCGGTCCAACGACCTCGCCGCGGAATCTGTCCGCTGAATACACCAGAAAAGCGCTGGGCAGCCCGATCGGCAGCCGGAGCATATTGGCCAGCAGGGCTACGGACCGCGGGATGCCGCTAGGCGGGAAGACGGGAATATGGATCAAAGAGTATTAAAGGCGTCAAATAGGCTTATGAATTGAAAATCTCAGATAAGGGGTTTCCTTTATCTGCCGCAGAAAGCGACATTAACAGCCGTCGCCAGATTCGTCAAATACTATGAAATATTGATAAATATTTGGAAATCAGTATTTGAATTCCGTATCTTACCGTTAGTAGGCTTAGTATGAAGCTGAATGCTCGCTTGATAGCTAACGATGCCACATCGCTAAATAGTTATTTCAACTTAATGGTATAACTTTGCGTCCCAAATAAAAAGATGTCGGAACAAGGACAGATAACTATTCACAACAAGATTTCGCAGAACTACAAAGAAATCCACGTAGATGGTGCGTTTGGCGGAATCACACCACGCGGCTTGATCAATCTAAGTTTTTTTGCTGAACGCGCACCTATCCCGAAGTCGAGCGAATTCGTTTTAAATGATGGACGGGTGGGAGATTTTATTGAAAATAGCATTGACAGCAAAAAAGGAATTTTGAGAGAATTTGAAGTTGGTATTTACATGAGCTTGGAAGTCGTAAAATCTTTAATCGAAATGCTTGGCAAACAAGCATCAGAATTAGAAGCTATCTTAAAGGCCAATCAAAATGACACCACAAAGCATGAATAGACCTTTTGTTTATACAGCGGCAGCAATGGTTACCCTTATGTCCTTTAGTAAGGGGATAAATTTTTCTTTTATCAGAAGCTATCAATATTCGTCTCCAGCTCCCTCAGGTCTTCAAAGCGATGACAATGTTTTAATTAAAGTTGCAATGAACGGATCGAGAACGGTGCTGAACGATGTATGGGCTAACGAAGATGACGCACGCTGGGAAAAGTTTTTAACGGATTAGTTTAAGATTACGAATGACTGCAATGCGCCTATTTCAGGGTGATATAGTAATTTTTAATTACCCTCAAGATGATCTTGTCACCTACAAAAGAAGGCCCGCGATCGTGGTATCCGGTCCGGCAATTAATCGCACGAACGCTGTAATTCTGTCTCCTATTACGTCGAGAATAAGAAACGAATGGTTTTCATTTGTAATAAATGATAGCGACCTGACCGACCCCTTGGACGGGGTTGAAAGTGAAATAAGGTGCGATGTTTTCACGACCACCGCCAAAGAACTGATTGTAAGAAAGATTTCTTCCCTGAAGCCAGAAAGGCATAGCGAAATGCTTTTAAAAATTCATAACTCGTTCTTACAATAAGGCCAACCATTCGGCCAACTGCACGAAAACCAAAAGCCCCGAAGCTCAGATCCGATCTGAACTCCGGGGCTTTTCAAGCTGTAGAGGGAGGATTCGAACCTCCACGGGGCAGTTAGCCTTAGCACAATGATTAGTGGTGGTCAACCCCAGTCGGCCACGCTTTGCAGCGAGACCGGCATTATGCTATGTTTATCCTGTGATCCCCACCCCCGAGACAAGAGGGCATGTCTGCCAAATTTCATCACTCCACAGTAAAGTCGCCGTGTTCAGACAGCGACAGTGCAATATTAAGGTAAATGGACGAATTATTGGATATATTTTAATAATATTTTTAAAATATTCGAATATGTTCAAATAATGCGTATATTCATTGAATATTATTAAAACCATCATTAACATGGCGGGGAAATTTAATCTGGATAAGCTCGATCTGCAGATCATCCACGAAATGATGGAAAATGCAGAAATTTCTTATGCAGATCTTGGGAAAAAACTTTTTGTTTCGGGTGGTACGATTCATGTCCGGATCAAAAAATTACAGGAATTCGGTATTGTTAAAGGCACCAGACTGAATGTCAATCTCAGGCATCTGGGTTATGATGTCATCGCCTTTATCGGTATTTATCTGGAGAAAAGTTCACTCTATGATTCCGTTGCCAAAGAGCTGCGGCGGATCCCGGATATCGTGCGGCTGAATTACACCACTGGAAATTACAGCATGTTTGCTGAAATTGTTTGTAAGGACATCGCGCAACTTCGTTTTGTGCTGCACGATGAATTGCAAAAGATAAAGGGTATTGAACGGACCGAAACGTTTATTTCCCTGGACGAAAGTTTTAACCGCAATGTGCCGGTATTTAAAGAACCCTGATCTGTTGTTTTTCGGGATCTGCCGCCCCGCAGCATGTACCCCGTTTTATTATTCCTTCACATTCAACGCATCCCTCAATCCGTTTCCCAGTAAATTGAATGCGAGTACCAGCAGCATGATGGCCATACCTGGAACCAGCGCCAGCATGGGATTGTGGGTGATGATGAAATTGTAATTCTCCTTGATCATCAATCCCCAGCTGGGTGTTGGCGGCTGAACGCCGATGCCCAGGAAACTCAGTCCCGCTTCGATCACAATAGCGGAAGCAAAATTGGAGGCGGCGATCACCAGCACGGAGCCCAGGATATTGGGAAGGATGTGTTTCCCGATGATCCGGATATGGGAATACCCCAGCGCCCTGGCTGCTTCCACGTATTCCAGTTGTCTTGCGGCCAAAACCTGTCCGCGCACCAGGCGCGCCACACTCACCCACATGGTCAGTCCGATGGCAATAAACACTTGCCAGAATCCTTTACCAAGCAGCAGGGTGAGTGCGAATACCAGCAGCAGGGTGGGAATGCTCCAGATCACATTGAGGAACCACATGATGATCTGATCGGACCGTCCTCCGAAATATCCCGCAACAGCGCCCAGCAGGATGCCAATACTCAATGAAAGGATAACCGTGATGAGACCCACGGCCAGGCTCACGCGCACGCCGATGATCAGCCGGCTGAGGATATCCCTTCCGTACCGGTCCGTGCCCAGCCAGAATGTTTTCTTCCGGATCTGCATGTCCGTGCCGGATGGCACATGATAAAAGGACCGCCTTTCATTGATCCCCTCGTCTATGTATTTTTCTATGATGAGGCTGTCGCCCTGCTGTGCATATCCTGTCACCGGCACGTAGTCATAACGGTCATCCTCACCTGTAAATAAGGTTGCGATCGGGGATTGATGCCGGATGGGCCGTTGTTTCCGGATCAGCAGAAAAATTTGCTGAAAGCCGGGTTTCCGGCCACCGGTTTCGAGGGTCATCCGGTTGGCATCGGGACTGTGATCGGGCGCCAGCATATAGGCAAAAACCGCCAGTACCACGGCAATGACAATCAGCACCATGCCTAAAACCGCACCGTGGTTTTTTTTCAATCGCCGCCAGGTGGAGGAGGGTTTCAAGGGATGGATGGATGAAGGAGGGGATGACGGATGACGGATGACGGTTGATGGACTTTTGCTGTGAATTCGTGCATAGTATTTAAGAAATATAAGTTTACAGGTAAGGTAATAAATAAAAGTCCGTCAACCGCCAACCCCTTTGGCGGGCAATGCCGTCAACTAACTCCTACCTCATCACCCTTCCTTTCCAACGGTAATTTCCAAAAGCGCCGAAACTGCCGGCGGCAACCGTATAGAGAATATGCAAAGGCTGACAGAGTATGAAATAGGACATAAGGGATTTTTGCTGAAAGAAACCGGTGACTTTGGAAACAAAAAAATATTCCGCAAATGTTTTCAGGGTCAGGAAGGTCACCAGCCAGTGCCAGGTTTCATAACGGAAGCTGAGCAGGAAAAGCAGGAGGAGACAAACATTCACCGCATATACCAGCGCCAGCGTAATAAAAGTAGCGGAATGGCCGTAGTGCGAAATCTTGCTGGCCCAGCGGATGCGCTGCTGGAAAAAGGCAGTGAGGTTGCCTGCCGCTGCCGTAGTAACAATTGCCCGGCGATCTTTCAGATAACCGGTTTTTCCGGGGAACCTTTCCTGCATTTTAGCCATGAGCAGCATGTCGTCGCCGGAAGCAATATGATCGATGTTTTTAAATCCGCCCACAGCATAAAATGCGGTACGCCGATAGGCGAGGTTGGCGCCATTGCACAGGGGATATAGGTTTTTTGAGAGTGCCGCACCGGTAATACCCTGGAGAGAAATAAAATCAAGGGCCTGAAATACGGAGAGTAAAGATCCGTCTGTAATTATTTTCACCGGAGCAGCCAGTATCTGGTATTGATTATCTAAAAAAGTACGCACGAGGGTTTCTATCCATTCCCGTTCCGCGGTACAATCGGCATCCGTACAAACGATGAGTTCCCCGGAAGCCTGGCTTATTCCCGTTTCGATGGCCCTTTTTTTATGGGCACGCAAACTATGCTCGTCTGTATAATCTGCCAGGTTCAGGAGCCTGACCCGGGTTCCTGCCAACGTTGCCAGAGAGGCCGTCTGATCCGTGGAAAAATCATTCACCACAATCACTTCCAGCAGCGCAGCCGGGTAGGATTGATGTAAGATGGATTCCAGGCAATCTCCAATATGCCGGGCCTCATTTCTCGCGGGGATAATAACGGTAACGGTAAGGCTATAGTCACTTGCTATTTCACCGGATCCGGCAGTCATGGTTTTCGGATTGCCGGAGGGCGCTTTTTCTCCTGTCGGGATACGGTCCCAAAGCCAGTGATAATATAAAATAAGCAGGGCGTATAATAAAAGACAGGCGCCCGTGAAGGCTATGAATACAACCATCGTTTAAAATCGAGTTGGAAATATACGATGATGTGCCGCGCCCGCCAATTGAAATCAAACGGGATCCGGGCCGTTAAAAGATCTTAAAAAGATGCCCGGAAATTTGTTCTTCAGCCCGTAAATGTATAGATTTATATAGTTGTTTAACTAACTATATGCAAAACAACCATTTCAAAAAAGGGGAACTGTATAGTTTTGTTACGGGCAAGGCGTCCATTGCGATCGCCCGGCGACTGCAGAAAAAATTCAACCTCGCTTCGCTGAATATTACCATCGAACAATGGAGTGTATTGTATCAGCTGTGGAAACAGGACGGACTCAGCCAGCAGGATCTTTGTCGCGCTACTTTCCGCGACAAACCCAGCATCACCCGGCTAGTGGATAATCTCGAAAAATTACAACTGGTTAAACGGGTCGCTGCTTCCAACGACCGGCGGATCAACCGGATCTGCCTGACCAAACTGGCTTTCAAATTGCAGGAACAGACCATGCAGATGGCCGAAGACACGCTGAATGAGGCGCTGAACGGTGTGCCGGGCACAGAGGTGGACGTTTGCAAATCGGTTTTACAAATCGTGTATAACAACCTTAAATAGGACCCATAAAATAAATCAGGATGAATACAGCAACCGATAAGCAGCAGCAAACCCTGGGTGGCGAATGGCTGATCCGGGAATCTGAAACCGCAGACACTTTTATTCCGGAAGATTTCAATGAAGAACAGCGCATGGTCAAAGACATGTGCGCTTCTTTCCTGGACACGGAAGTATTACCGCTGATGGACCGCATTGAGAAACTTGAACCCGGTCTCATGCCGTCCCTCCTGGTGAAAGCCGGGGAACAGGGATTGCTGGGGGCATCCATTCCGGAAAACCTGGGCGGACTGGGCAAGGATTTTGTCACGTCAACCCTTGTTAATGAAGGGCTCGGCGGAGGGTATTCCTTTTCTGTGGCCCTGGCTGCCCATACCGGCATCGGCACACTTCCCATCCTGTATTTTGGCACGGAGGAACAAAAAGCGAAATATATTCCGAAACTAGCCTCCGGAGAATGGAAGGCTTCCTACGGATTAACGGAACCCAATAGCGGAAGTGATGCCCTCAGCGCTAAAACAACCGCCACCCTAAGCAGGGACGGGAAGTTTTATTTACTGAACGGGCAGAAATGCTGGATCACGAACGGCGGCTTTGCCGATATATATACCGTATTTGCTAAAGCGGATGGCGGGAAATTCACTGCTTTCATCGTGGAAAAAAATTTCAGCGGCTTCACCCGTGGACCCGAAGAACACAAGATGGGCATCAAAGGGTCGTCCACGGTCCAGTTGTATTTTCAGGATTGCCCGGTTCCTGTTGAAAATGTACTGGGTGAAATCGGACGCGGGCACGTTATCGCCTTTAATATACTGAACATCGGCCGTTTGAAACTCGATGCTGCGGCCATCGGGGCCGCGAAACGCGTGGCCGGTACCGCCATTGCTTATGCCAATACCCGGGAGCAGTTTAAAACCATGATCTCGCATTTCGGCGCGATAAAAAATAAGATTGCGGAGATGGCCATCCGCATTTGGGTTGCCGAAAGTGCCTTGTACCGCGTTTCTGAATGGATCGAAAACTGGAAATCGGAGTTGACTGCGCAGGGGAAACCTTTTAATGAAGCTGCCCTGGGCGCGGCGGAAGAATATGCCATCGAATGCGCCATGCTGAAGGTTTTTGGAAGCGAAATGCTTGATTTTGTGGTGGATGAAGCCGTGCAGATCCATGGTGGCAACGGTTTCAGCGATGAATACACGGTTTCCCGTTCGTACCGGGACAGCCGCATCAACCGGATCTTCGAAGGCACCAATGAGATCAACCGCCTGCTGATTGTTGATATGTTGTTGAAACGGGCATCCAAGGGCCGGCTGGACATCCTCTCTCATGCCCAATCCGTTGCGAAAGAACTGGTGAGCATTCCTGATTTTGGTTCCGCAGAAGAAGGACCCTTTAACCAGGAAAGAAAAACGATAAGGCAATTCAAAAAGGCCATCCTGATGACGGCAGGCGCAGCGGTTCAAAGGCTGGCCGCCGGCCTGGAGACCGAACAGGAGATCCTGATGCATGTGGCCGATATGGCCACCGTTACTTTCCATGCGGAAAGCGCCCTGCTGCGCGTGATCAAACTAAACACAGAGAAAGCGGGGAACGCTTCTGGTTTTGAAGCGGACCTGGTCAGGACTTATCTCTATGATGCAGCCGATCAGATAAATAAATCGGGCAAGGATGCCATCAATGCTTTTGCCGATGGTGATGAGCAGCGGATGCTCCTGCTGGGTCTGAAAAGATTCACCAAAATCAATCCCTTTAACTCCAAGGAAGCCAAAAGGCGCTTGGCAGATAAACTGATCGCAGAAAATAAATATCCATTGTAATTCGGGGCCAGATTGCTTATTTTGCGGTACGCATGACCAACTACCCGCCGATCAACGGGTAGCCGGCAATTTAAACGCTTATCGCATGACAGAAGACAAAAATGTGTTTATCCACCACGTATTTTTCTGGCTTGCCAACCCGAAAAATACAGAAGACCGGAGCCAGCTTTTGACCGGTCTGAAAAAATTGTCAAAAGTTTCCACCATCAAACGTTTTCATATCGGCCGGCCGGCCGGTACCCTGAGAGATGTAATCGATACTTCCTACGCTTTTTCCTGGTGCATATTTTTTTCAAACGCCTCGGATCAGGAGAGTTACCAGACTGATCCCATCCATCTCCGTTTTGTTGAAGAATGTTCGCATTTATGGAGCCGCGTAACGGTATATGATTCCGTGGATTTTTAAAGCGATGCTGCGGCAGCTTCATCAAGGAAAAAATGCAGTTCACCATGCACCGGTTTGATCACCTGGCTCGGATACAAATCGGGATTGTATTGCCCCTCCAACACTTCCTTCAGCGCATGCGCCTTTCCGGATCCACTGACCAGGAACACAATATAGTTAGCGCGGTTGGCAATATTTTTAGTGATGGTGATGCGGGACATATTCTGTGCCGGCAGAAAAAACGAAGCGGCCCATCTGTGTTCTTCATGAATCACCGGCATACCGGGAAACAGAGAGAGGGTATGTCCGTCGTCCCCCATACCCAACAGGATCAGGTCGAAGGTGGTTTTTGGAAAATGATCTTCATCTCCCCCGAAATATTGCTGAAGCACGGTTTCGTATTGTTCGGCCGCTTTTTCGGGTGCGAGCTGGGTTTGCATGATGTGGATCTGTTCCGCCGGAACACCCACTTTATCCAGGAGGGTATCAAAGGCCATGCGGGCATTGTTCCTTTCATCTTCAAACGGAACAGCCCTTTCGTCTCCAAAAAATACATGGATCTTTTTCCAGTCTATTCTTTCCCGGTAAGGGGAGGACGACAGCAATTCATTTAGTTTTTTTGGTGTACTTCCTCCGGACAGGGCAATGCAGAAACGGGGTTCCCGGGTGAGTTTTTCTTCAATCAGTGAAGTAATCCATTCCGCCAGCTGCACACTCAGCGTCTCAAGATCCTTATAAACTTCCTTATTCATGAAAATCAGATTTATACTTTCCCGGGGTCTTCTTTATTATTCCTCACATCACTATCCACTGGTGACCATCTTTGGCAATCAGCGCCTCGGCATCTTCGGGCCCCCAGGATCCGGGAGCGTAATTTGGAAAAGAAACCGGCGTTCTGTTTTTCCAGGCATCCAGGATGGGCATGATGATTTTCCATGCTGCTTCTACCTGGTCCTTCCGCATGAACAGCGTGGCGTTTCCTTCCATGATGTCCAGCAGCAGGGTTTCGTAGGCTTCGGGTTCATTGCCATCATAGGCATCCTTATACCGGAAGATCATGTCCACCGGGTTGAGCGTCATGGATTGTCCGGGACGTTTGGATTGAAAGCGTAAGCGGATATCCATTTCCGGCTGAATGCTGATGGTGAGGCGGTTCTGGCGCCAGGTTTCAGCGGCTTCCGGCGGGAAAGCATAACTGGGTGCGGGCCGGAACTGAATATTGATCACCGTGGTTTTTTCGTGCAGTCTTTTTCCGGTGCGGATATAAAACGGTACGTCCTGCCAGCGCCAGTTGTCGATGTAAAATTTCACAGCGGCAAACGTATCGGTCGAAGATTTCGGATCCACATTTTTTTCTTCCCGGTAGGCGGGCACTTTTTCGCCTTCCATCCAGCCTGCATCATACTGTCCGCGTACCGCATATCTGCTCACTTCATCCTTCCCGATGCGCCGGATGGCATTCAGCACATCCACTTTTTTATTACGGATCTCATCGGCATCGAACGATACGGGCGCTTCCATGGCGATCATGCAGATGAGCTGGAGGATATGGTTCTGCACCATATCGCGCAGGGCCCCGGCACCCTCATAATAGGCGCCACGGCCTTCCGAACCCACGGTTTCGGCAGCCGTGATCTGCACATGGTCAATATAGTTCCTGTTCCACAACGGTTCAAAAAGGGCATTGGCAAACCGCAGCGCGATGATGTTCTGAACCGTCTCTTTTCCGAGATAGTGATCGATGCGATAGATCTGTTTTTCTTCGAACATGCTCATGAGCAGTTCATTCAGTGCATGCGCGCTTTCCAGGTCGTGTCCGAATGGTTTTTCAATCACGATGCGCGTATTGGATTTATCCGGGGAAATGTGTTTCTTTCCCAGCTTTTTGGCGATGTCGGGAACCAGCTGCGGCGCCACGGCCATGTAAAAAATGATGTTGGGATGCGCGCCGAATTCAGCCTGCTTTTTTTTGATCATCTCACTGATCTGATTGTATTCCTCATCTTTTTCGGCATCCATTCTCAAATAGGAGACGTGCGGGGAGAAAGCCTGCCACTGGGCATCAGCCACTTCTTTCCTGCGGCTGAATTCTTTTATGCCTTCCAGCAGACGGCCACGGTATTTTTCATCGGTATACTCGGTTCTTCCAATGCCGATAACGGAAAATTTTTCCGGCATCCAATCGTCAATGAACAAATTATAAATGGCGGGAGAAAGTTTCCTGTAATTCAGATCGCCGCTTCCTCCGAAAATAAAGATGAGGGTGCAGGAAGGTCTTTTATGATTTTCCATGATGTGATTTAATTGTCAAATGATTCCCATTCGGTGTGAAAGATCCCGGGCATGTCCACACGCTGATAAGTATGTGCTCCAAAATAATCCCGCTGCGCCTGGATCAGGTTGGTGGGCAGTTGTTTGCTGCGGTAAGCTTCGAAATAGCAGAGTGAGGTCATGAGACCCGCCACCGGAAATCCCGTTTGGGTGGCATGCATGATCACCGTTCGCAGGTGCTGTTTTTTTGTCTGGATGAGTGCGGCTATGTTTTTATCGAGCAGCAGATTGGGCAGGTTTGGATTTTCCTGAAACGCCGTATAGAATATGTCCAGCATCGCGGCTCGTATGATGCATCCCCCGCGCCAGATGCGGACCACTTCGGGAAGGGGTATGTCCATTTTCAGTTCAGCCGATGCTTTATGCAGCAGCGCCATGCCCTGTGCATAACAAACGATCATGGAGAAATACAGGGAATCCGCGAGTTGCTGGATGAATACTTCTCTTGGAACCTCGATCTTAAACTGGGTAGGATTGTAGAGCGCAGCAGCCTGAATCCTTTCTTCTTTTGCCGCCGAAAGATCCCGGAGGGATACGGCAATGTCAATTACCGGAACGGGGGTACCCAGATCCATGGAATCCTGGGAGGTCCATTTTCCGGTGCCCTTGGCCCCGGCTTTGTCGAGGATCATATCCACCAGCCGGTTGTCTGTTTTGTCGTCTTTCTGCAGGAAAATATCCCGGGTTATCTCCACGAGATAGGATTGTAATTCTCCTTCGTTCCAGCTTTTATATACTCTGTGCAGCTCGTCGTTGCTCATCGCTTCGCCTTCATGAAGCAGCTGATAGGTTTCGCTGATCAGTTGCATGATGGCGTATTCAATGCCGTTGTGTACCATTTTTACATAATGTCCTGCAGCCCCGTTACCGAGATAGGACACACAGGGACTTCCATTTACCTGGGCAGCCACGGCTTCCAGGATCGGTTTTACCTGGGCGTAGGCCGCAGGATCGCCACCCGGCATAATGCTGGGCCCTGTGCGTGCACCGCGTTCCCCTCCTGAAATGCCGATGCCCATAAAATGAAAACCTTTCTCGCGAACAAAATTTACGCGTTGCAGGGTATCTGTATAGTGGGAATTACCACCGTCAATGATGATATCTCCTTTCTGGAGCAGCGGAATCAGGGAATTGATCACGTCATCCACAGGCTTGCCGGCCGGAACCAGCATCATGATTTTACGGGGAATCTCCAGTTGCTGTACCAGTTCTTCCAGGGTGCCAACTCCTTTTACGGTGGTTCCCTGGGTAGCCGTGGATTCCAGGAGTTTACCTTTCTGCAGGTCTTTGTCAAACCCAATTGCCTTAAAACCGTGATCGGCCATGTTCAGCAACAGGTTTCTGCCCATTGTGCCCAGACCGATCATTCCAAAGTTGAACAAGTTATTATTTTCCATAAGCATATAAAAGGGTGTAAAATTAGGTATTTTATAGAAAGATCGCTGATGGCCCCGTCTCTCCATCCAAATCCGGACCAGACCAGGCCAATGACCTGATATGTAAAGCCTCAGAAATCTTGG
>JBEPUT010000053.1:0-31866 GCA_041691395.1 Chitinophagaceae bacterium
ATGGCTTTTGCCGGCTTTGCGAAAAACAAAACAGGGGTAGAGCGCTCAGGCCTGCGAGAACGGTCGTTTTATTTATAAATTTCATACGCTGAATTCGCGGGATTTCATGTGCCGCGCCAGCTTAAAGTTACGGGAAGAATTCCTTAGCTTTTGGCCAGCAGCACCACCTGCCCGGTCCTTACGGATTCGTCGCAGGCGAAAGCTATCCGCAAACTATCCACAGCATCCTGAATATGATCCGTCAGATCCCGGTCTTCCTGAATCGCTTTAAGGAAACTGCGCTGTTGCCGGTTACAAAGCTCCTGATGATCCGGCTCGTCCTCCAGGTTGATCCACTCATCTGCTTTCAGGAACTCATCCTTTTCATCCAGGTCTGCATGATGAACCCTAAGGGATTCCGTTTTTGTGTGTGCTTCTATGGAAGACGATTTCCCTGTTCCGCCGGATTCTTTGGCTACAATGGATACAGAACCCTTCGGACCAATCACATCTTTTACAAAGAAAGCCGTTTCGCTGATCATCGGTCCCCATCCCGCTTCGTACCATCCGACCGATCCATTCTCAAACCGGATCTGCAGCTGGCCATAATTATAATTGCCCGCCGGGATTTCTTCCGTGAGCCTTGCCCCGATGACACTTACCTGCACCGGCCTGGAACGTGCCATCTGGCACATCACGTCAATATAATGCACACCGCAATCCACAATGGGACTTAAACTCTTCATCAGGTTCCGGTGAACCGTCCACATATAACCATGACTCTGCTGGTTCAGGTTCATCCGCATCACCAGGGGCTCACCCAGCTCCTGAGCCAGTTGGATAAAACGCTGCCAGGAAGGATGATGCCGCAGAATATAACCCACCTGCAATTTTTTGCCGGCTTTTTTCGCTGCACGCGCCACACGTTCTGCTCCTTCCACCGAATCGGCCAGCGGCTTTTCAATAAATACATGGGATCCGTTTTCCAATGATCTTAGCGCAAAACTTTCGTGGGTGTCGGGATAAGTGGAAATACAAACTACGTCCGGCTTTGTGGATTTTAATGCGTCTTCAAAATCACTGAACAAAGGATAACCACCTCCCAGTTTTTCATTTAGAACCTCTTTACTTTTTCCCGTTGAAACCAATCCGCAGATTTCAAAGCCATCCAGAATATGATAAGACCACGCATGTGAAGCGCTCATGTTCCCGCAACCTACAACGAGAATGCGAAAGGGGCGTTGATTTTCCAGCAATAAAAATGTATTCTAATTATTTAATCTCCTGGCCGCCTATCTTCCTTTCTGCCGCATTGCCACTACGACCGTGATCAAAGCCCTGCGCCCTCTCAAATGCTATCATCGCTTTTGGCCTATAATTTACAATAAAGGCGCTTCTATTCGTGTTAGTCGAATTACCACGGCTGTAATGAAGTGTTTCGCCATGGTGAAGAACACAGGATCCGGGTCTTAACTCGATAAAAACACCCTCATCTTCAGTAGCATCACATTGAAGTGCACCTCCTTTCTGCCCTGCAAAATAGTGTGGGCGCAATTCTTTCAAATGTGACCCAGGCCCATACCACATGCAACCATTGTCCTTCACCGCTTCATCTAAAGCCATCCAGAAACTAACGGCTCTTTTATCGGGCAAATCGATCCAATACGCTGCATCCTGGTGCCAGGGAGTAGGGGTATTCGTGTTAGGCGCTTTATTGATAATCATATCAAAATCCATCTCCATATCCTCTCCCATCAGTTCTTTGGCAATGGCTAATGCCCTCACCTGGTAAGGCATTTCTAATAATTCCGGAGCAAAATCACAAGGCCACATGATTTGCGTAATGTTTTCCGATTTTGTATTGTACCCTAATCCGGCACCAAGGTCAGTACGGTTCTTTCCCGTAATAATTGTACCATCCAAAAACTTCTCACAGATAACTTTATACGCTTCCACTTCAGTTTCATTGATAAATCTTTCAATAAGTAGGTATCCATTGTCGTTGAATGACTTTATTTGCTGTGGCGTAATGTGAAATGATGTTTGCATAGTAATTCGTTCTTAATTATAGTGTTTTCTTAGTAATTGAAAAATATCACTAACGTTTCGTATTAATGATCAGATTTTCTACTGATGGTCATTTCCCCTTTAAATCTGTTGTATAGATTTAGCGGATAGTTCATGTGATTTACAGACAATGTTTGAAACAAATACTTTATTCAATATCGAAATAACGCAGGAAATTTATAGAACTCTATAAAATCACGTCAATTGCAAATAAAATTAGTGATTCAATCTTTCTTGGGCATTAAGTAATTTTGCATCTACCTGGTTTCGCCTTTCCCCTATTAGCCAGTAATATAAATTAAAAAAATAGCAGGGCATAATTATCAAATAAGCAACTTGATTATTAGTACATCTGGCAAGCCATGCATATAGCAAGGGCATAATAGCGCCTCCGGCAATACCCATGATTAAAATTGCTGAACCTTTATTGATATCATCGCCTTTAAGCCCTTTAAGCGCCTGGGGCCATATAGCAGCCCATAATATAGCATTTGCCAGGTTTAATAATGCGATAAACATTATAGAGGTGGTTCCTGAAACCATGACCGCAAAAACAACCAACACCAGACCAAGAAAGTTAGAATACAAAAATGCCTTTCCCTGCGAGATAAATTTCGGGATGGCAAATACGGTAACTGTGTAAACCGACATTTCGCAGGCGAGAGCGTAAGATGGTAAACTTTTAGCCGCATTGAGACTTAATCCGTGATATAATCCATAATTGGCGATCGTGTCCCCCGTTATTACTTCCAGGCCGACTGTACAAAAAATAGCAACAAAACCCAACAAAAGATGTGGATTTTGCCAAATAAAAGATTTTTTCAACCCTCCCAACTGCTTCACCTTATCCAAGGAAATGGGTTTTATTTCCGGAAGGTGAGCATATTTAATTGCAAAAGCTACCAATAACAGAATCGCTGACAATATACAGTATGGTAATATCACGGTTTGAGCCAATCTATCCAGCCTCAGCATCTTGGCTAAAGGAGACAATTGTTTCAATTCATTTAACAAGCTGTCGGAATTGTTTAATAATATTGCCCCTAAAATAAAAGGAGCTATCACGCCAGCAAACTTGTTGCAAAGCCCCATAATACTCATACGCTTGGCTGCACTTTCAAGAGACCCCAATAAAGTGATATACGGATTTACCGCTGTTTGTAATATGGTTAAGCCGGTTCCAACTATAAATAACCCGGACAAAAATAATCGATACGTACGTGTTAAAGCAGCAGGTACGAATACGATGCACCCCATCGCCATTATAACTAATCCCATACGCATGCCATTAATCATTCCGGTACGCTGCAATAGTTTGCTGGCGGGAATTGCCATTATAGTATACGATATATAAAATGAAAATGTTACCAGGTAAGATTCCCACTCCTTCAATTCACAAGCGATTCTAAGGTATGGTATTAATGCACCATTGATCCAGGTTATAAAGCCAAATATAAAGAAGAAACCGCCAATAAAAAGAACATTCTTCGCATATCCATTGCTCCTATTATTTGGCTCGATAATAACGGTAATCTCAGCTGGTATAAGCACGAAGTTGATTTATAATATTCCAATGATATGTCTTATACTAAAAAGCCTCTCATCTCCTGGGAAGCAAATTATTCAGAATTACTGTGCCGTATATCCCCCATCCACAACAACAGCCTGACCAGTAACCCCGGATGCTTCATCACTTGCGAGAAATAAAGTATAATGTACTATTTCATCAATGGTGAGTAATCGCTTTTGAGGAACAAGCGGATATATTATTTCGTCCAATACTTTATCAATTGAAATATTTCTGACCTTCGCTAATTCTGATAGTTGCTTTTGAACAAGCGTCGTATCAACGTAACCAGGGCAAAGAGCATTAACCGTAATATTAAACCCAGCACCTTCCAATGCTGCTACTTTAGTTAGCCCAATAACACCATGTTTTGCACTGTTATAAGCAGCTTTATGCGCAAATCCAACAAGACCGTTAATAGAAGCCACATTAATAATTCTGCCGAACCTTTGTCGCTTCATTATTGGAAATACCTGTTTAATCGCAATAAAAGGAGCCACAAGCATCACTTTAATTAATAGTTCAAATTTATCAACGGGAAACTCTTCAATAGGCGACACATACTGCAGACCGGCATTATTAATTAAAATATCAATACCGCCAAACCTTTTATGCGTTTCATCCAGCGCGGCCTTTATTTGTTTTTCATCGGTTACATCACACACAATGCCAGATGCATCTAAGTTTTGATTCCGAAGAGAAGAAACCGCAAGGGCAATCCTTTCCGCATCCAAATCACTAATTACCACCTCAGCTCCCCGCTTTGCAAATTCTTGCCCCATTCCAAGCCCAATATCTCCTGCTGCACCTGTTATGAATACAATTTTACCTTCTATAGCCATTTTATTAAATAAATTACTGGCTAATTTATACGAGCTTTCTGCCTCATTATAAATTGTCTCCTTAACTCTCCCCTCACAAGCTTATTGGAGGATGTTCGCGGTAAGGAGTCAACACGGACAATCTCAGCAATTTTAAAAAGCGGATTCAGTTCCCGGGTGACGAATTGCTGAAATTCAGTTTTAAGAACAACCTCATCCTTACTTTCTTCATTAAGCGAATAATATACCACCAGTTTCTCAGGGCCGTGCCCTTTCTCAGGAACTGAAATGGCAGCCGATTCAAATATCTTTGGATGTTTATTTATTACGGTCTCAATTTCCAGAGCACTTATTTTTATTCCCCCCAGGTTCATAATATCATCCATCCTTCCCATGCTTTTATAAAAGGTATTTCCTAACCTTTCAATGGTTTCAAAGACATCTCCATGTCTTCTTAAAATTTCTCCGCGATATCCTTTAGGTATACCGGCATAATATTCTTTATGATGGTCATAATTAAGCAATCTTTGGGTCAGGCCAATAGAGGGAGGAACAATAAAAACCTGCCCTTCTAGTCCATCCTGCACCGGCTCATAATCCTGATCCAGCAGATAAAAATTAAGTCCCAATACCGGCGTGGTAAAAGTGGCCGGAGAAGCCGGTTGTACCAGGGTACCTGTAATATATCCACCACCAATTTCCGTACCTCCGCAATATTCTATTACGGGAGCTCTAAAATCCGTAAGAGACATCAAATAAAAAATATCCTCCGCATTGGATGGCTCGCCCGTAGAACTGTAAACCCTTACCTTCCAGTTAAATTTTTCATCAAAACCATTATTTCGCCAGGCCTTCACAACTGATGGGATTGTCCCTAAAACAGTAATTCCGGCTTGTTCGATGAATTTCCCATAACCTAACCCTGTAGCGGCCCCGGTATATACCGCTAAAGTTGCCTTATTTAAGAAAACAGCATATATAAGCCAGGGCGCCATCATCCATCCCATTCCCGTTGTCCATGTCACGACGTCCGAAGGTTTTATATCATGATGATAATATCCGTCTGATGCACATTTTATAGGTGTTAAATTGGTAAAGGGTATGGCTTTAGGTTCTTTAGTAGTTCCTGAGGAGAACAGAATATTTGTAACATCATCGGGTTTTCCGAAAATTGCATCAAACGCCTCGTTCCCCTGCAATTCATCCCACAATATTTCGTTGGCCTGTTTATTGGGTTTTTCAAAATAACAACATATAAGCGTTTTAATATTTGTTGCTTCCCTTACCTTGTTCAGAACTTCAAATCTTTTTCCGTTATATGTATATCCATCACAGGTAATAATCCCCCTGGCCTTCGTCATCGCAATGCGCTTACTCAATTCGTAAGGAGAATAACTGTCGGCCACAGAGACCACTATCATACCCGTCCGGACTACGGCCAAATAGGCAACAATGGACTCTAATGCAAGTGGCATATAAATCACCAGGCTATCACCAGCTTCAAATCCATTATCTAATAAACCGGAAGCTACTCTATTAACCATTTTCCTTAACTCTCCATAACTGACTTTTTGAAGCTCAGCAGATCCTTCAAGGCAGGAAATTATAGCGGTATGGTCGTCATTGGCAGAAAAGCAACTATCCGTAATATTCATTTCGGCTTCAGACAGCCAAATTGGGTCTTCCACACCTTTTGACAAGTCAACTATTTTCGTATATGGTTTCTGAAATTTAATTCCAATACGTTCAATGGTCCTTTCCCAGAACTCCCCTCTGTTCTCAATCGACCATTTATGCAAATCCTGATACCTTCTTAAATTCAAATCCTCCATCAAAAAGGTTATATTCGCCTCCTGTAAAACCCGTTCATCGGGCATCCATACAATGGGTAGTGCTTCATTTTTGAAAATTTGAAGATAAATATTGTACAGGCTTTTAACATCTGCTTTCTTCCCGGAATAGTGAACAATTTTCATCCACAACGAAGTCTTTTCCTCTAAGGTTTCCATTTCCGAAACACGCAAATATTCAAAGGCTAATTCGGGAGTAAGAATATCAGATATAGTTGTCATGATTATTTTCGAAATGTCTATCGAATGCTTTGAATAGCGAGCCCAAGCTGCATTTCATTGTTTTTCAATAGCTGCAAAGCTTCCTTCCTATTAACATTGTATAAAGTTTTAAGAACTCCCAGTGCTCTTTCAAGAAGTTTGATATTAATAATCGCTACGTCTACAAGATAAGATCCTTCCACTTTTCCCAGATTAATCATCACGGTTGATGATATAAAATTGAGTACCTTCTTTGTAGCTGTCCCTGCTTTCATTCTTGTAGACCCGGCAACTACCTCATGGCCTGAATTTAATGGAATGGTTAAATCGCAAAAAGGAAGGTCACTATCTGGCAAATTGTTTTGAATCATCACGGATAAAGCGCCGCGACTCTTTGCCAGCGCCAATGCAGACTGAACATAATAAGAAAAGCCACTTGCAGAAATACCAATTACCACATCGTTCGGGGTAATATTCGTCAATAAAATCTCCGGTACAGCACTGGCATCTTCTTCGAAATCGGACTCAATTTCAATAGCCGCATCAGAAATACCACCTGACACAACAGCAAAAATCCGATCTTCCGGAAAACCAAAGCAAGGGACTTCCACCGAGTCCATAGTAGCAATACGCCCACTGGATCCGGCCCCGACATAAATGATTCTACCACCTCGCTTCAGCCTTTTCAATGATTCGTCTGCTATTTCGGCAATAAGAGGTAGACTATACTTTAATGAATCGCCGGCTTCCTGCTCTGCCCGCCATAAAGTTTCCACGATTTCTGAAGATCGCATAGACTGCAGCTGCATATCACTCCGATAGGGAATTTCTGAATCAAGTGTTTCATAAACAGGCATAACCCTATTCCGAACGGCTATTGACTCTCCTTTTGCTAAAGCTAAAGCCCCAATTAACTGAAGATTGTTCCCCTCTTTAGCAACAACCACTTTGACAGGAATATCCAATGCAGCCGGAGTATCAAGCAAATATTCGTTCAGTATTTCTTCCAACGGATAATTAAATGCCACAACAGCGTCAGCCAAACCACCGCAAATAACTACTTCTTCCAAACTATAAAGGATCGCGGCATTATTAATAATTTCAACCAATCGCCGAACATAGGCATCCCGTTCACGTTTAAAAATAGGATCAGTTAGCACATTTGCCAAGTTATTATTTTCATCCAGCGCAGCCAATTTAGAAACACTTACAAAGGAATCAAAATTGCCATCAGCAATACCGATACTTCCCAACAAAGTGGGACATTTCCCAGGACACCATCGCCGGCCATTCCTCCAAACCGAAAAGCCAAGTCCCGTACCAACAGGCATAATTCCAATAACCTTATTGCCCCTTAGACCGCCGGTTTCAGCTAAACCAATTGCTGCCGCATCTGCATCATTAATTAATACCACATTGCATTGGGCATATTTTTCCAATGCTTCTTTCCATCCATCGCTTTTTAAAATACTACTGTGCCCGGAAATCTTCAATAGCCGGGTTCCATGATAATTAACAATACCTGTCGTTGAAATACCTATGCCCTTTAATTCCCCTTGCTTTATTTCACAATTGGCAATTAATCCTTTGAACACCTCTACCAATTCCTCTGGCGTGGAACACGCATGCAAAGTATTCTTTACTATCTTTTTTTTAAGATCATTATCAATACGCATTAATTGTTCATCTGCCGTCGTCGCTTTTATCCAGCTTCCGCCAATATCTATTCCCAGGAATTTCATTTTGGGCAGTTTTAATTAATTATAAAAAGTCAAATATTCTCCGTTTGCGATAGCTGCGCATACACATAAATTATCTTTAGAAAGAATTACCATATCCGCCTTATACCCTGGCTCAATTTTGCCTCGGCTTCCTGAAAGTCCTATTACTTCTAATGGGATTTCTGAAGCCATCTTAATAGCATCGGCAAGCGAGATACCGACATTATTTACACAATTCTTAACCGCATCTGACATAGTAATATTTGATCCGGCCAGGTTGCCCTGAGAATTAATAAACCCTGTTCCAGAATAAATAAACTTGATCCCGTCCATTTCGAGGTTTTGCGTTCCGATAAAAGTTGAATCGGATACCAGGAACAACCTTCCCTTTTTAAGCTTATAAGCTATTCTAACGGAGGTGTAATCACTGTGTACGCCATCAACAATAATTCCGGCGTACACATCTGAGTCCAACGTAGCTCCTACTAATCCGGGCTCACGACTGTCAAACTGTGACATCGCATTAAATAAATGCGTAATGCATGTTATTCCTTTTGAAAAACAAATTTTGGCCTGTTGCGCCGATATGTTTGAATGGCCCGCTGAAATAATGATATTCCTGGATTTTATCATCTTTATTTGCTCATCAGAAAACATTTCCGGCGCAATCGTCATCATTTTAATGACTCCTTCTCCGGCTTCCAAGATGCTTCTAAGTTCTTCGTCGCAGGGCTTTCTTATGTACTTGGGGTTATGTGCGCCCTTTTTATCTAAATTTATATAAGGCCCCTCAATATGAATTCCGGCGACTCCCTGTTTATGCTGCATATACGCTCTTACTACCTCGATTGCTTTTAATATATCGGAATGCGAAGTAGAGATCAACGTTGGCAAAATACAAGTTGTGCCAAACCTTAAATGGCTTTTATAGATCCGCCCGATCGTTTCCTCAGTAATGTCGTTTGAAAAAAAATCTTCTACCCCTCCATTTACCTGTAAATCTACAAAACCCGGAACCAGGTAATTCCCGCCCAGATCAACGGTTTTGGCATCTTGACCAACATCCGGATTAGGAAAAACACCAGTTATGATATCACCATCAATGATCAAAGATTGATCCTGCACCGGCTGGCCATTATCAAAATATATGAAATTTTCAAAATGTATTTTCATAAAACAGCAGCTAATTCAATCAGTTGATATAGCAAATCCGGTATTATTTTACTATCGATGGATCTATATGAATGCCGTGCTGTTCCCAGTAATCAATCATGGGGCCCAAGGATTTTTTGAACCTTTCAAAATTTTTATTAGAAACAGTTGTCCAACCAACTTCTGCATATGCTGCGAGGCGTGGAAAAACCAGGAGATTCATACGGCTGACAGTAGGTATTGTTTCACCCCACATCAGGCATCCTGAACCGATAATTTTATGATGATATTTTTGTGCCAGGGAGGCAGGAACAGGGTCAAAGCTGTACGCCTTTTCAAGACTGATTCTTTTGTAATCATAATCCAGAAAAGTATATTCATGAAAAATGTTGACAACATCATACCCTCTCATGATTGCTTCCCCAATCATATCTGAATTTCCGGTCCAGCATTGAATAATGGTCCCTGGTGAAAGTTTTTGTTCGACCACCGGATCATCTGTTGAATCTGTATTTCTATGGCCGAACAATATTTCATTCGAGCCCATCATCCTATAGCCCCTTTTATTCAGGTATTGAGAGATTCCATTTGTAAACCAGAGATATAATGCAACCGGCGTTGTCAGGTTATTTTTTTTCATGAACCGCTGAACCCTATCATTATTTTTCCAGTGATCATATTTTACCTCATCCCCTTCGATCTGAATGATTCCGGAAGGAAATAAAGACATCACTTCATCGAGCACGTGATGAATAAAAGAAATAACCGCGGGATCGGCAACATCATAAATGTTATCGAAAATACCAAATCCAGTGGGCAACTCTATTGGTTCTTTCTCTGTGTCCAACCAGGGATATGAAGCAATAGCTGCACTGGCATGACCGGGCATTTCTATTTCCGGAACAATGGTTATGTGCCTATCCGCAGCGTACCGAACAATTCCAGTGACCTCTTTGTGGGAATAATAAGCATGGCGGATAGGTAACTGGACAGCGGTGTTTTTCCCGGCAGCTCCAACTTTAGTTAATGCAGGATATCTGTTAATCTGTAAACGCCATCCCTGATCATCGGTCAGATGCCATTGAAAAACATTCATCTTTAAGGTTGCCATTTCATCCAACAATTGCTCTACCGTAGCAACTCCTTTAAAAGAACGGGCCTCATCCAATAAAAAAGCCCGCCAGGGAAAACGTGGCTTATCCTTTATTAGGATATTTTGAATTTGATATCCGTTTGCCTGTTTTTCTATTAATTGCAACAAAGACTGTATCCCATAAAATATTCCCGCAGATGTTGCCGCGGTAATATCTATTCCTGTGTCACATACAGACAGCCAGTATCCTTCTTTGCCCATTAGGAGCTCTTTCCCGGCATCAATAAACAACCGCATATGAGCGACTCCCGGTTTTGTCAGATGCAATGAAGATATATTAAATTCCTTCAGAAGCATATCCTGAAGGTATGATGCTTCTCTGCTGCACTTACCTGTAAACCGATAGGTAAGCAAAGAAGGAACAACAAAATGCCCATCGAGTACTTCCATTTCTGCTGGTTGTGGAATTATAGATACTCTGTTGGCATAGGCGAAGGTTGAAAAAAGAAATACAGTTATTATCCAAAATACTTTTAGAATTATCTTCATTTAGTCAGATTTAATTTCCCTTTAAGTGACAACTGCCTTCAGGTAATCCAAGGATGCTTGCAGCTTTAGATTTCCCAGGTTGGAATGTCATTATCTGTCGAACATCAATTGAACTGTTTGAGGCATGTATTTATTTACGTTCGAAGCCCTGGTAGATTCCCAATAGCTATTATGTTGCTCTACCAATACCTGGGTGGCCAGGATCCATGTTTGACTCCAACCTGTAAGTGTTGACCATGCACCCCAACCTGCATCAGCATTGGACGCCCAATAATCCCAACGGCCGTAATCAAAGGCTCTGAACCAGGCTCCATCAAGATCTTTGTGTTTTTCACTTTTTACCTGAACACGAATTAAAAAATCAGAGAGTTTATGCACAGCATCGATGTACTTTTTATTTCCGGTTGCATGTGCCGCCTCATTAAGTCCAAAAAAAGCAAAATTGCAAGTGTAAAGCAAATCGGACACTTTTTGGCCATTTTCAGATATCAAAGGCGCTTCAAAATCACCGTAAGATTTATTGGAAGTCGTATTTCCGGATATTCCCTTATTTCCAGAACCTAATTCTTCCTGTATTGCTCCGCAGGAGTCCCGGCTATCCAACAGTTTTGTAACAACCATGTCCAGCCAATGCCGATGCTCTTCCGTATTTTCTACCCGGACCAACCAGGCCAAGGGAAGGATCATTCGCGCCCGCTCGAGCTGAATGTCCACGGCCCAATTCCATTTATCCGGAAATGCTTCCATAGTTAATCGGATCGCAATTTTTGCCTTTTCCAGTAAAGGTTTATACTTTGTTTTATCGTACAGCCACAGGTAAGCCGCCCACATCCATGATTCAAAATTCGGATCGGGAAAAACTACATCCCTATCCCAGAAATGCCTCCAGCCCAATTTCTGAATATCGGCCATACTCAAGTTGCCATTGTTTCCTCCATGAAATCCTTGCTTACTACTAATTCTGAAATTAGCCAGGATATTTTCTACAATCTCTTTGTCCCATTTTGCTGAATTCATATAAGCAGAAGCACCAATAACACCCAACATACAACGGGCATTATCATCGCCCCAAAACACATATGGATGGGTGGGGGCCACGCCAAGCAGTCCATATACCGAACTATCCTTATTTCCTGTGGCCCCGGCTCGAAGATTAGAATTAAAAAAAATAAAATCTGCAAGGTTTGAGGATACTTTATAATATTCCTTTTTATGTAACAATTGAGCAGCGGAAGCCATCGCATAAGCTACTTCCCCCTGCACGTCAGTGCGAACCCACCAGCGATATTGTTGAGTGCCATTATTATTAATCCTTGATGCATGCCCCTCGAGGATACCCAATGATCCATTCCCGCTTGGCAGGTGCAAGTCCATTGCCGGGCCAAAAGGATTTGTTCCATCACCCTGGTATTTGAGCCAGGTATCTTTCCAGGAAGAATCAATAAGAAATTTCCCGTTGTAAAACCACTGAACTCCTTTAGCTACCGCCAGCTTTCCGGCCTGTGATGGCAATTGTTGATTCCTTGTGTACATAGGCGTAACGTCGGCCCCCCATGATTTGAAACGAATATTTTCTGAACCACGGACCCATGTCAAAATATTTTCCCAAAGCTCCTTCCAGGATTGATTAGGTCCATAACGACCTGTTCTGAAATTGGTAAGCTTTGTCAAGGCCACCATCATATTACCTTTTTGAAATAGCAGGGGAAAAGCTTTTACATCGTCAATACCGAAGTCAGCTTTATCAACTCCAGCCACTTTCGCCAGCACCAATAATGGATTTTGAACCTTAACCTGCAATACCCGACAATCATTGATGCCCAATAAGGACATCCGTTGTAAGTGTTTTCCGAATATATCGGTAGTAACAACTACCCGCTCCAGTTTACTTACGAAAACCTCATCCGGAATATTCATTTCCGGTAACGAAGCGGGATACTCAATATATAATCTCAGATTTTTCTTAGCCGCCCTGTTGAGATCGGTTACGGAAATGACCAGCCTTTTATCAGGATATCCATCCGCCGTGATGATCACGCCAGAACCCTCAGCAGCATTGGCAATAGCCGCAGAAGTGGAAGTGTATTGCTTAAAAGCAATCCGTTCTCTTTTCATCAATTGAAACAGGTCATTGGTTGAACTTCCGCAAAGAGAAATTGTTGTTTCAGGGTAATTGGATGAGGTTAAAAGGGCCAGAACCGGCAAGCAAAAAAGTGTGTACAATAATCGTTTAGACTTTACCATTTTAATATCCGGGGTTTTGAACAAGTGCAGGATTAATAGTCAATTCGTTTGTAGGTAATGGCGACAGATAATTCTTCGTTGGGTCAAATTGCCATCCATTATTAGCCGTTGTATTGAGATAAGGGAATATGTATCCATCTGCACTCACTGGTATACCAGATAACGGGGGGTTAAAAACTTTGCCTACAAACTGGTTATATTTCGCACCCAGAAGAGGTGTTTTAATCAAATTGGTAGCAGCCCAGCGCATCAGATCATCAAAGCGGAAATTTTCACAAGCCAACTCCACCCTTCTCTCCCTGCGGATTTCATTGATCAACCCTGAAAGATTTGGAAAATCCCATTTCGGATCTGTAAACCCAACGCTTTGTAATAAATGGGGCATGGCTACCTTATCTCTTAACCTGTTTATCGAGGCATCCAGCACCTCCTGTGTGCAGGTTCCAAGTTCTGCATTCGCTTCCGCATATATCAACAACACCTCAGCATACCGAAAGATAATGCTGGCGGTAGTAGCCCCAGCCGCGACGCCAACCCCTGCTCCCTGTGGTTCAATGTTAGGGGCGGCTCCTTTAAATAACTCGTACCCGGTTGTATTCCTTTGATCAAGAGATAGATTAATATCTGGTTCGCTGAATTTGGTGACTGTATCCCCATTGTGTATTACCTTGGGATAACCACGGACAAAAATGGTTTGACCCAATCTTGGATCCCGGTTAGTTACAACCTCAGCTATCGAGTCATCTCCCTTATAAAACGAACTTATTGAAATAGGCAATCCATCAGTACATAAATAATTATCAACAAGCTGTTTTGAGATTCCGGTATTACCCCCTTCAAATAAAAGATAAGCCTGGCCATTGTGCGTTAATCCAAGCGAAAAATCATATTTTCTCCAAAAGATCACATCCCGGTTACCAGATAAGTCGAGTTGATTAAAAAGGTTCCAGTAATCCCATTTTGGATTGCTTCCAACTGATACGCTGTAGTAACCACTATTCATT
Organism: Chitinophagaceae bacterium; assembly: GCA_041691395.1. Classification (GTDB taxonomy): domain Bacteria; phylum Bacteroidota; class Bacteroidia; order Chitinophagales; family Chitinophagaceae; genus Puia. The sequence continues at coordinate 14,249 of JBEPUT010000053.1, forward strand.
ATTTGTTCTGCTGCCGTTGCAGCCTGTTGAAAATATTTGGCATAGTCGGCGTTCTGCACACCAAAAGGAGTTCCATCATGATATTTTTCCCAACTGCCTTCATAGAGAGCAACTCTTGCTTTAAAAGCAAGGGCTACATCTTTATGAATGCGTTGCGGAACACTCTTAGTAATAGGATCCAATAAACTGGCCGCACGGTCAAGATCTGCCAAAATTGAGTCCGCAATAATACTTCTTGAAATACGGGGTGTATACAACAAAGCCGAATTAGTTGGAAGTGGTTCACTATACCAAGGCAAATCTCCAAATTGTTTCATCAAGCCAAAATAAAACCAGGCACGCCAGAAATATACTTCTCCGATATACGTATTCACCTCTGCTAACGGCTCTTTGGTGACTCTGTAGTTAGCCAGGAAATAATTTACGCTCCTGATATTTGACCAGTTCCATCCGCCTCCGTTAACTGACAAGGTCTGAGTTCCGGAAAGCAATGGATTATTATTGAAATTACCAAATATCATATTGTCGGAATTATTGTCGCCATAAAATACACTGAGAAAATCCGAAAAATTCACATAATACTGGTTGGCATATAACTCAATTTCAGTCTTCGAAAATGACATTTCCTTATCCGTGATAGTGTCAAGGGGGGGCCTGTCCAAAAATTTTTTACAGGAACTAAATATTAACGAAGAAATGATCAGTACATATATTAATTTCTTGATAGTCATCGTAATTAATTTAAAAAGGTTAAAACTGCACATTCAAACCAATAGTGATTGTTTTCATTAACGGATATTGCTTGCCGGAACCCCAGTTTCCATAGTCTGCTACCTCTGGATCAAAATTTTTATCTATTTTTGAAGAGGTTAGCAGGTTCTCACCGCTAACGTATACTCTTATGCGTTGAATTTTTATACGTGTAAGAAGTTGTTGCGGTAATGTATAGCCAAGCTGTAGATTTTTTAGCCGGGTATAAGCGCCATTTGAAAGATATAGGGTTGTCGCAGAGCGATTCTTCCATGTCTCCTGTTCACCATAAGGTTTTGGCCAATATGAATTTGTATGTTCCGGGGTCCAATAATCGAGGGTACTCTTCATAATTGAAGATCCGTAAGCACCCAGTAAACCGTAGCGAATGGTTCCATCTAACCAGACATCTCTCTTGGCCACTCCTTGCCAGAATGTGTTGAAATCAAATCCTTTCCAGTTAAATCCTACATTCACACCGAAAGTGTAGCGGGGAGTATTATTGCCAATAACGTTATAATCCCCATGGTTTTGCACAGTCCAGGTTCCATAGTCTACTTTACCATCCCCATTCAGATCCTTCATAAGGATATCGCCTTTGCTCCATCTGTTCCAGAATAAAGATTGGTCAGGCATATCCTGCAATTGCTTGTCAGTTTGAATCAATCCGTCACTTTGCCAGCCCCATATTTCTCCAATGGTCATTCCTGTATAGTAGGTGCCAAGGGTACCAGATGGATTGCGATATTTTGTGACTTTCGAAACGTAATCGGATAATACAAACGAAGCACGGTAACTGAAATCAGTACCTATTTTGTCTTTCCACGAAATATTCAACTCAAATCCTTTTGTTACCAGATTCGCATTGTTCATTAATGGCACTGCGGCCCCCAATACTGCAGGAACTGCTTCGGCGGGCCCTAACATATTAAGTGTAGCTCTGTTATACACGTCGAATGAAACATCCAGGCGGTTTTTTAATAAAGTAGCATCCAGTCCCAGGTCTTTGGTCCTGGCGGTTTCCCACGTAAGATCGGAGCTACTCAGAGCGGGAGTTGACAGGTAATTGGGGCGTACATTATTAAGGAGATATCCCAGATTAGTATTGATGGGGACGGGAGAGAGATAAAGATAATTCGGCACCGACTGGTTACCCAGCGAACCATAAGAAGCCCTTATCTTAAACTGGCTTACCAGATCTTTCAAAGGCCAAAACATTTCTTTAGCAATATTATATCCTGCTGATACAGATGGGAAAAAACCAAACCTGTTATTTTGTGGAAACTTTGAAGTCCCGTCATAGCGTCCATTAAACTCTACGAGCAATTTTTCATCAAAATTATAATTCAGCCGGGCGAACGTCCCTGTAGTAGCCCAATGAGAGATGGCATCTCCTACATTCTGAGTTCCCGTTGCGACACCCATCGATGGAATGAGATCCGTGATCAGATTTGTCCGGGAGCCGGCCAATGTAAAGAACTGGCTTACTTCCAGTTGTTGTCCCACAAGAGCTTTTACAAAATGGTGGCCCAATTGCTTCTCATACGATGTATAAACATTAAATGAATTATATTGATTCATCGCAGCACTTTCACTAATCGTACTCTGGCCATGACCGATACTGTACTTCGTTCCATCTACTGCATAGGCATAAACCAAGGCATCCTCGTCGGAAGATTTTGAGCTTAGTTGATTCCAGGTATAATCCATATTGATCTTCCAGTCTTTTACAGGCTCCAATTCAACAGCTCCGGTAAGCCAGAGATCATTGGAATTCACGATACTCCGCCCACCGGCATTTTGATAGTTCAGGGCAGAAATCTGGCTCAACTTTCCATCTGGATTGTTAAGCGGCCAGTAGGGTCGCATGGCTATCATTGCGTGAAACCAGTTTCCCATAAGATCCGAATAAGGAAAAGGATTATTTGTTATGGTTTTTGCAAAACGCATTCTCACATCCACTCGCATCCAGGTGGTTGGTTCAGAGTGTAAATTGCTGGTTACATTATAACGGCGGAATTTATCATCGCCATATCGCAAAATACCTCCCTGATCCAACAAGCCTAAAGAGGTATAATAGGAGGTTGATTTATTGCCCCCGCTAACTGTCAGATCGTGTTTCTGAATAAAGGCGGGTTTAATATATGCTTTAACCCAATCTGTGTTGGCATTTCCATTATCCCAGCTCCAACGGTTCGGATCGTTTGGATCGGGCGTTGTTGCCGGGACACTGGAAGGATTAGCCATATATTGTTTTATCCGGTCAATCTGGTCGGGTCCAAAAGGAGCAGGTAATCCACTATTCGCTGCGGCTGCATTAAAAGTTTCTACGCTTTCCATAGAATTAGCCTTTTTAGGGAGCACGGTAGGCTTATCCCATGAAGACATTCCATTATAGGTGACAGAAACTTTATTATCTTTCTTTCCTTTCTTGGTCGTGATCAATATGACACCGTAAGCAGCTCTTGCGCCGTATATTGCTGAAGATGCGGCATCTTTTAATACAGTTATACTTTCAATATCATACGGATTGATATTATCAATGGAATTCGCAGGCACTCCGTCTACCACAAAGAAGGGACCGCCACCATTGAGACTCGTAACTCCCCGGATATTAAATGTCGAAGGAGTTCCCACACCTCCTGGATCACTTACCGTTCCGATATTTAAATTGCCAATTACCCCCTGCAGGCCCAGGCCGATGTTTGTAATCGCCCTGTTTTCGAGCACCTTGCCGCTCACCTGGGACACTGCACCCGTTAGGTTCGACTTCTTTTCCGTACCATAACCGATCACCACTACTTCATCCATCGGAGTTGTAATCCGTTCAAGGGTTATATTGGCTAAAATTTGACCATTCACTTTATATTCTTTATTAGAATAACCGGAAAATGATGCCACCAGGACCGCATTATCTTTCACTGCTTTCAATTCAAAAATCCCATTCGCATCAGTTGATGTTCCTTTCCCAGTCCCTTTCACAATCACCGAAGCGCCAACCAATGGATTACCAACACTATCAGTTACTTGCCCATGAATATCAATTGGTGGTGGTGGATTAGAAGAATTCCCCGACTGAAGTACAGGCGTGGAGGTGGGTTTCACTGCAATTACGATAGTTCCGTCTACCAAATTATAGGAAAGCTGTTCATTCTGGAAACAGAGATCCAAAACATCTGACACCGGCATATTCCATACATTGAGTGTTACTTTACCAGCTTTAGCCAGAACGTTTTCATTCACCAGAACATTAAGCCCGGTCTGTTTCTGAATTTCCCGAAACACCTCTTTCATAGGTGCATTTTTTACCGACAGAGTCACCGTTTGACCTTCGGAACGAGCGGCCACCTGCAGGCAGGCAGCAAGAAGCAGGATGGCTGTCAATTTCATAACCCTAACTAATTTACAGGTCAGGTATCCATCTGGACAATTTCCAGAATGGAGGATAGCAGTTAATTGCATAACTTTACAATGTTTGGTGATTGAATAAATGACTCCGACAGGTTTTGCTTATTTATTGCTGAACTCCGCCACCTCGTCTGAACCACGAGGTGGTTTTGTTTTGGTTTTCTACTTCGGTTGAACAATCAATTTTTTGCCCTCAATATGGAATTTAATTCCATTCGCCTGTAAGGCTTTTAATACAGATGCCAGCGTGCTGTTGCGGCTCATGATTACAAAGAATCTGTCCTTCGGAATGGCGCTTTCATACATCACTTCAACATCGTACCAGCGGGCAAACTGCCGCAGTATCGTTTTTAGGTCGGCGCTTTCAAAATGAAAAGACCCTTCCTTCCACGCAACCACTTCGTCAGTGTTCACATCATCAATGACAGCCAACTGAGTCGATTTTAATTGGGTTTGCTGTCCCGGCTTAATAATTGTTGACTGTTGACTACTGGTCACTGTTACTTTCACTGATCCTTCCAACAAGGTAGTCTTAACTACAGCTTCATCGCTGTAAGCGTTAATATTGAAATGAGTACCCAGTACACGTAATTCTTCATCCGCAACGTTCACTATAAAGGGCTTGGTTATATCATGAGACACCTCAAAATAGACTTCACCGGTAATTGTTACTTTTCTTTCCTTACCAATAAAAGAAGTAGGAAACGTAATAGAGCTGGCAGCGTTTAACCAAACCTTGCTGCCATCGGATAAGGTAAGTTGGTATTGCCCACCGTTGGGTGTTGAAAGCGTATTGTAAACAACTTCGGACGGCTTTTCAAGTAATGAATTGTAGGTAAGCTGATCGCTGTCCGTTTTGATAATCCTTGAATTGCCTTGCTGCGCTAATGTTCCATTCCGGGCGCTGACCAAAATAATGGTTGACCCATTACCTAGAGTAAGAATTGCCCTATTGCCACCGGGGGCCACATCATTTTTCATAGGATGGGCGTTAGCAGAAGCAATTTCCTTTTGTGGTTTCGGAGAGAATATTAAGTAGTATCCCAAGGCGAGAGCGAGGACAGCCGCAGCCGCGGCCCACCAATTTCTATAGAAGGGATTCAGTTTTGAAACCAAGACTGCCGGCTTCTGCTGCTTGGCCTCCAGAATGGCTTTCAAAATGGTTCTTGCAGTTTCAGGAGCCATATCCGTCATTTGTTTTTCCTCCTGAAAAGCGCGGGAAATGAATTCTCTGGATTCAGATTCATTTTGCGGATCCCCTAACCGGTCTATCAATTCAGCCTGTTCCTCCGGACTTGCCAGGCCGCGGACACATTTATTATACAAATATTCCATTCTATTCAAGGGCATGTTGCAGCATTATAATGTAAAGACTACCTGAGCAAGCGTCTTGGGGGTATCAATCAGAAAAAACTTTTAAAGGGTTTCGAGCAGGATGAGCAGGATAAGCAGATCCAGGTTGGCCCGGCAAAATGCACGAACACTCTTGGTGGCCAGATCCAAATTGGCTTTCACAGTTTCGGGAGAGACCTGGAGCATCTGCGCTACCTCTTCCCGTTGAAGTCCTTGCTCTTTTACAAGCCGGTAGGTCTGTTGTTGCTTACCAGGCAAGCGTTTAATTGCCTGGTGTAGTACCCGGGCATATTCTTTTTCATCCAGGTTGTTCGAGGCATCCGCGCAGGGTAACTGATCATTGGGAATATCCATGGGATCCGACCGCCCTCTTTCCCTCTTTAACCGTTTGAGGGCAGAGTAGGTATTGTTTTGTGCAACAATGTATAGCCACGCGGCAAAGTTTTGAATCTCCGGTAACGTTTGCCTTTTAATCCATATTTTGAGAAAAGTGTCCTGAACAATTTCTTCAGCCAGAGTATAATCCCCGGTAATACGAAGTGCGGTTGAATAAATATTTGGCCGGTAATGATCGAAAAGTTGGGTAAAGGCATGTTCGCTCCCGGCTGCTATTTGCAGTATGAATTCCCTTTCCTGATATGGGAGATGCCTTATCATGACTTACAAATAGCTAAATTGAAATTAGCAAAAACATGCTCTAATTAAAAATCTATATTTAATGGGAAGATGAGGAATTTATCTGGAACACCGCACCAATTCAATAATTCTTTATAAATTTTTTATTTGAATACCCCCAACTGTCGGTTTTAAGTCGTCATAGAAAAGTTAGTTCTCCTGTTTGTTGGCTCAAGAAAAGGAGAACTCCCCATCAGTTCCCCTTGCTTTTTTAAAGTCAGCCTTATAAGCTGGAAAGGCTATGTTTTCCGTTAAATGAACGCGCCTGCACCTTTAGGCACTGGTGTTTTGACTATTTCTTTCACTTTTGCACCATTTAAAAAATAATCAATTATGACAAAAGGCCTTTATGTTTTATTAATATCGATAATAACTAATCAAACTTTGGTGGCCCAAAGCATTATCCCCTTACCGGAAAAAATGAACAATAGGAATGGCATTTTTGATTTATCAATAGCCACATCTATCCATGTAAGGAAAGATATGCTACCTGAAGTTCTCCAATTTAATGAACAACTAAAAAACATCAGCGGCTATGAATTGCGAGTTAACGATGAAGACAATGAAGAGAAAGGAAATACAATTATAATAAAGCAAGGACCAGGTATTACGGAAGAGGGGTATCAATTAGAAGTTACTCCCGAAAAAATTACTATTCAGGCGAATGATGATAAAGGAGTTTTCTATGCCCTGATCAGTTTATTGCAACTTTTACCCAACGAAGTTTCGAGCAAAAGGAAAGATATTTCAATTTTAAAAATTCCAGCTATAGATATATCAGACCATCCCCGTTTTAAATGGCGTGGCTTAATGCTCGATTGTTCCCGTACATTCATTTCTCCGTCTTACATAAAAGAAACCATCCGACGAATGGCATTTTACAAGTTGAACATATTACATCTTCATCTTACGGATGATCAGGGCTGGCGATTAGAAATAAAAAGCCTGCCCGAACTCACATCCCGAAGTTGCTACTTTGACAGACATTTTAATGAACCAAAAGAATTCCAAGGGTATTATGCGCAACAGGATATAAGGGACATTGTTGAATATGCTGCACAAAAGCATATTCAAATTATACCTGAGATCGAATCGCCAGGCCATAGTCTTGCTGCATTGAATGCCTATCCTGAACTATCATGTGTCGGTCACGTACTTCCCATATATCCTTTTTTCAGCGGCCCTGAAATAACACAGGATCTATTTTGCGTGGGCAATCCGGCGAGTTATGCCTTTTATAAAAATGTGTTGGCCGAAGTAATAAGGATGTTTCCTTCCCCCTACATCCACTTGGGTGGGGATGAAGTTCCCCCGACCCGTTGGGAAGAATGTGCTAAATGCCAACGTTTGGTCAAACAAAATGCCTTGGCTGATACCAGAGAATTAGGGGGGTATTTTATGCAACAAATTGCATTAAACGCAATTAAGTCCAATAAGCGGCCTATAGCCTGGAATGAAGTATTTGAACAAAAGAAATACATTAACACAAACTGGATAATCATGAATTGGGGAAGCAGCAAGGCGGCCTTAGATGCGGTTAAGGAAGGTTATGATGTTGTGATGGCGCCAACTTCACACCTGTATTTTGATTATACATACGAGCAAATCAACACTAAAAAAGTCTTTGAGTTCGACCCATATTATGGTGAAAAAGACGATGGCCTACTAAAGAGTCATATTTTGGGTATCCAGGCACTTTTTTGGTCTCACATAGATCGCACCGAAAGTAGAATTGATTATCAGCTTTATCCCCGCCTTCTGGCTTTAGCAGAAAGAGCCTGGTCATCCACCAATGATATTAACTACAATAACTTTAAATCTCGCGAGGAATATCATAAAGAACACTGGCTCAAAAATATGCAGATAGCGTTTAATGGGAATGACTGACGAAGTCTAATTTCGTGTAGTATACCTCTATTTTATTATTATACTTCAAGTATAGAGACGCATTAAAAGAAGAACAAAGGCATTTAGGTAGTCTTCCCGAAGACCGCTGTAAATCGCAGGATTTTGGCGGTGAAAGAATCATTTCAGTGGCACCACCTGCCCGGTCCTTACGGATTCGTCGCAGGCAAAGGCTATCCGCAAACTGTCAACAGCATCCTGAATATGATCTGTCAGATCGAGGTCTTCCTGAATCGCTTTAAGGAAACTGCGCTGTTGTCGGTTACAAAGCTCCTGGTGATCGGGCTCGTCCTCCAGGTTGATCCACTCATCTGCTTTCAGGAACTCATCCTTTTCATCCAGGTCTGCATGATGAACCCTAAGGGATTCCGTTTTTGTGTGTGCTTCTATGGAAGACGATTTCCCTGTTCCGCCGGATTCTTTGGCTACAATGGATACAGAACCCTTCGGACCAATCACATCTTTTACAAAGAAAGCCGTTTCGCTGATCATCGGTCCCCATCCCGCTTCGTACCATCCGACCGATCCATTCTCAAACCGGATCTGCAGCTGGCCATAATTATAATTGCCCGCCGGAATTTCTTCCGTGAGCCTTGCCCCGATGGCACTTACCTGCATCGGCCTGGAACGCGCCATCTGGCACATCACGTCAATATAATGCACGCCGCAATCCACTATAGGGCTCAAACTTTTCATCAGGTTCCGGTGAACTGTCCACATATACCCATGACTCTGCTGATTCAGGTTCATCCGCATAACCAGGGGATTTCCCAGCTCCTGAGCCAACTGGATAAACCGCTGCCAGGAAGGATGATGCCGCAGAATATAACCCACCTGCAACTTTTTGCCGGCTTTTTCCGCTGCACGCGCTACACGTTCTGCTCCTTCCACCGAATCGGCCAGCGGCTTTTCAATAAATACATGGGATCCGTTTTCTAATGATCTTATCGCAAAACTCTCGTGGGTGTCGGGATAAGTGGAAATACAAACTACGTCCGGACCGGTTGATGCCAGGGCCTCCTCAAAATCGTTGAATAACGGATAGCGGCCGCCCAGTTTTTCATTTAAGATTTCTTTGCTCTTTCCCTGGGATACCAGTCCGCAAATGTCAAATCCATCCATACTATGATAGGCCCATGCATGGGATGCACCCATATTGCCGCATCCCACAACGAGTACGCGAAGGGCGACCGGTTTTTTCGTCATAAATTTTTATTAAAAGAGTTCATCATTAAATATTATTGAGCGGTTGTGATCCGCTCAAAGCATTCCTTTTTTCATTTCACTTACGGCATGATCTACGGCCCGGGCCGTCAGGGCCATAAAAGTAAGCGAAGGATTCTGGGTGCTGGTAGAGGTCATACAGGCGCCATCTGTTACAAAAACATTCGGGCAGGCATGGAGTTGGTTCCATTTGTTCAGCAGGGAAGTCCGCGAATCTTTGCCCATCCGTACGCCCCCCATTTCATGAATATCCAAACCGGGCGATTGCCGGCTATCCTGAACACGAATATTCTTACATCCGGCTTTTTGCATCATGTCTGCTCCCTGATTCAGGAAATCTTTCAGCGATTTTTCATCGTTATCATCGTATCCAACCGAAATGGATAATAAGGGCACGCCCCATTCATCCCGCTGATCTTTGCTTAAGGAAACCTGATTTTCCGCTTTGGGTATGGTCTCTCCCTGCATCATCACACTCACCTGCCATCCGCCGGGTTCTAAAATGGCTTCTTTATATGCGGGGCCCAACTGCTCACCTTCCACCGCATGTCCCCATCCCGAACGGGATGCGCTGTAAAAAACCATATAACCCCGGAGGAAATCCGTTTCCTGTTTGCGGACATTTCTAAAATTAGGCATCATCACCGCACAGGGCCGGCGACCGTAATAATATGCGTCTTCATATCCTTCCATAACCGCCGACAGCGTACCGCGATAATTGTGAAAGGCAATGTACTTTCCGAGTAACCCATGCTCGTTACCCAATCCTTCCGGAAATCGCGCGGAAATGGAATTCAGCAAAATAAGATTTGTATTCAGGGTAGACGCATTAATGAAAATAATGCGGCCATAATATTCCGCTACCTGTTTGGTATGGGCATCAATCACCCGCACGCCAACAGCTTTGCCTTTTTTATCATCATATATTACGGAATGAACAACGGAATCCGGGCGAAGTGTAAGATTCCCCGTTTTTGCAGCCCAGGGTAAAGTGGAGGAATTGGAGCTGAAGTAGCCTCCAAAGGGACATCCGCGCTGGCATAAATTTCTGGCCTGGCATTGTCCGCGGCCCTGTTGCAAATGGATCTCTTCCGGTTTGGTCAGGTGGGCGCAGCGCCCGATCACCACGTGGCGATCGTGGTAATTATCCTGGATCTTTTGCCTTATTTCCTTTTCCACGATATTCATCTCCCAGGGCTTTAAAAACTCGCCGTCAGGTAAGGTCTCCAACCCGTCTTTATTGCCACTGATGCCAACAAATTTTTCAACATGACTATACCAAGGCGCAATATCCGCGTAGCGGATGGGCCAGTCCACGGCAAAGCCATCCCTTGCGGGTCCTTCAAAATCAAAACTGCTCCATCGCTGTGTTTGCCTGGCCCAGATTAACGATTTGCCGCCTACCTGATACCCCCGTATCCAGTCAAATGGTTTTTTTTGTATATAAGGATGCTCATTGTCCTTTACAAAGAAATGCTTCGCATCATCTTTAAAAGCATAGCAGCGGGAAGCTATCGGGTTTTCTTTTTTCAGCTTCAACGCCAAATCGCCACGATACGGAAATTCCCAGGGATCTTTCGTGGCCGTCGGATAATCTTTCAGATGCACTACATTTCTTCCTCTTTCCAGCACCAGTGTTTTTAATCCGCTTTCACAAAGTTCTTTTGCTGCCCAGCCACCGCTGATGCCCGAACCGATTACGATCGCGTCAAAACTACTGTTCATACCCGTTCCTGGTTTTTAAGTTTCTTCTTCACCACGTCCACCGGATATTTTAATGCCAGCTTCCTGATCTCATAGGAGAATTCCTTGAAGGTTTCTTCCCACAAGGCCGCCTCTTCTGTTGAATAATCGTAAAATCCATGGGCGTTTGAAACACCTTTACCACCGGCTTTTACGATATCCTCTATCAGTTTTGGAACTTCGGTCGAGTTATTCAAATCAGGAAATAAATCCTTCATTACAGTATGATAGGCTTGCACGCCGGTCAGGTCCATCCAGCGAAAAACGCCGACCAGGGTCATCCAGTATCCTGCATTGTTCCTGCAGGCACGGTCCACATCCTCCACCGAAGCATAACCGTTTTCAACCAGGTGGAATGCTTCGCGGTACATGGCGTACATCAGGCGGTTCGAAATGAATCCACGGATATCCTTTCTGACCAGGGTCGGTTCCTTTCCCCAGTAACGGGCCGTTTCATATAAATATTCGCCCTTTATTGGATCGCTTAATTCGCCGCAAATAATTTCCAGGAACCGGGTGGTATGGGATGGTTCGGCCCAGTGCAGGCCAAAAAAACGTTCCGGATATTTTGTATGCAGCTGCAGGATACTGATGGGAATGGCGGAAGTATTGCTGGTGACCAGGGCATCGGCGCTGACAATGGATTCGATCCGCTGATAAACGGATTTTTTTATTTCGAGGTTTTCAATGGTGCATTCAATCACCAGTCCACAGGGCTTCAGGAATCCATAATCCTCTGTCAGTCTCAATCTTTCCAGATAATATGCCGGATTTTCTGCTGTCATTCCCTCCTGAAGGGATTTGGACAAATGCGCGCGTATCCGGATTTCGGCCAGTTCCAGGTCAACCGGCAAAGAAGCAACAGCAATAACAGGATGGCCCGCCATCAACAGACAGGTACTGATGCTGCAACCCATTAATCCCAGTCCCACAACGCCTATGGTTATTTTTTCCTTTTTTTCTTCTCTGTTTTCCATTTTTTCCGTTATTACCATGATCCGGGTTTTAAACCATTCCCCTAACCGCCTTTTTCAAAACTTACACACTCTTTTATTTCCTTTTCCGAATAGGCCATATTGTATTGCTTCAGCACATCTTCGGGAACGCCGTTCCATTGGTTGGGCCGGTTACCCAAATAACCAATGTCTTTCACACCGATCTCGGTCGTGTAAAAACCAGACATGGTGAGGTTTCTCATTAAAGTAAAGAAGGCCACGCCGGGCATGAGTTCCGGTTTCGCTTTGGCAGGATAAGCAATATCATCCACCATCTCCAGTTGCTGTTTTTCGTCCAGCTCCTTAAATTGTTTTCCAAACCGGTTTATACATTGCAAATCGAGCCAGCGCAGACCGCCCCTCATGGGCGTTTGGAATTCCGGTTTGTCGTTTACCATGAACCCGATGAATTCTGTTACTTTGGCATCGGAGGCGCTGCCGCTTATTTCATCGCGTGGAATAATGATGTCCCCGAGCAGGGTGATGGTGGTCAGTTCTTCGGCAGTAAAAAAATTTTCCTCGCGGAGTTTTTTATCCGCTATTTTTTCTTCCGGCATGCGGGTGGGCTCCTCACCTGTTCCCGGTACGGGCTGATCAGGAAGTTTTTTATCATCGGTTTTACAGGCTTCGATCAGGATGCCGGTGGAGATCGTTCCCACCACGAGTGCCTTTATGGATTTCCTTCTGTCCATTGCTAAATATTTTGTTTTTTCATTTCTTCCACAATGTGTTCGCTTGCCCTCATGGATAAAGCCAAAATAGTCCAGGTAATATTCTTATCTCCCTGGGAAACGAACTGACTGCCATCCACGCAGAAAAGATTCTGGCACTCATGCGCCTGGCTCCATTTGTTCAGGGCAGATGTTTTGGAATCATTGCCCATTCTTACGGTACCTGCTTCGTGAATCACATTTCCGGGATTGTCCAGCCCCCACTCATTATTCGCATTATGTTCCATTCCATGGGTTATAACAGCGCCCATAGCATGAAATATTTCCTGAAATGTTTCTTTCATGTGTTTAGCCTGATTATGTTCGTACTCGGAATGTTTTACATGAAAACGGAGAACCGGAATACCATATTTATCCACGGTTTGCGGGTCTATCTCACAGTAGTTTTCTCTCCGGGCAACGGCTTCACCGCGACCGGCCATTCCAATTCTTGCTCCATACAAATAACGGTTGTCCTCTTTTAAAGATTTGCCATAACCGCCTGCTTCTTTTTGTTTTCCATGGATGAGAAATTTCCCGTTCGTTTCTTCTATGCCCCAGTTAAAGCCGTATAAAGGCATGCTCATTCCGCCACCGTATTCAATATGATATCCTCTCGGAAAATCGAGTTTCTTATTGTCCAGCCACCAGGGCGTATACACGTGCATGCCAGCCACCCCATCTTCATTATAACGCTTGCGGTCAAACAAGGCGGGAATTACGCCACCCATGCTGGCCCCGGTGGAATCGTGTAAATATTTGCCGACAACATCACTCGAATTGGCCAGGCCATTGGGATGCCTGTCAGATTTTGAATTCAGCAGCAGGCGGGCTGTTTCGCAGGTGCTGGCTGCAAGAATAACCGTTCTTCCGAATACCTGGTATTCCTGAAGATCCGTTTTATCAACGTAAGAAATACCGGTAGCCTGTCCATCCTTTCCGGTCAGCACTTCGCGGGCCATGGCGTTGGTGATCAGGTCCACATTGCCTGTTGCGATGGCAGGTTTTACAAGCACGGAAGAGGAAGAGAAATCCCCATACACTTTACAGCTGCGTCCGCACTGAGCACAAAAGAAACAAGCTCCCCGGTCTTTATTGATCTGTTTTGTTAATATTGATGAACGCGAAGGAATGACGGGTATACCGATACCTGTTGCAGCCTTTTTTATAAAAAGCTCGTGCAGCCTGGGCTTGGGTGGCGGCAGAAAGATTCCATCCGGATCATTGGGCAATCCTTCATTGGTCCCAAAAATGCCGATCAGCTGATCTATCTTATCGTAATAAGGTTTTACATCTTCATACCCGATGGGCCAGTCATCACCGAGACCATCTATACTTCTGTGTTTGAAATCTTTCGGTCCAAACCGCAGCGACACCCTCCCCCAGTGATTGGTCCGGCCGCCCACCATCCTGGCACGGAACCAATCCCATTTTGTGCCTTCCGCTTTGATATACGGTTCGCCGTCAATTTCCCAGCCATGATAAGCACCGTCAAAATCTCCAAAAGGACGAAACTTTGTTTTGGCACCACGCCTGGAAGATTCCCAGGGGTTCTTCAGCTGTGCAGAGTTTACAGCGGGATCAAACATAGGCCCTGCTTCCAGTAAACAAACTTTCAGCCCCGAGCCGGCCAGTACATAGGCGGCCATACCGCCTCCGGCTCCCGATCCCACAATAACCACATCATACTTTTTCGTCTGCTTTTTAATCTGAATATTTCCCATATGGCTTGAGTTACCGTTGAAGTCAGACAATAATGTTAGCAAAAAAAATCCAATCCGGTCCCATTATCGTAATATTTCTGAAATAATGGAGTCAGCCGGCGTAGGTATGCTGAATAAACCCGCAATCACCCCCTTAGATTGTCCTTTTTTAACACCGTTCCATTCAGAATACTTTTATCAGCTTCGAATGAAAAACGGGAAAAAATAGCCATCTGCATTCATTCAAAAAACTAAGAATAAAACAAATGAAAACTTCAAAAAAGAACAATCATTACGGTGGAAACAACTGTTTATGCTCCGGTTGAAAGAGTATGGAAACGCTGGACGTCCCCCGACCACGGATGGCGGTTGTTATTTCCGGCAGATTAATTCACGGAAAGTGCCATGTTGAAAAAGGGGATTGGGTTGATGAGAGACCTGCAGGCCTTGGCGAGTTCCTCCACGGTGAGGCGGAACATGGCCGGATGGTCTAATAAATAATTGGGAACCAGGATCGTGGAAATATTTTCTTTCAGGGAATAAACGGTGCGCCGAAGATCAATAAGCGCCTGGATGCTTTCATAATGATGAACTCCGTTTACTTCAATATACAATTTGCCGGGAATGGCAATATCCACGTGTTTATAGCCATCCCAATATTCCAGGACAACGGGTATTTTTTTTGTTTTCAATGCAAAATAAAGATCGATGGCGTGTTGTGCGGCCGCCGATTCATTTATAAATGTCTGATGTTTCAAACACAATGGATAACCATACACATCCATTGAGAATTCACTGATCCCTTCGGTCAGTAGTTTTCCGCATTCCAGACAGTTCAGGTAAGTTTTCATAGTACAATAAAGATGAAAAATGATGTCTCATTTTCATAATTATTTAGATGAATTGACGGAAATGGACGTTGAAATGGATAAAATGAACGCCGGGCAGTCTCCGGCTTTACAGGAAAGCGCCTGTGGACAACGGTCCTATCATTTCAACGGAACCAGGCGGCACTACAGTTTTTCAAATTCGGGAGGATTGGGTGCAGTGAACCCTTTTTTCTACACTTCATCCATTATTTCGGTGATGTCGCGTTCCTGCTGCAGATCTCTTCCTCTGGCCATGGATCCCAGATCCACCGGAACTACAATATCGAGATCTACGCCATGACCCTCTTTGAACCAGGTGCCATCGGGATTCAACATCCGAAAGGTAGGAACGGTAACACCGCCCCCATCAATGTGCTCAGGCGCCCCGCTGATCCCGATCAGGCCTCCCCATGTTTTAGCAGGTCATCCTCAATAAAATAACTTCGCGAAAAAAATGATTAATGCACATCCCCCGGAAGTGCAAATGCAATCAATACATCACCTTGTTTACCTCCTTTCCACTTTGAACCGCCGCACGCAATAACGACATACTGTTTCCCATCGATGGAATATACCGCCGGCGTGGCCACGCCTGGCGCGGGCAGATCAGTTTCCCACAATACTTTTCCGGTCCTTTTATTAAATGCCCTGAATTTCCCATCCGATGAAGCGCCAATAAACAAAACCCCGCCGGCAGTCACCACGGGCGCGCCGTAGTTCTCCCTGCCGGTTTCCGGTATCCCCTTTTCTTTCAATTCCGGAAATTCTCCGAAAAGTATTTTCCATTCGTACTGGCCAGTATTCAGATTGATGGCATTCAATGTACCCCAGGGTGGTTTAACAGCCGGGTATCCTTCTTTGGTTAAGAATTTATTGTATCCCGTGAATCCATACAGATCCTGCGGTTGATCGCTGTTTTTTTTGTTTAAATCCGCTCCGGTATAAATCTTGTTCTCCTCTTTTTTTATACTCAGGATAAAAGCGGCCAGTGCCTTTTTTTGCCCGGCGTCAAAATATCCAAATCCGGGCATCATTCTTTTTCCGCCGGAAACCAGTTGCAAAAACTGAGACAGGTTGTATTTTTTCGCCACATCCAGAATAGATGGATAATCACCACCGCCCTGTCGTTCGGGTCCGTGACAACGGCTGCAATGCTGCGCGTACAACGCCTTGCCCGCTTCGAGATTGGATTGTGGCATTTGCGAAAAGGGTTTATTATCCACCATCGTCAACACCCAGGGCATTTCATTGGCGTTAACATAAAGCCAGCCCGTTGACGGATCGAAGGACGGGCCGCCCCATTCGCCACCGCCATCATAACCCGGGAAAACAATCGTGCCTTCTTTTGAGGGCGGTGTGAATAGCGGGCCCGAACGGTAGCTCATGAACCTCTTTTTAATATCCTGGAAAGAAGAATCGTCAACCAGGTTATTGAGCTCTGCCTCTGTAAAAGATTCCCGGATAAAGGGCTTAGGCAGAACAGGCACTGGCTGCGTGGCCCATAATTTTTCCCGATCCAGACGCGTGTCTGTTGGAACAGGCGTTTCAACAACCGGGAAAAGGGGTTTTCCAGTTTCCCGGTCCAAAACAAAAATATACCCCTGCTTGGTGGTTTGCGCTACAGCGTCAATCTTTTTTCCATCATGAAAAATGCTTACCAGTGCGGGCGCTGCAGGCAGATCTCTGTCCCAAACATCGTGATGAACGGTTTGAAAATACCAGATTAATCTGCCGCTGGCCGCATCAAGCGCAAGGATGCAGTTGCCAAATAGCCCTGCGCCCAATCGTAACCCTCCGTAAAAATCATTGCTTGGGTTGCCCGTCACGGCAAAGAGGATTCCCCTCTTTTCATCCAGGCTAAATCCCGGCCATGCATTGGTAGAGCCCATAAATTTATAAGCGCTTCTATCCTCCCAGGTCTCAAAACCCGGCTCACCGGGATGAGGAATGGTATGGAATATCCATTTCTGCTCTCCTGTTTTAATATCAAAAGCCCGGATATGCCCGGGCGTATTTTCAGCCACCAGCCCGCTGACAATAAACAGGTTTTTATAAACCATTACCGGGGACGTGGGTGCCATGAACAGATCCTGCACATCTTTTCTTCCCAGACCTTCCCGCAGATCCAACCCTCCTTCTTTTCCAAAGGAAGTGATAAGTTTTCCCGTAAGCGCATTTAGTTCAAAGGCAATATTACCGGCTGTAAAAATTATGCGCCGGTCATTCCCTTCTTCCCAATAGGCCACCCCCCTGTTCATATTAATGCTTTTTACAGTCCAGGTT
>JBEPUT010000054.1:0-30343 GCA_041691395.1 Chitinophagaceae bacterium
GCGTCATCAATTTTGGAAAAGATGAGACTATTTTCATGGAAATTTCTCAGAAATATACTGTTGGCGAAATAGATGAAATATGCCGACAGTGTGGTTTTGTGCCGGGCAATTATTTCTTTGATACTAAGAGATATTTTGTAGATGTGATCTGGAAATGCTGATATGAGATTGCAAATTCCTTTTCACCAAGGTATTGAAGGATGAAGTGGTAGAGTGAAAAATCCACACAAACTTTCAAAACGTGCCGATTTGACGCCAATAGTAGATCTTGGGTTCTCACTTGTTACATTTTTTATTTTCACTACCTCGCGGAGCCAACCCAACGCTTTGGCCATGAATCTTCCAAAGAATGTCCCTGACCATATCAGGCAAAAACAGCCCCTTTAGGTAATACTGACACCCTTGCTTGCCGGTAATGACCAAGTATTTTATTATGAAAAAGACGACTTCCATACTATGCAGTCCACCACATTCTCAGGAATTGAGTCGGTGATTATGTCTAAAAAGTCAAAACAAAATCATCAAACTTTATGATAAAATTAAAACCTATGAAAATGAGAATAACGCACTACGAAACTGGGAAACCGAAAATAATTTAATCCCATCCCTATGAAATTAAAAGAATATAGGCTATTTTAAACTGCCGGAACACTCATCAAGAAAGTTCACTGCGTTTAATGATAGGCGAGTAAAGAAATTCGTGAAGTTTTAATGCATCTATTTAGGCGCTTTTCGCAGTTCAACACCTTTCGCCAGCAATTCTCTGGCTTGATCAAATTTGTATTCAGAGAATTCACTGAAAGCACCCGGCCTTTTAAAATGTTTTAACTGACTGAAATCGGCCTTGCCTTCATATTGTTTCATGGAATGATAATATCCCGTACTGGCCAAAAAATAACTGTTTTGCTGATTTTCGTCACCCGGAATATTGAATTCAACGGCTACAAATTCATCCTGTAACAACTTGCTATAACCTTTGTCCCGGTAAGTCAGGCTCTGCAATTCATTGGTTAAGCTGTCGCTTTTCATCGCAGTCGTAACATGGATTATTTCTGTCTGTACATCCTGATCTGGTGAAAAATCGATCGCTACATAATCCAAATCCCAAAACATAAAGGCAGATTCTATTTTAATGCGTAATTGGCTTTTTTTCGTGTCGGGGATATTTAGCTCCATGATCATGTCCCTGTTTGCTCCATTTCCTGCAATGGGGAAATAGTCAGCCAACTTCCAACCCGCATCAGTTTCAACATAGACCATGAGCGGAACAGCCTGCTCTTTCATCCAGCGTTCCAATTTTTGTTTGTTTTCCTTATCCTGTTTTTCCTGGTACTTTCTAAACTGGTCCCCGAAGAGAGATGAAAATTCCTCAAATATATATCCAGCCCACAACGTATTTTTTGCGTTCACAATCAATTTGCATTTTCTGGCATAGACAGGTTTATCAAAAGCGAGTATCACCTCTCCAAATTTGGAATCTTTACTTGTTTTTTCATTAAACAGGAATCCGTTACCATCTCGCTGTTTAAATACTTGTCCTGCCCTGTCGTTCATAATCGTAGTGGAAACCGGGTCGGCCGTTTTCTGGTATGTATGAGGCATTCCGTTTTTGTCTAACAATACCTTGGTTGCAGTATCGTGGGGAATATGAATTAAAGCCAACTGGTTTATATATTGTTCTTCTTCCCGGTTATTTACCAGCTTGAACATCAATTTGCCGCCGACATTTTTCATATTTTCCAGCGGCAGGTAGTCGGTTCTTTCCAGTGATGAATAGATGGCCCCGCTAAACACGCCGTTCTTGAACTGATATTGACTTCCGTCAAAAGCGTAAACCTGCGGACAACTGCAGGACTGAGAAGTAGTTGGTGTTGAACTCGACGATGCAGAAGAAGCAGCAATGGCTACAATAGCCACAATAATACCGAGCGGAATCACAATCGCTGCAACGGTACTCCAGGCATGATTTGTTCTTGTTTTCCTGATATTCTTTTCATAAACATCAACCCGTGTAATAGCGCTGACTGGAATCTCAAGGTGGGTGCTATCTTCGGGGACAATGGTAGGGGCATATATATGGATTTCACTTAGTACATAACTCCCGTCCTTTTTCTTGTAAGATGGAGAAGAGCCGGGTTGGGGATCCATCCAGTCGAGGTGATCTATAGTGACCTGCTCGAGATCAGCTGACAACAGGCTGTCTTTCACCCTGATATTCTGAAGCGCATAGGCCCCGACTTTTAAATGCACTATGTAATATTTATTCGAGTTCTTTAACAGGGCGAGGGTTGAATTATTAATAGTTGTTTTTGTGCTAGTGCTGTAAAAATATTGATAACAGCCCGTGCTCAGAAAACTCATCATCAGCAAATAAAAAACAGCAAACTTCCATTTTCTCCGGGCGAATAAAAAAAGGAATGGCAGTAACAAAAATGTTACGCGGGAACCGGTGACAAAGGGGAAGCGTTTCATGATGGTTGTTTTAAGCTGAAAGAAAATTAGATGGGGCAATTGGCAGACTTCATCAGGGTCGAAAATTCATTCTTGTTTTCCAACAATTCATTAATATTGAAATTTTTTGTGTGACAAAATGGACAGGCGTTTACATAACCTTCGGTATCAATATAGAGCCCCCTGTTTCCACCTGCCATACATCCCAGCTTTCTTTGATAGGAGCCGTGATAGATAACAATGGGATAATCTTCGTAACCTGCGCCAAAATTCATCATTACGCAGAATTGTTCGAGTATATTCATCTCGCTTTGGGAAAGGTATACGTCCTTGTCTTTGTAATGCCCCACTGCCTTAGGTTCCAGCAGCTGAACAAAAACAACTTTCAATTTTTTTGCCAGCTCCAAATACGACAGCAGGTTGTGCCAGGATATAAATTCGCGGGTTACACAAATGGTTAAGGCAACCACCAATTGTTGTTGCTGTGCATAAACCACGGCATTAACAGCCTGCGTATATGAGTCCGCAAATCCCCGGAAAGCATTATGTTTTTCTTTATCGAAGTGATCCAGGCTGACTACCACGCCAGTTAGCCCGGCTCTTTTGAGTAATGCCGCGTTGGCGGAAGTAAAATTAAAACCCGAGGTTAGTACGTAAAATTCAGAAACCTTATCGGCACCGCTTATCAAGGATGTCAAATCCTTTATCCTGGTAAGAGGTTCACCGCCACTTAAATGAAACTGCGTCAGCCCCTCATGCTGAAATTTTTTAACCACTGCTTTCAGTTGATCAGGATCGAGGCTTTCTTTTTTATTCAAATTATCCCATTCAAAACAATGTTCACAACGCAAGGGGCATTTCCTGGTAATGGCGAAAAAAAGAAAATTGAGTAGGTTAACCTTTCTTTTTACGGGCGAAATCCGGTTGAATTCCGCAACTATGTATTCATCAAAAATTTTTGATGGATATCCGGGAGCATATAAATAATGGTAATATTTTCCATAGGCCTGAATGATTTTTGTTTCGCCGGGGCCAATAATATCCTTCTTAAACTTTTCCAACCTGCGCAAAACGTGAATTGACCTGGAAACTGAGCCGTATGTTTTCAATGCCAGGATTAAGAGATGAACACTGACCCGCAACTGAAACCAGTTTTTTCCTGTGCCTTTGAGTGCCTTTATTTTGTACAGACGACCTGTATGCTGGTGGTCAGCATGATTGTTTTCATGTTTGACAACATATTCAGTTGCTAACATAAAATTCGTTTTAAGAGTTCTTGGAGCTCGCGAAGGATGTTCGCACAGGGCGGAAGATCTAAAGTCTTTGGCTATACAATATAACCTTTTTTATATACTGAAAGGCCGTTTCTGATTTAAATAGTTGTATTTTAATAGCCTATTCTTTCAAAATGGGTACAAGGATTGACGGGATGCATGCCTTGTTTGGGGATGAAACCAATTCGATTTCCAGTCAAAGCAAAACTGTTTTTCATCTGGCAGAGCAGTGCTTACCCTTTGTCATGCAACCAGGTATATCATATAGTCATTTGTTTACCGCCACTTCCTGCCCTGATTCCATTTCCCCCTCCCTCGGGCAAAGCATCAACCAGAATTATAACCAGTCGTTTTCCCATACCCATAGCATTGATATTGTGCAGGGGTGTACTGGTGGTGTCAGCGCAATGATCCACGCATCACAACTGGCTGAAATCAATAAAAGCCATGTGTTGGTGGTTGCATCCGATGCCGCAAAAAAGGCCACTTCTGTATCCAGTGAAGTGTACCATGTATTTAAGAATGGTGTGTTCGGTTGCAACATTTCATATACTGAAGAAAATACCGGTCTGATCTATTCTAAAAGCTGCCAGTATAAGGATCTATTTGAAGTGGTCACCATCAGGCTGGGTCATGATGCAGATGCGGTTATTCTTGAAAATATCTCGGAGATGCTTTCGGATCCCAGAAAACACCTCGGCCTCAGACTGAATAATAGGCTGGCGCTAAAACTGATGCAGAAAGCAGAGCGTTTTTACCTTGAGTTTATTGCAGAATCCGTTCACCCGGATATTTTGATCCTGCACCAAGTAAATGTGATGATCATAAATCACTTGCAAACCGTTTTTGAAAAATACCCGGTTGAATTTATAAATATTGCGGAAGAATCAGGTAACTGCGGATGTGCAACCACCGGTATTGCATTAAATTCAATAAAAAAACGCGTTTCGGGAAAAAAGGTAATGATTTGCAGCTTCGGTACGGGCGGAGTTATAATCGCAGGACTCTGGCAATTCTAAGAAGATGGGCCTAATAGAAAAATACTTCTTATGGATCAGCACTTTTATGGTGCCTGTCCTCTATATATTGATACCCTCATTATTTTACCTGGTTTTATATAAATGGATGACAAATCCACTGTCCGACAGAAAAATTCAAAAGATGACGATTTCCACTGTGCAGCGCAGTCGGGAAAGGCGACTGACTATAAGCTCACTGGTTATTTTTTGTATAACAGGTTTCCTGACAGGCCTACTGTACCGGCATAATATGACATTCATTTATTTTGACGTCTTTTCTTACGGAGTAATATATTTCTGCCTAAGTATTGTATGGATGATCTTTTTGCACGACACTTACTTTTATTGGACCCACCGGCTTTTGCACCGGCCGGTTTGCTATGAAAAAATACATATCACACATCATCTTTCCACCAATCCTGATCCCTGGACGGCGCTCGCTTTTCACCCAGTAGAAGCAGCCATTCAGGCAGCAATTTTGCCCCTTATTGTATGTGTCCTGCCAGCCCATCCTCTGGCCATCTTATTTTTTGCCATTTATAAGGTCCTTATGAATGTGCTTGGCCATTCTGGTTATGGATTATTTCCGGATAAAGCGTGGCTAAAAAAATGGTTTTGGTGGATAACTACTTCCAGGGACCACGATGCCCATCACCAGTATGGACATGGCAATTTTGGATTATACTTTACACTTTGGGATAAATGGATGAATACAAGTCAGCAATCTGCCGGACAACAAAGCTGAGGGTATTGAAACGGGATGGAATGAACATTACCGGAAACCCACGAAACCTTTCTTGCCGGCTAAAAGATCAGGCGCCTGATAATATAAAATTTAATCCATCCTGGCTTATTGTGAAAAACTGCCCTGAGTATCCGGAAACGGTTATCCGGACTTACCTACCCGGAAGAAAAAGAAATGATGGGTATCATTAATAGATGATCTATGGTAACCAGGACAGTAAAGACGTTAAGCTATCCAATATAGAAAGGTCATTGCAGGAGGATATTACGCTGATCAAAACGGAAGACCGGTCAAGCCGCAATCTGGCCGGTGAAGACTTTATGGAAACACTTAACCGGGAGATCCTGCGGCTGGTAAATGAGGCGGCTATCCGGAATGTTTCTCTTGAAGTCTTAAAGTTGGAATTAAAGGATGTTCCAGGATCCGTTGCTGCCAGGGACATAAGAGGATTTATTAAGTTGATAAAAAATATAAAAACAGGAAAATTGATTGGCGCATGAATTGTAGCAACAGAAGGAGGCGAACGGATACAACAGTTAAGTTTGGCCATCAGGTGCGGAATACCGATAAAAGGATTGACAGAAGGTTTTTCTCCATATCTCACATGAGGAGCAGGAATAGAATTAGCTACCATCACTTTTGGAAAAGATGTGGCAAAATTGCGTTTTTGTACAAGTTAACAAACTAGGAAGTGTTTTGACCTTTATTATTTTGAGAATTAAAACAATTAAAATGGGAATATTTGATGTAATAGTAATCGGTACCGGTTCAGGATATGGCGTAGCCAGACGTTGTGCTGTAGCTGGTAAAAAAACCGCTATCGTAGATAATCAGCCGTTTGCAGGTACTTGTGCTTTAAGAGGATGTGATCCTAAAAAAGTATTGGTGGGTATTGCTCATATATTATCACTCAATAAACAATTGCAGGGGAAAGGCATTGCATCTGTTGCTACCTCTTCCTGGAATGATTTGATGAACTTTAAAAAAAGTTTTACAGAACCAAAGATAGCCAAAACAGAATCAGGATTGAAAGAAGTCGGAGTTGTAGCGTATCATGGAAGGGCAAAATTTATTGCTGAAAATACGATACAGGTAAACGAAAATATCTTATACGCCGAAAAGTTTGTTATTGCGAACGGAGCTGCGCCTGCAAAGCTTTGCATACCGGGAGAAGATTTATTAATTGACAGCACCGCTTTTTTAGAACTGGAGGAATTACCGAAGGAGATTTTATTGGTGGGTGGTGGTTTCATTGCGTTTGAGTTTGCTCATATTGTTTCACGGTTCGGAGCAAAAGCAACGATAATCCATCGGGGCGAGAGGCCGTTAAGAAACTTTGATGCCGATCTGGTGAAACTTTTAATAAAAGCCAGTGAAGACCTGGGCATTAAGATTATTTTAAACGCGGAGGTAAAAAGTATAACCAAAGAAAACAATCGTTTTATTGTTCACGCGGAGCAGAAAGGGAAAGGACTTAATTTTTCTACTTCCGTTGCGGTACATGCCGCGGGCAGAGTTGCTGATATATTTGATATGGGTTTGGAAAAAATGGATATTTCTTTTAATAAAAAGGGCATACCAGTGAATGAGTATATGCAAAGCGTCTCGAACGGTAATGTGTATGCGTGCGGCGATGCAAATGATAAGGGATTACCCTTAACACCTGTGGCAGCAAAGGAAGGAATTATTCTTTCGGGCAATTTATTGAAAGGAAATTATAAAAAAATTGAGTACGGCCATATTCCTTTCAATGTATTTACCATTCCCGCTCTTGGCGCAGTTGGTTTAACAGAACAGGAGGCAGAGAGCAAAAACTTAAATTATACCATACATTTTAAGGAGACTACAGATTGGTATTCCTCCAGAAGGATTAATGAATTGGTTTCCGGTTTTAAAGTATTGATTGATAAAGAGACGGATCTGATTATCGGCGCTCATCTTTTAGGTCCTAATGCGGAAGAAACCATTAATTTATTTGCCGTTGCAATGAATGCGGGAATAAAGGCTGACGATTTGAAAAAAACTATTTTTTCCTATCCGACGAACGCATCTGACATCGTTTATATGCTATGACATCGCAAAACGAATTCCTAAAAAAGTTGCCATATTCTAAAGGGGAGTAGTGGCCTCGCCAGGCCTATAAAATCCCGCAACGGTAGGCGATTTGGGCTAAAACCGTAAATAGAACCGAAAACAATTTTCGAGATTAATTTTGAGGCTCCGTAAAACTGACGTTCAAAGCCTCATTCTTTAAGGGGTTGATACGGTAATTACTTTAATTTTGTTTTCAGATCATTATTTACTGTATGCTGTCAATGACCAATGCACGTCCTTTCTATGTTAAGTTCGCTTGCGTTTTATTTTGTGTAATAGTCCTGGGTTACCTGGCTATTCTGGGGAAAGAATTGCTTTCGCCCCTGTTCTTCGCTGGTCTTTTCTCAATCCTGCTGTTGCCTCTTGCGGGCTGGCTGGAGCGCAAGTGCCATTTGTCCAGGAGAATGGCCAGTGTGTTGTCCGTTCTGCTGCTCTTATCGGGTATAACTGCGATATTTTATGTGGTAGGGGATCAAATCAATTCACTGGTTGGCGAGTGGCCGGCATTTAAGGATCAATTAAATAGCTCTTTGGGCGATCTGCAAAAATGGATTTCAACCACGCTGCATATTAACCTGGATACACAGATGTCTTATCTGAATACAGCTTCCGGTCGCCTGTTAAATTCCGGCACTGGTATGATTGGGTCAACCGTATTAACTGTTTCAGGAATGATATTTTTCATTTTGTTTACTTTTCTTTACAGTATTTTTTTTCTATTGTATCGGAGACTGATCATGAGATTTTTCATTGCGGCCTTCCGGAATAATAATAAATTTCTTGTTCAGGAAATCATAGAAGAGGGCCAAACCATCATCCGCAAGTACATTTTGGGACTGTTCATTGAAATGGCGGTTGTGTCTTTCGTTTTATGTATTGCATTCTCAATCCTTGGCATCCGGTATGCTATTCTTCTGGGGCTTTTAGGTGGATTGTTTAACCTCATTCCCTATATTGGTATTTTTACTGCCCTGCTCGTCAGTGTGCTCATTACTTTTGCAGCTGCTGCAGCAGGTAAGGTTTTGCTCGTGGTTATCGTCCTGGTAAGTACCCATTTGGTGGACAGCAATGTTTTGTTCCCCTGGATCGTCGGTTCAAAAGTCCGCATCAATGCGATGGCTATGATCGGGGGTGTGGTCGTTGGCGGATTGATCTGGGGTATAGCAGGAATGTTCCTCTCCATTCCGGTTATGGCCGTTCTGAAAATTATTTTCGATAAAATCGAAAGTCTTAAATACTTGGGCATATTAGTGGGTGCAGATGAAAAAAATCCGTTGCCGGCAGCTATTAAGCCGTCGGAAAATCTCAACGAGGTAGGAAATCAGAAATGAAGCCAGCTTTTATCCATTATACCTCTATGAGGGCTCAGAAGCTTTTAATCGTATTATGTTTCATGCTGATGAATGCCTGCAACACAAAAGGAGGAACTGGTATATGATAAGGAATATCTGGTTGCCCGGGAACGTATCCTGACATCTGCAAACCAGCAAAAATATTGGGGCCAGATACCGTTTTACTCGGCTTTGGCCTGGATAACGACAATATTCATTCACCCAATGAAAAGTTTGATCTTTTCAATTTTTATAAGGGGATTGAAACCATTGCATGGTTCCATAAGTATTTCTCGGAAGGAGCATAGCCCACCTTCGCTGAAGCTTCGGTGGTCGAAGAAAGCTTCGGAGTGAGTAGTGGCCTCGCCAGGAATCGAACCTGGATCTGGAGCTTCGGAAACTCTTATACTATCCATTGTACGACGAGGCCTATTTGATCAGTCCGGGCGCATTGCTGGTAAAGATTTTTACAGCAATCGCCAGCAATATTACGCCAAAAAATTTACGTATCACCAGCATTCCGCCCGGACCCAGTATACGTTCAATATAAGCCAGCGATTTCAATACCAGATATACAACCACCAGGTTGGCCAGGATGGCGATGAGGATGGTCACCTGGGTGTAATTCGCCTTCAGGGATATGATGGTGGTGAGCGTACCGGATCCGGCTATCATGGGGAAAGCAATGGGTACCATCACGGTCGACTTGGCATCTTTTTCGCTTTTAAACAATTCCACCCCCAACACCATTTCCATACCCAGAATAAAGATCACGATCGATCCCGCCACCGCGAAAGAATTCGTTTCCACACCCAGCACACGCAACAAGGGTTCACCCAGTAATAAAAAAAGGATCATCAGTCCGCCGGAAATCAGGGTGGCTTTTAATTCCGGTATTCCGCCCATCCTTTTTTTCAAAGAGAGCAGGAGGGGAATGGATCCTAAAATGTCGATCACCGCAAAAAGGGTAAAGCTTACGGTGAGCAACTCGTTCAGGCCGGTTTGCATGGGGGTGTCTTATGGGGTTGTTTTGGCAAAAATAGCCAGAAATAATGGTTGACGGATGACCGTCAACCGTCAACGGTCATCCGTCAACCAATTCCCATAGGCTCACCATATCAAATTCGCCCCCGCCATCACATTAAACCGCTTGCTGTTATATCCGTAAACATCAAAATACTGCTGGTTGGTCAGATTCTGCATGTCCACAAACAGGCGCGCATGCGGCAGTTTCCAGGAGGCAAAAAAGCCAATGGTATAATAGTGTGGCATGGGATCTGGGCCGGTGTCGAATTCGCCTTTGGAACGGTCGCCGACGTATTTGAAGGAGGGCGCCAGGGTCAACTGCGGTATGGGCTGAATGTTTAATCTACTGTTCACGGTAAAATGGGGACGACGGTAGAGGTTTTTCACTTTCAGCCCGTCTTCAATGCCCTCTCCGTCTACAAAACTGAAATTACTGACCCAGCTCACGGCGCTGGATAACCGCATATTGCTTTCTACCTCAAACCCATAGTCATGCTGCTTGTCCCGGTTGATGTATGTTGAAGCGAAGCTATTGGGATCGGTATAAAATATGATCAGGTGCGCAATATCCCTTTTAAATGCGGCAATACGGAACACCGATCCGGCGTCATCGCTTTCCGTTTGCACGCCGATCTCATACGTGGTGCTGCTTTCCGGCTCCAGGTTCCGGTTTCCATATTCTCCATACAACTGGTATAACGAAGGAATTTTATAGGCGGAAGAAATATTCACAAAGATCTTGCTGTGGTCCCCGGTATGGAATGACGGGTTGATCGTGTAGGTGTAATTATTTCCGTAAAGCGAATGGTGATTTGCCCGCAATCCCGCTTCGAAATTAAAACCGGATATCCCCGTGATCAGATAAGAGGCATAGGCCGAGTATTGTTTGATATGGGCACTGTCTCCGCCCAGTGCGGAAAAATACGGACCGAAATCACTCAGGCTCAGATACGACTGGTCCGTGTTCTGATCGAGGAACTCAACGCCACCCACCAGCTGCATGTGTTCGGCAAAACGGACATTCACATAAGATTCCGCGGTGAAGTTCCTGGATAGGTATTCTCCGTGGGAATAATAGGCATAGGGACTCGACCGGTCCGTACTGTCGTCCGTGAAGTACCGGGCGGCATGCTGGTAGCTTGCCAGCGTGTTCCAGTTAAAATGGTCCTTGTGGTAATTGAGGTACAGGGCGCCCAGGTTGTTTTTATTTTTCCCCGTATAATCCTTGTCATCCAGGAAAGCGCCTCCATCCAGGTCGAAATGATAATCGCTCCGTGTGACCATCAGTTTCACCTGGAGGGCTTCGCTGAATTTGTATTTCAGATCGGCCTGCAGATTATTCTGCGAAAATCCGTCTTTGTCAAATCCTTTGTTTCCCGTGCTGTCGTAGGCAGAGGAGAAGCCCGCGCTCTGCTGATGATTGTATTGAACCTTGTATCCAAACTTTTTTATGCTGCCGTCAATACCGGCACCGGCACGTAAAGTATGGTAGGTACCGTAACTGAGGGAACCGTTGGCCGTTACCGGTTTGGCACTTTCTTTTTTCAGGAAAATCTGCACCACACCCGCCACGGCATCACTGCCCCAGATGGTACTTTGTCCGCCTTTTAATATTTCAATGCGGTCGATCTGCTCCAGCGGAATGCTGTTGAGGTCGAACGTATTGCTGATCTGGGACGGATCAGAAACCGGGATGCCGTCCACTACTATCAGCAGGTTGCCGGATGCTGCGCCGCGGAAATAATTTTCCACGTTCGTACCCATGGTATTGTTGCTGCCAACCATCGTGAACCCGGCCTGATCATTCAGCAGCTCGGTGAGGGTGTGGCCGGCATTGTTTTGAATCGTTTTGGAATCAATAACGGTGACGATCTTGCCGGTTTGTGATTGTTTGATGCTGGTTTTGGAGGCCGTCACCACCACTTCGTCGAGTGATGTGGATTTTGCAGAATCTGTTTGTGCGTTTGCCTGCATGGCGAAACAAATCGCCAGCAGGTGGAAATAAAATTTTTTCATGCTCATTCTTCATTTTAATGGTTTGGTTAAGAAGAATAAGCTTTCGATCCAATGAAATAAGTAGAAATGGAAGTCCTGAATCATGCGCATGATTGCAAAACCTGCATCTCCGGCCTTTCACCCGAAAGCTCAGTGATAAAGAAATCCACCTGGCAGGTCTTCTGGCTTGTTCCCTGTTTACTGCCTTCCCATCCGCCGGTTGACGAACAGTGGCCCGGTGTAAACAATTTCAGACGCATCGTCTGCAGAACTCACAGCTACGGGGATAGCGCCGGTTTTACACCGGACTTCCCTTTTAACCCCGACATCGCGGGGACCAGATTTGTGCAAATGTAATGGAGTGGAATAAATTCCGGAAAGAAATTATGGGCGCCCAGGTTTGCCGGAGGAAATGGTCAGCCCCGCAAAATAATTAATGCCTGCTGCAGCATTGTAATAGCGACTGCCTGCTGCGTTGAGGTCATTCCCTAAACTGTATTTGCTGTTGAAGGCATTGTCGACGCCGGCAAAAACAGACAGGCTTAATTTTTTAACCGCATGGGTCTTATACCCGATTTTCGCGCCGAGCAACTGGTAAGAACCGGCATAAACCGTATTGGCATCATTGAGCGGCATCTTATCGCTGTAATAATAAGTGAGGTGCAGGAATGGGCCAGGGGCACTGAACAGATCGAGTCCGCCGGCTACGGTGTTGTTTGCAATACCCGGCAAATGTTTTCCTGAATAATTAACGGTATTCTTTTGAAAATCGTCGTAGGTAAAACGGTCCAGCGTGTAGGATAACCAGATCCGGATACTGGTAAAAGCGGTGGTGGGGGAAGAAAGTAACTGATAGCTCAGCTGGGATTCTATGCCCTGCTGACGCGTGGCGCCGGCATTGATGTAATAACTGGAACCCGCAGAATCCTGCCTTACCACAATAGCATGCTGCAATTGAAAATAAAATCCAATCACTTCAGCATATAAGCGCCGGTTAAAAAAACTGGTTTTTATCCCGGCCTCATAATTTATGCCCTGTTCCGGCTGCAGGTCGGTGTTGATGCTTTGATTGGAAGGCAACACTTCTGCAGCTGTCGGCGGGGAAAATCCTTTGGACACGCTGGCATAAGCAAGCAGGTCCCGCGTGATATTTTTAGAAACGGCCAGCCGCGGCGCCAGCTGGTTGCTGAATGTTTTATTGCGGGGAACGAAGCCGGGAACGGATAACCGGTTGATCCCGATGAAAGATTTATTAAAACTCGCGCCGGCCGTAACCTGCCAGCCATTCGCAAACTGAAGGTTGCCCTGCGCAAAAAGCGAATACGTCCAGAGTTTTATATTGTCATTGGTCTGAACCGTATCCGGTGATCCGTTTGTATTTCCGAAATCTTCTGTTTTAAAAAATCCCTTCTGTGCTTCTCCTCCTGCGTTCAGCCGGAATATCCCCTGCTGAAAAGTAAAGAGCGTTCTTCCCCCAAAATGGGGTTCGTTCCGGATCTCATAATTGAGGAAAGTGGGATTGAGATAATTGGTATAGGCGCCATAGAAATTCGTGGTATTCTGCCAATGGTCATTGAAATGATAAGTATTGGTAATGGCGGCCATAAACGTTTTCTGATAGATGGCTGCCCGTGCCTGGTCCGCCGAAGGAAAGGCGCCCGCGGCAAGCCTTGCCTGTTTGGGATTGGCATTGTATTGTGCAAGCGTTAGCGCACCGGGTGTTTGATAGTACAGGTCGCCATAAGAAACAAAACTGCTCAGGGTTTGCTTCGCGGTATTTTTAAGCACCGATTCCCAGATGGCCATATCCCTGCGCAGGGCGGTATGGTTGCGGTATCCGTTGGAAGACTGGTGCGAGAAGCTGATGCTGTTTCCGTTGGAAGCATCCCCGAACCGGACCTGCGCATTGACGGACTGGGTGGCAAAGGAACCGGCCGTATAACTGGCGGAAAAACCCGGCTGCCAGTTATCGGGCAGCGTTTTAACCAACACCGCGCCGCCCGTACCTGCGCCATACAGGCTTCCGGCAGGACCCTTGATCACTTCGAGTGAGGCTATATTAAAAGGAGACAGTTGCGTGAGGTAGGTACTTCCTCCGGGATCCGTAAATGGAATACCGTCGAGATAAACTTTTACATTGCGTACGCCGAAGGGCGAGCGCAGCGTGCTGCCCCGGAAACTCAGCCGGTAGCTGCCCGGTGATCTTTCCTCCATGCGAACCCCGGGGATACTGTTGAAAGCGGAAACGATGCTGATGTTACTAAAACGGTTGAACTGACCCGGCGTCAGCACGCCAATGGCTGCGGGCACATCAGCGAGACGCCGGTTTTGTTCGTAAGCGGTAACTACCACTTCCTGCAGTGTTTTCCGGTCGGTGGAATCCGGTAGCCGCGTACTATCCTGCTGCGCATGGGCAAAACCAGAAATCATCATGGCGGCCAATAAGATCCTCGTTTTCATCTATACCATTTATTTCGGGGCAAAAGTAGAAAAGAATATTTCATTATCTTAACCTCTTATCACGAACTCCGTTAATTTCCTGCTTTCCCGCATAAATTATATGAAGAAAGATTCCAAACTGGGTGTTTTTGACTGTACCATGATTGTGGTCAGCCTGGTGATTGGCATGGGTATTTTCAGAACGCCCGTGAATGTGGCACAGGCCGTTCCGGATACATTTCTCTATTTTTTTACCTGGATCATCGGCGGGGTGGTGGCGCTTTGCGGAGCGCTGACCTATGCAGAGATCGGTTCCCGGTTACCCGTAACGGGGGGCTATTACAAAATATTTTCTTACGGGTATCATCCTTCCATCGCCTTTGCCATCAACTGCATCATTCTCATATCCAATGCAGCATCCCTGGCCGGTGTATCGCTGATTGGGTCGGAATATATATCGGGTGTTCTCTTTCCCGGTATCCGGGATGCGCATGGGCTGCAAAACCGGCAAATAGCCATCTCCGTTTTTTCCATCCTGCTTTTTTATGGGGTGAATCTGCTGGGACTGAAGATGAGCGCGCGTACGCAGAATGTGCTGACCGTAATCAAGATCTCCCTGGTGGTCCTGCTGATATCCCCCTTGTTTTTTGCCGGCACAGAAACGCCGGTGATGCATTCTATTAAACAATTGTCTCCCGGCTGGCTGGCCTATCTGAAAGGATTTGGCACCGGGCTGATCGCGGTTTCGTTTACCTATGGGGGTTACCAGCAGACTATTAATTTCGGCGCTGAGGTTTCCAATCCCGGTAAAAATATACCCAGGGCTATTTTCCTGGGCATCAGCCTCATCCTGCTGTTGTACCTGAGCGTTAACTACGCCTATGTGAAAGTGATCGGGCTGGAACAGCTCAGAACGTCCACAGGCATCGCATCCGTGATGGCTGCCCGGGTGTTCGGACACCTGGCGGGAAAGATTTTATCCGTTCTGATGTTCCTTTCGGTGCTGGCTTATGTAAATGTTTTGCTGCTGAGCAATCCGCGGGTGATGTATGCGATGAGTGTGGACGGGGTGATTCCTGCCGTTTTTAAAAAGCAGGTGGGTCCGCACGGGGTGTTGTTTTCTTCCTTATCAGCCTTTACGGCTGTGTGTATCATGGTGGTGTTCTGGGCGAAAGCATTTGATGAGGTGCTCAGCTTTACGATATTCCTCGACTGTTTTGGTATGGCGGCCTCTGCGGGCACCATTTTTATTTTAAGAAAGAGAAATGTGCAGCCGCCCGGCGGCACCATTTACCGGATGAAAATTTATCCCCTGATGCCCCTGGTTTTTATTGCCGCCTATATGTATGTGGCCGTGAGCATCTTTATTGACCGGCCGGCCACGGCCCTTACGGCACTCGGTGTGCTGGCCTTTTTCATGATCATTTATTTTCTGCGGGCGGTCGGAAAACGGACCGGATCCGCTTCCTGACATCGGGTATCCATCACAGTTAGCCTCCACAAAAAACTACCACATGGTGGTATTTTTTTTAGCTCCCTTTCATCCTATTTTGCCGTTTCAAATGGGATTTACGGCACCCATGCTTATTGCGAAGCGCCGGATCAGATAAAATGTGTTTTATGAAAAAATTGGAAATGAAAGGGATGACAGAGTTAGAGGAGCAGGAGATGATGTCCTGGAAAGGAGGGGGTTTTTTAAAATCCCTTTCTGCGTGGGCGATCATTTCGTCCATGATCGAAAACTGGAAGGACATCCGGGAGGGATTCAGCGATGGATCAGGCGACAAGCCGCCGAGGTATTGAAAAACCCACCCTGATGAAAATCAATTACAAGGGGGTGGTCAGGACAACCGGGATGGTCATCTGTTTTATCCTCGCCTGTCTGATCGTGAATTACATCATGGACCACCTGCCTGATTTTATTCGTTCTTTTAAAAAACCAAAAAAATGAAAAAAGAAGAGTTTAACCAGAGCCTGCAGAACATGCAGGAACTTTCGATGGAATCCTGCGAAATGATCCACGGCGGCGAAACCGCCTGGTATTGGGTCGGTTACTTTGTGGGCAGTTTCCTGCACGGCATGACCAGCGGTGCGCCGAATTCAGGGCAGCGCGTGTACAACATGGCGCTGGGTTAGTCATCAAGGGGATCTGAAAAGGTCCCCTTTTATTCCCGTTTAAAGTTTTCAAGATGTTTTTACCCTTTGAAATAAATGATGCCGCCATTTTTTATCTGAGAAAAAAAATCAGTTCTCCGGTTTATTACCTGGTTATAGTTTTGGTGTTCCTGGCATGGGGATCTCTTTTTTTTATTCATGTCACTATTTCCGTGCAGGCGCAAGGCATCATACGTCCTGCCCAGGAGAGAACAGCCATCAGGTCGGTGGTTTCGGGCATCGTCGACAGCCTGTATGTGAAGGAAGGCGACCGGGTGGAGAAAGAAGCGCCCATTTTAACGCTCCGGG
This sequence comes from Chitinophagaceae bacterium, assembly GCA_041691395.1. Taxonomy (GTDB): domain Bacteria; phylum Bacteroidota; class Bacteroidia; order Chitinophagales; family Chitinophagaceae; genus Puia. The sequence continues at coordinate 16,838 of JBEPUT010000054.1, forward strand.
ACGGAGCCGTTCCGGTAAAAAAACAATTTAATGAGGAAGAGATCCTCAGGCAGAAAAATTTCATCCATGATCTTTTGCTGATCGCCGGCAACAGTTCGGGACCGGACCGCGTTTTACCATTTCTGCATACCGCATTATACAGGGAACAGGCCGGACGATTTTTTTCCCAGGAAGCCGAACAGCAGCTGAATGTAAAAAAAGCGGAACACGAGGCTACCATCAACACCGTGCTGGCAAAGGATAAAGTGATTTCACCCAAAGAATATTTTGATACCCAGCTGCAACAGGCGAAAATGGAATCGGCCTTCCGGTCCTTCCGCCTGCAGCAGTTCTCCCTCTGGCAACAGGATCTGGTGAACTGCCGAACAAAACTTTCGGAACTCCTCAGCCTTCAGGAAGAATTCCGCGAGCGGAAGGAATCCTGTTGTATCCGGGCGCCGGTATCCGGCGTGCTGCAGGGTCTTGGCCAGCGATATGCCGGAAGTTCGGTACAGCCGGATGAAACCATTTGCAGCATTTCCCCGGAAGGCCAGCTGGTTGCGGAATGTTATGTATCTACGCGGGATGCCGGCATGCTGAGGCCGGAACAGCCTGTCCGCTTTCAGATTGATGCCTTCAATTATAATTATTTCGGGGCCGTTTCCGGAAGCATCGGTTCGGTGGCCAACGACTATACGCTGGTGGAAGGAAAGCCCGTATTCAGGGTGTTGTGCTTTTTTGATCAGCAGAAATTTAACGGGCGAAAGGGGTATCGGGGGCAGCTGAAAAAAGGACTGACATTCCGGGCCAGGTTTATTTCCACCACCCGAACGCTCTGGCAATTATTATATGATACCCTGGATGACTGGATCAATCCCCTTTCTCCTGTGGATCGTCCGACGGAAAAAACTGGCTTATGAAGAGAGGGGTATGTATAAAACAGAAGGATGCCACGGATTGCGGTGCAGCCTGCCTGGCTTCTGTTTCCGCCAGTTACGGGCTGCGGATCCCGGTGAGCAGGATCCGTCAATGGGCAGGGACCGATGCACAGGGCACCAGTTTGTACGGCCTGCTGGAAACAGCGAAGCGGTTGAAATTCCAGTCAAAAGGCGTGAAGGCGCTTCCGGAGAATCTCCGGGAGATCCCGCTGCCAGCCATCCTTCATCTTATACTGGAATCCCGGATGCAGCATTTTGTGGTGGCGTACCGGGTCGGCAGGAAGCGGATATGGTATATGGATCCGGCGAAAGGAAAAATTATCCGGCAAACGGTTGCCGGTTTCCGGAAAGTATGGTCCGGCGTTGCGCTGTTGTTATTGCCGGAAGCAGATTTCCGCCAGGCGGATGGACATACACCGGTATTCAAAAGATTCTGGATGCTGGTCCGTCCCCACCGCAGCGTACTCACCCAGGCGCTTTGGGGCGCGCTGGTCTATACGATCCTCGGATTGTCCGGCTCCATCTATGTACAAAAGATCATTGACTTCGTTCTTCCCGATGAAAACAGGCGGCTGATGAATCTGCTGGGTCTGGTCATGATTATTATATTGGGCTTTCAGATGTTCACCGGCTATTTCAAATCGCTGCTGGCGCTGAATACGGGGCAGCAAATGGATGCCCAGCTGATACTGGGATATTACCGTCATCTGCTTGGTCTTCCGCAAAGTTTTTTCGACAGCATGCGGGTGGGTGAAATCATCAGCCGGGTGAATGATGCCGTCAGGATCAGGACCTTTATCAACGATACCGCTTTGTACCTGGTAATCCATATACTCACCATCATCTTCAGCATCACGGCCATGTTCCTGTATTATTGGAAGCTGGCGCTGATCCTGTTGGGGATGATACCGGTATATCTTATTTTATACCTCATCAGCAACCGGATCAATGCAAAGGGGCAACGGAAGATCATGGAAAACAGCGCAGCGCTGGAAAGCCAGCTGGTGGAAAGCATACAGGGCATCGGCACCATCAGGCGTTTCGGGGTACAGGACCATTTTAACCGGCAGACAGAAAAAAAATTCATCCCGCTGATGCACTCCCTGTATAAAAGCGGCCGGGCGGGGCTGGTATTGAATCAGGTTTCTGAATTAAATACCCGGCTGATCACCATCATTGTCCTGTGGGCCGGAAGTTATTTTGTGATGGACAGGGAACTGTCTCCCGGCGCACTCCTGTCTTTTTACGCACTGGCCGGTTATTTTACCACACCCGTTCAGGCGCTGATCGGCGCAAATAAAATAATGCAGGACGCGCTGATAGCGGCGGACCGGCTCTTTGACATCATCGATCTGGAAACCGAAAATGCCCATGACAGCATGGCGACGCTGTCCTTACTGCCCGCAGGAAATCTGGAATTCAGGAATGTGCATTTCCGATATGCGCTGAGGGATAAAGTGTTCAGCGGACTGGATCTCACCATTGAAAGGCACCGGATCACGGCCATAGTGGGAGAGAGCGGTTCGGGTAAATCCACCCTGCTTTCCCTGCTGCAGGGATTGTATCCATTGAATGAAGGGAAAATACTGATTGGCGGAATGGACATCCGATATGTGCATCACACGGTGTTGCGCAGGATCATTGCACCCGTTCCGCAACAGACCGATCTCTTCCAGGGAACCCTTGTTTCCAACATTGCGCTGGGTGATGATCAGCCGGACATGGCATGCATCCTGCAATTGTGTAACCGGCTGGGACTCCAGGAATTTATTGATACACTTCCCGGGCACTACGAAGCGGAGGTCACGGAGCAGGGTATGAATTTTTCCGGCGGTCAGAAACAGCGGATCGCGATTGCCAGGGCACTTTACCGGGATCCCGATATCCTGATCCTGGATGAAGCTACCGCATCTCTTGACCCCGAGAGTGAACAGAAAGTGCTGGAAACGCTGCACTGGTTCCATGCCCGTAAGAAAACCATTATTGTCATCGCCCACCGGTTGACGACGGTAAAACAATGCCACCAGGTGCTCCTGCTGAAAGGAGGCAGACTGGCCGCTTCCGGACCCCACGATCAGCTGCTCCGGGAAAATGAGGTTTATGCAAGGTGGTGGGGGTAATGTGGAAATGTGGACATGTGCTAATGTGGAAATGAAAGGCCATGCGAAAATATTCTTCAGATAATTCCTAATCTTAAAAATTGAAATCTTTAGTTAGTTTTGCTCATATTCCCTTCCCTAATTTACACATCTACACATTATCACATTACCACATTCTTTTTCACATTAACACATTTTCAAATTGAACCTGTCCTACATCATCAATGAGCTGGGAGAAGAGCGGGAGAATTATTTCAATGCCGTTGCGCCGCCCATCATGCAGACCAGCAATTTCCGGGTGGGGAAAGTGGATGAATTAAAGAAGTTGTTTGAAAATGAATATAGTGGTTACCTGTACAGCCGGGGACTGAACCCCACCGTGGAGGTGCTGAGGAAAAAACTGGCTGCGCTGGATCAGGCGGAGGATTGCCTGGTTTTCAACAGCGGCATCGCGGCCATCTTTGCAGCCGTTCTGGCCAATACCAGTAAGGGGGATCATATTATTTCGGTGGAGAAACCCTATGGCTGGGTGCAAAAGATCTTCGACAATATCCTGTGCCGCTTTGGTGTGGAAACAACCTATATTGACGGAACCATTCTGGAAAATTTTGAAAGGGCCCGACGACCCAATACCCGGTTTATTTACCTGGAAAGTCCGAATTCCTGGACCTATGCCATCCAGGATATTGCGGAAGTGGCCCGCTTTGCAAAAAAATACGGGATCACCACCCTGATAGATAACACGTACTGCGGTCCGTTATATCAGCAGCCGGTACCGATGGGCGTGGACCTCTGCATGCAAACGGCCACCAAGTATATCGGGGGGCACAGTGATACCCTGGGCGGGGTGCTCACGGGATCGAAAAACATGATAAAAAAAATATTCGACAGCGAATACCTGGCCATAGGGAGCGGTATCCAGCCTTTCAACGCGTGGCTCCTGATCCGCGGTCTGCGAACACTGGAATCCCGGATTGCCCGGATCACGGAAAGCACGCGGATGGTATTGGACTATCTGAAGGGAAATGCCCGGGTTGAACGGCTGTTGTTCCCGCTGGACGCGGATTTCCCACAATATGAACTGGCCCGGAAACAAATGAAAAATGCCTGCGGTCTCATCAGTTTTTATGTGAAGGCCAGCGGCCGTCAGCAGATCGTTCATTTCTGTGAAAACCTGAAGCACATCATGATGGCTGTTAGTTGGGGAGGCCATGAATCCCTGATTCTTCCGCGCTGCGCCCCGCTGGAGGATCAACAGTTCGATCCGGTTAACCCGGACCACCGGATGCTTCGGTTATACGTGGGGTTGGAAAATCCGGATTATCTCATTCAGGATCTGGAACAATCCTTCGAACGCTCATTCTAACTCGATTTTAGGCTTTTTTTGACTGAGAATGAAAATGGTTTCTTTACTTTAGCAATATTTCTCATAACGCCTTGTTCCGACAAGGTATTATGCAGAGAACAACCCGATAAAAGATGGGGATGATGTCCCAATAAATTTCATACATGAGAGCGACCCAAATACTAACCTTAACCCTCTGCTTTTTTATTTTTTATTTACAGTCGGCAGCCCAGGATAAATGGGATCTCCGCCGATGCGTGGAATACGCAGTGAATAACAATATTTCCATCAAACAGGCTGATATCGATTCCCGCACCACAAAACTGACCTATGAGCAGTCGAAATGGAACCAGTTCGGAACCGCCAATCTCAATACGCCCATAGGGTTGAACTTCGGACGGTCCGTTGACAGGACCACCAATATTTATGAAAATACCCAGGCCATTTTCCAGAGTTTGAATTTTTCTGCGGGCATCACGCTGTTCAACTGGTTTTCCCTCCGCCGTGAGGTGGAAGCCAATAAATATTATTACCAGGCCCAGGTAGTGAATATTGACAAGATTAAAAATGATGTGACCCTGAACGTGGCGGCAGGTTATCTCCAGTCCCTGCTGGCCAGGGAACAGGTGACGCTGGCAAAAACAAAACTGGGGCTAACCAGTGAGCAACTCAATAATACCCAAAAACTGGTTGATGCCGGTTCAGTACCGGAATTAAACGCCGCGGAACTGGAAGTGCAGTTCGCCACCGATACCGCAGCCGTGATCACCGCTCAGGAAACCTACGACATCAATGTGCTCCAGTTAAAGGCCATTCTGAACCTGGATGCAGCCGCACCATTTGAACTCGATACCCCACCGGTGGAAACCATTCCGGTGGAATCCATTGCCACGCTTCAGCCGGATGAGGTTTACCAGATCGCGGTGGCAACCTTTCCCCAGCAAAAAATGAATGATCTCCGGATCAGCGGGGCACGGAAGAACGTCGATTTTTCCCATGGCCAGCTTTATCCGACGCTTTCGGCTTACGTGGGTCTCGGCGACAATTTCGCAAACAGCCTCAAGCGGATCAGTGTCAATCAGTCCATCGGCCCAACAGGCGCCTATGCTTTCGATGGCGTCACCAATACCCAGTATCCCATTTATGCGCCCTTTACCACCACTTCCTATAGCAGCCAACCCCTTGGAAAGGCCTTTAATGGTTACGGCACCCAGCTGGATAATAATTTCGGCCAGCAGGTGGGACTCCAGCTCAATGTGCCCATTTTCAACGGAAATATTTTGCGGACCAATTTTCAAAAGGCGAAATTAAATGTGATCACGGCACAGCTGACCAAGGACAATGACCTGCTTACCCTCAAACAGAATATTTACCAGTCCTATTATAATGCCGTCGCCTCCCTCCAGAAATTCGACGCCAATAAAAAAGCGGTTGCTGTGGCGGAAAGATCCTTCGACCTGTCCACCAAACGGTATAACATCGGTATGCTGAATACCATTGATTACCTCACCAATCAGAATAATCTCTTTACGGCACGCATCAATGTACTCATCTCCCAATACGACTATGTGTTCCGTATGAAAGTGCTGGAATATTATAAAGGCCTTGGGATCAAATTATAAAAAACCTTAACAACCTGTCTGTATGAATAAAAAATTGCTGTGGATCATTATTAGTCTTGTCGTGATCGTGCTTTTACTGGTTGTTCTCAAAAAGACGGGCGTGATCGGAAAGGAAGAGGGCCTGAAGGTTTCGATGGAAAAAGTGGAATTGAGATCCATTACGGAAACCGTTACTGCCAGCGGAAAAATTTATCCGGAAATAGAAGTGAAAATGAGTTCCGACGTATCGGGTGAAATCGTTGAACTCAATGTGCAGGAAGGAGACAGTGTGCGGAAGGGACAACAACTCGCCAAAATTTATGCGGACATTTATTCCAACCAGGTTAACCAGGCCGCCGCGCAGGTAAATCAGCAGGAGGCCATGGTGGCCAATGTGAATGCCACCCTGCCCGGTTTAAAAGCCAGCATGGATGCGGCCCAGGCGCAGTACGACCGCCAGAAACAATTGCTCGTGCAAAAAGTGATCTCGCAGTCAGAATTTGAAACAGCGGAAACGACCCTGAGAACGGCCCAGGCCACTTACAATGCGGCCCAGCAAAATGTGCACAGCAATATGGCTGCCGTGGCCAGCGCCAGAGCAAACCTGGCCATACAATCAGAAAACGTAAGCCGGACCACCATCACTTCTCCCATCAGCGGCGTGATATCCCTGCTGAGTGTGAAAAAAGGGGAACGCGTGGTGGGTAATTCCATGATGGCGGGAACAGAAATGATGCGCGTGGCCGATATGAGCAAGATCGAAGCCATCGTGGACGTGGGAGAAAATGATATTCCGAAAGTGCTTCTCGGCGATTCCGCCATCATTGAAGTGGATGCTTATAACAACCGGAAATTTACCGGCGTGGTCACGCAGATCGCCAGCAGCATTGTTGCCACCTCGGCATCCGCCACATCCAACAGCGGAAGCTCCACCAACGACGTCACCAATTATAAAGTACACATCCGGCTCAATGCAAATTCTTATAAGGACCTGATCGATCCCAAACGGCCAAGAAGCCTGGTGTTCCGTCCGGGCATGACGGCCAGCGCGGATATCCAGACTAAAACACACAGCAAGGTCCTTTCTGTTCCCATTAATGCCGTAACAACCCGCGAAAAAACAGCCGGCGCGCAGGCTTCTGCCAAAGATGCCAAAGGCCCGGATGATAATGACAATGCCGGCGACAAGCCGATCGGTTCCGGCGGGGATCTGGATGAAGTGGTTTTCCTGCTGAAGCCGGATAAAACCGTTAAGAAAGTAAAAGTAAAAACGGATATCCAGGACATCAACTACATTGAAGTTACTCAGGGATTGAAAGCAGGAGACGAAGTGATCACCGGCCCTTACGGTACCGTAAGTAAAATTCTCAACGACGGAACCAAAGTTATCGTTACGCCCAAGGATAAACTCTTCGAAACTAAAAAATGACCTTGCACAAAGGCTGTATCTTTACGCTAAATTCAGGCGTAGATGCGTTTTGGAATCATCGGGAGTGGAAGCTGGGCTACAGCGATAGCGAAAATCCTGACAGATAATCAACAGTCCATTAACTGGTGGATCCGGAATGAAAACCTCATCCATCACCTGGAAAGCCAGGGACATAATCCGCAATATCTCCGTCCGGTTCATTTCGATACTTCCAAGCTGAAACCCAGCAGCAACCTGCAGCAGGTGATCCGGGATTCCGCCTGCCTGATCATGGCCGTTCCCTCGGCGTATATCGAGAAAATTCTTGAAAATCTGCCACCAGATATTTTCAACGGAAAACAAATCCTGTCGGCTGTCAAAGGCATTCTTCCCGGAAGAAACCTGCTGCTGAACGAATACCTTAAGGCGCAGTTTCATTTTGAAACGGATCAGTATTTTACGCTGATGGGTCCCTGCCACGCCGAAGAAATTGCCGAAGAAAAATTATCCTATCTCACTTTTTCCGGCCTGCATGCTATCCCCACGCAGGAAATGGCGTCTAATTTCTCAACGCCGTATCTGAATACCATTACCAATAGCGATATCTATGGCGTTCAATACGCGGCGGTCCTGAAAAATATTTATGCCCTTGGCGCAGGCATGGCGCACGGATTGGAATACGGAGATAATTTTCTGAGTGTTTTTATTGCGAATTGTGCGGATGAAATGGCCGGGTTCTTACACAAGGCGGGTATCCGCCACATCGAAGTGGGCATTCACGACAATGATCCTTTGAAACCCATAAAAAAAAGCGCTAACTACGCCGCCTCTGTTTACCTGGGCGATTTGCTGGTAACCTGTTATTCCCTGTTCAGCCGCAACCGGACCTTTGGCAATATGATCGGCAAGGGATATACGGTGAATGCCGCCAGACTGGAACTGAACATGGTGGCCGAAGGATATAACGGCAGCAGCTGCATCTACCGCATCAACGGGCAGTTGAATGCCGAAATGCCCATCGCCGAAACGATATACCGGATCCTGTGGGAAGGGGTGGATGTTAAAGAAGGGTTTAAATCTATTGAGGCGATGCTGGTGTAGGAAGGGATGACGGATGGTGGGTTAGTCAAAAAACATTCCCGCCGCAATGCCATCCGCAAACAACTTTCCCTTTCGGGTCAGGATTAATTTTTCATCGGCAAGGATCATCTGATTCGCCTGGATATAAGGGGCAGCTTTTTTTCCCAGCAGGTCTTTTTTTTCTATTCCGAAGCCGGTCGCCACCTGCAGCAGGTCCAGCCCTTCGATGGTTCTGAGGGAAGTCATGATGTATTCATTGAACCGGTCTGTGGTACTCAGTGTTTCCGATTCAAAATTCAGTTCTCCCTGGACGAGCGATTGGATGTATTTCGCATTATTAGCTATGTTCCACTGGCGCGTGCTTCCATTGAAGGAATGGGCGGAAGGACCCAGGCCGAGGTATTTTTTGGATTGCCAGTAGGCGCTGTTGTGCCGGCTTCGCTTTCCGGGCCGGGCAAAATTCGAGATCTCATACTGCTCATAGCCGCTGTCTTCCAGCCACTGTATCCCGTGTAGGAACTGGCGGGCCTGATCCTCCTGCACGATGTCCGGCATGGTGCCCAGCCTGATTTTTTTAAACAAGGGTGTTTTCGGTTCTACCGTCAGCGCATAACAGGAAAGATGGGGTACCTGTAGGGAAGTTGCCCGGCTGATATTCATTTTCCAGCGATCATCCGTGAGGCCCGGCAATCCGTAAATCAGATCGATGCTGATGTTATCCAGCCCCATGGACTGCGCATCCAGCACGGCTCTTTCCGCCTGTATTTCATCATGGGCGCGGTTCATCCACACCAGGTCCTCTGCGAAAAAAGACTGCACGCCCAGACTCAGCCGGTTGACGCCCGCCATTTTCCAGCGGGCCAGCGCTTCCGGATCCACATCATCCGGATTGGCTTCCAGGGTGACCTCCGCAGTGGCGGCCACATTAAAATGCCGATGAATGGACTGCAGGATGGCCAGCATTTCCCCATCCGATAATAGAGAAGGGGTACCTCCACCGAAATAAATGGTTTCTACCGTCTCACCCTGCAGATAATCGGGACGCAGGCTGATCTCTTTCAATAAAGCGGCCGTAAAATCGTTTTTCATGGCCAGGGATGTGGAGAAATGAAAATTACAATAATGACAGGCCTGTTTACAGAAAGGGACGTGGATATATATACCTGCCATGCCGTTTGGCGAATTTTATCGAATATTATGAATGATTACTGAGTGCGCATGGCAAAACTAACACTATATGGCTGCATGGTGATGCTGTTGCTCATCTCCGGCCTGAAAGGATATCCGCAATATCCGCTTCATATCAGTCTGCAGGCCGCTGATTCCGTGTTGTCCGCGGCAGATCTGGGTATCCCGGCTTCGTTCAAAGACAGAAATGCCTGCACGGAATATGTGTATCGTCTTCCGGGACTGTTGCAGGATAAGGGATTTGCCGCCGCATCCATAGACAGCGCCCATTTTGATTCCACCTATGCTTTTATCCAGCTTTATATAGGAGATAAATTTTCCTGGGCGTCTGTACGGGTAAAACCTGAAGATGCCGCCATGCTGAGAGACGCGGGCTGGAGCACAAAAAAGATTACGGGCAAACCGGCGAGGCTGGATAAAATACAATCGGAGGAACTGATCCTGCTGAATTACATGGAGAATAACGGATTTCCCTTTGCGCGGATTTCGCTGGACAGTATCAGCATGGACCGGGGCGCGCTGAGCGCCGCGCTGAAAATAGAAAAGGGGCCGTTGTATAAGATCGACAGCATCCGTATTTACGGGTCATCGAAGATCTCTTCCGCTTTCATGGAAAGATACCTGAACATACCTAAAGGAAGCATTTACCGCAAGGAGAAACTGGAGTCCATCAGCAAACGGATCCGGGAACTGCCCTATGTTCAGGAGGAACATCCCTGGAGCGTGACCATGCTGGGAACAGGATCCATACTGGATCTCTATCTCAAAGCCAAACGGAGCAGCCAGATCGACGTGCTGGTGGGATTTCTGCCCAACAACGACCAGCTCAGCAGCAATAAGCTGCTCGTAACCGGCGAAGCCACCGCCAACCTGAAAAATCCATTCGGAAACGGGGAAAGCATCGGTCTCAACTGGCAACAACTGCAGGTAAAATCACCCCGGCTTAATCTGTATTTCCAGCAGCCCTATCTGTTTCACTCACCTTATGGAGTCAATGTCGCCTTTTCTTTGTATAAAAAGGATTCCTCATTTCTCACAACCCAGGGCACGCTGGGCATTCAGTTCGCTTCTTCACCAAACCGCATCGGAACGGTCTTTTTCCAAAGCACCGGCTCCAGTCTCCTGAACGTGGACACGCTCCAGGTAATCGCTTCCCGCCGGCTTCCGGCCATTGCGGACGTAACGTCCACGAGTGTGGGAGCATCTTATGAAATAAATAACACCAATTACCGGTTTAACCCCGTCCGGGGAAATGAATTGATGATTACCGGCTCCGTGGGAACAAAAAAAGTGAGAAAGAACAGCCAGATCAGTAAACTGAAAGATCCATCGGATCCGGAATTCGACTATGCATCCCTGTACGATACCTTTAAACTGAGCTCCTATCAGTTTCGGTTGAACCTCACAGGCGCGCATTATTTTGGGTTGTCGCAGGCATCCACGATCCGCTTCAGCGTGAATGCCGGCTGGTACCAGAGCGCGAATACCTTTCGCAACGAACTGTTTCAGATCGGGGGATATAAATTGCTGCGGGGCTTTGATGAGGAAAGCATCCTCGCCAGCGAATACACGGTCACCAGTCTCGAATACCGCTATCTGATCGGCATGAATTCTTATCTCTTTGCATTTTTCGACGGAGGATGGGCAAAGAACGATGTGCCGGCCTATCGTTTGAACAGCACTTACCTCGGTCTCGGACTGGGTCTGGCCTTTGAGACCAAGGCGGGGATCTTTAATATTTCCTATGCCATCGGGAAACAGGATAGCAACCCGTTTGCTGTGCGGCAGGCAAAAATCCATTTGGGTTATGTAAACTTTTTTTAGCAGATCCGCGTTCAAATACCAACTTTGCAATGCTCCGGATTTTTTAAAAAAGAATCCCGGGATCCGGATTTTTTCAATAGTAACCAAAGATTCCTTGGCAAAACTCTACCCGTTCCTTATCTTTTTTTCCCTGCTGACTGCGCGGGCAGCAGCACAAACGCCGACGGATTCAATTCCTTCGCGGGATACGGCTGCCATCCGGGAAAATACAAAGGATACGGCCGCGGCGATTGTCCCGCACAAAAGAGAAATGCATCGTAAGGTGCCGGATAGCCTGATGCACCGGCGCGGGGATTCGCTGAAGCAGGGGAATGCCGTAATGAATACCGATTCCCTCCGGTTCAGCAACAGCCATCCGCAAAACCAGGATTTTCCATCGGACTGGATGGCGCTGTTGAAATCCAATTCCGTATTGAACTGTTCGGGAAAAGCGGTGCGGGTGCGGGAAGAGGAATACGAGGCGAGGTCCTACGACGGCCTGTTCTATTTACTCGTGGGCATGTTGTTCTTTTTTGCCATCGTTAAACTGTCCTTTGGCAAGTACCTGGGTAATTTATTAACCCTGTTTTTCCGGGTGTCCATGCGGCAACAGCAGATCCGCGAACAGGTGCTCCAGTCCCCCTTTCCCTCCCTGTTGTTAAACGGGCTGTTTGTGTTATCCGGCGGTCTGTATGCCGTCTTTTTACTTACGTATGCGCATTACTGTTACCCGTATCAGTTCTGGACCTATTTTGTTTATTCCAGCGTGGCCCTGGCGGTCATCTACCTCATCAAATTCATATTCCTGAAAATAGCAGGTTGGATCTTCAATATCCAGCGGACCGTGGAGACCTATATTTTAATCGTATTCGTATCCAACAAGATCATCGGCATCTTTTTGCTTCCTTTTCTGGTAATACTGTCATTTTCAGGCCCTTTGGTCTCCGGGATTTGTATTACGCTGTCGCTGTTCATGATCGGCATATTTTTTATTTACCGGCTGGTGGCCTCTTTTAAAATGCTCAGGAAGGAAATAAAAATCAGCGGGTTGCACTTTTTTCTCTACCTTTGCGCCTTTGAAATAGCGCCTCTTCTATTGATTTACAAAGTGTTACTTAGTTATTTAGGAAAAGCTCATTAATTTTATGGTGACGCTCTTAATTAGTACATGATTAAAAACAAGGGAAAAAAGGATTTAGTCGAGATGCCTGAAATTGTTGTCAAAAAGATTTTAATCACCCAGCCGCGTCCGGAATCTGACAAGTCGCCCTATTTTGACCTCGCCAGACGTCATAATGTGGAGATGGCTTTTCTGCCCTTTATCCGCCTGGAGGGCATCGCTTCCAAGGATTTCCGTCGCCAGAAAGTGGAAATGGGCAATTATTCGGCGGTGGTATTTACGAGCCGGCATGCCATAGATCACTTTTTCCGCACGGCGGAAGAGATGAAAATTACGGTATCGCAGGACATGAAATATTTTTGTGTAACCGAGGCGGTGGCCCTTTACCTCCAGAAATTTATTTTATACCGAAAGCGCAAGGTATTTTACGGTGCGGACGGCACCAATAAAAGCATGCTGGAGGTGATCAACAAGCATAAAGAGAATGAGAAATTCCTTTACCCCACCTCCGAGTTCCAGCAGGATAATGAAATTGTGAACTGGCTGAAAAGCAATCACTGCGATTTCGCAACTCCCTACATGTACCGCACCATCAGCAACGACCTCAGGGAGACTTTTGTTAAGGATACCTTTGACATCATTTGTTTTTTCACGCCCAGCGGCGTAAAAAGTCTTTTTGATAATTTCCCCGGATTCAAACAAAACGGCACGCTGATCGGCGCTTTCGGAACCAATACATCCCGCGCTGCGGAAGAAGCCGGACTCGTTCTCGAAATCAAAGCCCCGCAGCCCATGGCCCCTTCCATGATTTCCGCATTGGAGAAATACCTGAATGATGCGAAAAAAAGGTAAGCCGATGTGGAAATGTGCTGATGTGGAAATGTGTGAAGATGTGCTGTTGTGGAAATGTGTGCCGATGTGGAAATGTGCCGATGTGGAAATGTG
>JBEPUT010000055.1:0-28211 GCA_041691395.1 Chitinophagaceae bacterium
AAACTCTTGTCGTTCCTTCTGCAGGGCTAATGCTGCGGTTTTGATGCAACATCCTATTGTAGCCATATCGTTGGTTATCAAATGTACCGACGACCATGCTGATTCCTGTAAGCCCAAAGGGGAAATTAAAGATAACAGATCGCTGGTTAATGCCATACTTTGCCCATTGTTCAAATCAGCTACAGATATAAATATTTCATATAGCCTTTTAGTCATAATACAGACGATTTAAGGTATAGTCATTTCCCCGAATATATTATAGTCAAAGGCGGTTATGCGGCCCTATTAGGTCTCTAATGAGATCTTGGAATGATTCTTTAGGATTTAAGGGGCTATATATCCAAGATGGATGTTTGTGGGGTAATGTCAATATTGTTACCAATAATTTGAAATGATTATCTAAAAAAACAGGGCTGCAAGTATTCCAGGATAATAAGGTTTCGAACACTTATGGCGGCACGCCCACGCCAGCGATGGGGGTCCTTGTTGCTAAAAAAAAATGATGGGGAATTTACTGTGTCGCTTTTAAATTTTATATTTATGTCCAACTGATGTTTTTAAATTGAGTACATTTAATCGCTTCAATTATCAATGCCATGCTAACAAGACGATTGTTATTAAAAAATTCTCTGGTTCTTCCGCTAATTCTTCAAAAAGGCATGGGAAGAAATATTCTGTCGGGCTTGTATAACCGAAAATTTAAAATAGGCGCTTGCGATTGGTCAATCGGCAAAAATAGTGATATTGGCGCATTTAAAGTCGCAAAAGAAATTGGCCTTGATGGCATAATGGTAGATATGGGTAATGTGGAAGATAACCTGCACCTCCGCCAAAAGCAATTACAACAGGCATATCTCTCAGTGTCAAAAAAGACAGGCATTGCTATTTCAAGCCTGGCGTTGGGTTTGTTTAACCAAATGCCTTTTCATTCTGACCCGCGAACAGAAGAATGGATATCAGATTCAATTGATGCTGCAAAAGATCTGAACGTAAAAGTTTTGTTGCTTGCTTTTTTTAATGCAAGCGATCTGCGTTATGATGTGAACCGAAAAAGATCTGCAGTGGATATTTTAAAAAAAGTGGCGCCAGAAGCGGAAGCAAAAGGGATAATATTAGGAATTGAATCCTACTTAAATGCAGAAGAGCATCTGGATATAATGGATAAAGTCGGGTCAAAAAATGTAAAAGTATATTTTGATTTTCGCAACACGGCAGATGCGGGTTTTAATCCTGCGGAGGAATTCCGAAAGCTTGGGAAGGATAGGGTTTGTGAATTGCACATGAAAGAGAATGGCTTTTTATTGGGTGAAGGGACTGTGGATTGGAAATCTGTTAGCGCTGCAGTTCATGATATAGGATATACTGGCGATGGCTGGATGCAGATAGAAGGCGCAATTCCGAACCATGGAGACATCGTAAAAAGTTATCGTCATAACCTTGAGTATTTAAAAAATCTGTTCAATAAATGAAATTATTAAAAGCGATTCCCATTGCTGCCTTAGCTATTTGTTTACTTTTCTCCTGCAATCAATCTTCAAAAAAAGGAAATGCTGATCTGCCATTTTATGTGCCGGATGATCTTGAGGTTACGCTGTGGGCAGAATCACCTATGTTTTATAACCCGACCAATATCGATATTGATGCAAGAGGGCGTGTGTGGGTAACGGAAGCGGTTAACTACAGGAATTTTAATAACGATTCAACAAAATTCCTGCATCATTCAAGGGGAGACAGGGTAATGATATTGGAAGATACAGATGGGGATGGCATAGCGGATACGTCAAAACTATTTGTACAGGATACCAGTCTTATATCGCCATTAGGAATAGCGGTTATTGGCAATAAGGTATTCGTTTCCTGCTCACCAAATCTCATTGTATATACAGACGAGAATGGTGATGATATTCCAGATAAAAAGGAAATTTTTCTTACTGGTTTTGGCGGTAAAGATCATGACCACTCTTTGCATGCTTTGCTTGCGGGCCCTGATGGTAATTTTTATTTTAATGCTGGCGATGCAGGCCCGCATATAGTTACAGATAAAAGCGGCTGGACGTTGCGTGCCGGGAGTATTTATGCCGGTGGTACTCCACACAGCGTGAAGAATGAAGGCGATATGAAAAGTGATGATGGTAAGGTGTGGGTAGGAGGTTTGGCATTGACCATAAAATCAGATGGAACAGGGTTAAGGGTGTTGGGCCATAACTTTCGTAACTCTTATGAATACACGAAGGATTCTTATGGTGATATGTGGCAGAATGATAATGATGATGAAGTTGCCGCTTGTCGCACATCATGGCTTGCAGAAGGCGGTAATGCAGGTTATTTCAGTTCAGATGGAACAAGAACCTGGCAAGCTGATCAACGGCCCGGCCAGGATCTGTTTACTGCGCATTGGCACCAGGAAGATCCTGATGTAATGCCTGCAGGCGACCGCAGTGGCGCCGGAGCTCCAACAGGTATTGTTGTAAATGAAGGTGACGCGTTGGGGCAAAAATATAGAGGTATGGTATTTAGTGCGGACGCAGGAAGAAATGTAATATTTGGATATCATCCCAAAAAGGAAAAATCAGGATATATACCTTCTGATAGAAGCAATTTCATAACCTCGCTCAGCAAGGATAATGCGTTGTATGTGTGGAATGACAGTGCTGCTAACACGAATAAAGAGAAATGGTTTCGACCAAGTGATGTAGCTATTGGAACTGATGGCGCAATGTATATTGCTGACTGGTATGATCCTGTTGTTGGTGGTCATCAGATGCAAGATCATGCGGGATTTGGAAGGATATACCGGGTTGCTCCAAAGAATAAGCGATTACATGCGCCGATTATTGATCTCAGCAATGTTACCGGACAAATTACTGCATTAAAGAACCCGGCTATCAACGTTCGTTACGTTGCTTTTGAAAAGTTGAAACAACAAGGAGATGCAGTTATTGATCCCGTACGCGCATTATTGAAAGATGAAAATCCATACATTCAGGCGAGAGCGATATGGCTGTTGGCGCAATTGGGCCTGAAGGGGCAAGCTGCTGCTGAACAATTATTAAAGAGTAAAGATGAAAACACACGTGTTGTTGCGTTCCGCGCTTTACGTGCATCCGTTCCGGATATATTGCCTTATGCTATTCAATTGCAGAATGATGCTTCTCCATTTGTGCGTCGTGAAATCGCGGTGGCTTTGCGTGATCTGCCATTTGGAAAAACAAAGCCTGTATTGATGGAAATTGCCAGACAATACGATGGAGAAGATCGGTGGTACCTTAACGCATTAGCTGCTGCATTTGCAGGACATGAAGAGGAAGTATATCCAGAACTTAAACGGCTTTTTGCCGCAAACGAGCAGCCGTCAAAATGGAATAAAAAAATGAGTTCCTTTGCGTGGGAACTCCACCCGGCAGTTGCTTTAACTGATCTCATACAAAGAGCCTCTGATTCTGCGCTTGAAGCGAATGATAGAAAATATGCACTCACAGCTATTGCTTTTATAAAGAATAAAAAGGCAGCCCAGGCAATGGTCGCATTAAGCAAAAGTAGTTTGCCGGATGTAAAGGAGCAGGCTTCCTATTGGTTATCGTTCAGGCAGGGAAATGACTGGTTCGCTTTACTTGATTGGAAGAAAATATCTGTAAACACAGCGTACGAAAGAAAACTCACGTCAATGAAAGCGAAGTTGTTGGCTGTATCAGACGAACATTTGTCAATGGAAGCCCGAAAAGGGAACATGGAAGAAATGGCGAAGGATACAATCGGTGGTCAATTATTGATTGGTCTTGCATCGGAGAAGAAATTCCCGGAAGGCTTGATATCAGCGACAGAACAAGTGATTTTTAATAACCCTGATATTGCAGTTCGTGTTCAGGCCGGGAAATATTTTAAACAACCAGGTGGAAAGAAAATTTATTCAATTCAGGAAATTGCGGCTATACAAGGAGACGTTGCAAACGGAAAAAATGTTTTTACAAGTTACTGCACCACCTGTCACCGCATTGGAAAAACCGGTAATAATATCGGACCGGAACTGACAACTATTGGAAAGAAATTTGATAAAACAGGATTATTGGATGCCATCTTAAACCCAAGTGCTGCTATATTGCCTGGTTATGAGCCCTGGCTCGTGAATACTAAAGATGGCGGTTCCTATTTTGGTTTTCTGATAAGTGAGAATAAAGAAACGATAACACTCAAAGATGTGAGTGGACAAAAGCATATTATCGCCATTGACAAAATCAGTTCGCGGCAAAAACAGGATAAGAGCCTGATGCCTGAACCTGCAGTTTCAGGAATTTCCGAGAAGCAGCTTGCAGATTTGGTAGCGTACTTGAGTTCAGGGAAATGAAATGAACTTATATAGTGAAAGTTAGAATATCTTCCCACATGGTTTGAGGAGCAATAGTTATAATCTTGCGTGGAGTATACCGCTTGAGCGAGCCTATTTTGCGCTGGGTTTTATAATTCCGTATCGTTTTTAAGGAGGATTAAGGATTGACTTAACACCAAAACACCAGGTAAGAAATCATTAGTTCCCAAATAGGTGACATAGGCCTGGGTAAAAATCCATTGGCTGTGAGAAAAAATGTTTTACCTTTTCTTTAAATCTAAGCTTTATGCCTGGCGATTCTTCTCAGGTAAATATCAATTCGCGGGCTGTTAAACAACATACATTCGATGCGATAGTAATTGGTTCCGGAATCAGCGGCGGCTGGGCTGCAAAAGAACTTTGTGAACATGGGGTAAAAACCCTGCTCCTTGAAAGAGGCCGCAATGTGGTCCACAAAAAGGATTATCCAACGGCAATCAAGAGCCCCTGGGAATTCGCACATAGGGGAAGATTACCCCTGGCAATAAAAAAAGCAAATCCCATTGTCAGTAAGTGTTATGCATTCGATGAAACTGCCCAGCATTTTTTTGTAAAAGATAAAGAACATCCCTATGTTCAGGAAAAACCGTTCGATTGGATCCGCGGCTACCAGGTGGGCGGGAAATCATTAATGTGGGCAAGGGAAACCCAACGCTGGAGCAGATTTGAATTTGAAGCGCCTTTACGGGATGGATTTGCCGTTGACTGGCCTATCCGCTATGATGACCTGGCTCCCTGGTATTCCCACGTGGAAAAATTTGCCGGCATCAGTGGCAACAAAGATGGTATCGAGCATTTACCCGACGGTGAATTTTTACCTCCCTGGGAATTCAATTGCACAGAAAAACTGATGCAGCAGAGAGTAAATTCTCATTATAAGGACAGGCGCATGCTGATGGGTCGTTGTGCAAACTTAAGCAAGCCGAACGAAATTCATTTACAGCAGGGAAGAGGCCAGTGCCAGGCCCGCAATATGTGTCAGCGAGGCTGCCCTTATGGTGCATACTTCAGTTCCAATTCATCGACATTGCCATGGGCAGAAAAAACTGGTAACCTTACCCTGAGGCCTGATTCAGTCGTCCATTCGATCATCTACGATGAAAAAAGGGGGAAAGCATCTGGCGTAAGGGTGATTGATGCCAATACAAAAGAGGCAACAGAATATTTCTCGAAGATCATTTTTGTAAACGCCGCCTGCTTAAACAGCAACCTTCTCCTGTTGAATTCCACTTCCAACCGTTTCCCGAACGGCCTTGGTAACGATCATAATATTTTAGGAAGGTTTATCGCATTTCAGAATTACCGTGGCTCCTTATCAGCAAGTATTGACGGCCCGGCAGACAAATATTACTATGGGCGCAGGCCTGTGTCTCCATTGATGCCGAGCTTCAGAAACGTGTATAGGCAGGAGACCGATTTTCTACGTGGATATCTGGTTTTCTGGGGCGCTTACCGGAATACAGGAAATGCTACTGATGAAAATACAATTGGGGCATCATACAAAGAAGCCATGTGTGAAGCCGGAGACTGGAGCGTCTATATGTCAATGCAAGGTGAAGTAATTCCTAAGTACGACAATCATGTAAGGCTAAGCAGAGAACTCAAAGATGAATGGGGCATCCCTCAATTGATAACATCTGTATCGTATGATGATAATGACGAAAAAATGGTTTTGGATTTTTTGAAACAGGGTGCTGAAATACTTGAAGTGGCTGGATGCAGGAACATTGTTCCAAACGACAGCAAGCAAGCTCCCGGGCTGGATATTCATGAAATGGGTGGCGTAAGAATGGGCAAAGATCCAGCGACCTCTATGCTAAATAAATATAATCAGTTACACGCCTGCAATAACGTATTCGTAACGGACGGGGCATGTATGACATCAGTAGGCAATCAAAACCCTTCCTTGACTTTTATGGCCATCACTGCCCGTGCCGCTAATTATGCGGTGCAAGAATTGAAAAGAGGGAATCTCTGATCAGTGGGGAAGGCGAAGAATCATATAAAAAAATATGCAATACAATGTCATGAAGTTATATTGTAAATAGCCACCACGTGAGCTTTCTGAAAATAAAAATTTCTGTGATCTCACAACTTTAAAAAATCAATTTCCGGGCATCGTTAATATGACATAGTTATCTTGCGGGATCATGATATTAAATGCTAATTTGCCGGTCTCGCTTCATTTTCATCTTCCGATTCATCCATTCAGGATATTCGGAGTTATCTTCAGCATTATAAATTTGCACATTTTGTGTGGTATCGGCTTTTAATAAATCGTCCTGACTGCATTTTAAAATTTTTGACGCCGTACGCACCCCTGAAAAGCTTGCTCCTGCCACACCATGCGACAATATACTGGCTCCACATAAATATAGGTTTTCTATTTCGCTTTTGGCCCCAAAAGAAAACGGTCCTGTTTGAAAAAACCCTTTTTCCGTCCCATACACACACCCGTTCGTCGAATGAATGTAATGCTCATTGGTCATAGGTGTGCCCAATTCTCTGTGCACGATTTTCATACCGATGCCTGGTAAAACCTTTTCCAAACTATTTATGAATTTCTGTATCAAGGATTCTTTAAATTGAATATACCTAGGTGAATGATGATTTCCTTCATCCTTAAACTGGTTAAATGATTCATGATTGATAAAAGTGATAGCTTCAATGGTATGATGCCTTCCATCAAAGCTTGTAGGATCTTTGAGAGTTGTGCAGCTGATAAATACCATAGGAAATTCATCGTCCTTCGCAATATCAACCGTCATCATTTCTTTATAAAGATCATCTGTATTTTTGTCAGCCATAAACCATATATTTCCGGAATCCAGACCAGCTTTGCGTACGTCCATATCGACTGTTAAAAATAACATGAGAGAAGTGCACGAATATTTGGTTTTGGAAAGCCGTTTTTGCAATTTATGACTTAAGTTTTCAGCCCCAATTAAATCAAAATAGGTTTTTCCAGGATCAGTGTTAGAAATAATCCTGCTGGCGTAAATCTTTTCTCCGCTTTCAAGCTCCACTCCAATTGCTCGCTTTTGCTTACTTCCTTGCAATAATATGTGTTTCACGCATTGGCTAGTTTGTATTTCACCTCCATGTTTTTTAACTGCTTTGGTCAGGGCTTTTACAATAGCTGCGCCCCCGCCCATCGGGTAAAAGCCTCCGTTGAAATAATGAACCATTACTGCACAATGCAAAGGAAAGCTAGCTTTTGCAGGAGGTAATCCATGATCACCCCATTGCACATTCAGCACATTTTTCAATAATGGATCTTTAATATGCCAGTTAATTACTTGCTTTAAACTGAATAGACCATACCTACCGAGATGCCTTGTTCGCCATGGGATAGTGAGGTTATCCCAAAAACCCTTTATTTTCGGAATGAGCTGCAGCTCGTCGCTTATCTCTTGTACAGTGTTCAAATATTTTGCAAGTCCCTTCCTTTCTTCAGGAAAACGTGATGAAAGCGACCGGTATAATTCATTAAAACCTGCAGGCATGTCAATGCGCTCATTGCCTATCCGGCAATGCTCATATGCAGCAGGATTCATTCTGAAAAACGTAAGGTCATTTGCGATACCCAGGCCATCGTATAATTCCCTGGTGGATTCACCTTCACTCAACAACCCAACATAATGTACTCCAGGTGTGAAACGACAGCCATTTATGTAAAAACTATGACACCAGCCACCGGGCACATAGTGTTGTTCGAGCACTAATACTCTCTGACCTGCGCGCGCAAGACAGATTGCTGCCGAAAGCCCTCCTACTCCTGAACCAATTATGATAGTATCTAATTCCATTTTTATTTAACTATTACTATTACTGTGCCTCTATATTATTAATAATGAACTTGCGTATTCTATACCGAATTGAACTTCTGACCTAATCTTAATTTCCCCATCCTGTTCCACAGAAAAGCTTCTGCATTGTTTTCCCATAACCTAAATTTAAGTGACTAAATTGATTTACTAATTTAGTCCAGCCATTTGGGGGGCTAGGACACTATTTCTCGGTGAAATCCGGTAGGGCTCAAAAAAACGAAAAAGCCCGTCAACACTGCGTTTAACGGGCTTTCAAACATATTCAATACACTAAAAAGTGGAGGTGAGGAGATTCGAACTCCTGTCCAAACATATCCTCCGAAAGCTTTCTACATGCTTATTTGCTTATTGATTTTCGAGGGATCACCGGAACGCAACAAACCAATAATCCCCTTAGCTGGATAGTCTTAAGTAGTGGTCACAGCCTTCCACAACAGCATCCCGTATTTTTTATTAGTCGGCGGCGGGGCTTGGTTACAGGAAAACCTGCCCGGCGGCCCTAATGACTACTTAATCACTGATTAGGCAGCCATGGCATACTGAGTATTGCCATTTGAATTTTGAATATTCAGATTTACGTGCTAATTATCCAACGCACGACATGCTTTTTCTTTCAAAGATCTACGCTGTCAAAACCAGGCACCCCCTTAAGGAATGAACCCGCAAAGTTAATGCTTTTCAGGCTGGTTTTAGAATCGTTTCTCCGGGCATAAATCCCGTAAAGCGGTTTAACACAAAGGTTTGCGGTAATATTTACCGCCGTTTTCCGGAAAAACGCTGGATATTCCTTTATTTTTAAAATCAGTTTCACCAGCCAGTACCTATTTATCCGCTACTGATTTTATAAAAGTCCTTTTTATGGGATAAGAATTTGTCCCGCTCCGTATCTGTGATCATTTTCTGTTCGCGCCGATAGACATTAAGTACAGGATATATTTCAAGCACAATCGATCACATCATGGATAGAAGAAGGGCAAATGGCTGGGATCTGCAATTCTCGGTTTTGGGAACAGGCTGCTGGGCTTTCGGCGGCGGCGAATATTGGGGTGAACAGCGACAGAAAGATGTGAATGAGGTGGTGCATGCATCCGTAGATCTAGGGATCAATTATTTCGATACAGCGGAAGTATACAACGATGGCAGGAGCGAGTCATCACTTGGAGAAGCCATCCGGGGAATTCCGCGGGATAAAATCCTGATCGGTACCAAGATAAGCCCCTCAAATTGCCATCCCTATACTTTAATTAAACATTGTCACTCTTCTTTAAAACGACTGGGCACAGATTACATCGATATCTATATGATGCACTGGCCCATCCATCCACATTCTGTCAGGCATTTTACCCGGGACCCCAGGATAATCGAAAATCCGCCCGCCATTGGCGAGGTGATGGAAACGCTGACTGCCCTGAAACAGGAAGGGAAAATCAGGTATATCGGGATGAGTAATTTCAGCACCCGCTTAATGAAAGAACTGTCACTTTCCGGCATCGCCGTCAACCAGCTGCCTTATAATCTTTTTTGCCGCGCCGGCGAATACGATGCCCTGGCTTTTTGTAAGGAATCAAACATTGCCGTGATCAGCTATATGACCCTGCTGCAGGGTTTACTGGGCGGCAATTACTCCGGTTTAAAAGATATGCCCGTGAAGCAAAGACGAACCCGCCATGTCAACGCAAAAGATTCGGTCCAGTGCAGGCATGGGGAAGAGGGTGTCGAAGAAGAAATAAAGCAAGCCATGGCAGACATTCGTCAACTCGGCAAAGAATCCGGACTGACCATGCCCGAACTCGCTATTAAATGGGTTCTTCAAAATCCGGCCATTACCTGTTCCCTGGTCGGCTCCAGGAATATCCGTCAGTTGGAATCCAATGCCAGATCTGCCGAAGGGAACCTGCCCCGGCACGTGAAAGAGGAATTGGACCGGATCAGCCTTCCCATAAAAGAAAAGCTGGGGAACCACCTGGATTATTATGAAAGCGCGGAAAACGACAGAACCGTTGGAGCATAAATATTCCGGCTTGTAAAATTATTTTGAGTTCCCTAAGGTAGTGGTTGCCGGCCATACAGGAATTGGTTGCATAGAAACAATTACACTTTAACGGTTGATCCGCGGATCACCAGCTGAGTAAGTAAAATTTTTGTTTTGGGTATGGCCTCATAATCGTTGGACTGCTGCTCTAAAAATAAATTCACCGCTTCCTGTCCAATCTGATAGGCCGGTTGAATCACCGTTGTTAGCTGAGGTTCAATATAAGAGATGATGGGCTCGTTGGCAAATCCCACAAAGGAGATCTGGTCTGGGATCCTGAGCCCTTTTTCTTTCACCACCAGCATACCCTCAAAGGCGATGGAACTGTTGTAGGTCAGGATTGAATCGGGCATTTTCCGGAGGCTGATCACCTGGCTGGTACTTTCCCGCGCACTGGTTCTTGTGAGGTCGCAATGGACGATCAGTTCATCCTCCACGGGGATATTGTATTTTTTTAAGGCACCCAGATACCCGGATAAACGCTGTCTGCTGTTAGACAGGGTTTCAGGGCCCGCAATATGGGCGATCCGTTTCCGCCCTGTGGAAATTAAATGTTCAACGGCCTGGAAGGCGCCATTATAATCATCCACCAGCACGCGGGATGCAGGAACACTTTCACAATAACGGTCAATAAAAATCAACGGGATACCCCGGTTCACAATGGCCTCCAGGTGATCGTAGCTCACTGTTTCTTTGGAAGGGGCAATGATCAGGCCGTCGATCCGCATATTTAACAGCGTATTGATTACATCCACTTCCCGCTGCAATTTCTCCTTGGAAACACAGAACATCACGTGGTATCCAGCCTGTGTGGCCGTTTCCTCAATGCCTTCCATCAGGATGGAGAAATAATTGTGGGCTATTTCAGGTACCACTACGCCGATGGTGTAATTCTTATTTTTTAATAAACTGACGGCTACCGGATTGGGATGATAATCCCACCGGTTGGCCAGATCATTCACTTTTCTTTTCATCTCGGGGCTGATGCTGTGATGGTCCTTGAGCGCTCTCGAAACCGTACTGACGGATGTATTTAGTTCTTTAGCGATGTCTTTTAAAGTAAGTTGGCGGTACTGCATATGGCACAAAAACGATTTATTTTATAATGAAAAATAACTTTTTCCGATCCTTTCCGCGGCACTTGGTACGCAATGGTTTGCGTAAATATTTTTTGTTTCATTCATATTTACGGGCATTTTTTAATCTAGTTTTAAAAAATTACGAAGGAAATGCATTGTTTATTAAAGCTAATGAAATCTGCGGCTCATTAAATATATTTATATATTCCATTGGCTCCGGATTTCGTTTTTAACACTTAACAAGGCTTTCCGGTTGCCTGGATACACACTATTATAAAAATGGGAAGGTTAAAGTTGCCTGAATAATGAAAAGAAGAAATTTTATCCGCAACATGGGCGTTGCCGGTACCGCGTTCACCCTGTCACCCGCGCTGGGCTCCATGCTTAATCAGCCGGCCGGATTTGCAAAGCCGCCCTACTCCCATCGGTTGCCACCCACCGACGACCATTATCAAACAGTGAGCGGATATGTTGAAGAGGTTCCCGTTCCGGAATATCATTGGGCGCCGGACGAGGCATATGAGGATTTTAAAGATATCAAATTTGGCGTGCGGCTACACTGGGGGCCGTATTCCATTTTGCAGTTGCAGGGTGAATCCTGGGGTTTCCTGGGTTTGTCCGCGGAGGAAAAGCAGCACTACCAGGAATTGTACAAAACCTGGAACCCGGAGGGTTTTGATGCCAACGCCTGGATGGATTTCTTTTCCGATTGCGGATTTAAAATGTTTGCATTTACTACCAAACATCATGATGGCTTCTCAATGTTCAACACCAAAACAACTGTAAAGGAAAGGATGAACTGGGGCGCTCCGCAGGGTCCTGTGGCAGAAGCTTGTGATTTTTCTTACAGCATCATGAATACGCCCTTCAAGCGGGATGTTGTGAAGGAATTATGCGAGGCCGCCCATCAGCGGGGAATCAAAATAGATCTTTATTTCTCTCATCCCGATTGGTACGATACGGATTTCAGGCCCTATAATTACAGTCCGGTCCAGGTGCCCTCTGCAGCTAAAATTGCGGTTACAGGAAAGGACCTGACCCCTGAAATGCAGGATCCCGATTTTAAAAAGAAATTGGGGGACCGCATCTTCATGATGCACGACCCCACACCGGAAGAATTGAAGAGGATGATGCAACGGCACCGCGATCAGCTGACCGAACTGCTTTCCCAATACGGTAAGATAGATATGGTTTGCCTGGATCAATGGCTGGGGCCGGAAGTGTGGCCAATGCTTCGCGACAATATGCTCCACTTCCGGAAAGTGAGTCCGAATACTATGTTCAGGGCACGGGGAATCGGCAATTACGGTGACTACTATACACCGGAGGGTTTTGTGCCTGGCAGTAAATCCAATTCAGATACACCCTGGTTTGTGATTTATCCCCTGGCCAGTTCATTTTCCTACGACAAGGATGCCGCGAATTATAAAGGCACGGCCTGGGTTATCAAAAATTTAATCGATTCTGCAGCGAAAGGTGGAAATTTTATGGTCGGCATCGGGCCCGAAGGCAATGGCCATTTTCATCCCACAGCGATATCCCAGTTAAAAGAAGTTGGCGCATGGCTCCGGCTGAACGGAGAAGGTATTTACGCCACCCGGGCCCGGGACGGTGATCTGTGGAAAGAAGGAGAGGATATCCGGTTTACACGCTCAAAGGATAACCGAACTATTTTTGCCTTCATCAATGCGTGGCCGGGAGAAACCTTTCAGATTAATACCGTTAAGCCACGGAACAATTCAAAAATATATTTAATGGGTCATCCGGAACCGCTGAAATGGAATTATGATGCCGATGGCGGATTAACCATTCATCTGTCAGAAAAAATAAGAAACGCCATTCCGGCGACCGCCAGACATGCCTTCGGATTTAAAATTCCTGTTTAAGGGATTGCCCTTTCTTAAACCTAAACACCATTTATGCAAAGAAGAAATTTTATCGGCCAGCTCTCCCTGGGCACCGCCGGGTTAACCGTTCAGCGCTCCGGCCTGATGGCGCCGTGGCACCGGGCAAACAATAAAATTGTGCTGGCGCTGATTGGCTGCGGGGGCAGGGGCATCCAGGTTTTAAATGGGATCATCAAAGAAAATGAGCAGGTGGAGGTAAAATATTTCTGTGACGTGAATGAAACCCTGAAGGCCATTCCCGAACAGATAGACATTCATAAACAAAAACAGGGATACGCGCCGAAGTTTGAAACGGATATGCGAAAAGTTTTCGATGACAATTCGGTGGACGCCGTGGTGATCGCAACGCCGGAACACTGGCATACCCTTGCCGCTATATGGGCGCTTCAGGCGGGCAAACATGTTTACGTGGAAAAAAATCCCACCCTGAGCATCTGGGAAGGACAGAAACTGGTGGAGGCGACCAAAAAATATAAAAAAGTATTGCAAATCGGATTTCAGAACCGCAGCGCCCCTTACGGATCTTCTGCCCGCGAATACATCAAGTCCGGTAAACTCGGCAATCTTGTACACATCAAGTGTTATAACATGCTGGGTGGCAGTAAGTGGGTTGCGAGACCGGATGCAGCTGTTCCCGCGGGACTGAACTGGGATCACTGGCAGGGGCCGGCAAGACGTGTTCCCTATAATCCGAACCGGCACAGCATGACCAGTCGCGGGGGCTGGCTGGATTTCTGGTCGTACGGCGGCGGCCCGCTGTCCGACGATGCCAGTCATGTGATGGACCTGGCCCGGATCGCACTTGGGAATCCGGGACATCCTAAATCCGTTTACTGTACAGGCGGCAACATCGGATTCCATTCAGCAAAAGAAACGCCCGAATTTTTAAATATTACGTATGACTATGGCGATTTTGCCATGACCTGTGAAAGCGGTTCCTGCACCAACTGCATGACTAAGGAAGGAAACGAGGTCCGCTTTGGTACACAATGGCCCTACTGGCCGCAGAATGCCACGCGGATCGAAATTTACGGCACGGACCGCCTCATGTACCTCGGTCGGCACGGTGTGGGCTGGCAGGTGATGGAAAAAGACGGTAAGGTGGTGGATATGGACAAGGGCTATTTCCCGGATAAATTTCATCAGAAAAATTTCATCGATGCCATCAGAACAGGAATCGCTCCGAACGGAGACGCGCTTCAGGGTCACCTCAGCGCTTCCCTGGTTCACCTGGCCGATATCGCTTACCGTACCGGAAACAAGCACCTGATTTTTGATGCCGGGTCAGAAAAATTTACCAATTCCCCGGAAGCAAATGAATTGCTGAAGGGTCAATATCATCCGGATTTTGAAATTCCGGAAAACGTTTGACCGCCCGTTTTTTTTACCCTTCATATACAAACCCCCGGAACAACATGAAAAAAAATAAACTCTTTGTTTTCTTCCTTTTGATCCTCCCATTTTTTGTGCCTGCGCAAAAACACAGGGACCTGCGCATGGTATTTATTTCGGCGTCGAATGAATATGTGAGCCACATTACACTGAATGCTTTTAAAAAATCATTGGAAAAAAAATATCCGGGTATTCACATTACCATTCTCCAGGGAAACGGTCCGGTGAATGACAAGGATGAATACACGAACCTGGATGGGACAGACGCGTTGAAGGACTGTGATGTTTTGCTGGTCTTTGCGCGTCGCACGGGATTCTCAGGTAAAGCGATCGAAGACCTCCGGGCTTACGTCCAGGCCAATAAACCCATTGTTGCGCTTCGCACCGCCAGTCATGGTTTCCTCAACTGGCCCGGTTTTGATAAAGAAGTGCTGGGTGGAAATTATGTCGGCCATTTTTACGGAGAGCCGGAAAAGCGCATGATGGGCCCCGATAGTATGCGGTATGTTGTCGGAGAACCCTTCGGTCCCGTGCAGACCATTACAGTCAACGAAAAAATGAAGAATCATCCGGTATTAAAAGGTGTTCATGGTTTCAAATCCAAATACAGCCTCTATCAGACGGCCCCGATTGCCGGAGATGCCAGCCTGTTGCTTTCCGGAACCACCAAAGACGGAACCGAGCCGCTGGCCTGGGCAAGAACAAGCCACGGCGAGCGGGTGGTCTATATTGGTCTGGGAGGCGTACAGGACTGGGCCGAACCCAATTTCAAAACCCTCGTGACAAACGCGCTTTTCTGGGCCGCGGACGGGAATGAAAAGAATCATTAATTAAAAAAGCCCTATGGATATTTCCAGTAAGACAGCCCTGATTACCGGTGGAACACACGGAATCGGGTCGGCCATTGCCACTTCCCTGGCCAGGCAGGCAGGTAGCATCAGTGTGGTGGCCCGGAATACGGAAGCCTCATCCATCAGGAAACAGATGGAAGATCTTTGTATTCCCTTTTTGCTGATATCCGCTGATCTGAGCAGGGAAGAAGAATGCAAGCGGGTGGTTCAGGAAACGATTGACCGGTTTGGAGCCGTGGATATATTAATTCACAGCGCCGGAGCTGCAGCAGGTGGCGGACTGCTCAACGGCGCCAGGGCTGTCTGGTACCAGGCATTTGACATTCACGTGCATGCCGCATTTCATTTGTGCGCTGCGGCAGTTCCGTCAATGAGGGAACGAAAAGGAGGTGCCATCGTATTTATTTCTTCCGCCGCCGGGCTGCGCGGCGTAAAAAATGCATTGGCGTATGCGGTGGTCAAGGGCGCCATCCCGCAGTTTACCCGGGCACTGGCCATGGAGCTTTCGGATTTTAATATCCGCGTCAATTGCGTATCGCCTGGCGTTATCCGCACGCGCTTTCAGGATTATCTCAGTGCCGAACAAATAAAAAATAATCTGGACAACCGCATTCCGTTGCACCGGGAAGGAAAACCGGAAGACGTGGCCGATGCCGTGGACATGCTGATTAAAAATGATTTCATTACCGGAGAGAACATTGTCATCGATGGCGGAATGACGATGCGTATTGTTTAAAGACACATCAGGATGAAAATTGTACAACTGGAATTGTTTAAAGTTCCTCCGCGCTGGCTCTTTTTAAAAATATCGACTGACCAGGGAATTGATGGCTGGGGAGAACCGGTAGTTGAAGGGAAAGCCGATACTGTGTCCGCTGCCGTAAAAGAAATGAGCGGTTACCTGATCGGTCAGGATCCGGGCCGGATCGAAGACATCTGGCAATTACTTTACCGCGGCGGTTTTTATCGCGGCGGTCCTCTTTTAATGAGTGCGATTTCGGGTATTGACCAGGCGCTTTGGGATATCAAGGGCAAGGCGCTAGGTGTGCCGGTATATGATCTGCTGGGTGGCGCCGTTCGGGATAAGATGAAAATATATGGCTGGGTTGGGGGAGATAAACCATCGCACGTGGCAGAAGGCGCAAAAAAACGCGTGGAAGCCGGTTTCCTGGCGGTGAAAATGAATGCCTGTGCTGCCATGGAATGGATAGACACGCCCAAAAAAATAAGGGATGCCGTTGCCTGCATTCAATCGGTAAGAGAAGCCATTGGATATGACATCGGATTGGGTGTTGATTTCCACGGCCGCGTACACAAAGGCATGGCGAAAGGATTCATGCGTGATCTGGAACAGCTGAAACTCATGTTTATCGAAGAACCCGTACTGTCGGAAAACCGGGAAGCGTTTTTGCAACTCGCCCGGTATACCAGCACCCCCATCGCCACGGGTGAACGCCTGTTCAGCCGCTGGGATTTTAAATCTTTGTTTGAACAGGGCGCGGTGGATATCATTCAACCCGATCTCAGTCATGCGGGAGGGATTTCGGAAGTCAGAAAAATCGCCGCCATGGCGGAAGCTTATGATGTAGCGCTCGCCCCCCATTGTCCGCTCGGACCCATTTCCCTTGCTGCGGCCCTGCAGATAGATTTCTGCTGCCTGAACGCAGTGATCCAGGAAACCAGCATGGGTATCCATTATAATGAAGGAGCAGATCTATTGGACTATATTCGCAATCAGGAAGTATTTCAGGTGGAAAATGGGTACATCAGTAAACCCGTATTGCCCGGTCTGGGCATTGAAATAGATGAAAAGAAAGTAAGAAAAATGGCATCAAAGGGACATGATTGGAAAAATCCGGTATGGCGTAACCAGGACGGAAGCATTACGGAATGGTAACAAACACCCCTTATGCATAATCTTTTTCTAAGCTGCGACTGGGGCACATCCAATTTCCGTCTGAAGCTGGTCAGGGTGACTGATCAGCAGGTGTTGGAAGAAGTTATTACCAAAGAAGGCATGGCCGCAACTCACGCACGCTGGAAAGCAGCCACCGGTCAGTACCACATTCAACGGGAAACGTTTGCCATGCAGGTATTACAGGATAACCTGTATGCGCTCGGTAAAAAAACAACCGAATTCGTGAAAGGCTTACCGGTGCTTATTTCCGGTATGGCCTCCTCATCCATGGGCATACGGGAGCTGCCATACGCCACGCTGCCTTTTTCATTGGATGGCCGGGATGCCGTGGTTCAAAGGATCGGACCGGACGAAAAGAACACGCAGGAAATCTGGCTGATATCCGGATTAAAAGCTGCAGCGGACGTGATGAGGGGGGAGGAAACCCAGATGATCGGATTGGACACGGTTTCTTCGACGGGAAAAACGGTCGTCAGCATTTTCCCGGGAACACATTCCAAACACATCCGCGTGCTGGAAGGGAAAATAGTTGATTTCAAAACATACATGACCGGAGAACTTTTTGACCTGGTATCCGGCAACAGCCTTTTAAAGGACGCGGTTTCTTCCGGTGAACGGGGTATGACTACAGGAGACTTTGATGCTTTTGATCAGGGCATCGCCCGGGCCGCGGCATCCAATTTTTTGAATGGATTATTCTCTGTAAGGGTGAATCACTTATTTAAATCATTCAGCAGGGAACAAAACTATCATTACTTAAGCGGCTTGCTGATCGGAACGGAGCTGAACGATCTGACGCAGGAAGATCCTGGTCAGATTCAGTTATGCAGCGGAAGCCATTTATTTCCGCTTTATCAGCGCGGACTGGAAAGATTAAATCTGACAAAAAAAACAACTTTTATTTCACCGGAGATGATGGATCAGTCTGCGGTGAAAGGGCAATTAAAAATATTTCAATATCATCATGGTGGATAAAAACGAACAGTATCCGGGAAAAGGTTTATTCTCCTGGGCAGAATTTTTAAAAGTTCCGGTAATTGGCATCGCACGGAATATACCTTTGGAAGCCATCATACAGATCCTTCCTTTGTATCAGTCGTCCGGGCTCACCAGCATCGAGATCACCATGAACTCAGACGGCGCAGAAGACATCATCCGGTATGCTTCCTTACGGTATAAGGATCATTTGAACATCGGCGCCGGAACAGTTTGCTCCCGGGATGACCTGGACAGGGCCCTGGTTGCCGGCGCCCAGTTTATTGTGACCCCGGTTATGGAAGAAGACATTATACGGCGATGTAAGGAAATCGGTATTCCCGTTTTTCCGGGTGCCTTTACGCCATCCGAAATTTACAGTGCCTGGAAGTCGGGCGCCGATATGGTCAAAGTATTTCCGGCTTCCATGTTGGGTCCCCAGTATATCAGAGAGCTGAGGGGACCGCTGAATCAGATAAAGCTGATGCCCACAGGAGGAATTAATTCCGATAATGCAACGGCCTTTCTTCGTGCAGGCGCCAGCGCAGTGGCTATGGGCAGTGAACTCATGGACAAGAAACTTATCCGCGATAAAAACTGGAAGGCGCTCTCCATGCATTTTGAACAGGTGGTGAAAAATATAAAAGAACATACCGGAAATCCCGTACAGGTCAGCTAACAAATTAAATCCGGAATGGAAATTCTATCACCGCGCGCTGTTCGTAAAGGATCTCCCAAAATGCGGTGGGTTATGCTGTCCTTCGCTTTTCTGGCTACGGTACTGAATTATGTGGATCGTCTTGCGTTCAATTATTTAAGCGCACAGGGCCAATTGCGGAATCTCATTCCCGACGAAGCCTTTGGATATATTGCCACGGCTTTTTTTATTGCCTATATGCTGTCCAACCTGGTTTCCGGATTTGTAATTGACAAGCTAGGAACCCGTTTGGGATATTCGCTGTGTATGGCGTTCTGGACCACCTCCGCACTCCTGCACGCGCTGGCGAGGCTGCCCATTCATTTTGGAATATGCCGTTTTCTGCTCGGGCTGGGTGAAGCCGGAAACTGGCCCGCGGCCATCAAGCTGGCGGGCGAATGGTTTCCACCTGAAGAACGGTCAACGGCCATCGGCATTTTTAACAGCGGAGCGGCCATCGGCGCCGTGGTGGCACCACCCATGATTGCTTTTCTGGGATTACATTATGGCTGGCAGACCACCTTCATTGCTATTGGTATTTTGGGATATATATGGGTTGCCGGATTCTGGTTTACTTATTATACCCCCGAGCGGTCGGTTAAGGAGTCCAGAGCCAGGATCATTCCTCCGATGAAACTCATCAGGACCCGCTTTGTTTCCTGGTTCACTTTATCCAAATTTTGCATGGATCCCATCTGGTATTTCATTACGTTCTGGCTGGCCCGTTACTTGGTGGAAGTGCATGGATGGGGATTGGCCAAAATAGCCTGGTTCGCCATGTTCCCTTTTCTGGTTGCAGATCTGGGAAATGTGCTGGGCGGTTTATTTACCCAATTCATCATCAAAAAAGGAACGCCCGTACCGAAAGCAAGGAAATTGTCTGTCGGCATTTTCGGATCTGCTCTGGCTCTTTCGCTCATCCTGGGCCCTTTTGTGATCAGCACGCCGGCCTCGGCATTGATTGTATTGAGCCTTGCGGGATTCGGATATGCCGCCTATACGGCGAATTCTATGGCCTTTCCCGGTGACGTGGTTCCCCAGAGCGCCACGGCATCCGTGTGGGGGCTGGCCAGTGTGGGCGCTGGTTTGGGCGGAGCGTTGTTTCAATCGGTATCCGGAATCACTTTAAAAAATCTGTCGGCCTCACACAGTTATGCGTTTGCCTACAATGTGGTATTTATCGGTTATGGGGTATTGGCCCTGGTGGGTGTGTATATTATTTTATTCAGGATCGGTCCCCTGGTAAAAAATGAAAGCCTGCATCAGTATGTACAATAAAAGGAATGGCCGGTATTTTAC
Organism: Chitinophagaceae bacterium; assembly: GCA_041691395.1. Lineage (GTDB taxonomy): Bacteria > Bacteroidota > Bacteroidia > Chitinophagales > Chitinophagaceae > Puia. The sequence continues at coordinate 20,344 of JBEPUT010000055.1, forward strand.
TTTTACAGAAAAAAAACGCCGCTTTTGCTGAAATTAAATCTCCTGCATCGCGAAATCCTCCAGGCCCTCGGAAGTAACGGTCATGGTGCGAAGATCCTGATCGCCTAACGGAGATACTGGCGGTGATCAAAGAATTTATACCGGTTGAAAAATACATGATCATGGTGCCGCCGGATAACAGCGAACAGCCCATTCACCTGGGATTTGCCCGGCTGCTGGGAGAAAATAGAACCTGCCAGAAACTGAAGAGAGAGGCGTTTTACCAGGATGCGTCCTCGGATGATGTTTGTCTCGCCATCGCCAGCGCGGAAACCCGCCGCTTTGGGAATATTTTACTAGTGATCGGCGTGGTGGCTTAATCAATGGTTTATACCGGTATATCTATTATTTACTCCGAATCCCGTTTAATTAAGAGATGTATGCTTATTTTTAGTTCTGAATTCAAATACCTCCATGCAAAGAAAAAATAATTCCCGGCGCAGTTTTCTGAGAAACACGGCAGGCGCCCTGGCTGCTTTTACCATCGTTCCCCGTCATGTTTTGGGCCGCGGTTTTATACCTCCCAGCGATCAGCTCACCAAAGCCATTGTGGGCGTGGGCAATATGGGGCAGGGTCATATTAAATATGCCGGAACCCGCGTAGGAGCCATTTGTGATGTGGACAAGAATCACCTGGCATCCACGCTGGCCAAACTGGACAAGGGCACAAAAACTTTTTCGGATTACCGGGAACTCATTCAGCTTCCGGAAATAGACATCGTGCATATTGCCACACCGCCGCACTGGCACGGCATCATTGCTGCCGATGCCCTCCGGGCCGGCAAAGATGTATGGTGCGAAAAACCAATGACCGCCACCATCGGGGAGGGAAAACGGGTGATAGAAGCGGTGCAGCAACACGGGCGGATTTTCCGGTTAAATACCTGGTTTCGTTTCGAAGATATCTTTTACGGCATGGGCACCACAGTCAAACCCATAAAAAAACTGGTGGAAAGCGGACTCTTGGGATGGCCCCTGAAAGTGACGATCGGCAAACACACGGGGTTTGACTGGAAATTTTATTGGGTAGGTAAAACCAACCTCGAAGAATTGCCGGTGCCCCCGGAACTCGATTATGACAGGTGGCTGGGCCCTGCTCCCTATAAGCCCTACAATCCCCACCGGGTGCATCAGACTTTCAGGGGATATTGGGATTATGACGGGGGCGGACTGGGAGATATGGGTCAGCATTATCTGGATCCTGTTCAATATTTCCTGGGGAAAGATGATACCAGCCCCATTTCCGTAGAAGTAGATGCACCGCAGCAACATCCGGATGCCGTGGGAACCTGGCGCAGGATTGAATATACTTATGCCGATGGCTGCAAGATCATATTGGATGGCGAAGGCAGCGAAACCAATGCGGCCTATATTGAAGGGCCCAAAGGAAAACTCTATCCCGGATTCCGGTCGGATATTCCAGATCTGCAAAAAAAGCTGGATTCATTTCCGGATCCGGAACCACAGGTAACGGATTTTATTGATGCTGTTAAAAACAGGAAAAAATTTGCGTTGAATGAATCGAATGGTCATCGTTCCTGCACGCTGGTCAACCTCGGCAAAGCCGCTTTAAGATTGGGACGGCCACTGCAATACGATCCGGTAAAGCAGGAGTTTGTGCAGGATGATGGCGCCAATGCCCAGCTCTTTAAACCGATGCGGGAACCCTGGATCATATGATGTGAATACCCGATAAAACCTAAAAAAATTCATCTCATTTTTATTCAAATCGACTACATGAGGAAATGTTTATTTGCATTGCTGACTTTGTGTCTTTTGCATACCATCCCTGCCCGGGCCCAAACTGATCAGCGTACGCTCAATACCAAAATTGCAGATCTGCTGGCCAGGATCCCGGCACAGAATGCGGAACAAAATGATAAAAGCATGCAGGTGATCGCCGACCTCGGAGCACCGGGTCTGGAAAAAATGGCAACCATGCTGGCCGCTCCAGGCAAAGGCGATAATACCGCACTGCAATATGCCCTGGCCGGTTTTTCCTATTATGCTGCAAAGCCAAAAAATGGCGCATTGAAAACCTGGAGCGCAAATGCCTACGTAAAGGCGCTGAAGGAAGTCGCCGATAAGGAAAATAAAGCGTTTATCATACGACAACTGGAAATCGTAGGCAATGACCAGGCTGTTCCTGCACTGATTCCTTATTTGTCCGATGAAAGGCTTTGTGACCCCGCAGCCAGGGCCCTCGTAAGAATCAATACCACGACGGCAAAAAAGGCATTGCTGGATGCCGCTCCAAAGGTTTCGGGCGACAGACGCTTAACCCTGGTAGAAGCGTTGGGTGATACCCGTTATGCCGCCGCTGCTCCGGTTATTTCCCGGTGGGTGAACAGCGACGATAAAAAGCTGGCCAAACTGACCTTGTTCACCCTGGCACGCATCGGGAATCCCTCCTCTGAATCCCTGCTGGCCCGTGCAGCGGAAAAAATTGGATTTGTGTATGATGTAACAGGGGCAACAGAAGCCTATCTGGAATATGCCCGTCGGCTGGCGGCATCGGGAAAATCGGCACAGGCTGAAAAAATCGCCCATCAGATCCAGCAAAAAACACAGCAGTCGAATCAGGTTCAAAACCGCACCGCCGCGTTAAAAATATTAACGGATCTGAAAGGAGAAAAGTCGATCCCGCTATTAACTGCGGCCATGGACGATAAAGATCCGCAGTACCGGGCAGCCGCCTTGAAATTCGCGGAGAACTATACGGGAAATGAGGCCGTCGGCAGCTGGGTAAAAAAATTGGACAAATCCCCGGATCAGGTAAAAGCAGAAATCCTGGGTATGCTGGGCAAAACCGGTAACCAAACCGCATTGCCGGCGGAACTAAATGCATTGGAAAGTAAAGATGAAAATGTGAGACTGGCAGCGATTAAAGCTTCGGGGAAATTGGGTGGACAACAAGCTATACCCGCTCTCCTGAATGTAATGAAGAACGGGGGTTCAAAGGATGTAGATGCTGTAGCACTGACAATACAGGGTATGAAAGGTCCGGACATAACCAACCTGGTGGGTGATGCCCTTACCAGCATGCCATCTGCTAATGGCAAAGTTGCGCTGATCCATATTTTGGCGGACCGTGCTGCTGATGACCGCTTCAAAGATGTGCTGCCCTTTTTAAAAAGCAGCGATACACTGGTCAGCAGAGCCGCTTACGCGTCATTGAGAAAACTGGTTAAACTGCAGGATCAGCCGGTATTGTTTGATTTGTTATTGAACAGCACGGATCCCGCTGACATTAAATCTGTTCAGGAAGCCATCATAGCCAGTACAACCGGTGCTCCGGAATCCGGGAAAGTAAACGCCATAGTGGGCCAGATGAAAAAGAATCCGGCCAAACAAGCGCTTTTCTTTGACGTATTATCCGGCATCGGTGGCAGTCAGGCATTAAATGAACTTTCCCATGTTTATGATAACGGGAACGAACAAACGAAATCAGACGTGGTCGGGTCACTATCCTCAAGCAACGACTTCCAGGCGGCGGCACCATTACTGCAAATCGCACGGAAAGCGGTACATGCTGATTATTTTGACGCTGCCTTAAAAGGATATATCCGGCTGGCAGGTGGGTCCGGTGTCCTGCCTGAACAATGCCTGCTGATGTTGCACAACGCAATGGATATAGCACAGACCAGCCAGCAGAAACAACTCATATTAGAAGAACTGGGGAACAGCAAAACCTATTTGTCCTTTCTTTTTGCCGGTAATTACCTGGGTGACCCGACCGTACAGCATGAGGCAGCTTATGCGGTGATGAAAATCGGTCTCTCGGATAATGCCTGGACGGGCGAACCGGTGCGGCGCCTATTGGAAAGTGCTATGCCGCTGCTAAACGGGCCCGATGCGTCTTACGAAAAACAGGCCATTCAGAAACACCTGGCGGAATTGCCATCCGGGGAAGGATTCGTATCCATATTTAACGGGAAAGATCTCGCCGGCTGGAAAGGCCTGGTGGCAAACCCTGTTGAAAGGGCGAAAATGGATGCGGCAACACTCGAAAAAGAGCAGAAAAAGGCAGATGCCCGCATGCTAACCGGCTGGTCGGCCACCAACGGAGATCTGTTGTTCAGCGGCAACGGCGACAATTTATGCACGCAAAAAGAATACGGCGACTTTGAGATGTTCGTCGACTGGAAAATTGAGAAAGAGGGCGATGCCGGCATCTATCTGCGGGGATCTCCTCAGGTTCAGATATGGGATACATCGAGAACAAACGTGGGTGCCCAGGTAGGCTCCGGAGGTTTATACAACAACCAGGTAAATGAAAGTAAGCCACTAAAACTTGCCGACAATGCCATCGGGGAATGGAATAATTTCCACATCATTATGATCGGCGACCGGGTTACGGTTTATCTGAATGGCGTGTTGGTGGTGGATAATGTTATCCTGGAAAATTACTGGGACCGTAAACAACCCATTTTCCCGGTGGAACAGCTGGAATTGCAGGCCCATGGCACGCATGTGGCGTACCGCAATCTCTACGTGAGGGAAATCCCGCGTCCGAAACCCTTTGTGTTGAGTGATGAAGAAAAGAAACAGGGCTTCAAGGTATTGTTTGATGGTACCAATATGTTTGAATGGACGGGAAATACCAGAGAATATGTGCTGGAAGACGGAGACATTGTGATGCGTCCGGCCAACGGCGAACATGGAAACCTATTTACCAAAGACGAATACAGCAATTTTATTTACCGGTTTGAGTTCCAGCTTACACCCGGTGCAAACAACGGCATCGGCATCCGCGCGCCACTCGAAGGAGATGCTGCTTATGTTGGCATGGAAATCCAGGTGCTGGATAATGAAGCGCCTATTTACAAGGACCTGCATACGTATCAGTATCATGGTTCCGTTTACGGGGTCATACCCGCGAAACGCGGATTTTTAAAACCTACCGGAGAATGGAACGAGGAAGAAATCACGGCAAACGGCAATAAGATAAAAGTGGTGTTGAACGGTACTGTTATTCTCGATGGAGACATCACGGATGCAGCCAAAAACGGTACATTGGATAAAAAACCACATCCGGGTTTGAAAAGGACGACAGGCCATATAGGCTTTCTCGGACATGGTGACGTGGTGAGATTCAGGAACGTGCGGGTTAAGCCGCTTTCGGATTGAAATATTTTAAGACTCTTTTTATAAGTCGCCTTGCACCGGTGTATGGCGACTCTTTCTTTTTTTTTATGCGATTTTGGACAATTAACCATTAAATCATTCTAAATAAAAAACTTCTTTTAATGGCCGGCTGACCGGTGAATCATCGGCATTTGTTTCCATCAGATCCTTCATGAAGCTCCACCAGCGCTTCATTACCGGATGGGCCGCCATTTCCTGCATCCGGGAAACATCTTCGATTTTCAGCGAGCCAAACAGCATACCCGATGCTTCATCCAGAAAAATGGAATAATCGCTGATGCCGTTGTCGCGGAGACATGTTTTCAATTCGGTCCAGATGTTGTCATGCCTTTTCCGGTATTCGTCTTCTGCACCTTTGCACAGTTTCATGGTAAATGCCATACGGTTCATGTTAGTCTGTTTACAGGTAAGTAAATGTAGTTCAGAAATATTTTTCGATGGTCAGACCATAGTTAAACAAGAGGTTTTCCCGACCCGTACGACTGAATTTATTGTAAGTAAAGGCGGTAGTGAGACTGAGCCATTTTTTTAATTTAACGGAAAGTCCCAGATTTGATCTTAGGATATAATCCTTGCGACTGGAAAGGGAGTTCTGGACAAAATTAGATCCGTTCAATACCAGGATGTTGCGGATCGTCCATTTAAACACGACCCGGAATGAATTTCGGTATGTATTATATACATTATGTACTGTATCCAGCATCAGGTTGCCCGTTTCATACAATAGTCCATCGCTGACATTTAAGTAATTATTCTTATCATCAATAAAACTGTAAGCGGCTCCGGCTCCTCCCTGAAAAAGGCTGTTGATCTTAAGGGAGTAGCTGCTGGTATAGTTGAGCAATCCCCAAAAAAAGAATTTTGAATTCCGCAGATAGAGGTTCCCGTCGAGCGTAGTGGTAAAATCATTGTTGCTTACCGAGCTATCCTGTTTTCCGTATATATAATTACTGAAGGCATTCAGCGAGTAAGCCTTTTTTTTTACTGTGAATTTCAAAACATGGTTCAGCAGGTAGGCCTTACTGTTATTTGTCCTGTTGACGGATCCCGTAGAAGTCAGATTTAGATAATAATGCGTGGTATCACTGAACTGTCCAAAAGCAACGCCCTTCCATAAAATCAGGAGTGTCATGCAGCCGATGCCGCATCTGTTCATTCCCATGCCCATTGTTTTAATTTAAAAAGAGTGTGCCGCAAAATTAATGCAAACGATCAGCATGCAGCCATAACAGGAAAGTACTCCTCAGCGATAAAAACCGGTAACAGAAATTGATGCCGATTGTTTAGCGCTGTAAAAAATTAAGAAAAAGTTAGGGCTTGTTAGGACGGTGTTAATTAATTGGTTGAATGGACGTTAGGGCATTTCTTTTGTAGTAGGAAAAGTAGCAGGTAAAAATAAAAATTAATCCCGCATACATATGAAACCGTTTAAAAATTTCGCAGCTTTTGCCGTTCTGGGGGCGGTCATTTTGATTGGGCTGAACAGTTGTAAAAAAGATCCGCTGAATAATCTTTCCAGCAACGATTCCAGGATCTACATTACCAACTATGATACCGCTGCTAACTTTGAAAGTTACCAGACTTTCAGTATCGGAGATTCTGTAAATGTGATTGTGAATAATCAGTCTTTGGGTAATCAATTAAATACCTATGATTCAACCGTTATCAGCGAGGTCACCCGGATGATGAAATCCCGTGGGTACTCCCTGGTGGATAAATCCGGCAAACCCGACCTGGCTGTGAATGTTTCGCGGGTTACCAATACATCCACGGGTATCATCAGCTATCCCGATTACTGGGATGGGTATGGTGGATATTATGATCCCTATTACTGGGGTTATCCCGGGTATGGCTATTATGCACCTTACATCATCGGTGCCTATACGATTCGGGACGGCGGTCTGGAGATTGATATCCTGGATCTTAAGAATGCAACTTCCCAGGGGAATAAAATTCAGGCATTGTGGAGCGGACTGGCCAGGGGCGCGGCTGTTTTTAATACTGCCAATGCCTCGGCGGAAGTCGACACTTTATTCAGTCAGTCCCCGTATTTAAAATCAACCAATTAATCCTTTCACCTTAAAGATTCAGATCATGAGATCGCTATTCAGATATTCCTTCATCTCTTCGCTCATTTTAATGGCCTGTGTTCAGGCAAAGGCACAGAACCCGGTGGAATTGAACATTGGATATCAAATGAATATTCCTGCCGGTTCCTTCAGGAACTACATTACCCATCCGGCATACAAAGGATTTACGGCAGGTCTGGCTGTTCCGCTGAATGATCAGTTTAGTCTTGGCCTTTCTGTCGCGTACAATGATTATTATCAGAAATATCCACGGGCCGTTTATGACGATGGTAAAGGTTCGGCCATTTCTGCCGTAATCAGCAATTCCATTCAGCAGATTCCGATTATGCTTACGGCCAGTTATACCTTGCTGAATAAGGGATTTATCAGGCCTTATATCGGTGCAGGGGGTGGAATGAACCTGATCAGGTTTGATCAGTATCTGGGCGAGTATGATAATCCCCAATCGAAAGTGAAGGCCACACTGCAGGGAGAGGCGGGGTTTTATATTCCATTAAGAAGGTATTCTGCCACAGCCATTAAAGTTGGAGCCAATTATCAATATGCGCCGTATGAAAAGGGAACTAACCTGGATAACTGGGGCATCCATGC
>JBEPUT010000056.1:0-27526 GCA_041691395.1 Chitinophagaceae bacterium
TGATGCATAGTTTAAGTTCCTGCGGGAACCTAAGAAATTTAGTTTATATGCAGGGGTCATTTGATACGGCAAGACTCAGTCAGGTAAACCCCGTGGAACCCATTATCCGAAAAGGAGATATGTTAAGCATCATTGTGTATAGTGATAACCCGGAAGCGACTAGGATTTACAACCAATCTTTAATTACAACAGCTAATAATGCGATCAGTTCACCGGGTGTGATGCCGGCCATAGGCGGTGTTGCCCCTTCGGCTCAGGGATACCAGGTAGACGAAAATGGAAATATCGTATTTCAGGGAATTGGAAAGATCCATGTGGAAGGATTAAGCAAGGCAGGGCTAAAAGATAAATTGGATACCCTATTGACCCCCTTTCTTCAACATCCCTATTATAATATCCGTTTCCTGAATTATAAATTTACCATGCTGGGGGAAGTGACCAGGCCCGGGTTGGTTACCATCCCGGGCGAAAGAATTAATTTACTCGAAGCCATTGCGCTCGTCGGCGATCTCACTTTTTATGGCAGGCGCGACAATGTTCTGGTGATCCGGGAAACCAACAATAAAAGAGAATTCGCGCGCCTGGATCTGACCAAACCGGAAATCATGAAATCCCCTTATTTCTACTTGCAGCAGAATGACATTGTTATTGTTGAACCAACCAAAAAGAAAATTGCTGCAAATGATCAGACCACCATACGGAATGTGAGTTTAGCGGCTACTGTCGTTTCTATATTTGCTGTTATTTACAGCATATTCAGAAAGTAATTTGAATAAAATAATTTATGCCTGAACTCCCAGAAGCATTAGACAATCTGCAAGCGAACAACAATCAAATGTCCTGGAAACTGGGACCGCGGGATTTCATTTTAAAGAATCTAAAGTATATTCCCTGGATAATCATCTGCGCGGCAATAGCATTGGTTCTTGCTTTCCTGAATATCCGGTATTCCACGCCGATTTATTATGTGCAATCTTCCCTGCTTATTAATAGTGAAGGCGGGGCCCGACCGGACCGCTTTGATGCCTTGCTGATGACCTCTTCTGGTTCCAACCTGAGCAACGAAATACAGATACTTTCTTCCAGGCCTGTTTTGCAGAGAGTGGTCCGGAACCTGGACCTGATTACCCGTTATTACAATATCGGAAAAGTGAGGACCTCTATGGTGTATCCTGAGGCTGCCATATCGCTTGACATCGTTTCTTTGAGCAGTCCGAATGCTACATTTTCTTTTCAGATCACCATTTTAAATGATAATCAATACGTACTGGGTAAAAGCCAGAAACCCATTGCCTTTGGAGAGACGATAAATATTTATGGCAACAAGATAAGGCTTATAAGGAATATGGATTTTGATTTGAAGAGCCTGAGCAGTCTGATTTATTCTATTACGCATCAGTCTGCTGCTGGGGTTGCCGGCGACTACCTGGGAGCGTTAAAAATAGTTCAGACGAATGAACAATCCACCATTCTTACCCTGTCTATGCAAACTGAAAACACCGCGCTGGGAAGGAATTTTCTGAATGCCCTTATGATGGTTTATGATTCATTGAATATTGAAGATAAAAACCGCATATCCACCAACAGCCTCAATTTCATCAAAAAGAATCTGGATACTCTCAGCATGGATATAAGCAATATGGAGGGTGATGTGCGCACTTTCCGGGTTAACAACGATATTTTTTCAGAGGCGGATCAGTCTAAAATGTATTTGGCCAATGTGGAAAATACCCAAAATGCCATAGATGCGCAGGATGTTAAAATTACCCTTGCCAATTTATTGCAAAGTTATATTAACGATAAGAAAAATGCCCACGAACTCGTTCCGATTAATATGGGTATTGAGGAGCCCGCGCTATCCCAGCGTATTCAGGAATATAACCGGTTACAACTGGAGCGCGATAATAACCTTAAAACAACCACGGCCAGCAATCCGCTTATTGTTGCATACGACGCATCGCTGGAAAAGATCCGGCGGGATATGTCCGAAGCCCTGAATAATGTCAAAAACGGATACGAAATAGCCCGTAATAAAATGACGCAGCAAAAGGGGGATGTCGGCGGAAAACTCCGGTCACTTCCCGGTAAATCCATTGAATTAAACAAGGTGGCGCGGAGGCAAAAGATCCTGGAAGAATTATACTCATTCCTTTTGCAAAAAAAACTCGAAGTCTCCATTTCTTCTGCCTCCACTATTTCCAATTCGAAAGTAGTGGAACCTGCCCTGGCTTCCGGAAATCCGCTCAGCCCGAACAAGAACAAGATTTACAGCATGTATTTGATATTCGGAATCCTCATTCCTGTAGGGGTGATTGCGATTAAAGAATTATTAAAGGATAAGGTGAACAGCCGTATGGATGTGGAGAAGCTGACCCACGCACCTATCCTGGGAGAGATTGGTCATTCTGATGATGAGGCTTCGCTGGTTGTTCTGCGGAACAGCCGGCGCTTTGTAGCGGAGCAATTCCGCATTCTCCGAAGCAACCTGAAGTACATGACGGTAAAAAAAGAAAATCCGTCCATTCTGGTTACCTCATCTTTTAGCGGAGAGGGTAAATCTTTTATCAGCATCAACATGGCTTCTGTTCTTGCACTAAGCGGAAAAAAAACCGTGATCATGGAATTTGATATCCGAAAGCCGAAAGTTATGGAGGGATTGGGAATGAAAAGAAAGATGGGTATTACGAACTATATCATTGGCCGTGCTGCATTCAAGGATATTGTTTTACAGGTACCCGGTTTTGATCAGTTATATGTGATCGCCTGTGGCCCTATTCCGCCCAATCCGGCAGAGTTGTTATTGGATGGTAAGCTGGACGACCTGATGAAGGAGGTGAGGGAAAATTTTGAAGTGATCGTTATGGATACCGCTCCCGTCGGATTGGTCAGTGACTCTGTATCGCTGGGAAAATATGCGGATTGTACGCTGTTTGTAGTAAGGATGGGCCATACCTACCGGAAAATCATGCGGTTGGTAGAAGATCTTTACAACGAAAAAAAGCTTCCGGGCATGTCCCTGGTATTAAATGATGTGAAACTGGAGGGGGGATATTACAGCGGGTATTATGGTGGTTATGGATACTATGGCGGTTACGGATATGGGATTGAGTCCGGGTACTTTGAAAAACCTGCGAAAAAGAAAATGGTTCCCATCCATAAGCAGGTCGCCCGCTGGTGGGGAAAATGGTTTGGATAGAATAAGTTGGAAACAAGTATGATTGAAAATAAGCAAGCAGAAAACTGGGACCTGGTAATCCGGCCCAGGAGTTCATTATTTGATCTTCATTTAAAAGAAGTATGGCATTATAAAGATCTTATTGTTTTATTTATCAAAAGGGATTTTGCGGCCCAGTATAAACAAACCATCCTGGGTCCTGTTTGGCACCTCGTGCAGCCCATCCTGACCACGGCTATATTTTTATTGCTATTTGGTAAGATCGCCAATATCCCGACGGACGGTATAGAACCCGTGCTTTTTTACATGAGTGGCATTACCATCTGGAACTACTTTTCAGCCTGCCTTACCAATACGTCAAATACTTTTGTTGCCAATGCTGCCATATTCGGGAAGGTATATTTTCCCCGTTTAGTTATTCCTGTATCGGTTGTTTTGTCAAACATGATCCGATTCGGAATTCAATTTGGCTTGTTGCTGGCTGCTATGATTTTTTACCATTTTAACGGTTATCCTCTAACTCTGAGTTTTAACTGGTTGTGGAGTCCTGTGCTTATTCTACTGATTGCAGGAATAGGTCTTGGCTTGGGGATTATTATTTCTTCTCTAACGACTAAATACAGGGACTTTGCAATTCTGATCACATTTATTATTCAACTTCTCATGTATGTAACGCCTATTGGATATCCTATGTCTTTTCTGGCACACAGCAAATACAAAAGGATTATTGATTTAAATCCGCTCACCAGTATTGTTGAGACTTTCCGTTTTGTGCTATTTGGAAAAGGGGCTATTGATATCCATGGCCTGTTATATAGTTTTGAATTCACGGTCGTGGCCTTATTCATTGGGCTATTTATTTTTAGTAAAGTGGAGCGAAGTTTCATGGATACTGTTTAAATAGAGATAAGGAATAATATTTATGTCTTCCACTGTCATAAAAGTTGAAAATCTATCCAAGCAGTACAGGCTGGGTGAAGTAAGTACGGGCTCCATAGCACATGATATTAATCGATTTTGGTATAGGGTAAGAGGAAAAGAAGACCCCTATTTGAAGATTGGTGAAGAAAATGATCGGACGAATAAAGGAAATAGCGAATATGTTTGGGCGCTTCGGGATATTAATTTTGAAGTAAGGCAAGGCGAAATTCTAGGAATTATTGGAAGAAATGGTGCAGGGAAAAGCACCTTACTCAAAATACTCAGCCGTACAACAACCCCGACGACCGGTTCGATTAAAATTAAAGGACGAGTTGCAAGTCTTCTTGAAGTCGGAACAGGCTTTCATCCAGAGTTAAGCGGTAGAGATAATGTTTTCCTGAATGGTGCTATCCTTGGAATGACAAAGGCTGAAATAAAAAGGAAATTTGATGAAATTGTTGACTTTGCAGGCGTAGAACGTTATATCGATACTCCAGTAAAGCGGTATTCGTCAGGGATGTATGTTCGATTAGCTTTCGGAGTGGCTGCACATCTTGAGCCGGAAATACTTATTGTAGATGAGGTGTTGGCAGTTGGCGACGCAGAATTTCAGAAAAAATGCCTCGGCAAAATGCAGGATGTTAGCAATAAGGAAGGGAGAACTGTTTTATTTGTGAGTCATAATATGACGGCCATAAAAAATCTTTGCAATACTACATTGTATATGAAGCATGGGACTCTTGCTGAAATCGGCAAAACCGACAGCATTATTAATTCTTATCTGTCGAATTATATCAACAATAGTTTATTGCAAAAGTTTGATAGCCCAGAAAACGCCCCTGGCAATCAGGGAGTCCGACTCAAAAAGGTTGAAATACGCCCGCAATTGACAAACCCCTTAGAAGTAATTACTATAAAAACTGCATTTGATATTGAAATAGAGTTTTGGAATTTTGAGATTGACAAGGAGATTAATCTAAGTTTATTTATCAATACTTTGGGCGAAGAATGCGTTTTTGCGACAGCCACTAATGGTGAGAGAAGGGATAGTGGTATTCAGAAGGCTATTTGCAAGATTCCCGGAAATCTTTTAAATGATAATATATATAGTGTTTCGATAATGGTAGTGGCTAATTCTAACCCTTTATATTTCTTTCAAAATGTGGTCTCTTTTGAAATAAATGAAAACCGGAAGAATGAGGGATGGCAAGGTAAATGGCCGGGTGTAGTGAGACCTGCGCTTGATTTTAATTTTGTAAAATAATATAGTGCCAAATAATTTTTACCTTGATTTGGTCCAGATAGTTGCTAGAAACTTATATAATAATCACCCAGATAATTATGACAAGTTACGTTTTGGAAACACTGCGCCTATCGAAAAAAAAACCATTCGGAGTCAAATAAGGCGTGGATTAAATGGGAAGGGTTATTATAACAAACTAGATATACTGCCTTTAGAAAATCTATCGCAACATTTATGGGTGAACAATTTTGAATATTTATACTATTTACTTGAAGATGAAACAAGCAGAAAATTATTATTAGATATCATTGCGTATCGCTTATTAGGCTATAAAAAAGTTAAACTTTCTCTCAATACTCCTGAATATTGGAAGCAAATTCAGCTTATACAACTACACGAAAACAAAGAAGATTATATACAAATTAAGTTCATGAATTTTAAATTGTATTACAATGATCTTGATTATTTGAATCTTCCAATAAAATTATATTTCGCTACTGCTGGCATTCATGTGGATTTCATAATTAAGCAATATGAATTGAAGAGAAGTAATGTTTATATAGCAGCTAAGGCGGGTGATGTTGTGATAGATGGAGGTGGATGCTTCGGGGATACTGCCCTTTATTTTGCTCACCTTAGCGCAGAAATTGACGCTGTACATTCATTCGAATTTATTCCTGATAATATAGAAGTTTGGAAGAAGAATATTCAATTAAATCCAAAATTGGGCCCTTTCATTTCGTTGGTTAAAAGCCCTTTATGGTCCTCATCTGACGTTGATCTTTATTTCAAAGCTAACGGCCCTGGAAGTACTGTTAGCTTTGAAAGTTTTGACGGCTATGATGGTATCGCGAAAACCGTTACTATTGATGATTATGTAAGGCAGCGAGAACTAAAAAAGGTAGATTTCATTAAACTTGATATTGAAGGTGCAGAATTGAACGCCTTAAAAGGTGCAACTGATACATTAAGGAATTTCAGGCCTAAATTGGCGGTCGCTCTTTACCATAGTCCCGAAGATTTTAATTCCATACCCAAATTTATTAAAGAACTTGAACTGGGATATAGATTTTACCTTTCCCATGCAACTATTCATGCTGAAGAAACCATGCTCTTTGCTATATCCTCACAAAATGATTAATGTAACCAAAACATTTCTGCCATCTTTCGAAGAATACACTGCTGTTTTGAAGAGAGCCTGGGATATTTCCTGGATAACCAATAACGGAATTTTGCTTCAGGAACTCGAACAAAAGTTAAAGGAATATCTTTCGGTTGAGCACCTTCTCTTTGCTGCCAACGGGACTGTAGTACTTCAAATAGCGATTAAAGGGTTGAATATTACTAAAGAAATTATTACTACTCCTTTTAGTTATGTGGCTTCTGCCAACGTTATATTATGGGAAGGTTGTAAGCCTGTTTTTGTAGATATTGATCCGGAGACATTTTGTATTGATGCCGATAAAATTGAAGCTGCCATTACAAAGGAAACGGAAGCAATTTTAGCAACTCATGTATATGGAATTCCGTGCAATTTGGAAAAAATTCAATTTATTGCTGAAAAGCACGGGCTGAAAGTTATATATGATGGCGCGCATGCCTTTGGATGTAAGGTTAATAATAAATCCCTTCTTAGTTATGGTAATATAAGTACATGCAGCTTTCATGCGACCAAGGTTTTCCATACAGGTGAGGGCGGTTGTATTGTTTGCAACGATGGGGAGATGAATGAGAAACTTTACCTGTTACGGAGTTTTGGCCACCTAGGTGATAAACACTTTACCATTGGTATTAATGGAAAGAATTCTGAGTTTCATGCTGCCATGGGACTTGTAAATTTAAAATATATTGATACTATAATTGAACAGCGGAAAGAATTGAGCAGATTATATGATGCTCAATGGGCTGGACTTCACATCAATCGCCCTTTGGTACCGGATAATATGAAGTATAATTATTCTTATTACCCTATCGTTTTAGAAACAGAGCAAAAATTATTGGATGTAATCAGGGCATTGAATGAAATTTCAGTTATGCCAAGAAGGTATTTTTACCCATCCTTGAATGAAATTCCTCAGACAATAAAATTTGGCGGCTATTGCCCCATTTCGCAGGATATTAGCCGCAGGGTGCTTTGCCTTCCCCTGTATGTTGGCTTAACAACGGATAATATTGATTTAATTTCAAGAATAATAAAAAAAGCATTGAATTGAAGGTTGCCATTATGCAGCCCTATTTTTTACCATACATAGGGTATTTTCAATTAATCAATGCTGTGGATGAATTTGTTATTTATGATAATATTGAATTTACTAAAAAAGGATGGATAAACCGAAATAGAATCCTGGTAAATGGTGATGACGCTTATATTACAATTCCGGTTAAAAAAGATTCTGATTATTTAGACGTATGTGAAAGATACTTGGCGGAAACTTGGAGTTCTGAGAGAAAAAAAATGTTAAACAGAATTACGGAGTCCTACAGAAAGTCGCCATATTTTGAAGAAGCATACCCGGTAATAGAAAAAATAATGTTATTTGAGGATGGTAACCTATTTAAATTTATTTATAATTCGGTGTGTAATATTATGGGCTATTTATCTGTTAAGACTTCCCTCATTGTGGCCTCATCCATAAATATCAACCATAGTTTAAAATCAGAGAAGAAGGTGATTGAGATTTGTAAATCGCGTCAAGCGGATAGTTATTTAAACCCTATCGGGGGATTGGAACTATATTCAAAAGGAAACTTTAGTCAGGTGGGAATTGAGTTGCAATTCCTGAAAGCGCAGGATATTTCATATAAACAATTTGAAAATGAATTTGTTCCCTGGTTATCAATTATTGACGTAATGATGTTTAATTCAAGAGATCAAATTAGAAAATTGCTCGATAAAAAAGTATTGATATGAAGAACACCTTGGACCTCCATGTCAGGGCCTATGAGGGTGATCTACAGTATGATTTTGATAATGAAATCCTTCTAAATTGGTATCCTAAAAGAATTTTGAATTTTACCAAAGGCGCTAATTCCTTATTGGAACTTGGTTTGGGGCATGGATTTACAACAAATATTTTCTCAAAACATTTTACCAGACACATTGTGTTAGAAGGTTCAAATGCTGTAATCGATAATTTTCGCAAGAAATTCCCAGATTGTCATTCTGAAATTATTAAAACCTATTTTGAAGATTTTGATCTTGTTGAAAAGTTCGATGTGATCGTGTTGGGTTTTATACTTGAACATGTTGATGATCCTCTGAAAATTTTGACATATTTTAAAAGGTTTTTAAGACCGGATGGAGGCAAAATGTTTGTGACCGTTCCAAACGCAGAAGTATTAAACAGAAGACTGGGAAATTTATCTGGAATGCTCCCAGATATGCAAATGCTATCTGATAATGACCATATTCTTGGCCATCAACGATATTACACTGTTAAAACCCTGACTGAAGATATTACAACAGCAGGTTATAGACTTGAGCGGTTGGAAGGAATATATTTAAAGCCCTTCACCACAAAACAGATGATATCACTCAATTTGGAAAAGGAAATAATTGAAGCACTATGTACGGTAGGAATTCACTATCCGGAACTTTCATGTGGTATTTTGACTGAGCTAACAGTAATTTGATGAAGGTACTTATAGTAGGAGGCAATTCATCCCTTGGGAGAATTTTAAAAAACACTTTCGCGGGTTTTGATGAAGTAATCACCGCGGGCAGGAGAAATTGTGATATCTACTTAGATTTAGCGGATCCCAAAAGTAAGGTTCGCTTGCCTGAGGATTTGGATGTAGTTATTCATACGGCTGCTCAATTTGGAATTAGAAGCGATGAAGAGATATTAAATACTGAAGAGATTAATGTACTGGGAACCTTGAAGCTGTGTCAGGCCGCTGTTCAAGCAAAGGCGGAGCATTTTATTTTAATATCTAGTATTTTTTCGACTTTGGGTAGCACTGCAAATAATTATAATATTTATACGCTTTCTAAAAAGCATGGTGAAGAAGTGGCGGAGCTTTACTGTTCCGAGCATTCTTTGCCGCTAACAATATTGAAACCATCGCCTCTTTATGGTAGTGATGAAAGTTTCAGGGTTCATCAGCCCTTCTTCTATACAATGGTGGATAAGGCCCAAAATGGAGAAGACATAAGTCTATACGGCTCAAATGATCCAATTAGAAATTATTTGCATGCACAGGATCTTTCTGAAATTATTGTGAGGGTTGTTCATGGAAAAGTCAATGGATCATATTCTTGTACATTCCCTGTAGATGTAACTTATTCACAAATTGCGAAATCGGCATTTAAAGCGTTTAAAAAAAATGGAAAGGTTTATTTCCAGAAGGATAAACCCGATATTGCCGATATTTTTTTTGAAAAGGACTTTTCTTTATATGAACGATTAGGCTTCTATCCAAAAATTTCAATTGAGGAAGGGATGAAGAAAATATCAGACAAAAGAATGTCGATTAAATGAAAAATATACTTATTTCCGGCGCAAGTGGAATTGTTGGTTATGGTGTTTTGCGTTCTTTGAAAAAGGCCGATAGTTCGTTGCATTTAATCGGTACTACAATTTATGAAGATTCAGTTGCGCAGGGATTTAGCGATATTTTCGAACAAGCACCTTTAACCACTGATGCCGGTTATCTGGATTGGCTTTTAAAAATTATTAGAAAGCATCGGGTAGATTTATTAATTCCGGGGATTGAAGCAGATATGTACAAATGGGTAAATTATATTCCTGAAATTGAAAGGGAGAATGCATTGGTATTGTTAAATAATATTGAATTGATCTTATTGTGTAAAGACAAATGGATGTTTTATGAGCATTTGCGATATCTAGATCTGCCTTATACAATTCTTACCACAATAAATTCAAATTTTGACGAACTCGTTAAGAATTTGGGGTTGCCTTTTCTTTTAAAGCCAAGGCGTGGATTTGGTTCAAAGGGGATTGTTATCATACCAGATGAAAATTTGTATTTGAAGTATGCTCAAGATGTAGGCCCGGTTCTGATTGCTCAGCAAATTGTTGGAAATGTCCAGGAGGAATATACTACTTCGGCTTTTTGTGATGGACATGGGGGTTATTATTGCTATATGACCTTAAAAAGAAGATTATCCAAAGATGGCTTTACCGAGAAGGCAGAGGTTGTTCACTTAGAAGAAATTCAGCAAGCCTTGACTTCTCTATGTAGCATATTTAAGCCTATTGGGCCGACTAATTTTCAATTTAGAAAACATAATGGAGTGTTAAAGCTGCTGGAAATTAATCCGCGAATTTCTTCTGCTACTTCCATCAGGAGTGCTTTCGGATATAATGAGTCTATTATGGCGGTTGACTTTTTTTTGAATGGGGAAATACCGAACCAGCCTGCAATAAGATCTGGGAGAGCAGTTAGATATGTTGAAGATTTTATAACGTATTTATGAAAATTGGGTTTATATCGGATATTCATGGAAACTACGAGGCACTCAAGTGCGTTCTTGGTGAATTGGAAAGAGAAAAAGTCAAAGAGATTTACTGCTTGGGAGATGTAGTCGGGTATTACTCTCAGGTTAATGAGTGTTGTGATGAATTACGAAAAAGGGAAATCCCTTGCGTGATGGGGAATCACGATTGGTATATGGCAGGAGGAGGATTTTGTCCCAGATCAAAAAGTGTCAATGACTGTCTAGCTTATCAGAGGACGGTGATCACAAATGAAAATATGAATTGGCTACGAGATTTTCCGGTGCATAGAAAGTTGGCAAGTATGCACATCCTACATGGTGGTTGGGCTGATCCGATAGACGAGTATCTACAGCCAAGTGAAGAATATTTTTCAAAAATAGCTGGACAAATTTTTATTTCAGGTCATACACACATGCAAGTTTTGCAAAAATATCCATGTAAAACTTATTGTAATCCAGGTTCTGTGGGTCAGCCCAGGGACAACGACCCAAGATCAGCATTTGCCATATTTGATGGTGAATTTACTTTGCATAGGGTGGAATATGATATGCAAAGGGTATTTGATTTGATGGATAAGGCGGGGTTTAACGATTATTATTATGGCTGCTTAAAAACCGGAGCCAGAAATCTATGCCGTCTTCCAGTGCAATAAATGGAGTATTCCTTCAAAAACTCGGGTTTATTTAATGGTAATGTTTAATTGGAAAAAGCTGGGTAGGGTGTTCAATCCTGCCGACTATGCCAAAGGAAGCTGGATGAAGGAGTACGCACAGGCGACTTCTGCTGTTGTGCATAGTAATTTTGTCAGGGTATATTTTTCATCGAGAGGAATGCAGGATAGAAACGGTCAATATATTAGCCGTATGGGATACATTGATCTTAACAGAGGCAATTTGTTCCAAATTATTGATATATGCAAAGAACCAATATTGCCATTGGGAGAATTGGGTGAGTTTGACGAGTTCGGGACGAATCCTGTTTCTGTTATTAGAAATGGAGATGAAATAAGAGCTTATTATGCGGGCTGGACGAGGTGCGAGTCCGTTCCGTTTAATGCGGCAATAGGCTTAGCTGTAAGTAATAATAATGGAGAATCGTTTGTCAGATTTGGGAAGGGTCCGGTTTTGTCTTATAGCCCGGATGAGCCCTTTGTTTTAGGCAGCCCTAAAATCAGAAAGTTTAAGGATATTTGGTATTTATGGTATTCGGCGGGGAAAAAATGGGTTAAAAATGAATCCAAGCCTGAACCCATTTACAAAATTCGGATGGCAACTTCAACAGACGGAATCCATTGGATAAAAAACGGTGAAGACCTTCTTAAGAGTATGCTGAACGATGAATGCCAGGCAAGCCCGGATGTTTTTTTTTATAAGGGAAAGTTTCATATGCTTTTTTCCTTTCGCCATAATTTAAATTTCAGAGAGTCAGGAAGGGGCTACCGCGTGGGATATGCATCTTCTGATGACCTTCGTAATTGGATTAGAGAGGATTCGCGCGCAGGAATAACGAGATCTGAAAAAGGTTGGGATTCGGAATCGGTTAGCTATCCATATATTTTTGAATTGGATGATAAAATATTTATGTTTTATCAAGGAAATGAAATGGGAAAATATGGATTCGGATTAGCTCAGTTAGTGGATTATAGTTAGTTATATCAGATTTATGAAATGGAAAAAATTGGGGAAGATATTTGACCCGACAGAGTATAAATTGGCAAATAACTGTATTGAGTTTGCGCAGTCCCCTCAAACACTGATTTTTGATAATTTTGTTCGTATTTATTTTTCTACCCGGGAGAAAGATAAAAGCGGCAAATATCTGAGTCATGTTTCTTATGTTGAATTTGATAAGAGCTTTAAGGCCGTGGGCAATATTTCAAAAGAGACGGTAATTCCATTGGGAGAATTGGGCTGTTTTGATGAACATGGGATTTTTCCGATGAATGTAGTTAAGGACAAAGACAGAATTCTGGCTTATACTACAGGATGGAACAGAAAAGTTTCTGTTTCTGCTGATGCTTCAATTGGGCTGGCAATCAGTGATAATGATGGGGTGCGGTTCAAAAAATTTGGTACCGGCCCTATAGTGACTGCATCTTTATCGGAGCCATTTTTAGTTTGTGATGCGTTCGTGTCCATATTTGGAGATAAATATCACATGTGGTATATATATGGGACTAAATGGATTTTTGATTCCAATGACAATTCGCCTCAAAGAGTATATAAAATTGCATATGCCAATTCAGACGATGGCATTTCCTGGATGAGGGATAGCAGGCAAATTATCTCAAATAAACTGAATGAAAACGAATGCCAGGCTCTTCCTTCGGTTATTTATTTTGACAATAGGTATCATATGTATTTCTGCTACAGAGAGGCAACGGGGTTTAGAGAAATAAAGGATCGAGGATATAGAATTGGCTATGCATTTTCGGATGATCTTAAGAATTGGATTAGAGATGATGAAAATGCAGGTATCCAGATTTCTGATGAAGGATGGGATTCCGATATGTTGTGTTACCCGCATGTTTTCCATTGTGATAATCTGATATATATGTTATATAATGGCAATGAATTCGGAAGATTTGGCTTTGGGCTTGCCGTTTTGGAAAACTGATTATTTCGATGGTAAGGATAAAAGTTACTAATAGAATCTGAAATGAATACAGGCAGAAATTATAATGACGAATTAAAGGACACCGCTGAGCATAAATATGGTTACAATTTTGATTTTGATGTAATGCATTCGTTTATGCTTAGATCATTTATACCTTACTTTAGAAAGGGAAACTTATTGGAATTGGGCAGTTATAAAGGGAATTTTACCAAACGGTTTTTCCCGCATTTTGATGATATTACATGTGTCGAAGCTTCCAATGAGGCCATTGAGACCGCAAAAAAGGATTTGGGGAATAAAGTTAAATTCATAAATTCTCTTTTTGAAAAAGCGAGACTTCCAGGCAAGTATGATCATATAGTATTAACTCATGTATTAGAACATATTGATGAACCTGTGTCATTAATGAAGAGAATCAATGACGAATGGCTGTCAGACAACGGAAGATTTTTTCTCGTTTGCCCAAATGCAAACGCACCTTCAAGACAAATTGCGGTAAAAAT
The DNA here is from genome assembly GCA_041691395.1 of Chitinophagaceae bacterium. GTDB lineage: Bacteria > Bacteroidota > Bacteroidia > Chitinophagales > Chitinophagaceae > Puia. The sequence goes on from JBEPUT010000056.1 coordinate 13,921, forward strand.
GGGCTTGATTAGTCACAATACTGCAGTTACGCCAGCGGAGAAAGAGCATGGACATAGAATTACATATTCTTTAGATACTTTGGAAAGGGATGCAAGGTTAGCTGGACTTACAGTGGTTTATCGCAGTGGGATATTTTTCAAAGCACTCGCAAATTTTCAATGGGATAGGCTATTGGGAACCGATATAATATCACCTGAATATCTGGAAGGTTGTTATCAATTGGGTCAGCAATATCCCGATTTGTGTTCAAGTATTTTTTTACTGTGCGAAAAAGGTAACAGGTAAAACTGATTATGGAGAGCCCAATACTAAGCGTTTGCCTGATTACTTACAATCATTTTTCCTATATAAGACAGGCCATAGAAGGTGTGTTATCTCAAAAGCACGAATATACCTGGGAATTTATTATTGCTGATGATTTTTCCTCTGACGGAACCCGCGAAATCATTTTGCAATATCGCGATCAATATCCATCTGCTATTCGATTGATATTACAGGAGAAAAATGTTGGCGCTGCCAAGAATTGGATTGAACTTATAAGTGCTGCAACGGGAAAGTATATTGCTTATTTTGAGGGAGATGATTATTGGACAGATCCATATAAACTTAAAAAACAAATTGAGGTTTTAGAAACTAATTCTGATTATATTGGATGTTTTCATAATTCAGAAGAAAGATATGATGATGATGATGCCAGGGCATCGTTTCTTTATTGCAACTTTCCTTCCGCTCGCAGTATTTCATTTAAGGAGCTTTGTTACTCTAATCTAATTCCAACTTGCTCGATATTGTTCAAGAATAAATTATTTGGTGATATTCCGGAATGGCTTGGTAATCTAAAAATGGGTGATTGGCCCCTTCATTTGTTAAATGCTCAATATGGCGATTTTTGGTATATCCCGAAAGTTATGAGTGTTCACAGATTGCACGTGAAGAGCACTTGGATGATGCAAGATTCCTCAAGAAATGTTGGATATGTAGTTGAAGCGTATGATGCAATGATTAATGAATATGCTGATAAGCCGAATCTGCAAAAACAATTAATTCATGGAAGGATCGTTTTTATAGAATCCAGAAAAGAAGTGAAGCTGGGCTTAGCAATTAAGCAAAGAACTAAGAAAATATTGACAAGATTAATTGAAAAAATTTAATTGGGCATAATATCCAAAATAGCTAAGAATTTGTTGCCGCACTATATTGTTTCTAAATATACTAGGAATAATAATAAGGCCTTAACCAGATATGCTAAATCTCCTTATTTAAATTTAGGTGATTCGATATTGCTTGAGAATTTTTCAATTAAAGTAATTATTATTGAACCTAGAAAATACGTAACCGCCGGAAACGACAATATGTTAGATTGCCAGATCCTGTTTGAATCTGGTCAAGGTAATGTCATTATTGGGGATAATGTTTACATTGGCAATAGCCATATCATATGCCGGTCTAAAATAGAGTTCGGGAACAATATTTTTGTTGCCTGGGGCGTATATTTTTATGACCATGATTCTCACTCTTTGGACTACAGGATGCGGCAAAAAGACATTCTGCAGCAACTTGCTGATTTTAGGAATGGCGACGTCTTTATTAAGAACAAGGATTGGAGTGTGGTTAAGAGTGCGCCTATAACAATTTGCGATAACTCATGGATTGGTATGAATTCTATTATTTTAAAGGGAGTTACTATTGGAGAAGGTGCTGTAGTGGCTGCTGGCAGCGTAGTTACAAAGGATGTTGAACCGTGGACCATCGTTGCCGGTAATCCCGCAAAGTTTGTAAGAAAAATTGAAAATTAAATTGACTCGTCTGCTTATACTTGGCTCTGAAGGATTTATTGGCAGCAATGCCGTAAGGTATTTCCTTTCGCAGGGATACCAGGTAACGTCAGCGGATATCGCATTGAAAGATGCGCCAGGTTATCTGGTAATCAATCCGGAAATGCCTGATTTCTCCGGCATTTTTATGAACAAGCCATACGATATATGCATAAATGCAACGGGAGCGGCAAATGTGCAATTCTCTTTTACCTATCCAGGCATGGACTATATGTTAAACACAGTGAATGTATATAACATCCTGGATAGTATCAGGAAATATAACCCCGCCTGTAGATTGATTAATTTAAGCAGCGCTGCAGTGTATGGAAACCCTGTTGTTTTGCCAATAAGTGAAAAGGCGGATATACGCCCGTTATCTCCATATGGTTTTCATAAGTGGTACAGTGAGGAAATCTGCCGGCAATTTTATATCCTCCATAATATCGGAACGATAAGCCTGCGTATATTTTCTGCATATGGGGAAGGATTGAAAAAGCAATTGTTTTGGGATTTATATAATAAAATTACAGATGCTGTTGATTCTGTTGAGCTTTTTGGAACAGGGAAGGAAACAAGGGATTTTATATATATAGCTGATATTCTTCAGGCTATGGAATGTGTAATGAAAAATGGTTCTTTTAATGGATCTGCTGTTAATGTTGCGAGCGGTACCGAATCAACTATTGAAGAAGCTGCAACGATCTTTTTAAAGCGGACACAAAAGGATGTGAAACTAAATTTTAAGGGAGTGGGTAAAATCGGCGATCCACTGAATTGGCGCGCAAATATAGATTTTTTAAAATCGCTTGGATTTAGGAGTAAGGTCTCTCTTGCAGAAGGGATTAATAATTATTGTAAATGGTTAGGAGAAACAAATTAGCTCTAACATATCATTATTCAGAAAATTGGATTGCCGGCAGCTACTATATAGTTAATATTGTTAAAGCTTTTAATACCCTGCCGGATGAGGAAAAGCCTGAGTTGTTTATTCTTTTGAAAGGTCAGGATGGCAAACAACTCCTGGATCAGATCAGATATCCATACATCAGGTTTTTGAACACAAATTCTGGGGATGATTTCTTTATAAATAAATTCTTGAGAAAAGTATGTAGTAGAATATTTAAAACTGATGTTTTCTTAAAGGTCAAACTTTCAAAAATTGACCACATTTTTGAGGGGGATAGTCAGTACAGTTTTATAAAGAATCAATATTATTGGGTGCACGATTTCCAGGAATGCAGATTGCCCGCCTTTTTTACAGCCGAAGAAGCGACTGATCGGTCTGCTTTGCCCAAAAGAATTTCCAAAATTAAAGAGGCTACCTTGATTTTAAGTAGCTATGATGCATTGAATGATTTCAATACTTTTTTTCCTGGTTATGTTTGTAAGGTAAAGACCCTGCGGTTTGCTTCTTCACTACCGGATTTTACTTTTGTTAATTTTAAAGCACAAACTGAAAAATTAGATATTAAAACCCCTTATTTTATTTGTTCCAATCAATTTTGGCAACATAAGAATCATTCTTTGGTCCTTGAGGCGGTGAAGATATTAAAACAAAAAAATCTCGAATATCAGGTCATTTTTACTGGGAAAAATTATGATCACCGCAATTCCGAGTATTTTCACAATTTGGAAATATTTACAAAAGAAAACAACTTGAACCAATGGGTTCGCTTTTGCGGATTTTTGGATCGGAATGTTCAACTTTGTCTTGCGGAGCATTCGATCAGTTATATTCAGCCTTCTTTATTTGAGGGATGGAGCACAACCGTTGAAGATGCCAAATATTTGAATAAGTATGTTTTGCTTTCTGATATACCAGTCCATAGAGAACAATTGAATTATAATGTAAGTTTTTTTGATCCTAATAATGCGGCCGATCTTGCAGAAAAAATGGAAATGGTAATTATATCTTCTCCCTTAATAGAAAGGCGCGATTATGCTGAGAATATAAAAATATTCGGTCGCGATTTGCTTAAGGCATTTTTCGGTTCATATTAACGGACTGCTATGTTGAATAACCTCCGGCCCATTGCATTTTATCTTCCTCAATTCCATCCGGTGCCCGAGAACGATACCTGGTGGGGTAAGGGATTCACGGAGTGGACGAATGTTAGTAAGGCGAAACCTTTATTTCCGGGACATTATCAACCCCATTTACCAACAGACCTGGGTTTTTATGATTTACGGATCCCGGAAGTGCGCGAACAACAGGCAGAGATGGCTAAGGAATATGGCATCTATGGGTTTTGTTATTATCATTACTGGTTTAACGGGAAACGCATACTGGAGAGGCCATTTGAAGAGGTATTTGAAAGTGGTAAGCCGGATTTCCCATTCATGCTTTGTTGGGCAAATGAAAACTGGACCCGGATTTGGGATGGAGGACAGGATCATGTTTTGCTGAAACAGGATTACAGCGTGGAAAATGATTTGCGTCACATTCAGTCACTGATACCCTATTTTAAAGATCCCCGGTATATCCGCGTGGATGGGAAGCCGGTTTTTTCTGTCTACCGGTCAACATTGCTCCCCGATGCCCGCAGCACCATCTCCATTTGGCGCGCTGAAGCAGCAAAAGCAGGGTTGGAGCTTTATTTGTGCCGGATTGAAAACGATGGAAATGACGGAACAAAATACATCGAGGCTGGGTTTGACGCAGCCATCGAGTTCCAGCCATTTAGCCAAACCTTGTCGGATTTTAAGAGAGAGGTTCTTACCAAGAGGTTGAAAAGCGATCTTTTGCAAAGAGCCATCCTGAAATGGCATCATTTAACAGGAAATAAATCAATAGAAACCCAATTGACCAATAAATGGTTCTCCAGGATAGAATATGACGAATTTGTTGATTTCCTTCTCAGATCATATAAATACCCAAAAGAGTATACCCGTTTTCCGGGTATAGCGCCCTCCTGGGACAATACCGCGCGCAGAGGGCCTTCTTCTTTTTTATTTAAAGATTCTAATCCCGCGAAATATAAAGAATGGCTTGAATTTCACTACCGAAACTTTGTTCCGCCTTCGCCACAGGAGAATTTCATTTTTATTAATGCCTGGAATGAGTGGGCTGAAGGTAATCATCTCGAGCCTTGTACAAAATGGGGCCGGCAATACCTGGAGGCGACAAAGGAAATAACCAGACATGGCTGAAGTTTCGGTGATATTGCCCAATTATAACCATGGTTCATATCTTAAGAAAAGAATTGATTCCATCCTTACTCAATCATTTCAGGCATTTGAACTGATCATTTTAGACGATTGTTCATCAGATAACAGTCGTGAAGTCATTGAGCGATACAGGGGTCACCCGAAAGTGGCGAGGATTGAATATAACGAAGTTAACAGCGGCTCTCCTTTTATACAGTGGAGCAAAGGAATTCAATATGCGGGAGCAGATCTTATTTGGATCGCGGAAAGCGATGATGGTTGCGAAAGTTCCTTCCTGGAAAAAACGGTCCTCAAGATGAAGGAATATGCTTCTGTAGGAATCGTATATGTACAAAGTATTGAATTTGAGGAAAAAAGCAATAAAACTTTCGTCAGTTTTCAGGACCATCCTCTTTTTCCCAAATCATTTGATTCTTCTTATTTTGAAACGGGCAAAATAGAAATTGCCAGGCACCTCGTTTATGAGAACACCATTCCAAACGCAAGCGGGGTCCTGTTCAGAAAGGACATTTATTTGAAATGCGGCGGTGTCGATAAAACCATGCGGCTTTGTGGTGATTGGTATCTATGGACAAAAATGTTATTCGAATCGGACATCTATTTCCTGGCGGAGCCGCTGAACCATTTCAGACTGACATCGATTTCTGCAAGGTCAAGGTATTCCCTGATTCAAACCCTGCACGAAAGGTTAACGGTATTGCATTTTATAAAAGAACATAATATTCATGTTCCCGAAAAAACCGGTAGGGAATTGATCCGAAGGCTGTTTAATTCATATAAGTTGTCTCAAATAAAAATACCCGTAAGATCCGTGCTTGCCGAAAGAAAATTGATTGATAATCCTAAAAGGGAAATAGCTGAAGCTATTTTCCTTTCTTTATTTGCAAGGATCCGGAGAAAATTGACTGGACCGGTAATGCTCCTGGCTTAAAAGCGCATGAAGCTTTTTTATTTTACAGCATCTTACCCTTTTGGAATCGGAGAACAATGGAAAGCGAATGAATTAAAGGAGTTGGTTCATCATTTTGACCAGATAACTGTAGTTCCTTATGCTTACGAGGGTAATTTTAAAAACCCGAAAACACTTCCGGACGGTGTTCAGTTATTGGGTCCCTTGTTTGAGACAGGTTCCTTCGGCTTAAATAAAGCGACTGCGTTCATCCGTATCTTAACCAGTAAGTATGCTGGTGCTTTCCTGAATGAATTCTTTCGCAAAAGAGTTTATAAAAGGCGCATTCATTTGATTAGCTGGCTATATGCGAGCAGGAATGTGATCCGGTTAATGAATAATGACGTTATTAGTCAGATATCCGCCGCGCTGGATAAGCAAACTATTTTTTATTTTTTTTGGGGTAAGGGTTCTGTGGAAATACTTCCATTTATAGATACGGCTTTGTGTTTTAAGACTTTTGTCAGGATGCACCGCTATGATTTATTCGAAACGGTTAATAATAACTACATTCCATACCGCCATCCATTATTAGATAAGGCTGATACAATAGCGCCTTCATCGGAAGCAGGGAGGCAGCACCTGATTCAACTTTATCCGGAGTTCCAGGATAAGATTAAATTATTCCGCCTCGGTACCTTGGGAAATGGGAAGCGGGCTTCCGCTTCTTCGGATAATATACTCAGGGTAGTTAGCTGCTCTTTTCTCTCCCCGGTTAAGCGGGTTGATCTTATGATCAAAAGCTTGAAGTATGTAGACTTTCCTGTTTTGTGGCGTCACATTGGCGATGGTGTACAACGTAAAGAAATGGAGGGGCTGATCAGGCAATATGCTTTACAGGATAAATTCATAATTGAAGGCATTTTAGATTCTGAAAAAGTACTGGAATTTTATACCGATCATGCATTTGACCTGTTCGTCAATACCAGTGAAAGTGAAGGAGTTCCTTTTTCAATAATGGAAGCATTTTCTGTTGGAATTCCTGTTATGGCGACCAATGTTGGAGGTAGTGGCGAAATTGTTAAAGATGAGGTAGGAAAACTTTTGCCTGCTAATCCGGAGCCGGAAATACTTGCCCGGTGCTTAAAGGAATTTTATGATCTTCCGGAAGAGGATAAAAGAAAAAAACGGGATTTAGCATATCAGGTGTATGTTCATGACTGTAACGCAGATAGATTAACAAACGAGCTTCAGGTTTATTTGCAATCATAGATTTTGGAAGTGTAACGGTCCGGTGCTTAAAGATGATAACTATTATAAATTATGGAGTGGGTAACCTGGCATCGATTCAGAACATGTTTAAAAAAATAGGGGTGCCCGTTAGTCTGGCAAGCAGCGCTGAAGAGGTGAAGCAGTCCTCAAAAATCATTCTGCCGGGTATTGGTGCTTTCGATCATTGTATGGAGAAGTTCAATGCCTCCGGGTTAAGAGATGCCGTAACGCAAAAAGTGCAGGAAGAGAAGCTGCCCTTGCTTGGCATATGTGTTGGGTTACAGATGCTCATGGAAAGCAGCGAGGAAGGTTCCAAACTCGGCCTGGGTTGGGTTGCCGGCAAAACAATCAAATTCAGGAAAGAGAACGTGGGAGATTTGAAGATACCGCATATGGGCTGGACTGATACAAAGATTTCTAAATCTTCCGGGTTAACCAAAGATCTTGGAAATCAGCCCAGGTTTTATTTTGTGCATTCCTATTACGTAAAACCTGATTTTTCGGAAGATGAATTGCTTACAGCAGAATATGGATTTCCATTTGTTGCGGCAGTTAATAAAGGCAATATATACGGCGTTCAGTTTCATCCTGAGAAAAGTCACCGGTTTGGAATGAAAATCCTGGAAAACTTTTCCAGTCTTTAAATTTCGCAATTTAAGATGCGACGGATCAGAATCATACCCAGTTTATTAATACATGACGGCGGATTGGTTAAATCAACCAGGTTTTCAAATTATAAATATGTCGGCGATCCGATCAACGCAGTTAAAATATTTAATGATAAGGAAGTTGATGAGATTTCGATTATTGATATTGACGCTACCCGGTTAAAAAGAAAAGTGGCCATAGATAAAATTGCTTCAATAGTCAGTGAAGCTTTTATGCCGGTGGCGTACGGAGGTGGGATAAATTCCATCGAACAGGTAAAGGAATTATTTGCGAATGGCGTGGAAAAAGTAATCGTAAATAAAGCTGCGGTAACAGACCGACGCCTAATAACAGAAATAGCAAGGCAATTCGGGAGCCAAAGTACTGTGGTTTCCATCGATGTAAAAAAGACGTTTTTCGGCGGCCAAAAGGTATTTACGGATAACGGGAAAACGAATACCGGGTTCCATCCAGTGAAATTTGCCATGCAAATGGAAGAAGCCGGCGCCGGGGAGATATTGCTTAACTCAATTGATAGGGACGGAACTTTTTCCGGTTATGATATTGCCCTGATCGGGGAAGTTTCCAGGGCCGTAAATATTCCGGTTATTGCGATCGGCGGTGCATCTCGGTTGGATGATTTCCGTTTAGCCATAGAGGCGGGCGCATCAGCAGTATCGGCAGGAAGTTTCTTTGTTTTTCAACTTCCTCATAGGGCGGTATTGATCAGCTATCCGGATCAGGAGGAATTGAGGAACAAATTTTTTGAAAGAATTTAGTGTAAATCCGCTTACCCACTATGGTTTTATCAGAAAAAGATCCAGCGTACAGACAGTGTTCGGTAACAGTTATGGACAATATGGCGGACCCGGATATCCGGTTTGACGGAGATGGCAAATCGAACTACTGCGATCAGTATAGACGGGAACAAATGAATGAACACGTTAATAATCCCGACAGACGAAACATCCTTGAACAAAGAATTCTGAAAATCAAGGCGGATGGTAAGGGTAAACCCTATGATTGCATTACCGGCGTCAGCGGAGGGGTGGATAGTTCCTATCTTATCATGCTGGCGAAGCAATGGGGACTTCGTCCGCTGATTGTTCATTTTGATAATGGTTGGAATTCGGAAATTGCGGTAAAGAATATAAACAGCGTTATAGCACATACGGGGTTTAACTTATATACCATTGTCGTTAATTGGGAAGAATTCCGTGATCTTCAGCTTTCCTATATCAAAGCCGGGGTTGTAGATTGGGAGGTTCCTACAGATCATGCCATCCTGGCTACCTGGTATCAACTGGCGAAAAAATATAATATCAACACCATCTTAAGCGGCAATAATGTATCAACAGAAGCGATTATGCCGCCCAGCTGGATATTTAATAAAGCCGATTATGTAAACTTAAGAAGCATTCATAAAAAGTTTGGCACCATTCCGTTCAAAACTTATCCGATGTATGGGTTCTGGCAACATTATTACCGGGCTCATTTAAGAGGCGTATCTACCATTAAACCACTGAACCTCGTTGAGTATAATAAAGTTGGAGCAAAAAAGGAAATCATCAAGGAATTCGGCTGGGTGGATTATGGAGGTAAGCATTATGAATCGGTCTACACCAAGTTCTACCAGGCTTATGTTCTGCCTGCCCGGTTTAAGATCGATAAACGGAAGCCCCATTTATCCAATCTTATTTTATCGGGTCAGATTTCTAAGGAACAGGCTTTGGAGGAGTTAAAGCAGCTGCTTTATACACCGGCGGATTTGGTCAAAGAAAAAGAGTATGTGCTTAAGAAATTGGGACTTAGTGATCAGGCTTTTGAGCAATATATGACCATGCCAAAAGTCAGTCATGAATCCTTTGGGGTTCAGCCATTCATTACGGATCAGTTTCCCGTCTTGAAATTGTTCCGGCCCCTCGTGCGGATAATAAGGAAATAAACTTGAAAAGAAGATTTATTACATATCTGGTGAAGATGGTAAAGTTTTTCAAAGCGGAGAAGCTGTTTTTTAATACCCCGTCTTCTTTTATTGCGACCAAAGAGTGGGTTGAAATAAATAAAAGTAAATGGCCTTCCCAGTTGATTTTATTAGAGAACTCAGACGTTATAAAAGAAGAGCCGCCCGTTGTTGTCGGCCATTCCATTTCAGGCAGGTTCACAAGATACTACCAGCGAGCGTCAAAGGAGACATTTGTAGCGATCATTCCGGGTGCAAAGCTGTTGGGTGAATTTTCCAATATAATCATCACTCCGGATAATCTGGTTCTCTCAGATGTGTCCAGGGAATTCGGTGCAGAAGGTGGTCGTAAACCGAAAAGTTTTTCCGTTTTTAATAATAGGGCCAGGATGCCTGAAATGATAAAACTTCAGGGTAAAATTGCGGTCGTTTCCACGCATGGCGCAAATAATTTTCACCATTGGAATTATGATGTGTTGCCAAGACTTGATCTTTTGAAAAGGGCCGGGGTTATTCCGGTCATTGACAAATTTATCATTTGTCACAAAGCGCAAAAATTTCAACTGGAGGGGTTGAGCAAATTAGGCATCCCCTCAGAAAAAATTATTAACCCAAGTGGTGATGAACGTTTTTTTGTTGAGGCTGATTACCTTTATATTCCATCTCTGCCCGAGGATTTGGGAACCATTTCACCTTGGGTTGTTGATTTTTTGAGAAATGTTTTTCTCACTGGCAAGAATAGATCCGTGACGAACAAGATGTTGTTTTTAAGCCGGAAAAAAGCCCCCTCAAGAAAGATTATCAACCAGGATGAAGTATCGGACGAAGTTCTCGGTCGGGGATTTGTGGAATTCATACCGGAGGATTTTTCCATGGAAGAAGTTGCTGAATATTTCTCGGAAGCCAAATCCATTGTATCAGTTCACGGAAGCGGCTTATCTAACCTCGCCTTTATCGAACACGGTGCCTGTGTGCTGGATATCATGGCGCCCTATCATCAGGATCCCTACTATTGGATGATCTGTAATCAGAGAGGAGCAAAATACGTGGCTCTTTTCGCTGAGGGGAAACACCCAGCCGATGAGCTTGATCTGGTAACTGAAAAGGTAGATGATGATTTATTGATTGACATGGGCAAACTGAAAAAGGCCCTGGATTTGATTTCCTAAACTCCATATACAAGTTGAACAAATTATTCCAGTTAAGGCGACTAAATCTAACCCTGGCTCTAAAAGTCATCTTTATTTATTTAAAGCGTTTTGCCGGATTTAAATGGAGTGATCATGAAATCGGATATATCAGTTATTTGTTCACCTTAGAAATCTGCAACCTTAAGCACGTATCAGAAGAAAACAATTATTTTAAAGTAATGACTTCCTCAGGCGTACAATTATACTTACGGAGATATCCGTCCAGCGACAGTACGGTGTTGCATCAGATATGGACGGATAATGAGTATCAAATTATAGTTGATTTTATTAAGGATAACTTTAAACAACCTGAAATTTGCATTGTAGACGCCGGTGCAAACGTAGGTTATACATCTTTATATTTTTTCCACCACCTAAAGAATATATACAACGTTAAATTGATTGTCATCGAGCCGAATGCTGCCAATTTGGAGATATTGGCAAAGAACTTTTTGATCAACGATTTGAAGAATTACTATGTTGAAAAAGCCGGATTGTACAATAAATCCTGTTATTTAAGGGTTGTGGAGGATTTCAGGGATGGACGTGATTGGTCATTAAGGGTAGTTGAGGTACAGGAGCCGACTGATCTTAAAAGTATAGAACTACTGTCGCTGTTAAAAAAATACAATTGGGATAAAATTGATTTTTGCAAGATAGATATAGAGGGTTCTGAGCATTTCCTTTTCCAGGATAATGAATATGCCCGGCGCCTGCTGGAGGATGTAAAATTAATGTCAATAGAAATTCATGATGATGCTGGTAACCGTCAACATATTCTGGAAGTGCTAAATGAAAATAAATTTAAGTTATTCGATCATGGCGAACTGACGATAGCTTATAGTTTAGATAATTAATTTTATGCAGGGTTTTTATGATTAAAAAGCTGAATTTTGCCATAGTGGGTTGTGGTCGTATAGCCCAGCGCCATGCGGAGCACATTCAGGCTGCGGGGAAACTTGTAGCGGTATGTGATATTGATGGCGGGAAGGCGACTTCATTGGCAGAAAAATATGCGGTTAAGGCGTTTACCAACCTCGAGGAAATGTTATCTACATTGCCTGAAATTGACGTGGTTTCCGTTTGTACCCCCAATGGATTACATGCAGAACACAGCATTAAAGCATTGAAAGCAGGCTACCATGTATTGTGTGAAAAGCCGATGGCTCTGACAGTGCCGGACTGCGCAGCCATGATCAATGCCGCAGAGAGAGCCAATAAGCGGCTGTTTATAGTAAAACAAAACCGCTTTAATCCTCCGGTAGAAGCCGTGAAGGAGTTGATTGATCAGGGAAGATTGGGAAAAATTTACAGTCTCCAACTCAGTTGCTTCTGGAACCGAAATGAGGATTATTATCGTAATTCCTGGAAGGGTACTAAAGACCTGGATGGCGGAACTTTATTCACGCAATTCAGTCATTTTATTGACCTGCTCTATTGGTTCGTCGGCGATGTGGAATGGGTTTCTGCTCAAACTGGGAATCTTCATCACCAGGGCCTGATCGAGTTTGAAGATACGGGCGTGGCGGTATTGAAGTTTAACAATGGCGCTATCGGTACCGTCAACTACACAGTGAATGCCTATAAAAAGAATATGGAAGGATCACTGACGATTTTTGCAGAGAAGGGAACGGTAAAGATCGGTGGGCAATATCTCAATGAACTCGAGTATCAGAGTTTGGAGGGGGATCCGGTCAGCAACCTGCCTCCGGGAAATCCGCCCAATAATTACGGGCAGTATTTCGGATCTATGTCCAACCACGATAAGGTATACAAAAACCTGATCAGTGTGCTGGAGGGCCAGGGAACGATTGCCACCAGTGGAATGGAAGGATTGAAAACGGTGGAAATCATCGAAAAAATCTACCGGCAAGCCAAAAAAAACAATTCCGTTGAATAAACCCACGCTTTTACAAGCCGGCATCGTGGATGTTCAGTTTGGGACCAACGTAAAGATTATACAGCCTGTAAATCTGTACGGCTGCAGTATTGGCGCTGGTTGTTTCATAGGCCCGTTTACGGAGATTCAAAGAGATGTGGTGATTGGAGAAAATACAAAGATCCAATCGCACAGTTTTATCTGTGAGCTCGTAACGATCGGCCATCACTGCTTTGTGGGTCATGGCGCTAAATTTATCAATGATACGTTTTCCACCGGCAGTCCAGCCGGAGGGGATAAAAATAAATGGAAGGCAACACGTATCGGAAACCATGTTTCGATCGGATCAAATGCCACCCTGCTTCCCGTGAGCATCTGTGATCATGTGGTGATTGGCGCCGGGGCTGTGGTAACAAAAAATATTACAGAGCCGGGAACCTACGTAGGAAATCCGGCCCGGCTGATTCGTAAATCCTGATGATTAAGCGTTTATAAAGTTTATGAAAATACCTTTTGTCGATCTGAAAGTGCAGTATGCATCCATCAAGCCGGAAATTGACGCCGCGATCGCGGCTGTCATTGCCCAAACGGCTTTTATAGGCGGTCCTTTTGTTGCTGAGTTTGAAAAGGATTTTTCATCTGCCTATGGGGTGAAAAATGTTGTAGGTTGCGCAAATGGAACCGATTCCCTGTATATTTTAATGAAGATGCTTGACATTGGCGTGGGCGACGAGGTGATTACCGCGGCCAACAGCTGGATCTCCAGTTCGGAAACGATT
>JBEPUT010000057.1:0-25424 GCA_041691395.1 Chitinophagaceae bacterium
AAATATCGTACCCGGCTTCTACATTAAATCCGAAATGACGATTCAGGAAATAGGAGGCGCCGATAAACCCGCCGGCGACAGGAAAAATCCGGTTCTGATGACTGCCATCCACATAATATATATCATCAAGATTAATGTAATATCTGGCCCCCAGCGAGAATCCTGCATAAGTATCCAATCCACGAACATACCATCCACAATGCCAGGCTGATCTTGCGGCAAGAAAAAAGTTATGACTCAAATCGCCGTTTGAACTGCCAATCTCTCCTCCCAGTGTTATTACTCCTGATCCCGCCTGCCAAACCCCATATTCAAGCGCCCCTTTGATACCGTAAATGAAATCGTAATGATAACGTTCATGGGAAATGCCCGGCCCAGCTCCCGCGTTGAACAATATGCTTCCTCTTGCCATGATTGCTTCCGGATCAGGTTTGCCGGTTTGAGCAAGGGAATGGAATGATAAAAAAAAGCTGAAGAATACGAATGCAGCAATTGTTGGTGTTTTGGTCATGGCAACATTTTTTTACCCGGGACCGACGTGGAAGTAAGATACAAACTGTAACGCTGTGAAAATGTTAAACCCGGGCTGCGCGGCTATCAACGTAATTTAAAAATGATCCCTACCTGAATAATCGAAATATCGTACCCGGCTTCTACATTAAATCCGAAATGACGATTCAGGAAATAGGATGCCCCTACAAATCCACCCGCTGCTGGATAAATTTTATTGTCATTTTGACCATCTAAGGAATAGACTTTGGAATCATCAAAATGCCATCTCACGCCAAGGGATATTCCGCCATACGTATCCAATCCCCGAACGTGCCATCCATAATGCCAGGCCAATCGTCCGGCCAGTATTAAATTCACACCAATCTCCGCATTAGTTCCGCCGAGTTCTCCGCCCAGCGTTATTACTCCGGGTCCGGCACGCCACAGTCCAAATTCAAGAGCCGTTTTGATACCCACCGAGAACCTGTTAAAATAGTTGTAATAAATACCTGGGCCGGCTCCCAGATTTAAGGTTGTGCTTCCCAAGGTCATAGGCGCTTCCATGTTATGTTCGCCGTTTTGGGCTTCGGCCCTAAACGAGAAAAAGAAACAAATGAGCACGAATGCAGCGATGAATGCTTTAGTCATGGTGTTTAAGGATTTATTGAGGCAAACCTTTGTATTTGAAAAGTTACAATTACGAGAGGAGATAAGGTTAAACATAACCATCCGGAATCAGCAGACAAATGATTTTTCACAAATCGCATACGAACAACTGCTATTCAAACAAGGCTTCCGCCATGGCAACTGCTTCCGGTTTCCCTACGTCCACCAGTTTCGAACCCGTATGGTCAAATCCTTGAATGATATAAGATGCGGCCAGTTCCAGGTAAACATCCACGATGGAAAATTTTCCCTGCTGCTGCATGAGCGGAAATATTTCCGGTGAAAGGATATGTATGCCGCTGAAAGCTTTCTCCTGCATGACCGGAGCTGACAAGGAAATACGCGCTGCGCCGGTTTTGACATTCCGCCATCCGCACAGCCGGTCCTTTTCATCAAAAAGAAAATAACGGGACGAAGCCCGGTCCGTTACGGCAAGTGTTGCCAGTGGCGAATGTTGCCGATGAAAGGAGATCATTGTTTTTAAATCAAGGTCCGTCAGTATATCTGCATTCATCACCACAAAAGGTCCTTCGGTAAAAAACCATGCCGCTTTTTTTAAACCGCCGCCGGTTTCCAGCACTTCATCACTTTCATCACTGATGGTGATCCGGCTGCCCCAGTCGTCATTCGTTTCTACGGCATCTATGATCTGGTCCGCAAAATGATGCACATTCACCAGCAGATCGGTGATGCCAGCTTGTTGCAGATAGTGAACGTTCCGTTCCAGGAGACTTTTCCTGTTGATCAGCGCGAGGGCTTTGGGATGCTGATCCGTCCAGGGCTTGAACCTCGTTCCCAATCCTGCAGCCAAGATCATTGCTTTCATAAGCGAAGCCTATTTTTCTTATACAACGGATCAGGAAACGTATTGGTATACCGGACGGCCCGGGTGATCGGTTTAATCACTGCAGCCGGTATCATCAGAGCACAATATTTTGAACCAGGCTGCTCTTGTCAGGATAGTCTGTATTAAAATGGAGACCCCGGCTTTCCTTCCGGAACTGGGCTCCTTTTACAATCAGGAATCCGGTGGTGATCAGGTTCCTTACCTCACAAAGCTGCGGGGACACAATGGTGGTTTCATACAGGGATTCTATTTCCTCATGCAGCAGATCGAGTCTTTTACTCGCTCTTTGCAGCCGGATATTGGTGCGCACAATTCCGACATAGTCACTCATGAGCAACTGCAGTTCCTTTATACTTTGCGTGATGAGGATCATTTCATTGGGTGCCGTTGTACCTTCCGCGTTCCAGTCAGGGATTTTTTCGTTGAACGCAATTTTCCCGATCATCTGCACGCTGTCCTGATAACAACGGTGTGCAAAAACCAGCGCCTCCAGCAAAGAATTGCTGGCCAGCCGGTTTGCACCGTGTAATCCGGTGGACGCGCATTCGCCGCAGGCATATAAATTCCGGATGGAAGTATGACCCCATTCATCCGTTTTAATCCCGCCGCAGCTGTAATGGGCGGCGGGTGCCACGGGAATCATCTGCGTGGCCACGTCGATGCCGATGGATTGGCATTTCTCGTAAATATTCGGAAAGTGCTCCCGGAATTTCTGCATGTCCATTTGCCGGCAATCCAGGTACACATGCTCCGTACCCGTTTTTTTCATCTCGCTGTCTATGGCACGGGCAACGATGTCGCGGGGAGCCAGGTCCTTGCGTTCGTCGTATTTCGGCATGAATGCTTCCTCTTTTTTATTCCGCAGTATGCCGCCGTCGCCGCGAACGGCTTCCGTGATCAGGAAGGAAGGGCTGACGCCCTGCTGATACAGGGCCGTGGGATGGAACTGGATGAATTCCATATTCTCTATCCTTCCCTTGGCGCGGTATACCATGCCAATGCCATCGCCCGTGGCGATCACGGGATTGGTGGTGGTCCGGTATACCTGTCCGTTGCCCCCGGTTGCGAAAACGGTTATCCGCGCCAGTATTTTGACAATGCGGTTCTCCCGCAGATCGAGTGCATACACGCCAAAACATTCTATATCGGGTGTGCCCTTGGTAACCAGGTATCCGAGGTGGTGCTGGGTGAGTATATCCACCACAAAACAATGCTTGATGATCTCGATATTTTTCTGCGCATTCGCGGTGCTGAGGAGTGCGCGTTCCATTTCTCTTCCGGTAACATCCTTGTGATGCAATATCCGGAACTCCGAATGGCCGCCCTCTCTGCCGCGTTTGAATTCGCCGTCTTCGTCTTTATCAAATTGAGCCCCCCACTCTATCATTTCCTGTATGCGTTCCGGGCCTTCCTTCACCACGATCTCCACGGTTTTCGGATTGCAAAGTCCGTCTCCGGCAATCAGGGTGTCCTCAATGTGTTTCTCATAACTATCGTGCTCAAGATCGGTCACCCCCGCAATACCCCCCTGCGCATATTTGGTATTGGTTTCATCGGCGATGGTTTTGGTAATCACCAGCACCTGTTTGTCGGGGCAGGCCTTGGCCACTTTCAGTGCATAGGTTAATCCGGCGATACCTGAACCAACCACCAGGAAATCCGTTTTTCTAATCATAAATGGAAATCAGTTCCTAATAATCAATGCTGTATTCAAATTTTTCGGGATGGTCGAATACTTCAATGAGGTTGTATTGCATGACCACCTGTTTCTTGTCGGCTGATAATCTGGCGAGGCTGTTGTCTATTTTCTTTACCGGCCGCGGCAGATTAATGGTCAGTGTATACGGAATGGAAATACCCATGCTGCCCGCCTGTTTCATCTGGGAGAACTGGGGACTTTGCTGCAGGGTCTTCCATTTCTGATCGTTTAATTTGCGGGAGATCAGTCCGTCGTGACTCTGGAAATCATAAATGGCATTGAACTGGTTCATGTCTGGCATGTTCTGGCTACTGTCCGCCGCCTCTGATTTTCCCGTCATGCCCTTGAAAAGCTGGGTGAAGCCAAGGGATTGATTGTTCATGGAATTGTACAATTTCTCGAGATTTCCCTGGCTGGTAAAAGGAATACGGATATCGCTTTTGAAAATTTTCTCATCCATATTCAGCTTCATGTGCACCGTGCCGTCTTTTACCAGTTCCTTATTTTCCGGGGTAATGTCCTTTGCACTGTCCATCAGGTTCTTCATCATTACGGTGGTGTCCAGGTTTTTTGCGGGCATTTGTTTCTGCATCTCTTCGGGACTGAGGTAACTCTGCATGGCCACCAGCAACTGGCTCATGTCGGTATTAAAGCTGAGGTCTCCTTTCCCATGGGGGCCGATGTCAATTTGTTCATGGATCTCAAAACAACCGGCCAGCAGAAAAATGAGGGCGCCGCTGAGGAGATATTTTAACCGCTTCATGCGTGGTTTTTTTAATTTTTAATGAGGCACGATCCTGTTCCGGAAGGGAGAGGATCCGTGAAAAAAGCAGGCGGAAAGGTACGTCTTTACTGCAAACCCAGCTTGTATTGCGTTGTAAAAGTTTGTGAATGACCGGGTTCGAGAATGATTAATCCGATGCCGTTGTTCAGACTGTTTGGGGCAGCACTCAGGTTCTCAATGGCTATGCTGTTGCGGTCGTCCGGCGTATAGATCTGCAGGTAAGGATATGTTTTATCCGGGAAGAAGGATATAGCCACCCGGTTCACCGGATTGAACAGGGTGCAGGCGGCTCTTCCCGGATGAAACTCCGGCAGAAAACAATGATCCAGGGCATAGGAACCCAAACGCGCCCCGGAAGAAAAACGATCGAAGGCGGTTCTTTCTCCTGTGGGCACCAGGTTTTCATCAAAAACAAGGATTTCCCTGGCGTCTATGCTGAGTTCACAATCGTTCACTTTGCCCCCGATACTGAAATACGGGTGCCAGCCATCGGCGATGGGTATGCGCCCTGGCGATTGGTTGGTGACAACCGACTCCAGCGCCAATAATCCTTTCTCTTTTAATGTGTATCTGACAGTTAATAGATAAGGGAATGGAAACCCCTGTTCTTCACCGTTATACCTGTATTCCAGGAGAACAGATGCCTGGTGGTCGTTTGCGTTTTCCTGAACAATGGTAAAAGGCTTATCGGAAAGCAGGCCGTGTATGGCGGACCCGTCTTTGAATTTATTTTTGAATTCGTACCATTTTTCTTCAAATTTATACCGTGCCCCGGCGATGCGACAGGGGAAAGGGGACAGTTTCGCGCTCCGGAAGAAAAGCGGATGATTTTTCCGGAGGTCGGAAAGATCCCTGTAACTGCTTACCGCCTGCAAACGGCCTTCTTTCAGCGGAATGGAAAATTCGTGCAGCAAGGCACCCCATCCGGGCAGTATCTTTACATGAATGCCGCTGGTATCGTCTGTTAGTTGCAACAGGTTTAAATCCTGTTCCTTTATTCTTGAAATCGTAAATGACATTTGATCAATAGTTAATTTCTCCGATGGAAAATCAGATTCGCAGGCAATTTCAGCAATATTTTGGAAAAGAAGTATTGATCGCTGCAGCGCCCGGACGGGTAAACCTCATCGGCGAACATACGGATTACAACGAAGGTTTTGTACTTCCGGGCGCCATTGACAAAAATATCTACATCGGGATCGACTCCAATACCAATAAACTGCTGAATGTTTATGCCGAGCAATATCAGGAAAAATTCACTTTCCCGATAGACGATGTGCATCCTGTGAAAGGCTGGCCAACCTACCTGCTGGGCATGATCCATTATGTACTGCCCCATAAGCAGCTTTCGCAGGGCATGGACGTGGTTGTTTCGGGCAATGTGCCCGTGGGTGCGGGCATGAGTTCATCAGCGGCCCTCTGTTCCGCATTCGGACTTGCCCTGAATGAAATTTACAGGCTTGGTTTGTCCAGGATGGACATTGCACTGGCGGCACAGAAAACCGAACATCATTTTGCCAGTCTGCATTGTGGCATCATGGATCAGTTTGCGAGTTTACATGGCAAGGCCGGACATGTGATGAAACTCGATTGCCGCAACCTGGAATTCGAATATATCCCGTTTGATTTTCCGGAATACTGTATGGTGCTGGTGAATACTATGGTGAGCCATTCCCTGGCCTCATCGGCTTATAATGAAAGACGTCGTCAGTGTGAGGAAGGGGTTGCCTTGCTTGCCCGTTATTATCCGGGTATCCATTCCCTGCGCGATGTACAGTTCGGGCAATTGACCCGTCATCGCGGAGAATTGGATCCGGTGGTTTATAAGAGATGTCTTTTCGTGCTGGAGGAAAACCAGCGTTTACTGGAAGGCTGTGATTTTCTGGAAGCGGGAAGAATCGATGCCTTCGGAAAACTGATGTATGCCTCCCACCAGGGATTAAGCGAGGACTATGAAGTGAGTTGTCCTGAATCGGATTTCCTGGTGCGTGCGGCAAAAACATTTCCGGAAGTAAAGGGTGCAAGACAAATGGGGGGCGGCTTTGGCGGCTGCATCATCACCCTGGTTGAAAAGGATCATACGGATCATTTTATTTCGGGCATTCAGGAACAATATGTAAAAATGTTTGGCAGAACGCCCGACTGTTTCATCATGAATATTGCAGAAGGGGCCCGGATATTGACTTAGCATTAAAAGACTTCCCCGAGATTCACAAAAAAGCCTTTGGATCCGTCAATGCCGATTCCGTAATCAATAGCGATGTTGGTATTGGAATGTTTGTTCACCTTAATCCGCAGGCCGCCTCCTGCAGCCGGCCATAATTTGCTGAATTGCCGCGAAGGATAATCTGAAAAACTTTGCATATTCGCGAAAGCCACACCGCCGAAAAGACCATTCCGGCTGATGGGAAAACGGTATTCCGCCTCGAGGTAAAGCATGTCGTCTGACCGGAACCGGCCCTGGATATAACCCCTACCCGTATTGTTGTAAGTATCCCAACCCGTTGCGGGCAGATCGAGGTAAGGTGGTTTGCCGGAAAGGGTCAGCCAGTTATAACTCCAGAATGCCAGTATGTTTCTTCCATCGGATGACAGCCTGAAATATTTCCGCAGGTCCAGCGTAAGGGATTCCCAGTTAGTATCACTCCCCAACGTTCGGAGATTGTCCCGGTAAAGCACATCCGCATAAAAACCGCCTTGTGGATTGATGGAATTTTTACGGCTGTCAATTAATAAATTCAACACGCCGCCGGAAGAAACAGTTTTATCGGGAAGTCCGTACAGGAACGCGTCTGAGTGTTCGCCGTTATGAAGTCCCTCTTCGCTTACGTTCCAGTGATAGTCAAGATAATAACCCACTCCTGCATATAAATTCTGCGTCAGCTTTTTTAATACGGACTGATGGATGCGGAACTGGGAATAATCAATTTCATTTTCGTTGCCGAGGGAGCTGTGACCGCCCAGTCCGTAGGTATCCTGGGGATATTTGTAGTAACGCCAGTCAACAATAATATTAAACTGATTGTCCCGTGTCCAGTAATTCACGAGTATGGGAACAGTAAGCTGCTGGTACTGGGAATATACCAGCTGAACCGCAATATTGGATACATTGGTTTTTGCCGGATCGTCGGCAAAAAAAGCGACATTGGAAGCCAGGATCCCCGCAAACCCGGTGCTCAGGGTATAACCAATGGCCGGTACAATGGAAAAATGGTATTTAACTGGTGGTCCGGGTTTTACCGGAAGGTTGTCTTTCTTCTTTCGTGTAAGCGCGTGGACAACATCTGTCAGGTCTTTTTGCGGATAGGCGGGAAAGGAAGTGGAATCGATGGAACTGCTCGTCTTATCCGGAGTTTTTCGGCTGCTGTCTGATTGTGCAGACAGATCACCTGACAGGAACATGAACCCGGCAACCCATACATGAACTAAGATCCGTTTACTTTGCCTGGTTCGACCCACTCGTTGTTTTCTTTTAGCAAATTGATTAATTCATCTACAGCCACCTCGCTGCTTACCCCGCGTTTCATCACTTCTTTCCCTTTATAAAGGGTGATTTTTCCCGGACCGCTGCCCACATATCCGAAATCGGCATCTGCCATTTCCCCGGGACCGTTTACAATACAACCCATCACTGCAATCTTCAGGCCCTTGAGGTGACTGGTTACGGATCTGATCCTGGCAGTGGTTTCCTGAAGGTCAAAAAGCGTTCTTCCGCAAGAGGGGCAGGAAATGTATTCGGTTTTGGAAATACGGGTCCTGGCAGCCTGCAGAATTGAAAATGCGGTGTTGTTTAGAAATTGCTGATTGTTTCCAGAAGGGAGATAAGTTCTGCCGGTCACCTGCTTGTCCACGATCTTGTCCGGATCGTTTTTCAACCAGAGACCATCTCCCATTCCATCGGTTAGCAATGCGCCGGCTTCCACGGCAAAATGGATCAATTGTTTATCAATGCTGGTTTCGCAACAATCAATGGATAGAATCACCGGGTTCTGGATCTTCCGGTTCATCATTTCCATGATGAACCGCCTGGTTTCCGCAAAAGGATTCCCGGCCGATGAATATACGCAGAGAATTACGCCCGGGATACTTTGCAGCGCAGAAAGCAATGCAAGGCTTCCGGGATTGCCGGTATCCAGGGAAACAAAGTTCATTGTTTTGGAATGCCGCTCCGCTTTGAGTATCGCTTCACCGGAATATAAAGGGAAATGTTTTTCTTCACCGGTCGTGGTGGCATCCAGGTTTTGCCAACAGGCATAGTCGCAAATTACTTTCAGGGTGCCGGGTAAAGCAAATGCAGGTATTGTTCCTGCCGTATACAAATAATCGGCTGCTGCATCTCCAATGTTCCATTTATCGATCTCCGGCTGATACCGGTATCCGATATGCTGCAATGCCTCCCTGCTTATCTGACCGGCGCGTGCGAAATCCGCTATCACCACGGGGGGATGCGGAGCGCCGATGGGGAGTTGGGGGATGGTTGTTCTTCTTTGATATTCAAAAGGAGAATGGGAAATCTTTTCGATTGCCGGAACAGTTTCATCCGGCTTCCGGTTCGTATAGCGCGCCACGATATCCTGACAAACGGGTATCTCAAATTCGGGATCTTCTGTCAGGGATACCCGGATCGTATCGCCAATGCCGTCTTCCAGCAGCGTACCGATGCCGATGGCCGATTTGATCCTGCCGTCTTCTCCGTCACCTGCTTCGGTTACGCCGATGTGCAGCGGATAAAGCAGGCCGAATTCATCCTGCATATTGCGCACGAGCAGTCGGTATGCCTGCACCATCACCAGGGGATTGCTCGATTTCATGCTCAGTACGATCTGATGATAACTTTCGCTGCGGGCGATGCGGAGGAATTCCATCGCACTTTCCACCATGCCCATGGGTGAATCTCCATAGCGGCTCATGATCCGGTCGCTTAAGGAGCCATGGTTGGTGCCGATCCGCATGGCCGTTCCGTATTCTTTGCAGATGCGGACCAGAGGAACAAAGCGGTCGTGTATCCGCTGGATCTCATCCTTATATTCCTGGTCAGTGTATTCGATGAACTGGAATTTTTTCTTATCCACATAATTGCCCGGGTTCACGCGCACCTTTTCCACAATGCGGGCCGCAATCTCGGCGGCGTTGGGCGTGAAATGGATGTCTGCCACCAGGGGCGTCTGATAACCTCTTTTTCGGATCTCGTTTTTGATGAGGAGCAGGTTCTCCGCCTCGCTTTTGCTGGGAGCCGTAATGCGGATGAGTTCGGCGCCGGCTTCTATGCAACGGATGGATTGCTCCACCGTGGCCCGGGTATCCATGGTATCCGGCGTGGTCATGGTCTGAACCCGGATGGGCGCATCACCACCGATCACCAGGTTGCCCACTTTTACCGGCACGGTTTTCAGCCGTTCATATTGCGTCAGGGAATGGGTATAAAATTGCATGATGGGCCTTAACTGAATAATAGCAAAATTAACGATTCGGAGTGGTGCTTACCAATCCTTATCCGGCTGGTCTGGTGCATGGGTTTTGTTCTGGTTCATTTTATCCTGCACATCTTTTTCCCGCTGAATGAGCGAACGCAGGTATTGCTCCACCTGCTGCTTGCTCAGCTTACTTTGGTGGGGGTCAGGATGATTGTCTTCCTGATTTTTGGGCTGTTCTTTCGGCTGGTCCTTTTTATCCTGCTTGGGTTTTTTTTCCTTCTTGTCCTTATCGTTGTTGTTATTTTGCTGTTGCTGCTTTTTCTTTTTTTCAAGGAGTGCCTTCACCAGGTTTTCCTGCGCTTCCTTATCGTCTGGATTCAGTTTCAGTGCATTCTTCCAGGCATCGATGCTTTCATCCAGTTTGTTTTGTTTAATCAGCGCCACGCCTTTATTATACCAGGCATCTCCGCGTGTCCTGGCATCCGCGCCTGAGTTCAGCACATGATCATAGCTGGATTCGGCGTGATCAAAATCATTCTTCCTGAATAATGCATTGCCCAGGTTATAGCTGGCATCTGTATTTCCCGGAGATTTCTTCAGGGCGCTTTCGTAGTCTGACCCCGATTGATCGTAATTCTGTGCTTTGTAACTGCGGTTGCCTTTCCGGATCAGGGCATCAGCCGGCTGGGCGAGCCCGGGTAAACTGGCCAGCGTCGTGGCCATCATGAATAATATGAAGGGTATTGGTTTCAGGCTGATTTCATTTTATCGGGGGTCAGACCTTTTCTTTCCGGAAGAAACATTTCAATGACCAGTAAGATCAGGGCCAAACCCAGGAACCAGGGGAAATAATTTTTATAATTGACGAATTCACTTTCCGTAAGCGCCCGCTTTTCGATGCTATCGAGCCGTTGCGAAAGGGTTATGGTGGCATCTTCCAGATTATCGAGCCGGATATAAATACCGTTGGTGGCATCGGATATTCCCTTAAGCTCGGGTTCATTCAGTTTCGAGATCACTATATTCCCTTTTTCATCCTTTTTAGGCTCATTGGTTCCGGGATCAATGATGATGGAACCTTCCGGGGTCCCAATGCCTACCGTATTGATCATAACACCGTTTTCCGCCAGCTGTTTTGCCGTTTTTAAACCTTCGGGGTCATGGTCCTCGCCGTCTGATATAAGAACAACGGCTTTGTATTTGTGTTCATTTCGGTTGAAGGAATTATTGGCCATCTGGAGCGCTTCGGCAAAATCTGTTCCCTGCGTGGGGACCGCATTGGGGCTGGCCTCGGAAATATACATTTTAGCCGCACCATGATCCGGCGTCAGCGGCATCTGCATATAGGACCTGCCGGCGAAAAGTATGAGTCCCAGCCGGTCGTTCGGGAGTTTGTCCACCAGCCGGTAAAGCAGTTGTTTTGCTTTATCCAGGCGGCTGGGTTTTACATCCGTCGCCAGCATGCTCTTGCTTACATCCAGCACAATCATCACGTCCACACCCTGCCGGGTAATATTTTCGGAAGCGCCACGCGCCCTTGGATTGGCCATTCCGAGGATCAGCAATAAAAAAACCACGCCGATGAGCACAAATTTGATCAGAAAATTCAGGGAAGAAAATGATTTTACCAGTTGGTTCACCAATAGGGGATCTCCAATGCGTTGGCCCGTCTTTTGTTTCCAGCGTATCAGGCGGATAAAAAGAAAGACCAGGCCGGGAATAACCAGCAGGGTGATCAGGTATTCAGGATTTTCCAAATGCATTTGGCAGCAATAAAGATAACGAACCGCCTGCAGCCATTTTATTTCTTTCCGTTAAAAAATCCTAAATGGGAAAGGATCCCTTTAAGGATATGGAGGCGGACCTCCTGCATGTTTATATTTTTATCCGGAGACTCGAAATTCAGCACAAAAAAATAGGGATGCCTGTTTTCTTCTATCCAGCCCACGATCCAACCCAGCTCGTTCCCGTTTTCCGTTTTCCCCCACCCGGTTTTATAACTCAGTTTGTAATTGGTATCATCTTCCCGCAGCATCACTTTCTTCACGATATCCTGTGTCCTGTGAAAAAAAGGCAGTTCGTCGAAATACAGCTTTTTAACCAATCCCAGTTCTTCGTCGGGTTTCACTTTCAGGGTATTGTTCAGCCAGAAGGAGTCTACAGGACCGCTGATGTCCCGGTTTCCAAAACCCAGGCTGTCGATCCAGTGTTTCATGGTATCGTGTCCTATCCGGCGGGCCACTTCCTGGTAATAGGGAACGGCGGAAACAGCAAAGGCCTCTTTCATACTGAGGTCTTTGTTCCAATCGGGGTTCCAGCGGGTTATCCCGTCCCATTTGATTACCATATTTTCATCGGTGATCTTTCCGGTCTGAAGGCCAATCAGTGAGTTCACGATCTTAAAAGTGGATGCGGGGCTGAAGGAACTGTCCCGGTAACGTTCCAGATTATAAATAGTAAAGTCATTCTGTGAATTGTTGAACAAGGCGAAACAGCCCGTCACCCCGGCGGAATCGAAATATACTTTCAGGCTGTCATCAGTTTTTACATTGTTGGTTTTGCAACCCAGAAAAAGCAGGGGAATCAGCGCAGCGATCAGCAAACGGCCCATGGTAAAATTTTGGCAAAAATAAGAAGCCCGGAACGAACGGTATATTAGTTATATTTAATGGAGAATTTTTACATGCTGACGAAAGCGGATATCGAGAAATATTTTATTGCAGAAAAACACGAAAGCCTGTTGTTCCTGGTGGTGGGGCTGGCAGCGGTCTTGCTTTCCCTGATTTTCTATTTTTGCGTGAAAACGAATATGGGCAGGGGGGCGGCCATTCCTTTGCTGCTGTTCGGGTTGATCCAGGCTATTGCCGGATACACCGTATACCAGCGCAGCGACGATCAGCGCATCAATCAGGTTTATGCTTACGATATGAATCCCGGACAACTGAAAATTAAGGAACTGGCCAGAATGGGAAAAGTGAACAGGAATTTCGATATCTATCGCCGGATCGAGGTCGGCGCCCTGGCAGCAGGCATTTTATTCATCCTGATTTTTCGGAATGATCCTTCAAGATATTTTTGGGTGGGCCTGGGCATTGCCCTTTCCATCATGGCAGTCGAACTGTTTACTGCGGATTTCATTGCTGCAAAAAGGGCTTTGGTTTATACGGGTTTGCTGGAGCGGTTTAGTAATGTGAGGAATGTGGAGATGTGAGGAATGCGGAGATGTGAAAAGGAGGGCCTCGCATTTGCGCACAAAGTTCGTCAACAGTCGACTAACACCTCCTGGCCCGCATACCGCTTCACCACCTCCTCCAAAACCGCGTCAATTTCTTCCTGGGAATTTTTTTGAACCAGTTGATTTCGGAAATCCTTGATGTGGGGGAATCCCCGAAGATAATTGCTGTAGTGTCTGCGCATTTCCAGGATGCCCAGCACTCTTCCTTTCCACTCCACAGAACGGCAGAGATGCTGTCGGATGCATTCCACCCGTTTTTCTATTGGTGGCGGCTCGAGGTGCGTTCCGGTTTGAAGGAAATGTTTTATTTCATTAAAGATCCAGGGATAGCCAATGGCGGCGCGGCCAATCATAATACCATCAATGCCATAGCGGTTCCTGTATTCAAGCGCTTTTTCCGGGGAATCAATGTCGCCGTTGCCGAATATGGGAATTTTTATCCTTGGATTGTTTTTTACGCGGGCGATCAGGCGCCAGTCGGCCTCGCCCTTATACAACTGGGCACGGGTCCTTCCATGAATGGTGAGTGCACTAATGCCCTCGTCCTGAAGCCGCTCAGCCACTTCTTCAATATTTTTAGATTGCTCATCCCATCCCAGCCTGGTTTTTACGGTTACAGGCAGCCTGGTCGACTGTTTCACCGCCCGCGTGAGCCTGACCATGGCCTCAATATCTTTCAATACGGCTGCGCCGGCGCCTTTGCAAACCACTTTTTTTACCGGACAGCCGAAATTAATGTCCACCAGGTCGGGATTGGTAGCGTCAATGATCCGGGCGCTGAGGCCCATGGCCTCTTCATCCCCGCCGAATAGCTGGATACCGAAGGGGCGCTCGTATTCAAAAAAATCCAGTTTCTGCCTGCTTTTAATGGCATCCCGGATCAAACCCTCGCTGGAAATGAACTCGCTGTACATAAGATCGGCTCCGTGCTGTTTGCAAACAAAACGGAACGGCGGATCACTCACGTCCTCCATGGGTGCGAGCAGTAAGGGGAAATCGGGCAGTACTATATTTCCGATCTGTGTGGCCATCCTTAATAAATCAGGGAAAATTCACAAATAATCCGTTCCTGCTGCCCTTGTGCCAAAAATGTGGCGGTCTTGCTTAAATTCGCGCAGCTTTCTGACCGCAAAGATAAATTATTTAGCCAGAAGCAGAAAGCACGACACATGCAAACCCATCTCAGCATTGGAAATAAACCGGCCTGGCTTCAACTGATCATTTTCGGCGGACTGATCGGCATTATCCTTTTTCTGGTATCCGGGTTGGGCATCTCTATCATTGCCCGGGTCAATCACCTCACCGTCATGCAGATCGCATCCATGAAACCGGAAGATTATTCCAGACCCGAACTGGCAGGAGTGGTTCAGGGGATGCTGGTGCTGCAATCCTTCGGCCTGTTTATACTGCCTTCCCTCTTTTTTGCTTTTTTGGCGGACCCGCACCCCTGGGCCTATGCGGGATTAAAGGCTCCGGATAAAAGATCTTTTATTTACCTGGGCGTAGTCATAATGATTGCTGCCTTTTTTATGGTGCAATGGCTTGCCGCGGTAAATCAGGAACTGGTTACCCGGTTCCTGTCAAAATCGGCCAGAGAATGGGTGGAAAAAGGGGAAACAGAAACGGACAACACCTTGCGGAACATACTTACTATGAAAAATCCCGGCGACCTGCTGAAATCAGTCTTAATGGCCGGCGTGCTGGCGGCCTTTGGGGAGGAACTTTTTTTCAGAGGGATCCTGCAAAGGTTGTTTATCCGGGTTTTTAAAAGTGCCTGGCCGGGAATTATTTTTACGGCGGCGCTGTTTTCTGCTTTTCACGGACAGTTCATGGGTTTTATTCCCCGCATGATCCTGGGTATCATTCTCGGCGCCCTGTATTGGTACAGCGGAAGTATTATACCCGCGATGATCGGCCATTTTATTTTTAACAGCGGACAACTCCTCCTCGTCTATTTTAAAGTGACCAGCCTGGATGATAAAAGCAGCCTGGATACAACTGGTATCCTGGTGGGCATTATTTCACTGGTGCTCGTTATTTTTTTACTGAACTACCTCCGCCGGCATTCGCAGACGAGTTATGAGAAAGTATATCCGGTGGTGGCGGAAACGCCATTTGATGAAGATTCCGAATAATATTCGTTGATGGTAAACCATCCACAATAATTCCATCATTTCCGTAACTTCACCTCATGTCACTCCAGGCCAGCACATTCAGAACCAGGGCGCTTACTTCGCTGGTTTTTGTTGCGGTGATGCTTGTCGGACTGCTTTGGAACGCGTGGAGTTTTTTCATTCTTTTTTCCATCATTCATTTCGGATGCTGGTATGAATACCAAAAATTACTCGGGAAAATAGATACAGCGTATCAGGACATCAGCGCTTTCCAAAAATACGGGGTGATGATTGCCGGATGGTGCATCATGATGTACTGCAGCAGGGCCGGCAACGGAAGGCAGGTTTTTTTACTGCACGACGCCGGATTGTATGGAAGCATCATCTTTCTTTTTATTCTTCCGGTAACGGAAATATTGTATGTACGCAAACCCCATCTGCGGAATATGGGTTATTCCGCCCTGGGACTCGTTTATATATCTCTGAGCCTGGGCTTATTGCTAAACCTGCGTACCTATTACCCGGGAACAGCCCTCGAAACAGTGAATAAACTATTGGTGATCATGATCATCCTGAGTTTATGGGTGAATGATACGATGGCCTACCTGGTGGGTTCGCTGATCGGTAAAACGCCCTTATCAAAAATTTCCCCGAAAAAAACCTGGGAGGGAACCATCGCGGGTATTCTTTTCTCCATCGTGTTCATGGGCATAACGGGATATTTTCTGAGCAGCGATTTTGAGATGCAGACGGTCACCCAGTGGATGATCGTTGCCGCCATTGCCTCATTATCGGGAACCATGGGCGACCTCCTGCAAAGCAAGCTGAAACGGATGGCCAATGTTAAGGATAGCGGCCAAATTATGCCAGGTCATGGCGGGTTCCTGGACCGGTTTGATTCTCTTCTTTTTGCCACGCCATTCATTTGGCTATACATTGCTATGTTTGCATAGTATTTTCACGGAAACTCATTTCTACCGTAATGACCATCCACAAAGAAGGATATAAAACGATTGGCATCTGTACCATTCTGTTTGCCGCACTGAACCTGGGCTCCTTTTATTTTATCAGTTTTTATCAACCCTGGCTGAGCTGGCTGATTTTTATTGTCAGCTTCGCGCTCCTGCTTTTCATCATTTCTTTTTTCCGGGTGCCGGCAAGGAAACCCACGTTGAATGATCAGTATGTTGTTTGCCCCGCCGATGGAAAAGTAGTGGTGATTGAAGAGATCAGCGATACAGAATATTTCCACGACCGCCGGATACAGGTTTCGATTTTTATGAGTCCCGCGAATGTTCACCGGAACGTAAATGCCATCGGCGGAGAAGTGATATACAGTCAGTATCACAAAGGGAAATACCTGGTGGCCTGGAACCCCAAATCCTCTACAGAAAACGAAAGGCACAGCGTGGTAGTTAAAAACAGCAAGGGCGAAATACTGGTAAAACAGATTGCGGGCGCCCTGGCCAAACGCATCATCAACTACCTGTCGGTGGGTCAGCAGGTAGTACAAAGTGAAGAAATGGGCTTTATAAAATTCGGGTCGCGGGTGGACGTGCTGCTTCCGCCGGGAACGGCATTGAAGATTCAGCTAAACCAGGTGGTGCAGGGTGGCGTAACGGTACTGGCGGAATGGTGAGAGCAGATGTTAGTTAGCGAAGCGGCCCTTTAAAATATATTTTCCAATTCCTTTAAAGAAGTAACTGTATAAGTCGCTTTCACCGGTTCTGGATTCTGTATATGATTTACGTAAACCTGGTCCATGCCCGCATTGATCGCGCCCAGAATATCCACTTCCGGCGTATCGCCGATCATAATGCTTTCCCTTTTCTCCGCCCCGGTTTTTAACAGGGCATACTCGAATATTTCCGGATGCGGCTTCAGGCTGTTTGAACTTTCGGAAGTGATCACCTCCCGGAAAAATCCGCCGATGCCGGCGCTTTGCAGTTTTTGGTGCTGCGTTTTTTCGAAGCCGTTGGTGATGAGATGAAGCTGATATTTTTTATCAGTCAGGTATCGGAGAATGTACATCGTGTCGGGAAACAAAAGGGTTTTGGAAGGCAAAACTTCCAGGAAGGCATTTCCCATTTTCCAGGCCAGCGCATCGTCGCCGATTTTAAAATCCAGCAGGGAAAGCGACATACGTTTCCAGCGCAATTCATCCACCCTGATCTGACCGTTCCGGTATTTCTCCCAAAGCCGGTTGTTATGCGCCAGATAATTGGAATGGAATATGCCGAAGTCATATACGCCCGCTTTTTCCAGTGAAAGGGAGGCATAGATGTCCTGCAGCGCCTCCCGGCTGTTGCTGTCAAAATCCCACAGTGTATGATCCAGGTCAAAGAAAAGATGCCGGTAACGCATGCTGCAATTTACTGCTTGTTGAAACAAACGCATTCCGGAAATTACTGCCATTCATTTTCAAATTTTCAAATCATCAGATTTTCAAATTCCCCGGATCCCATTCAGCGGGCAAGCCTTAAATTGCACACTATGACCATCGTTATCACCGGCGCCTCCCGCGGCATTGGATTTGCCCTCGCAGAAAGTTTTGCCAAAGAGGGACATGATCTTTATCTCACGGCCAAAAACGAGGTTAGCCTGTATCATGCGCTCGAATCGATGATGGGCCGTTTTCCGGATCAGCACATCAGGGCCAAAGCGTTCGACCTTGCCATCAAACAGGGCGCCACAGGTTTTGGAAAATGGGTTTTGGATCAGGGAGCAAACGTGGATATCCTCATCAATAATGCCGGAAGTTTTATTCCGGGCAGTATTTATAATGAAGCGGACGGTGTCCTGGAAACGATGCTGGATATTAATTTGCTAAGCGCCTATCATCTTACCCGGGTATTGCTCCCTTCCATGATGGAGCGTAAATGCGGTCATATACTAAATATATGTTCCATTGCTGCTCTTGCGGCTTATGACAACGGTGGTTCCTACAGCATCAGCAAATTTGCCCTCTCCGGATTTTCAAAAAACCTGCGCGAGGAAATGAAACCTTTCGGCATTAAGGTAACGGGTATTTATCCGGGGGCTATTTATACTGACTCCTGGTCGGCCAGTGGGGTGGACCCCGGCCGGATCATGAAAGCTTCCGATATTGCGGACAGCATCCTGCAGATCACGAAACTTTCGCCCCAGGCCGTGGTGGAAGATCTGGTGATCCGGCCTTTGTTGGGGGATTTATGAATTTGTTGACGATTGACGGATGTCGGTTGACGGTTCTACGGTGTAAATTTGCACATAGGTGTTGTTAACCGTCAACTGAAATGATTTCATTTAAACCAGGCATTATCGATTCAATTTTACCTATCCGTCGTCTTTTTTCCTTATGGCTTTGCCTGCTGATGACCCCGGCAATGGCACAGGTAAGCTTTACCACCGTGGCCAACACAAAAGACATGGGCAGATCGGATTATGTCCAGATCCAGTATTCCATAGAAAATGCAAAACAGATTGAAAATCTCGAACTGCCCAATTTTCCTGATTTTAACATTGTACAGGGACCCAGCGAATCCACTGGTACCACCATCGTGAACGGCGCGGTGAGTGAAAATAAATCCGTCAGTTTTGTTTTACAACCCAAACGCGCCGGTAAATTCACTATCAGGGGGGCATCCGCCTTGGTTGACGGTCACCAGATGCAATCCGGCCCGGTGACCATCAACGTCAGGAACGTTTCCAGTTACGGAAACCAGTCGCAACCCAATAATTTCAATCCTCTGCCCGATCCGGGATGGCCCTCGGCTGCGCCCGAGGTGGACATGCAGACTGTAATCAAGCCCGGAGACAATGTGGCGGATAAAATCAGAAAGAATTTTTTTATCCGTGTGGAAGTGAGCAAAAAAGACTGTTATCTGGGCGAACCCATCGTGGTAACCTATAAACTCTATTCCAGGCTGCAGTCTGAGTCCCGGGTTATGAAACAACCATCCCTCAACGGATTCAGCGTGTACGATATGCTGGATCCGGGCAACGACCAGTCGACCGTGGAAAAAGTAAACGGAAAGAATTTTACGGTGCATATTATCCGGAAGGCGCAACTGATTGCACTCCAGGCAGGGGACATCGTTCTTGACCCGGTGGAAACAGATAATAACATTTATTTTACGAAGGTTGAAAAGAGGCAGTCGTCCGGACAGGGATTTGGCAGCCTGCTGGACAGGCTGTTTGATCAGGATCCGCGGGGTACAACTTTTTCACAACACCTGACGCTGGACAGCAAGCCGCTGACCGTGCACGTGAAGCCACTACCTGAAAATGGAAAACCGGCAGATTTTAATGGAGCCGTAGGCAGGTATTCCATCGGGGCAAGCCTGGATTCGAAAGAAATCGATACCGGCGATGCGGCCCTGCTTACGCTAACGGTAAAAGGAGAAGGTAATCTGCCCATGATCAATGCCCCAACAGTGGATTGGCCGGAAAATATGGCATCTTATGATGTGAACAGCAAGGAAAACATCAATAAGGCCAATGCTCCGCTCGGCGGGTCCAAAACATATTCATACAGTTTCTCCTGTAACAAACCCGGACAATATATTCTACCTCCCGTAAAACTCAGTTATTTCGATCCGGCGGTCAATGCCTATAAAACGGTTCAGACCGATCCCGTGCATATTCATATGGGTCATTCGGGCAAAAGGAGATCTTCCCCGGCTCCGGTACTATCCCTTCCGACCATACTGATCGCCGGCGGATGGGCAAAAAATATTTTATGGATCACTGGTGGTATTTTAGTCGGCGCCCTGGGCATTTATATTTTGATGCGAAAAAAGCGGATGATTGGAAAGGCTCCTGTTGCTATGCGTAAGGAGCCGGTTGCCGTGCCGGTTGAACCCGTAAAACCGCCCGGACCCGTTGTCGATCCTTTGCGGGAATCAAAAGAACTGGCAGGTACCGGCGACTATGGGA
Organism: Chitinophagaceae bacterium; assembly: GCA_041691395.1. Taxonomy (GTDB): domain Bacteria; phylum Bacteroidota; class Bacteroidia; order Chitinophagales; family Chitinophagaceae; genus Puia. The sequence goes on from JBEPUT010000057.1 coordinate 20,169, forward strand.
AATTTTATACCTCGGTGAACCGGACTGTCTGGAAAACTCTTTCTGATAAACTGCAATTGCCTGCAAGCGAACTGAATAAGTTCAATATATCTGCCCGTCTCCGGTCCGATGGGTGGGAAGATGTAGAGATCACTCAACTGAGGAACCTGCTGAATGAATGTGAAATGAAATTGTATACGCCCCATTACGACAGCTTGGATGTGGCCCATACACTGGAGGAAGCCGAACGGGTGATTAACGCCATCAACCATCAACAGCGATAAACGAATCCTACTCCGTATACTTATAACCCACTCCCCTGACCGAGTGGAAATACTTTGGATTGCGGCTGTCGTCTTCAAAATATTTTCTGAAATTCAGAATGAAATTATCAATGGTGCGGGTATTCGGGTAAACCTGGTATCCCCAAACCGCCTGAAGGATCTTCTCCCGTTTTACCACTTCATTTTTATGTTCAATGAGTAGTTTGAGCAGCATGGTTTCCTTTTTACTCAGCCGGAACCTTTCGTTTTTTTTGTTAAAGGCTTCCTGCGCCTTAAAGTCAATCCCGTTTTTTCCGAAAAAATAATTGTCGGGGGCAGAATGTTTTTCCTGCAGCTTTTGATTCTTATCAATGAGTTTGTGTACCCGAAGCAGCAGCTCTTCCAGGTTAAACGGTTTGCTCAGGTAATCATCGGCGCCTTTTTTCAAACCGAGTACGCGGTCGGCACTGGTATTACGGGCGCTGAGCATAAGGATCGGAACGGGGTTCTGCTGTACGCGGATCGTTTCAGCTACGTTAATTCCGTCAATACCGGGAAGCATCACATCCAGGATCAGCAGGTCGAAGTATTCGGACTTCACTGCTTTCAGGGCTTCATTTCCGTCATAGGCAGAAGTAACCTGGTAGTTTTCCAGTTCCAGATTGAGCCGCAGGGCATCATGCAGATTTTTCTCGTCTTCTACCAGCAAAATGGATTTTCGCGCAGATTCCGTCATGACCGGGTTATGTTGAATTGGACTGTAAAAATACTGCCCTCTGGCTGATTGGAGGAAATGTTGATGATCATCTTATGGTCGCGGGCTATTTTACTCACTAAGTATAGGCCAAGTCCTGTTCCCTGCGTGGTGCGGGTATCTTCGTTTCCGACCCGGTAAAATTTCTGGAAGATCCGTTTGCGTTCTTTTTGCGGTATGCCCGCCCCTTCATCCTTCACTTCCAGCAGCCCTTTGTTGTCCTTATTTTTCAGGCTGACGGAGACCGCCGAATCAGGAGCGGAGTATTTAACCGCATTTTCGATGAGGTTATTCACCAGGATCTGCATCAGCAGCGGATCTCCGATAAATTGAATGTCGTTGGCGATTTCGGTATGCCAGAGTTTCCCGGGAAACCGGGTGATGAAATCATGACTGGAATCGCTAACGATTTTGGACATGTCCAGTGTTTCCTTATCAAAACGGTAAGAGCCGCCTTCCAACTGCGCCGAAACCAGGATATTGCCCGTCAGGTTATTGAGCCTGTTAATTTCCTGCAGGGACGAATTCAGGAGCTTTACTTTCTGGACCTCGGTCAGATCGCGCTTTAACAGGGTCTCCAGGTTTAACCGGGCAATGGAAATGGGGGTTTTTAATTCATGGGTAATGGCCATCATAAAATTCTGCTGCTGCCGGTGTATGCGGTTCTGCCGCAGAATAGCAGAATACAGAAAGACGGCCCCCACTAAAATGACGATCAGGATAAACAGCCCCTCTCCGATATAGCTTGCTGTTTTCCGGTCCCGTTCGCGGTATATCTTTTCTGCTTTTTGAATATAGTTGATGTCGTCGTGGGTGAGCAGACTGAGTTTATATTCCGTCATCTGGCGGTTCTGGATATTCAGGGCAATGAACCACCAACCCAAGGCAGCGATGATATAAAGGAGCAGGAACCAGTAAACCAGGTTCGGCCGGTTAATGCGCTTATTTTTATACCTGTTTATAGCCATCATGCCGCACCGTTTTACCTTTTTTCATCCGCTGTCAGCGGATCTTTTCCAGCCGCAAACCTGCGCTCAGGATATTCTTCAGCGGATCTTCCCGCATGAGCTGCTCCATGATAAAATGATAGGTGCCCGATTTCCGGAACCTGGTCCCGGGCTGGATGATGATGCGGGTATCATAAATATCATCCATGGCCGTTCCGTTCCATCCTTTTTCGTTGCTGGCCAGCAACAGGTCATAATCGCCCGTTTTTGGATGTGTTTCTCCCGGTTCATACACTGCTGCCCGTACATATAGGTTGTTGAAATGATAGGCATCGGTATGCCGGAGCACGATGTAGACATTATACAGGGAAACCGTATCCGTAATGGTAAAGGCAATATCCGGTTTTATGGACGATGGCCATTGGTGGTCGGGCATTAAAACGCTTTTTTCAAATGTTCCTGTGGTCCAGGAACAGGAGCACACGAGAAAACAGATCAGCCCAAATAAAATTATTCTTTTCACAGTAGGCATCCGGGGTTATAATACATTCAATATTTGTTCTTTGGCTTTTTCCAGTTCATCCTTCATCAGGACAACGCATTTCTGAATGGTCACGTCATAGGCTTTGGATCCGGTGGTATTGATTTCCCTTCCGATCTCCTGTAGAATAAAAGATAGCTTTTTTCCCTTGCTGTCCTCCGGTTCGGCCAGCACCTCTTTAAAATAGGCGCAATGGTTTTTGAGGCGGACCTGTTCTTCACTGATGTCGATTTTTTCCAGGTAGTAGATCATTTCCTGTTCCAGCCGGTTGCTGTCATAGTGATCCTTCCCCACATGTTCTTCCAGCAGTTTCTCGAGTCCGTCCCGTATTTTCTGCTGACGCAGGGGCTGGAGTTTTAATATTTCTTCCTGTTGAATGGAAATGTTGTTGATGCGGAGGGTCAGATCGTCTTCCAGTACCCTGCCTTCATTCAGCCGATGGACGTTGAGGTCATCAATGGCCATTAACACCACTTTTTTGAATTGTGCCCATTCTTCTTCGGTAAGTGTATCTCCGGTGGGGGTGATTACTTCCGGGAGTTTCACCAGGGTACTCAGGATAGCCGAAGGATCCAGGGAAAGTTCTTTGGACAATTCCGCAAGGGCTTTGTAATATGCCTTGGCCAGATCAGTATTGATGGTAACGGGTTTTGCGTTTCCGGTTTGTTTGAGGTTGATGCTGCAATCCAGCGACCCACGTCCCAGTTTCTCGGAAAGCAGTTTCCGGATATCGAATTCATAGGGTTTCAGGAAGCCGGGTAATTTCAACTGCAGTTCAAACTGTTTTCCGTTCAAAGATTTTACGTCCACCAGAAAAGTCTTGCCACCTACGGTTTCTTCCGCCCTGCCAAAACCCGTCATCGATTTTACCATAATGATCTTCTTTATGACGGAAAGGTAATAAATTATATGAGCGTATGAAGACCAAGCTTATGGAAGAATTCCTTTTTGCTCATCTCTATCATTTCACCGGGTAAAAGGGAATCGATGCTGATATTGGAAATGCGGTATCGCAGCAATCGCAAGGTTGGAAAACCCGCGGCTGCAGTCATTTTCCGTACCTGCCTGTTCTTCCCTTCGTTAAGGATCAGCCTGATCCAGGAGTCGGGAATATTCTTCCGGAACCGTATCGGCGGATTTCTTTCCGGAACCGGCGGTGCTTCCGGGAAGGATTCGGCTTTTGCTTTCCGGGTAACGTATTTTTTTCTGTCCAGCGAAATGGTTACCCCATTGCTCAGGGCATCCAGCGCCTCCGGTGTGATGCTTCCTTCCACCTGTACCCAGTATTCCCTTTCGTGCGCGAAAGAAGGATGAAGGACCTGGTAATTCAAGGATTTGTCGCTGGTGAGCAAAAGCAATCCCTCGCTGTCATAATCCAAACGGCCCAGGGGATAAACATCTCCCGGGACCTTAAAAAAATCCTTGAGGCAGGCCTTCCCGTTTTCGGTGGTAAACCCGGAAATTACCTGAAAAGGTTTGTATGTAACGAAATAGGTGTTCACGTGAATTCGATGAAAGCGTTGCGTACGAAGGGTTTCAAAAGATTGTAAAAAATAAAAAGCCCCGCTGGCGGCGAGACTTTTACTATTTGGATGGGTTAGTAAGTACAGGGAACTAAATTTCCCTACACAATATTAGAAATAATTTTGTCGATCTGGAAAAATATTCCAATAAATTTTATGCACAATTTTTTTTAGAGTGTGGAAAAGCACTTTAATGTAGGTTTACGCTAAATTTTTCTCCCATGCAATTTCCTTCCCCGGTGTCGTTGTCCTGGTTATCTGAATTTCTTGGGGCCTCCCTGATCGGTGATGCAAAGGCATCTGCTACCGGTATCAATGAGATCCACAAAGTTGAAAAGGGCGATCTTGTTTTTGTGGATCATCCGAAATATTATGATCAGTGCCTGCGTTCCGATGCGTCTTTCATCATCATCAATCAGGTGGTGGGATGCCCGCCGGGCAAAGCTTTGCTGATTGTTGAAGAACCCTTCGAAGCTTATCTGAAAATTGTAAAACACTTCCGGCCCTTTGAGCCGGCGGTTCAAATGATAAGTCCAGGCGCAAGGATTGGCAGCAGTTCATTCGTCTATCCGGGGGCCTTTGTCGGCAATCACGTACAGATCGGGGAGAACTGCGTAATCCATCCCCAGGTGAGTATCCTGGACCATTGCATCATCGGCAACCGGGTTGTGATCCAGGCCGGCACGGTGATCGGTTCCGATGCTTTTTATTATAACACGAAGAAGAACCAGGAAGTATGGTACAAAAAGATGCTCAGCTGCGGAAGGGTGCTTATCGAAGATGATGTGGAGATCGGCGCAGCCTGTACCATTGACCGGGGAGTTACCAACGATACCGTGATCGGGAGAGGATGCAGGCTGGACAATATGATCCATATAGGTCATGATACCGTGCTGGGTAAAAATTGTCTGATCGCGGCACAGGTAGGAATTGCCGGAGCCGTGGAAATCGGGGATGGGGTTATTTTATGGGGACAGGTTGGTGTAAGCAAAACCCTGCGCATCGGTGATCAGGCAGTTGTACTTGCACAGAGCGGGGTGGGTGGTGATCTCGAAGCCGGTAAAACCTATTTCGGAACGCCCTGCGACGAAGCCCTCATAAAAAAACGGGAACTCGTTTGGATTAAAAGGATTCCGGAATTGTGGAAGAAGGTTATGGGATAAAGGGTTGATATAAGAAGGTGGATGGTATATGGTGGATGGTAGATGGATCTCAGGTGCGAATTCGAAATAAATATCCATCCACCATA